>UQHV01000005.1 GCA_900540895.1 uncultured Collinsella sp. | reverse complement strand
GCGGTCGACGAAACTGGAGAGGAGGTATTACGAGCTCCTGTGCGAATTGGAGAGAACGCTCCCGCAAACTGCCTCTTGACAACTTATAGGAGCGTCGGTTTTGTTTTTCGATTTTCTGTATGGTTGGGGATTCGCAATCCAGCCCCGTAATCCGGCATAGTTTTGTTCGTGGCAGCCCAACCGCGCGTTTAAGCGCGGGGCCGGTGGGGCATTTTTGCCCCACCGGCCCCTATTCCAGCGCTATACCAGCCCCATCCCAACGCTACTCCGGCTTGGTTTCTACCGTGGGAGTCTTGTCCGCCGCAACTGGAGTGCGGGCGGTATCCATAGTCAGGCAGTGTTTGGGACAGCTTTCGATGCACTCACCGCACACCACGCAGGCATACGGGTCAATCGACCAGGTACCACCCTTGCGATCGACCGCGAGCGCGCCCGCCGGGCAGCGACGTGCGCACATACCACAGCAAATGCACACATCCATGTCGTTGACGATATGCCCGCGCAAGCGCTCGGGCGCCGCCAGCTTCTCCTGCGGATAGCACACCGTTACCGGCTGCTTGACCATAGAGCCCAAGGCCGTCTTGGCAAATGTCAGCAAACTCATGCCGCGCCTACCTTTCCGTGCAGCTAATGCAGGGGTCGATGGTCAGGATAATCATGGGCACGTTGGCAAGGAGCACGCCCTGCAGCGCATGCGTCAGACCCGCCAGGTTCTGCGACGTCGGCGTGCGCACGCGGAAACGGTCCAGGTTCTTGGTGCCGTTGCCGCGCACATAGTAGTACGCCTCGCCGCGCGGCTGCTCAATCACAACCTCGCCGCGCGCGCCGTCGGCCGGTGTGAGCTTGGTACGCCCGCCAATGCCGTCGTGCGGAATCTTGCCGACAAGCTCCTTGATAATGTCCATGGCCTGCGTGACCTCGGCACAACGCACCTGGCAGCGGGCATAGCAGTCGCCATCGCTAGCAACGATGGGCTCAAACGCAGCCAAGTCCGCATAGGCACCGTCGCCAAACATGCGCACGTCATAATCCACGCCCGAGGCGCGACCAAACGGGCCGACCATCGAAAGCTCCAGCGCGTCCTTCTTGCTGATCATGCCCACGCCATGCAGGCGCTCGCCGCAGCTATTGTCGTCCAAAAACGTATGCACCAGGGCCTCGTAGTCGGGGCGCATGGCATCAAGCGTCTGGACAATACCCGCCAGCTCGGAATCCTCAATGTCGTGTTTAAGGCCGCCAATCTCGTTAATCGACAGAATCACGCGACCGCCGCAAGTGCTCTCAAAGATCTTGAGAATCTGCTCGCGCAGCGTCCACGAACGATAGAACAGCGCCTCAAAGCCAAAGGCATCGGCGAGCAGGCCCAGCCACAGCAGGTGCGAGTGAATGCGCGAAAGCTCATGCAGAATGGTGCGGATATACTGCACGCGACCAGGCACCTCGATGCCGAGCATGCGCTCGCAGGCGCTGGCGTAGCCACAGCTATGGCCCACGGCGCAGATGCCGCAGATGCGCTCGGCGATGTAGCCAAACTGATGCATATCGCGCTTTTCGGTGAGCTTCTCGAGTCCGCGGTGCACAAAGCCGATCTGCGGAATTGCTTCGATGACGCGGTCGTCCTCGATCACTAGGTCCAGATGAAGCGGCTCGGGCAGCACCGGGTGCTGCGGGCCAAACGGAATTACGGAGCGATGAGCCATGGACCTTACGCCTCCTTTTTCTGCTTGTCGCGGGCGGCCTTGGCGGCAAGCGCCGCGCGGACCTTGGCCGCTTTCTCGGGATCCATGGCAGCGAGCTTTGCCTCCATCTCGGCAGCCTTGAGCGCGGCCTTGGCAGCGGCATCGTCATGCTGGGCATCGGAGCCGGCAGTCGCAGCGGGCTGAGCAGCGACGCCCGCGGCATCGCCGGCGCTCGCAGCGCCTTCCCCTGCAGCAGCCGCAGCCGTGGCGGCCTTCTCGGCCGCGACCTTGCGCGCCTTGGCCTCGGCAGCCGCACGGACCTTCATGGCTTTCTCGCGCGCGGCCTTCACCTCGGGCGTGATAACGCTCATGGGCTCGGCAGTCGAGACCTGGTAGAAAAAGCCCTTAAAGTCGATCTGCATGTCGGTAATGGCAAGACCAAACAGGTCGTGGGCCTCGTTTTCAAACGGGAATACCGCCGGATAGTACGAACTGATAGACGGAATCTCCTGGTACTGATCAATTCCCTCAACCACCAGGTTTTCGATCGCATAGTTGCCGTCCTGCACAATATGCTCCTGAGCAGCACGAACGTTGATAAATGTATAGACCAGGCGATACGTGCCGTCGTCGACGTTGCGTTCGGCGTGCATCTGCACAAAGCGCGCGCCAACGCCCTTGAGCGCCTGGACATGCGACAGGAGCTCGTCGATCCCGACGATGGTATAGATAGCCTTTTGCATTACTCGGCCTCCTTTGCAGCGGCGGGCGCGGCGGACCTGGTGGACACGTTGACCTCGACGCCGTCACCGGCGACGGCCCCGGCCCCGGCCCCCGCAGCCACAAACCCGTCCTCGCCCAGCTCAACGCCACCGTCCCAAGTAGCGGCGCCGCCCACGGTAAGCGGATCGCCGCCGGCGCGCATCACGGCCTCTTTCTGGTCCAGGATGCCGCACGCCTCCACGATGGCATCGATCACGGTCTCGGGGCGAATGGCGCACCCAGGCGCGTACACATCCACGGGAATTGCGCGGTCCACGCCGCCGGTCACGTTATAGGCATCGCGGAACACGCCGCCCGAACACGCGCAGATGCCGCAGGCCACCACGCACTTGGGCTCGAGCATCTGGTTGTAAATCTGGCGCACGACAGGCAGGTTCTGGACATTGACCGACCCCGTCACCAAAAAGATGTCCGCATGCTTGGGGTTGCCGGTGTTGACCACGCCAAAGCGTTCCGCATCGAACAGCGGCGTGAGCGAGGCCAACACCTCGATATCGCATCCGTTGCAGCTCGAGCCGTCGTAATGAATAACCCACGGCGAGCGCGACATTTTATGATCCATGGATGCCGCCTCCTAAATAAATACGTCGACGAGGATGGGCATAAGGTTGAGCAGGCCAAACACCAGCGCCACGCCCCATCCGAGCCTAAAGCAGCTGCGCCAGGTGCTGCGTGCGAAGGTGTTGTCGATCAGGACCTCGACAAAATACGTCGCGGCCATCACGACCAGGGCTACAACCCAGCTCACGGGGTTGTCCCAAACAAAGAACATGCCCACCCACATCAAAAACAGCACGGTCTCGCACCAGTGCATAAGGGTCATCTTGGCCAGCGTGCCGCCGCTCATCTCGGTGGCGACGCCCTGGACGATCTCCTGATGCGCGTGATGCGAGTACGAAAGGTCAAACGGCGACTTGCGCAGCTTGATGGTAAGCACCGCGAGCAACGCGAGGAAAATGGGCGCGCTGTACACGATGATAGGGGCCGACTGCCCCGTCACGGCGATGGAATCAAAGCTGTCGGTGGCAAGGTACAGGCCCACGCTCATCAGCAAAACGGCGGGCTCGTAACTCATAACCTGCAGTAACTCACGATCGGCGCCAACCTGGGCAAACGGGCTTTGCGTCGAGGCGGACGCCAACACCACAAAGATCGCGGCGAGCGTCACCATAAAAGCGCACAGTAGCGTGTTAGAGCCCGACACAAAGATGCCGCCGCCCACGACGGTAAAGATGAGCGCGCACGCCATATAGGTATCGTCCATGGTGTTTACGCTGGCAGGGGCTTTGCGCAGCAGCTTGGCAACGTCGTAGAAAGGCTGGAGCAGGCGCGGGCCCACGCGGCCCTGCATACGGGCCGAAAGTTTGCGGTCAACGCCGTCGATCAGGCCACCAACCAAAGGCGCCAGCAGGGCAAACACCACGGTACCAATAAATATGCCCACGACGCCCGAGCCTTCAAAATACTTGCCGCGCAGCACCGAGGGCGCACTCATGGCAAGCCGCTCGGGCCCAATCCACGCGCAACACAGCAGCGCAAACAAGATAATACTGCAGCACACGACGCTACCCGCGGGACCAATACGCTTCTCGCCAAGGGCGTCCTCCGAGTACCAATTGCGCTTTTCAGCCTTTACCTCGTGTCCCATCGAGCCGCGGAAATGGCGATATTTATCGGTTCCCACGCCCGAAAGGTACACGTTGACGTGCGGCTTATTGCTCACGCGGAATGAAGTCAGCAGCACCACGGCGATAAACGCCACGATAACCACCATCAGATACATGGCGTCCTTGCCGATAACGTACGGCACGCGGCCAAACACCATGGCCAAGTAAGGCGACACCAGACCGCTCGAGATAACCGGGAACGCCACGCAGCACAGAATCAGCAGCGCGGCGATGGTGTTGAGGGCCATCCATTCGGTCTTATGAACATTGACCTCAACGTTTTGAGCCGTGGGGTCGACGCCCGAAAGCTTGGCAAGCCACTTGCCCCAGAAGTAAAACGTCGCGGCCGAGCCAAAGGCCAGAACCATGATCATGAGCACGTTGCCGGTCTGGGCAAACGCCACCAGGGCGCCCCACTTGGACACGAGCATGCCAAACGGCGCCACAAACATGCCCATGATGCCCAGCATCATCAGGCGCGTCAGGTGCGGCATGCGGCTGAACATACCGTCCATGTCCTCGATATTGCGGCTGCCGATATGATGCTCGGCCGTGCCCACGCACAGGAACAGCAACGACTTTGCCACCGTGTGGAACAGGATCAGGAAGATGGCCGCCCATACGGCCTCGGGCGCGCCGACACCCAAGCAGGCACTGATGAGGCCCAAGTTGGAAATGGTGGAGTACGCGAGCACACGCTTGGCGTTGCTCTGCGAGATGGCCATGAGGGCAGCGAGCAAAAACGTGATGGCACCCACACTCGTGACCATAAAGCCGGTCACGGGATAGATGGCATAGAGCGGGCTCAGCTTGACCATCAGGAACACGCCGGCTTTGACCATGGTTGACGAGTGCAGCAGGGCGCTCGTGGGCGTGGGGGCAACCATAGCACCGAGCAGCCAGGTATGGAACGGCATCTGCGCGGCCTTGGTGAGCGCGGCGAGCGACAGCAGAACGACCGGCATCACCAGCAGCGCGGATTGCGCGGTTCCGGCGCCGGAAAGCTCGATCATGCCCGAGATGGTCAGCGGCATGCCGTTAACGTGCAGGTACATGAGTCCGGCCAAAAACGCGATGCCGCCCAGCATGTTGAGGATGATCTGGGTGAAGGCGTTCTTGACGGCCTCGGGCGTGCGCGTGTAGCCAATCATGAGGAACGAGCACACGGTGGTGATTTCCCAGCCGCAGAACAGCCACTCAAGGTTGTCGCTCGTCACGATGACGAACATGGCTGAGAGGAACAGGAACATAAGCGCCAGGAACTGCGGGCGACGGTCGGGCGCGGTCTGCCCGCGCAGCGCAGCCTCGTGCTCGTCATGGGCCTGGAAGTCCTTCATGTAGCCCAGGGCATACACGCAGATTAGGCTGCCGACGATACCGACGGCGAGGACCATGATCACACTCATGTAGTCCAGGTAGAGCGGCGTCGCCGTGACGGCTTCGGCCGCAGGCAGCGTCATGGCTGCAAAGACGAGCGAGCCCACCAGCTGGGCTATGCCGAGCACCGTGGTGAGCGCGTTCCTATATTTGTACGCGTTGTACAGGATGACGGCGCACAGAATTACATCGATGACGGAGCTGATGATCGAGAGCACATGCGAGGTGCCGGGGGCAACCTCAAAGCTCTGCGGACCCGTGCCAAAAAACATGACGGCGACTACAACTGTCACCGCCATAATAATGCCGGAGCCTATGAGCCCCACCGCATCGCGGGCGCGGTCACCGCGCGCGAGCAGCATGCCCAGCGCCGGTACCAGCGGAAACAGGGTAAGGAAATACAGTAGCGTCATACCATCACTCCCCCATGCAAAAACGCTGCAATTGTTTAACGTTATAGCTCAATTACGGGGTTGCAGTGGCAGGTTTTCGGTCAACTGGGGAGTTTTAGGCGTACGGGGCAAGGGTACGTCCGCTTTGGAGCAGAGAGGCCACGCTCCCCCTATCGCAGCGACAGGCGCGCGGGCCACTGCGCGCGGTTTATTGGCCACTTTGGAGAATGTCTCGATAGGCTCGCGCTGGTCCAAAAAGTTGGCGCGGCAAGAAAAATGCGCCCCTGTGGGCGCACCATCCCGTTTGCTATTCCGCCTTTTTAACGCGCGGCTTGCGACCCCGCGGCTTATCGACCAGTGCGGACTCACCGCTCTCGCGATACTGGCGGCACCAGGCCTTAACCGAAGACTCGCTTGGAATCTTGTGTTTGATCATGGCCTCGCGAACCGTTAAGCCGTTTTCCAAGCGGTCCTTGACCACGGCGAGCTTAACTTCGTACGAATAGGTGTGATGATGCGAACCGGCGTTGAGAACGGCGTCGGCACCGCCCACAGCATACGCGCGGGCCCACTGACGAGCCGTGGCCTGGGGAATGCCAAGCTCCGCGGCGAGGGCGCGATGACCAATCCCCTCTTGGAGGATCTCGACGGCGCGCTGTCTAACCTCGGGCGCATGCGTGCGAGTCCTAGTTGCTTCCGACATACCTGCCACTTCTTAGCCTTAACCGTTAATCTGCTTTCTTACGTGCAAGTTAGATAGTAGCATTTTACTGTTTGCTCAAAGCAGTTAATTAAAGTAGACGCGGCGTTATCTGGGCATTTGGCACCAAATTACGACATTTCTTTATCGATTATTTACGCTGGCAGCTGACTCGCAGCTAATCGTCATTCGCTTGTCAACAAAATTGGCATCTCTTTATGTCCTTTGGTATAGAAGATATAGTTATTAACCCCTCCCCCAATAATTTTGAGTAATCTGCAAGGCAGTAGACGTCCTCACTCCTCATGATTACCGCGCATTGCCATCCACCGGAGCAAAACAAAAGGGCGGGACCTGCTGCGCTTGCAGGCCCCGCACCGATTGACACCCGACGGGACGCAGTCGGGCGAGGCGGATCCGTGCTACCGCCCCGCCTGGCCGCGATGCTCAACTACAGCTCGTTGGCCGCGTGATACGCCGTGCGGATGGCGCTCGCAATGTCGGCGGTGCGCTCGCCCGAGCAGTCGCCCACGCAGGTCACGGGCACCGTCACGCCGTCCAGGTCAAACGCGTTGGCCTTGGAGCCCACGGCCATCACCACGTAATCGCAGGCGATATTTACCGGCTCCTCGGCGCCGTCCTCGGTGGTGCGCACGGCCTCCACGCCCTCGTCGGTAATGGCGGTCAGGCGGGTCTTCACGTGCTGCTCCACGTTGTGCTCGGCAAAGTCGCTCATAATCAGCGGCAGAATGGTCTCGGACTCGCCCGCGGCAATCTTGTCGAGCATCTCCACGATCGCCACCTCGCAGCCGTGCTGCAGCAGGTACTCGGCAGTCTCGGTGCCCACCAGGCCGCCGCCAATGACGGCGACGCGGCCCGTAAGCTCCACCTTGCCGGCCAGCACGTCCCAGCTCGAGACGACCTTGTCCGAGTCGGCACCCGGAACGGGGATGACCACGTCGTGCGCGCCCACGGCCACAATCGCGGCATCGGCGGCGTTGAGGTCCTCTGCCGTAGCGACGTGGCTGAGCTCAACCTTCACGCCCAGGCCAGGCAGAATCTTCTCGTAGTACTCGACCGAGCGCATGATCTCGTCCTTGCGCGGAGGCGCAGCCGCCAGCACAATCTGGCCGCCCAGATGGTCGCTCGCCTCGTAGACGGTCACGTCGTAGCCGCGTTTGGCCGCCACGCGCGCGGCCTCCAGGCCGGCGATGCCGCCGCCCACCACGGCGACCTTCTTGTCGCCCTCGCCCGGCTTGATGGCGATGGTCGCCTCGTCGCCGTTTTCGGCATTGAGCACGCACGAAATGTACTTGCGGTTTTGAATCGCATCGACGCAACCCTTGTTGCAGTTGAGGCACTCGCGGATGGGCTCACCCGTGGCGGCCTTCAGCGCAATGTCGGGGTCGCACATGAGCGAGCGGCCATAGGCGATGATGTCGGCGGCGCCGTCTTCCAGAATCTTCTCGCCGGCCTCGACCGAAACCACGCGGCCCACGGTTGCCACCGGCACGGAGACCAGGGCCTTGACGCGCTCGGCCACGGGCAGCGTCCAGTTGTAGGGCATGGCGCCCATGGGCGGAATGGTGTCGCCCATGTTGCCGGTGTGGTTGGCCTGTGCGACCTGGATCATATCGATGCCCGCGCCCTCGAGCAGCTTGGCGAACTCGCAGGCCTCGTCGGGCTGCAGGCCACCCTTGCCGCGCGGCGTGCCGTCGGGGTTCTCCATGATCACGGGGAGCTTGTACTCCACCATCAGCTGCGGCGCGGCCTCCTTAATGGCGGCGACGACCTCCAGCGCGTAGCGAACGCGGTTCTCGAACGAACCACCGTACTCGTCGGTGCGCTGGTTGAGGATGGCCGAGCACAGCGAACCCACCAGGCGGTCGCCGTGGACCTCGATAGCGTCGATCCCGGCCTGCTGCGCGCGAGCGGCCGAAGCAGCGATGGCCTCCTTGATCTGGGTGAGCTGCTCTACGCTCGCCTCGTTCACAAAGTGCTGCATGTCGTGATGCAGCTTGGCGTAGGCCTGGTTGCGGATCTCGTTGGACTCGGCCATCTTGGCGGCAAAGGTCTCCTCGTCGCCGGCGGCCTTGGCCTCCTGCGCGGCCTTGGCGGCGGCCATGGATCCCATGACCATGCGGCCGACACCGGGCACATCGTACTCGGGGTGGAACAGCTGCAGCGCGACCTTGGCGCCGTGCTTGTGGACGGCGTCGGCCAGCGCCTTAAACGTGGGGATCTGGGCGTCGGTTGCCAGCTTGGGCGTGGGGCTTGCGGTCATGACGGGAGCGACGTCGCCGATGACGATGTAGCTCACGCCGCCACGGGCCAAGCGCTCGTAAAAAGCCAGGCTGCGCTCGCCGATGGAACCGTCACGCTCCTCGTAGCCGGTGGTCAGCGGCGGAAACATAATGCGGTTCTTGAGCTCAAGGGGGCCAACCGTAATGGGCTGGAGCAGCTTGGATGCAGGTGTGGTCATGGACATTCCTCTCTTGTAGGCGCGGCGGCGATGATGCCGCGTAGTTATCTAGAGGATATGGCATGGGAATACAGCAGCGCAACGGAAATCGGCGGACAGCAGGTAGCGGCAGGTGGATGGGGATGGGCGGGGCGGCCCGTCGGTTTATCTCAATCTGTAACAGTTACGCGACAAAACCGGGTCTTACTGTTACAGATCGAGACATTCCTCTCGGCCCATCCTCAACAATCTAGATCTGTAACAGCTAGGCCCACTTTTGACCCCTACCTGTTACAGATCGAGACAAACCAAACCCGCCTGCTAGAAAATCTCAATCTGTAACGGTTACTCGGCAAAAACCGTCCCTCGTGTTACAGATTTAGACAAACACGACCAAGCCCACCGGTATATCTCGATCTGTAACACCTAGCCGCCCAAATCGGGTCTAGATGTTACAGATCGAGATTTTGTTTGAGAGGCCGAGAATTGGACCGAAAACACGGTCCCGAAATAACAAAAAAGCTCGCCGGCTAGGCCGACGAGCTGCAAGTTCTTGGTCGCGGGGGCAGGATTTGAACCTACGACCTCCGGGTTATGAGAGTGCTTTATATTATTCTGTCCTGCAAATCTAATAGCTCTTCTTTCATGTGATAACATGGTATTTGAGCTGCTGTTTTATTCATACAGTTCATACAGTTGCGTAGCGTTTAATCATTCAGTTAGTTCTTCAAAATCAGCTGTTTGCTACACGATTGCTACAAAGCTGCTACAAATACAAATATGAAATGTTCTTGAAGGGTTGGGCTATGGGCACGCTTTACTACACAGGGCAAGAGTTGCTAGAGGATAAAAAACGCGGCAAGTTTCGCGGGCGGCTGTCATACCGCGACACCAACAACAAACGCCGATACGTAACGCGCACGCTAAAGGCTACGGGCAAGCGGGCGGCAAACGCAGAGCTTGCAGCATGGCGGCAAGAAAAAGAAAAGGAACACAGCGAAAGCCTAGCCCACAACGGCGGCGTATCGGTGCCGTTGGCAGATATGCCTATTCCCGACTATGTGTCTCAATACATAGACGCAAAGGAGCAAACAAAAGCTATCGAGCCGTCAACCATAAGCGGCTATCGCGATTCGCTAAGGTATATATCCGCAGCTTTTAGTGGGACGCGATTAAAGGATTTACAACCTATTGATGCTGAAAGATGGATAGCAGAGCTTGTAAAAGAAGACCGTTCATCTTCCACAATAGGAAAGGCTTTCAGACTGCTAAAGATGGTTCTTAATAACGCTATTGCTACGGGCGTTATTGATAAGAACCCGCTATCCCTTGTTAAGCCGCCCAAGCGTGTCAACAAAAAGCAGGGCATCAACGCGCTAGACGAAACGGCACTTGCCGAACTTCTCGGAAAGTTAAACCTACTTGAGCTGTCCCCCGTCACTGTCGCGGCATACATTGCACTCAACACTGGGATACGGCGCGGCGAGGTATGCGGGCTGCAATGGAGAGACATAGACGCGGACAATCACGTTATATGGATTAGACGTTCTGTTGGACTTGGTAAAGGGGGCGCATATATCAAGCAGCCAAAGACCGACAGGGCAAGAGACGTTGTTCTACCCGATACCTTGCTAGACGTGCTTGAGCAATGGCAGGAAAAACAGCGGCAGACATTCGCCGATAACATGGCATCGCTTAACCCCAATTCTTTCATTCTGGGCGATGCACTCGGTTACTACCACCCAGACAGGCTATCTAAGGACTGGGCATCACTTACAAAAATGCTTGGCGCACGCGGCACCGAGGGACGGCGTTTATCCTTTCACGACCTACGGCACACGTGGGCAACATTGGCGCTTGCCCACGGCATGGACGTTAAGACCGTCTCAAGCAACCTAGGGCACGCCAACGCGGCTATGACGCTTAATGTGTATGCAAGTGCAGACCCAGACGCGAAACGGCGGGCGGCGGGCATCGTAGAAAGCCTAATGAGATGCGATTAACCAACGAACAGGTAAGTAGTTTTCATACTTAGAAAGGACATGGAAACATGGATAAACAGAGCAACGCACTGATAACGTTCAACGATGAGCCAGAGGATGCTATTTCAGCCTTAAACGGCACAGCGTGTCTGCTTAAAATGCTTGCGGATTCAGCCGATACGGGCGTTAGCCCATACAAGCATATTGGCGATGCTTACTATACGTTGGGCACTGTTATTGAAGCCGCAACATACAAGCTAGAAAATACAATCTTCAACACCGATAAATAAACGCCCATACAACTAAAACCTAGCCACCCTATACGCCCGATAGGGCAACCCTATAGGGTGGCTTTACTCTTTGTATAGCGACCCTATAGGGTGCCAATACAGATAAGAACAGATAAGACTAGATAACAGCAGCCCGCCACGCTTGCGCCTTTAGGAGCAAGCGCGAGCGCGGCGGGCGTGCAACTTTATTAGAAGAAAAGAAGACGGCAAGCACTGTTAAAAACTGGTTGAAAACCTGTTGAAAACTTGTTTTAACGCACCGAGTTATGAAGTCCATATGTTAATCAAAAACTCATTTACACACTTTAGCGTTAATTAAAAAGCGCTGGTAAACCAACCTTTAAGGGTTAACCCAACCTAAAACCATCGCTTTAGTAATTACTCGAGGTCACATATTACGTTTTGGCGAGTCTCTTTTAATCACGTCCGCTGCTGATTCAATCTTTTCTGAATGATATAGCTTATTAAATTGCCTATTGGCGTATGCGTTTGCTAGAAGCACATAGAACGCTTTCATGTTTATATAGCCCCATCGAATCGCGATTCGTCCAACTCGGCACGTTGAAAGGGGCACTAATGAAAAGCACCGAGCGGCAAGAAGCACCGCGCAACTTAAAAGACCTTCAAGAGCTTGTAACCGTTAAGCAGGTGGCAGACTGCTTGCAAATCTCAAAGGGCACTGTTTACAACCTTGTTAAAGATGGGCAGCTGTCGGCGGTAAGGATTCGCGGAAATATGATTCGTCTTAACCGCGACCAAGTGTGCCGATATTTCGGTTTATAACGGGCGGCGGCTATGGGCGATGAACTTGACAAAGCAGGTGAAGCATGTGCGGCGCGGGCACTTTCCAACTGCCCCATATCATGGGTTAAGCACGAAGCCGCTAACGCTGGGAACCCCTATCTTAATCAACTTATTTCAGTCGGTGGAATGGAGTCCTACGGGCGTTATTGGCGGCTTGTTGAACTGCTTTCGAATACGACCACACACGCCATACCGCGCGAGGGTGAACAGGGTTATAGGGGCTTTCAGCTCGGTTTGCACTTCAACTGCCCCGAGGAATACGAAGCCTTTATAGCAACGCTAATAGACCTTGAACTTGTAACTGTCGGCAGCGGCGGGCGGCGTGGTATGCCACTTGTTGACGAATCGGCGCTTGCTATAGGCAAAGCCCGATTGAACGGCAGCAAAGGCGGTAGGACGGCAGCGCGTAACCGCCAACGTTAAATAAATAATTGGAGCGATTCGAAATGAACAAAAGCCTACTTGACGATTCAATCATGCAATGTTCAATCAACAACCGAAACGATGAGCGCGAATCATGTTTTGATGCTTTCAGCACGTGCGAGACGTGCTTTCGGGAGGAAATGAGCCTTGCAAATCAAGCCTTTAATGATTTGGCACGCTTGCCAAGCGATTTAGATTTATGCGAACCGTTACACCAAGACGAGAGACACACGCAGAACGCAAATACCCAGTTTTGCCAAATCCTCGAAGCGCTCGACATAGGCGACGCGACAGAGCTTGCAGACGCCTTAAGCATCGACATAGGGATTTGCAAACGCGTTTATAACAACCCCTTGCTATGCAATGGAAAGGAACGCGCCCTCATACTGCATGAGCTTGATAATTCAAGTTCGCCATTTCTGGACGTTTGGAATATCGAATACAGGCATGGCGAATCTGTAGGTGAAGCGTTGGCAGGGTGGACGCGTGAGAACTTCAATACGCCTTATCAATTCTATAGACAGGCACAAGAGCTTGAATTGAAATGCTATCTCATTGGAATTGTCGGAAAGCTAAACGACCGCGAGCGATTCGGTCTGCTATATGCGCCAAATCTCGAACGGGCGATTAAAGAAGCGGCGGCGATAGCGCTTGAGGACACGCCAACGGGCGAACCAGCTATAGAGCAGATTAACGCTTGCATTGCATCGCTCAACCATGCCAAGGAACAGCTGCTTGATTCTTTCAGTGTTTTAGATGAAGCGCGAAAGCAATAGACCATGACGGGAAACACGGGCGCGGCGGGCGGCGTGCGATTCGTTATAGCCCTATGCGACCGCAAACACCGTTCGAGTTTATCAGCGTATCAGCGGCTGTTTGGCAATATAGCAACAAAGACGTTGGCATTTGAGCGCGTCCCAAAAGCACACGTTAAGAGACGGCGATAAGCAACCGAGAACGAAGCAGAAAACAGACACTTTAACCGTCTCTTTAACTGTCTCTTTATTATTGTCCCGAAATGCTATAGACTTTTAGATACACCTACAAAGGGGGCAAGTAATGATATTTGGATATGCACGCGTTAGCACCAAAGAGCAGAACCTAGACCGACAACTAGACCAGTTGGCTAAACGTGGCGTTGATAAGATTTTTAGCGACAAAATCAGCGGCGTTAAAGAAAGTCGCCCCGAACTCGACAAAATGCTTGGACAGTTAAGGAGCGGCGATACTGTTGTAGTTTGCAGCTATGACCGCTTGGCGCGAAGCAGTAAGCAGCTATTCAATCTTGCCGAGCGCTTTGAGGAAAACGGCGTTTCGCTTGTATCCATCAAAGAGGGCACCGATACCAGCACCCCACAAGGGCGTTTCTTCTTTGCAATGTGCGCGGCTATGGCACAGTTTGAGCGCGAATTGATTAAGGAAAGACAAGCAGAGGGCATCGCAGCGGCAAAAGCACGCGGGCGGCAGTTTGGCAGACCCGCCACAGACCCCGACAAGATGGATACCGCCATAAGGCTATACAAAGACGGCGGCATTTCTGTTAAGGAGATATGCGAGCGCACAGGCGTAAGCCGTGCTCCGCTTTATAGGGAACTCAAGAAAAAGGGCATCGAGCGATAGCACCGCCTGCTACAACGCTGCTACAATCAATTCGCCCATAGCCGAACAGGCTAACGAAAAAGAGCGCTTGCCATTCAGTTGGCGGGCGCTCTTTTTCGTTGTTGTATGGCGATATTTGCCGCTTTGACCAATTCGCACGTACCCAATAAGCGGCAGGGGCAAGAAAGCCGCTTACAATGCCACCACAGAGCCGCAAAACAGCAATAGCGGGCGGCGGGCTTTAACCAAGTTGGCGCTTTTAATTAAAAGACGGGCGAAATACCCCCAACTCGGCGTAAAGGTTAAAGTTTCTAAATATATCGGTCTTATTCTTCTAAAAGAAGACCACCCCCGTCTGAAAAACCCTAACACGCAGTAATTTATCTCCCGTCATTGGTGCCCTATGGCTATAGCCCTACTTGAACATGGGGGGGGGATACCCCAGTAGCAAACTAGCGAACTATTAGCGCGGCTCGAATTGAGTTTAGTTTGCAGTGTCATTTGCTACAAAGCCTGCTATAACGCTGCTACAAATATGAGATATAAAAGAAAGCAGCCCAGAGGAACAATGCCTTTGAGCTGCTAAAAGTTCTTGGTCGCGGGGGCAGGATTTGAACCTACGACCTCCGGGTTATGAGCCCGGCGAGCTACCAGACTGCTCCACCCCGCAATGTCTGGGCGCTTCATGTGCGCAAGTAAGAATATTACGCGGGAGTTCGGTAAACGGCAAGGAAAATCTCGTAGAGCATAATTCCTTCATATTTAAACCCCTCAGCCCTATCACCGTAAACGAATCGCAGCCGAGCGCCGTCGACGGCACGTATACAATGGTGCGCGTCCTTTTATGCCGACACCGGGAGTAGACATGCTGCTCGCTATCGATATGGGAAACACGCAGACGGCCATGGGCCTGTTTGACGGAGACGAGCTGGTGCAGTCGTGGCGCATGCCCACCGACCGCTCCTATACCGCCGACGAGATCCATGTGCGCCTGATGGGTTTCTTTAAGATGTACGGCCTTTCGCTCGATGCGGTCGACGCGATCGCCTTTGCGGGCGTGGTGCCGCAGCTCTCGCGCGAGTGGCACGCCGTGGCCGACCGCATTGCCGCGGACGCCATCGTCATCGGGCCGCAGACGGCCGCCGTAACCAAGCTGCGGGCGGCGCGCCCCCAGGCCGTTGGTGCCGACCGCATCGCCAACGCCGTCGCTGCCGAGACCTTCTATGGCGCGCCGGCGATCGTGGTGGACTTTGGCACCGCGACCAATATCGACGTCATCGATGAGGACGGTTATTACATTGGCGGAGCGATCGCGCCAGGCATTCGCATCTCCATGGACGCGCTTGCCGCCCGTGCCGCCAAGCTCGCCAGCGTGCCGCTCGAGGCGCCCGAGCACGCCATCGGCCGCGATACCGAGGAGTGCATCAAGGTCGGCGCCGTAACGGGCGCCGCCGCCATGGCTGAGGGCCTGGTCGCGCGCATGAAGCGCGAGCTGGGCCGCGAGGATGCCACCGTTATCGCCACGGGCGGTCTCGCCAGCATCGTCGCCGATTCGACCGATGCCTTCGACGTGGTCGACGGACAGCTCACCATCAAGGGTATCTGCGAAATCTACCGCCGCATGCAGGAGCTGGGATAGAGCAGGGGCTTAAGTCGAGCACGGGCGCGAGCGGCGGACTAAGCAATGCATCGGTCCTATTCCTCAAAAACGAAAATTTTTCAGTTTTGAGGAATAGGACCGAGGTGCCACCCCGCAGTCACGCAAAGCCCTCCCCGGTGCAAGCCGAGGAGAGCTTCCGTTGTCATCGTTATCTTTGAGCGCGGGCGCCTCGCGTTACAGCCCGCGAATTCGTACGGCCTCGGGCGGAAACTCCTGCTCGCCGGCATCGGTCCTGATGGTCGCGCGGCCCCAGATGTCCAGGCCCGCAAACACACCGACCGCAAGCGGCAAGCCGTTGGGAGACACCGCCGCAACCTGGCGGCCCAGCAGCGGCACCATGTCGAAGTACTCGCCCAGCACGGGAGCCAGCGGCCCTGCGGCGCCTTGCGGCGTGTTGGCAACAACCGCCCAGGCGTCCACGCGGGCCAGCACGGCGGCGGCCAGCGTCTCGACCAGCGCTTCGTCAGCCACGTCCACACCAAGCTCGCTCAGCGCCGAACGCTCAATATCCACCGTCACGGCACCGAACATGCCCGCAGCACCGGCACCGCCGTTCACGGCAACACGCGCGAGCGACGTCTCAAACGCAGGCGCACCGCACACGATATCGCTCGGCCACTGGATACCCACCTTACCGGCAAGGCCCAACCCCGGCGTCGAAGCCGTGCCCACAAGCGCGTCCATCATGCCCATAGCCGCCACAAACGGCAGGCCGTGGAAGGCATGCATGTTCACATCGGGGCGCACGACCAGCGAAAACATCAGCGATGCATCGCCCGCGCTCCACGCGCACCAGCCCGCGGACATGCCCTCGCGGCCCGCGTCGCGCGCCGCGTCGAGCTCGGTGCCAGCGACAACAGCATTCATCTCGATCATCTACATACGCCCCAATTCGCCCACGATATGGCCCACGCGGTCCTCGGGCTCCTTGACCTCGACGCCGTTGTAGCGGAAGAACCGCGCCGGGTCGTGCATCAGGTCCTCGAGCGGCACCAGCACAAAATCGCGTTCGCCGATCAGCGGATGCGGCAGGCGCAGCTTTTTGCCGCCGTGGGTCTCACCGTCCATCCACAGCAGGTCCAGGTCGATGGTGCGCGGACCGTTGGCCTTGGCCTTTTTGGAGCGGTCGCGCCCCAGCTCGGCCTCAATCTTCATGAGCTCGTCGAGCAGCACCAGCGGCGCCAGCTCGGTCTTGATCTCGATGACGGCGTTGGCAAACGCGTCCTGGCGCGTCTCGTAGGCCGGCTCGCTCTCGTAGATCTTGGAGGAGTTGGACACGCAGGTAAGTGGAATCTCGGCGATCATCTCGCGTGCGGCGCGGATGTTGTCGCAGCGATGCCCCAGGTTGGAGCCCACGGCCACAAACGCGCGGCGCGGCTGTGGCTTGGCGACGGCCCAGTAACCGTTCAGGAACTGCGCAAAACCCGCGGCGTCGTGCACGCGCACGATGTTGGCACCGGCCTGGATGGCGCCCAGGCACACGCCAAACGTGGCGGCATCGCGCGCGGCGGCCTCGGTCACGCCCGAGATAGCGCCCACAAAACGCTTGCGCGACACGGCGCACATGAGCGGATAGCCCAGTGACGCCATCTTGGCAGTCTCGCGCTGGATGACGATGTCCTCGTTAGCCGACTTACCAAAGCCCGGGCCAGGATCGATACAGATGCGGTCGCGCGACACGCCGGCATGGATGAGTGTGCGGGCCTGGTCGGACAGAAAGCCCATAACGCGGCGCATGATGGGCGCCGAATCGGGCAGGGTGAAGCGGCGGAGCTGCGAGGTGGGCACGTAGGCTTCCTCGCGGCGGGCGCTGCGGCGCATCATGGCGGCCAGGCGGTCATTGGACTCCGATGCGGCCTCGGTGGCCTCGGGCGCGGGCGCGACGGTCTCGGCGGCAGCAGCCTGCTCGGCGGCCGGCGTCTCCTGCCCCAGCTCGGTTGCAGGCTCGGACGTGGGCTCCGGTTCGCCAAACGGCAACGAGGGCTGCACCACGCCGCCCGGAAGCTTGGCCTCCGGCTTAGGCTCGCCCAGCAACTTGCCGCGACGGCGGCGAGCCGGCTTCTCGGCCTCACGCGCGGCCTCGGCAGCCGCCTCGCGCGCCTTCTCGGCAACAAACGCCGCTGCCGAGGTATCGAGCTGCACCGTTGCGTGCGTGCGTGCGGGCGCGGCGACCTCGCCGGCATGCATCACGATGACGCCGCAGGT
The DNA here is from genome assembly GCA_900540895.1 of uncultured Collinsella sp. Classification (GTDB taxonomy): domain Bacteria; phylum Actinomycetota; class Coriobacteriia; order Coriobacteriales; family Coriobacteriaceae; genus Collinsella. Next base: position 95,887 of record UQHV01000005.1, on the reverse strand, counting down.
ACTCGCCTTAACAAACTCGACCATCTTGGGATCGGTGAAGCCCGTCACGTCGTTGACGATCGAGGCGCCGCAGCGCACGGCCGCCTTGGCAACCGCCACATGACGCGTGTCGATCGAGACGATGGCGCCCTCCTTGGCCAGCGCGCGCACCACGGGCAGCACGCGGCGAGCCTCCTCGTCGGGGTTGACCGGGGTAAAACCAGGGCGCGTGGACTCGCCGCCCACGTCGATGATGTCGGCGCCGGCGTCGAGCATCGCCAGGCCGTACTCGATGGCGGCATCGGGGTCGAAGTGCTCCCCGCCATCGCTAAACGAATCGGGCGTCACGTTGAGGACGCCCATGATGCGCGGACGGTCAAAGCTGAGCTCGTACTTTCCGCACCGCCATGTCTTGCTGTCGTTCGCCATGAACATCCTCCTAAAATGCCCACGCCGCCGAGCTTGGGGAGCTGGCGGCGGGGTCGCTTTGCACTCAGTCTTTCTATTGTATCCGCGCGCGCGGGCTAGAACGCAAACGTGGCCGCGATGTCGCAAGAAATCAGCAGGTCGGCATTTGCATCCTGATCGGTGGGAGCAAGGTTGCATATGGCCAGCGTATCGCCGGTAAAGTATCGCGTAAGGCCTGCCGCCGGATACACCACGAGCGAGGTCCCGCCTACAATGAGGGCATCGGCCGCGGCGATGGCGGCAACGGCACCGGTCAACACATGCTCGTCGAGCGGCTCCTCGTAGAGCACTACATCGGGCTTGATGCGGCCGCCGCACGCGGGGCACGCGGGCACGCCCGCGGCGTCCTCGTGCTCGCGCGAGCAAATCCACTCGGCGCTATAGACCGCGCCGCACGACTGGCAAATGTTGCGATGGACCGATCCGTGCAGCTCAAACACTCGCTGTGAGCCGGCCATCTGATGCAGGCCGTCGATATTTTGTGTCACCACGGCATTTAGCTTGCCGGCGCGCTCCAGCTCGGCCAGCTTGGTGTGGCAGCGGTTGGGCTTGGCGCCAAGCGCGATCATCTTGGTGCGGTAAAAGTCGAAGAACTCAGCAGGATGCGCCTCGTAAAAGCTATGCGACAGCATGGTCTCGGGCGGATAGGCAAACTGCTGGTGATACAGGCCGTCCACACTGCGGAAATCGGGGATGCCACTTGCCGTGGAAACACCAGCGCCGCCAAAGAAGACCACGCGCTTGTGGGTGTCAAACAGATCCGCCAGCGCGGCGGAGGCCTGCCTGGGGTCCGATATTGCCTGCGTCATATGAGTCCTCCGTCCTTGTTAGTCGGGCAGCGTTGGGCGACGTCCCAGCATGCGGCCTTTGAGTCAGCATGCGCGGAGCCCACCCCGCCCCTGTTGCGTTAATCTTAAGCCTGCCAACCCCGTCGAAAGGACACCATGCCTCAGACTTACACCTTTGCCTCGTGGAACGTTAACGGCCTGCGCGCCGTGCTCAAAAAGGACCCGAGCTTTATTCAGATCGCGCAAGAACTCGACGTCGACATCTTGGCGCTGCAGGAGACCAAGCTGCAAGAGGGTCAGGTCGATATTGACCTGCCCGGCTATCACCAAACCTGGAGCTACGCCGAGCGTAAAGGCTATTCGGGCACTGCGGTCTTTAGCCGCCAGGAACCGCTGCGCGTGCTGCACGCCGACGCGCTGCTACCCTACGCCGGCGAGGGCGAGGCGGCCGAGCTCGTCGCCCAAGCCGCAACCGAGGGCCGCGTCTGCGCGCTCGAGTTCGACAAGTTTTGGTTCGTGGATGTCTACACGCCCAACGCCCAAAATGAGCTCGCGCGCATCGATGTACGCATGGCCTGGGACGATGCCTATCGCGGCTTTTTGAGCGCACTTGAGCGCGAGACCGGCAAGCCCGTCGTAACCTGCGGCGACTTTAACGTGGCGCACGAGGAGATCGACCTTAAGAACCCCAAGTCCAACCGCGGCAACGCCGGTTTTTCGGACGAGGAGCGCGGCAAGTTTACCGAGCTGCTCAACGCCGGGTTTACCGATACCTGGCGCGCGGCAAACCCCGACGTCGAGGGCGTCTACAGCTGGTGGAGCTACCGCTTTAATGCCCGCAAGAACAACGCAGGCTGGCGCATCGACTACTTCCTGGTAAGCGACGCAATCGCCGACAACGTACGCGACACCGGCATCCGCGGCGACATCTTCGGCAGCGACCACTGCCCCGTCACCCTCACGCTAGAGCTCTAGCGCCAAGCAATTCCTGGGGGACAGAGGAAAACAGATCATGTGACCCCTCTCCCCCTATAAGTTGCGGTGGAGTAGTTCCTGTTTGGGCAGCAAATAGCCAAAAACGAGAACTATTCCACCGCAAGTTCGTGTGGGAACGCGAAATGCCCTACAGTCCGTATTTCACGACGACACGGTTAATGCGACGGCACCAAGGCTTGTACAAGGCGGCCAAAAACACGCAGGTCGCAAGGCCGTGCGTGATATCGAATGGCACCGCCGTGGCAAGACGCGCTACGGCGCCTGCCCAGGTGAGCGGCTGCACAAAACCGATGATGTCATACGCATTGATCACGACGCCGTACAGCAAGCCCGACGCAAAGCCATACGCCATCAGCGCCGGCAATCGCACGGTGCCGTCGGCGCGGTCGAACGCACCCGCGTACGCCAGCGCGCCGCCAACATAGCCAACCAGGCCCCAGGCATACATCTGCCACGGCGTCCACATGCCCTGCCCAAAAAAGAAATTGCTGGTCAGCGCCGCCAACGCACCGACCATAAAACCATTGCGGCGACCAAGCGTCGCCCCCGCGATAATGGCGATGGCGCTCGCCGGTTTAAAGTCGGGAATGGGCCCAAACAGAATGCGCCCCGCCGCCGCCAGTGCCGCCAGCACCAGCGTGGGCATAATCTGGCGCAAGCCCGGACGAGATGCCTCGTAACCCGCAAAGAACAGCGCGAGCACCAGCGCCACCACAATCAGCATGGCCAACGCCGCCTGCTCAACACCCGCCAGCAACGCGGCAGCCATCACCGCCGGCACCGCCAACAACAGCGGGATCTCCAGTTTTGCAAGCAAACGCGAGAAACGACAGTCCGTCATCCCATCACGCCCTATAGAACACGTTGTCGGCAAAGAAGTCGGCCGGGGACTCCATGCAGGCAATCTCGCCGTCAAACATCATGGCGACGTCGTCGGCTACCTGCTCGGCAAAGTCCAAATCGTGCGTAGCCATGATGACGGTGCCGCCAGCCTTCGCATGGTCACGCAGGGCGCGGGCGATGGTGCGGCGGCTGAACAGGTCTAGACCCTTGGTGGGCTCATCGAGCAATAGCAGTTCGGGGCCGATTAGCAGCAGTTTTGCCAATGCAAGCAGTTGACGCTGCCCGCCCGAAAGATCGTACGGATGGCGTCCATCCAGACCCGACAACCCCAAGCTCGCCGCACGCTCCCGCGCCAAGTTCTCGTCATATCCGCAGGTCGAGGCCCATTCCATCAGCTCATCGCGAACCGTCTCGGCAACCAGCAATGCTTTGGGATTCTGAGGCAGCAGCGCCGCCGAGGCCGCTCCGCGCACCATGCGGCCGCGCTGCAGCTTGGCGGTCTTCGCCAGCACCGAGAGCATCGTCGACTTGCCGCAGCCGTTACCGCCAACAACCGCATGCACCGCACCGGCCGAAAACGACGCATCGAGCCCACGCAACACCCAGCCGGACGCTCGATCGTAGCGAAACCAACCTTCCGACAGGGTGGTAGCCGACCCAACGTGCATTTTTTGGAGTATTCTGCTTCCATCCGTGCGCGAGAAGGCTTCCAAGCCGTTCTCGAGCGACGTTTGCGCCACAAATTCGGACAATTTGTCCAATTCTGAACTTTTTTTCGCGCTCGATACGTCCCCGGGCGGCTCCAGAGAGCCCAAATTGTCCTCACGCCTGCTGAATACTCCGTTTTTTGCACATCGGATGGCACCCCACCCCAACGTGTCATCGGAAAACAGCGATTCTCGGCGTCCCAAAGATGCCATATCCGCCGCCTCGTGCACGCGGCCATCCTCAATCCGGTACGCACACGTCGCGTATTCGAGCATTGGGCGCGGCTGATGCGTCGCCACAACAACCGTGCAGCCCAGCTCGCGATTCACACGAAACAGCGCGTGCAGGAAATTCTTCTCGGCAACGGGATCGAGCTGAGACGTGGGCTCGTCGAGCAGCAGCACGTGCGGGCGCAGCGCCAGAACGGCGGCAAGCGACAGCAGCTGCTTGCGGCCACCCGAAAGCGTATCGGTATCGCGGTGGAGCCAATCCTCCAACCCAAAGAAATAGCTGGTCTCGGCCACGCGACGGCGCATCTCGTCACGCGACATGCCTAAGTTTTCCAGGCCAAACGCCATCTCGTGCCACACGGCCTCGCACACGATCTGGTTCTCGGGATCCTGGAACACATAACCCACGCGCTCCGCCGATGCCCGCACATCCATGTCGGCGACGGGCTCGCCCAGCACGCGCGCATCGCCAGTGCGCTCGCCCGCCGGAGCGATCTCGGGCTTGAGCAGCGACAGCAGCGTCGACTTACCCGATCCGGTACCGCCAACAAGCAGCGCAAATGCACCTTGGGGAACAGACCAGTCGAGCCCCTCGAGCACCGCAGCCTCAGCCCCGGGGTAGGTAAAGCTCAGACCCCGTACCTCAATCGCAGGCACATCAGAGCCGCACGCCCCGCCCGTTACCGAGCAGCTATCCAACCGGGTCATCAGCCAAACCTCTTCTCGTCAATCGCGTGCAACACACAGGGCAACACCATCCAAGCCGCGTACACAATATAGCCAGGCCACGGCGCCGGCACCGAAAGCTGAGGGTAAAACGAATACTGCGTTGTCGCGGCCCACGCCGCCGCAACCGCAGCGGCGCCAAACAGCGCAAGCCCCACCAGCGCGGCAACGTCGCCGCGCCCCAGTCGATACCGCGCATACGTCGTACGACGCGTCGCAGCACCCCACCCGCGCGAGCGCATCGTGTCCGCGCGCTCCAGCGAATCTTCCATGCCCCAGCCCATCAACACGCTCGATGCCCGTAGGCGCGAACGCACGGGATCGGCCGGCGCGCGACCCGGCACATCAATCGCATCCTGCACCGCCAGTACCGTACGACCGCGGCGCAAAAACTGTGGGATAAGCCGCATGCACATCGAAATCATGAGCGCGATCACCGGTGCGGCGTTACCCAGAAGCGCAAGCACCTTGTCGTAGCCAAGCATCGACGCCGCAGCCTCAAACCACAGTACGCTCGCCACAAACAACCCGCCCATGCACAGGCCGTATACCATACTCTCCAGATACACCGCACGCATGCCAATACGAAACAGCTCCGTCGAGCCCGATGCACCAAACAGCGGATTGAGCACCGCGATAATCAAAATCACCGGCAGCTGCCAGCGAAGCGCCCCCAACGTGCGCGCAGCACCGCGCGTCGCAAGCCCGTACGCCAGCCCACCCGCAAGCGACAGCGCGATCAGCACCGGTTGCATCGAGAACATGGTGAGCCCCAGCGTCAGCACCATGTAGAGGGCCGGCACAGCCGGATGCGACATCGAGAACGCCGCGACGGGCTCGCCGCCAAACTCCTCTCGCATGTTGTCCACGGGCACCCCCGTCCCCTCGCTCAAACGACAGCTCCGCGGCATCGCCAACGCCGCACGCAAGCAGCGCAAACGCCACGCCGGCGGTGCAAGCCTCAACCGCCGAAAACCAATCGCTACGCGCTCAACATATGCCTGCGGTATCATATTGCGCCGTGTATCGTTTCCAAACACACGTCTCTATAACGTAACAGGAGATCACATGGACGCAACCGCAATTATCCTCGCTGCCGGCGAGGGCACCCGCATGAAGTCGAACCACTGCAAGGTTTCGCACAAGATCCTGGGCAAGCCCATGGTCCAGTGGATCGTCGACGCCACCATCAAGGCCGGCTGCAGCCGCGTCGTGGTCGTCATCGGCAGCCACGCCGACGAGATGCGCGCCCTCATCGACGGCGCCTACGCCAGCAGCGCCACCAAGGTCGAGTGCGTCGAGCAGACCGAGCGCCTGGGCACCGGTCACGCCGCGAAGGTCGCGCTCGAGGCCTGCGGCATCGCGCAAGGCCCCGTCGTGGTGCTCAACGGCGACCTGCCGCTCATCACCGCCGACACCGTCGCCAAGTTCGCGCAAACCGTCGCCACCGGCGAGCTCGCCTGCACCGTCATGACCATGACCCCGCCCGACCCCTTCGGCTACGGCCGCATCAAGCTGGGCGCCGATGGTCAGATCGAGCGCATCATCGAGCAGAAGGACTGCACGCCCGAGCAGGCCGCCACGCTGCTGGAGTGCAACGCCGGCTGCTACGCCTTTGACGGCGCGCAGCTCGCCGCCCATATCAACGAGATCGGCAACGACAACGCGCAATCCGAGTACTACCTGCCCGACATGCTCGAAATCCTCAAGGGTCACGGCCAGGCGGTCTCCATCTTCCACTGCGATGACTACCGCGACGGCCTGGGCGTCAACAGCCGCATTCAGCTCGCGCAGCTCACCGCCATCGCGCGCGACCGCATCAACGAGCACTGGATGGCCGAGGGCGTCACGTTCATCGATCCCACGCAGGCCTGGATCGGCCCCGACGCCGTTATCGGCCGTGACACCGTCGTGTGGCCGCAGACGCACCTGATCGGCCACGTCACCGTGGGCGAAGAGTGCCAGCTCGGCCCCAACAGTCGCCTCACCGACACCACCGTCGGCAGCGGCTGCACCATCGATGAGACCATCGCCATCGAGGCCGTCATCGAGAACGGCGTCGACTGCGGCCCGCGCGCCTACCTGCGCCCGGGCACCCACATGCTCGACGGCTCCAAGGCCGGCACGCACGTGGAGATCAAGAAGTCCACGATCGGCGAGGGCTCCAAGGTGCCGCACCTGTCCTACATCGGCGACACCACCATGGGCTCCGGCGTCAACGTGGGCGCGGGCTCCATCACCTGCAACTACGACGGCGTGCACAAGCACAAGACCGTCATCGGCAAGGACGCCTTCATCGGTTCCGACACCATGATGGTCGCGCCCGCCCAGATCGGCGACGGCGCGCTCGTGGCCGCCGGCTCCGTCATCACCGAGCCGGTCCCGGCCGACGCACTTGGCCTGGGCCGCGCCCGTCAGGTAAACATTGAGGGCTGGGCCGCCGATTATCGCCGCCGTCTGCACGAGGACGACGAGGTATAACGTTTTACCAAGCATCTAAGGAGCTGTTCCCATGGGGGCGGCTCCTTTTTCTATCGTGACCTGCGCAACCGGATGAGTGGTCGGTTCGTGTCCGTTGACGGTAAAGACGTTATCAAGACTCGATAAACCCCGCCGCGCGGTTACAATGCAACAAGGCATCTATATGGCATTCGATATAAAGGAGAAGGGTAATGCCGATTAATGATCCCGAGAAGTCGGAGAATATGCGCAAGTCCATCCGCGTGTATTCCGGTTCCTCCAACCGTCCCCTCGCTCAGAAGATCGCTGAGTACCTTGGGGTCGAGCTTTCGGGCCTTACGCTAAAGCAGTTCGCCAACGGTGAGATTTACGCCCGCTACGACGAGACCGTCCGCGGCGCCGACGTCTTCCTGATTCAGTCCGTGGCCGGCGGCAACGTCAACGACATGCTCATGGAGCTGCTCATCGCCACCGACGCTGCCAAGCGCGCATCCGCCCGCTCCATCACCGCCGTTATCACCCACTACGGCTATGCCCGCCAGGACCGCAAGGCCGGCCCGCGCGAGCCCATCACCGCCCGCCTCGTCGCCAACCTGCTCGAGCGCGCCGGCGTCAACCGCATCATCACCCTCGACCTGCACCAGGGCCAGATCCAGGGCTTCTTTGATATCCCGGTCAACCACCTGTCCGCACTGCCGCTGTTTGGCCAGTACTACAACGACATGCACTTCGACACCGACAACCTGGTTGTCGTCTCCCCCGACGTGGGCCGCGCCAAGGCCGCCAAGAAGCTGTCCGACATGCTCGGCTGCGACCTGGCCATCGCCCACAAGGGCCGTCCGCGCCACAACGCCGCCGAGGTCATGGGCATCATCGGTGACATCAAGGGCAAGACCTGCATCATCAACGACGACATGATCGACACCGCTGGCACCCTGTGCGCCAACGTCAAGGAGCTCAAGGCTATGGGCGCTGGCGACATCTACGTCTGCGCCACCCACGGCATCTTCTCCGGTCCGGCCATCGAGCGTCTGAACGACGCCCCGATCGTCGAGTGCCTCGTCACCGACGCCATTCCCGTCGAGGTCGGCGGCAAGATCAAGACCATCTCGGTCGCCGAGGAGTTCGCTCAGGCCATCTCCGCCGTTTACCACGAGGAGCCCGTCTCCACGCTCGTCGGCGGCGACTTCGCGCTGTAGTCGCATCGTCCTTGCAACCCGGCGCATCGCCGTCGGAACAGAAGAAACCCCCGCGCTCCCCCTTGCTTCGCAAAGGTCGCGCGGGGGTTTCTTCTGTTCCGACGGCTCGCTCTGCCGCGGCCGCGCTTTTGTCTGGTGGGATTTCGCTGAAGCAAAGCCTCGCCTTCGGCGGGCGTGGTAGCCTTTGTCGTTGATTAAACTTTTTATGTAACGGAAGGACAAATATGGCAGCTGCACAGCCGCTTAAGATTCGCATGGTTGCCGGGCTTGGCAACCCTGGCGAGGAATATGCCGAGACCCGCCACAACGCCGGCTTTAAGGCGATCGACGAGCTGGCCCGTCAGGCCGGCGTCACGTACTGGAAAAACCAAGCCGGCGCCGAGGTCGCGCTCATCAACATCAACGATCCCGAGGAAGAGGGCGGTAAGCGCCAGATTGTGCTGGTCAAGCCGCAGTCGTACATGAACACCTCGGGCGGGCCCATCTCCAAGCTCTGCCGCGAGTACAAGATCAAGACCGAGGAGCTGCTCGTCATCCACGACGAGCTCGACATTCCCGCCGGTGACGTACGCGTCAAGGTGGGCGGAGGCCATGCCGGTCACAACGGCCTGCGCTCCATCATCGACAAGATGGGCAGCCGCGACTTCAGCCGCATCCGCACCGGCATCGGCAACCCTCCCGGCAAGATGGCCGTCGCCGACTACGTTCTTAAGCAGCTGCGCGCCCGCGAGGCCGAGGATTTCCAGGACACCTGCGCCCGCGCCGCAGATGCCGCCGGTCTGGCCATCGTCCACGGCGTAATCTACGCCCGCGATCACGTAAACGGCGCCGCTTCCGCCAACGGCAAGCACTAGAACCTACTATTTAGGGACAGGTTTATTTTGGCAGGTTCTGTATGCGGAAACACCGCAGCGGCCGCACCGCAATAAACCCTGTGCCGCCATACATATGCAGCGCTCCAATGGGGGCCGGTCTCACCGATGTGCGAGGCCGGCCCCATTTGCCGTTTTACCTGATAAAACCGACCAAAATAAACCTCTCCCCCTTTGGTAGGCCAAAGTGGATAAACCCTGCTCCCAACCGCCGAAGACACACGTAAGTGACATGTCCATGAGGGTATAATTTGCACCGTATGTCTGCACAACGCCTGTGCGCGTACGGTTTTACTCGGGCTACCGTCCATTTCCGTGGAGGCACGGTTCGGCAGCCCTAACAAGAGAGGGGTTCTATGTATAAGATCCTGGAGAAGACGCAGTTCTCGGAGAAGGTGTTCAAGTTCCGCATCGAGGCGCCCGCAATCGCCAAGCATGCGCACGCTGGACAGTTCCTCATGGTTCGCGCCAACGAGACGGGCGAGCGTGTCCCGTTTACCCTGGCCGGCTGGAACGGTGACGAGGGCTGGGTCGAGTTCATCTTCATGGTGATCGGCAAGACCACCGAGATGCTTTCCACCTACGAGGCCGGCGAGTCACTGCGCGACGTCGTGGGCCCGCTGGGCGTTCCCACCGAGATGGCCGAGGGCCCCTGCGCCGTCATTGGCGGCGGCGTCGGCTTGGCAATTGCCTTCCCGGTCGCCAAGCACCTGGTCGAGACCGGTCACGAAGTTCACGCCATCATGGGCGCCCGCACCAAGGACCTCCTGCTCATGGAGGACCAGTTCCGCGAGCTCCTCGACGAGGACCACATCCACATCACCACCGACGACGGCTCCTACGGCGAGCAGGGCGTTGTTACCGCTCCGCTGGAGCGCCTGCTGCAGGACAAGGCCGTGAGCCAGGTCTTCTGCGTCGGCCCCGTTCCGATGATGAAGTTCTCGACCCTCACCGCCCAGAAGTACGACACCCCCATCACCGCGTCCCTCAACCCCATCATGGTTGACGGCACCGGCATGTGCGGCTGCTGCCGCGTCGAGGTGGGCGGCGTGACCAAGTTCGCTTGCGTCGACGGCCCCGACTTCGATGCCACCCTGGTCGACTGGGATGACCTTCGTGCCCGCCAGGCCGCTTACCGTTCCGAAGAGGGCGAGTCCCTCAAGGCCTATGAGGAAAAGAGCTGCGCATGCCACTAGTTAACGGTCGTTTCGTTGCCGATATGAAGTCGCCCCGTACCCCCGATAACGAGGAGCCGGCTGCCGAGCGCGCCTGCGACTTCCGCCCCGTCGACAAGGGCTTCACCGAGGAGATGGCGCTGGCCGAGGCCGAGCGCTGCCTCAACTGCAAGAAGCCGTTCTGTGTTGAGGGCTGCCCCGTCAACATCAACATCCCCCGCTTTATCGAGCAGATCCGCGCGAAGGACTTCGGCGGCGCTCTCGATACCATCCGCGAGGACTCCATGCTTCCCGCTATCTGCGGTCGCGTCTGCCCGCAGGAGAACCAGTGCGAGGGCAAGTGCATCCGTGGTAAGAAGTCCGAGCCCGTGGCCATCGGCCAGCTCGAGCGCTTCCTGGGTGACCGCCCCGAGCTCGCCTCCACGCCCAAGATGGCCCCCAAGAACGGCAAGAAGGTCGCCGTCGTCGGCTCTGGCCCGTCCGGCATCACCTGCGCCGGCGAGCTCGCCCGCAACGGCTTTGACGTCACCGTCTTTGAGGCCTTCTTCACCGGCGGCGGCGTGCTGGTCTACGGCATCCCCGAGTTCCGTCTGCCCAAGGCAGTCGTCAAGCGCGAGATCGACGGCCTGGAGGACATGGGCGTCAAGTTTGAGTACAACTCCGTCGTGGGCAACATGGCCACGGCCGAGGAGCTGTTCGAGCAGGGCTTCGACGCCATCTACGTGGCGACCGGCGCTGGCCTGCCCAAGTTCCTCAACGTCCCCGGCGAGAACCTGCCCAACGTCTTCTTCGCAAACGAGTACCTCACCCGCGTGAACCTGATGAAGGCCAACAAGTTCCCCGAGTACGACACCCCCACCAAGCACGGCAAGAACGTCGTCGTCTTTGGTGGCGGCAACGTGGCTATGGACGCCGTCCGTACCGCCAAGCGCCTGGGCGCCGAGCACGCCATCATCGCCTATCGTCGTACCGAGGACGAGATGCCCTGCCGTCGCGCCGAGCTGCACCATGCCAAGGCCGAGGGCGTCGAGGTTCTGCCGCTCGTTTCCCCGCTCGAGTTTGTCGCTGGCGAGGACGGCTCCGTGTGCGCCGTCAAGGTCCAGAAGATGGAGCTCGGCGAGCCCGACGAGTCCGGCCGTCGTCGCCCGGTGCCCATCGAGGGCGCCATCGAGGAGATTCCCTGCGACGTCGCAATCTCGGCTATCGGCACCAACGCCAACCCCTTCGCAAAGAAGATCGGCGGCAAGATGGAGCTCAACAAGTGGGGCTACATCATCGCCGACGAGGAGACCGGCCAGACCACCGATCCCCGCATCTGGGCCGGCGGCGACATCGTCACCGGTGCCGCTACGGTCATTCTGGCGATGGGCGCCGGCAAGAAGGCCGCTGCCTCCATCACCAAGAGCCTGCTGGGCGAGTAATCACCCTCAACGCTAGCCATCAAACGGCAAAGTCCCCGTCGAGCACACGCCCGGCGGGGACTTTTTTTATGTTGGCCGACCGACCGCCACAAAGGGGACAGGCACCTTTGTGGTGGTTTTTGGTCGGTTAGCCTTCGAACTGCGCTACTTTGTAGCGGTAGGCCGCGGCGATGACGTCCTTGCAGCCTTCGCGGCCCAGCTTGGCGCGGTTGACGACGATGTCCTTGCCGCTCGTCATCTTCCACTTTCCGGCACTGTAGCGCTTATAGAACGCCTCGCGCGCCTTCTGCTGCTGCTTGACCAGCTTGGCGCCCTTCTTTTTGTTAAGGCCACGCTTCTTGCGCACGATCTCGACGCGGTCCTCAAATGGCGCAGTCACCAGCACGGCGATGTGGTTGGGGTTGTTGCGCAGCAGATAATCGGACAGACGGCCTTCGATAATGCAGCTCTCGGTCTCGCCCAGATCCAAAATCACCTGGCTCATCTTTTGGAACAACTTGTCCGAGTACGAACGCGCATCGTAGCGGTCGGGCAGAAACGCCATGTTCTCCACGGCCAGACGCTCGTCGTAGGCGGCCATCTTGTCGAGCGACTCGCCCGCGCGCAGCGACGCACGCACCAGCAGCTCGTTATCGTACAGCGGAATCCCCAGCTCATCGGCAAGGATACGGCCAATCTCGTGGCCCTCGGCACCAAAGTCGCGCGCGATGGTAATGACCACAGGACTCTTCTTGTTCTCCAGATCGCTCATCGCGATTCCTTTCTCTATGTGACAAAGGGACTGTCCCTTTGTCACATTCTACGCTGCCACCATTCGCCTCTGATATGCCCTCACCAGCAGCGAGATACCAAAGTTGAGCACAAAGTACATCGCAAACACCAGGCCATAGAGCATAAGCACCTGCGACAAGTCGATCGCATGCGCCATCACGACGTTTGCCGTGTACATGAGCTCGGCCACGTTAATGCCCGAAAGATACGAGCTGTCCTTGATGACAGTCGTGCACTGGCTAAACAGCGCCGGAATGATCGTCTTAAACGTCTGCGGCAGAATGATGTAGCGCATGGTGGCAAAGAAGCCAAAGCCTTGGCTCTGCGCTGCCTCAAACTGGCCGCGCGGAATCGAGTTGAGGCCGCCGCGCACAATCTCGGCCATAACGGCGCTGGTAAACAGCGTAAAGGCGATGGTCGAAATCACAATGTCCAAACCCTGCACCGTAAAGTAGATAAACAGGATCCACAGCAGGTTCGGCGTGCAACGGAACAGCTCGATATAGGCGCTCACCAAAATACGGAACGGGCGGGGCGCATAGCTTTTAACGAGCGCCAGCACCGTGCCAAAGATGAGCGAGAAAAAGATCGACAGCGCCGAGATCTCGATTGTCTTAACAAAGCCGCCCCAAATGTAGAGCAGGTTGGTCGCGTTGAAGATTTCCATGCGCTAGGCCTCCTCTACGTTGTCGAGCCCCAGCTCGGCCAGGCTCACGCCGCGCGGACGCTCCTTGGAGCGGCGCTCGAGCCACTGTACCAGCATGGCGAGCGGAAAGCAGATGATGAAGTACATAAGGCAGCAGACGATGTATCCCTGCAGGTAACCGTACAGACTCACAAAGTTGTCGGAACGGTACATAAGGTCGCCGCCGGCCACAAGCGCCAGCACCGACGTATTCTTGACCAGGTTGAGCGCCTGGTTACACAGCGGCGGCAGAATGATCTTGAATGTCTGGGGCAGCACAATGTACCAGTATGCCTGCGCACGGGTGAAGCCTTGGCTCTGGGCCGCCTCCATCTGACCGCGCGGAACCGCCTCGATACCAGTGCGGATGACCTCCGAAATGTAGGCCGCGTGATACAGGCCCACACCCAAGAAGCCCAGCACGAACGGCGCGATGCGCACCGGCTGGTCGGCACCGGTTATGGCCTGCAAAAACTGCGGACCGGCCATGTACATAAAGAGCACCTGCACGGGCAACGGAGTGTTCTGGTAAAACTCCACGTACACGCGGCTTATGGCGCGCAGCACGCGCGAGCGAGTGGTAGAGAACACACCCAGCAGCGTGCCCAGTACCAGCGACAGCAGCAGACCGGCAACGACCACCTGTAGCGTCACGCCAAAGCCCTCCCAGAAGGGCCCCATGTTTTGAAATGTCGTCGACCAGCGGTCGGCGTCAAACAATCCTTCGAGCATTTGATTCCTTCCTTGGACGATGCGCCTATACAAGACCCCAGGTCTTGACCTCTTGGTCGAGCCAGCCATCGGCCAGGCGATCGCAAATCACCTGATCGACCACGGCCGAAAGGTCGCAGCCCTTCTTGGTCGCCACGCCGTAGCCCTGCTCGCCAAACTTGACCTCGGGCTGCAGCAGCTCAACGGTCTCGTTCATGTAACCGGCCAGCGTGGAGCGGTCCATGGCAAAGACGTCGATATTGCCAGCGTCGAGCGAACTCTTGATGATGGGGTAGCCGCTAAAGGCCCTAAACTCGGGCTCGCAGCTAAAGCCGTTGTCCTTGATCATCTGCTCGATCAGGCTCTGCGTGGTAGCGCCCTGGCTCACGCCAATGACCTTGCCGTCCAGATCCTCAATCGAGGTAAAGCCCGAACGCTTCTTGACCATGAGTCCCACGTAGTCGGTACGGTACGGCGTCGAGAAATCCCAGCTCTTCTTGCGCTCGTCGGTGATGGTGTAGGTCGCCGCGACCACGTCAAGTTGGCCGTTATCGATCAGCGGGCCGCGCGTCTTGGGCGTTACGTCGGTAAACTCGACAAGCTCCTGGGCACGGGCCTCCTTGTAGCTCACGCCAAAGACGGCAGCGGCGATCTGGTAGCACAAATCGACTTCCATGCCCTCAAAGCGGCCCTTGGCGGTGTCGTAATAACCGTATCCGGGAACGTCCTTCTTAACGCCGGCATTCAGATGGCCACGCGACTTGATGGCCGCAAGCTTGGACCCCTTGTCGGAGCCCTCGCCGCTGGTGGAGTTGCCGCAACCGGTAAGCGCGGTCCCCGTCAGCGCAAGCATGCCGGCGCCCGCCAGCTGCAAAAAGTGACGGCGCGACACGGCCGCCCTCGTCATATCCGTCATGTCCATCACCGCGCCTAGTGCAGAATCTTGGACAGGAACTCGCGGCAGCGCGGGTTCTCGGGGTTATCGAAGAAGTGCTCGGGCGTGCCCTCCTCCAGGATGCGGCCGTCCTCCATAAAGATGACGCGGTCGGCCACCTGGCGCGCAAAGCCCATCTCATGCGTCACGCAGATCATGGTGATGTCCTCCTGCGCGAGCTCAATCATAACGTCCAGGACTTCCTGGACCATCTCGGGGTCGAGCGCCGAGGTCGGCTCGTCAAACAGGATGATGGGCTGCTTGGTGCACAGGGCACGGGCGATGGCGATGCGCTGCTGCTGACCGCCCGAGAGATTCTGCGGATACTCGCCGGCCTTATGCGCCATGCCGACGCGCTTGAGCGCGGCGATAGCGATCTCGGTCGCCTCCTCCTTGCTCTTCTTTTGCAGCTTGATGGGCGCGAGCGTCAGGTTGCCGAGCACCGTCATGTTGGGATACAGGTTGAACTGCTGAAACACCATGGAGCTGTACTTACGAGCCATCTCCAGGTGATTCTTTTTGGTGAGCGGCGTACCGTCGATGACGACCTCGCCCGACGTGGGCTCCTCCAGATAATCGACGCAACGGATGAGCGTCGACTTACCCGAACCGGAAGGCCCGATCATTACGAGCTTCTCGCCGCGCTTGACGGTGAGATTGATATCTTTGAGCACATGCAGGTCGCCAAAGTACTTGTTGAGATGCTTGATCTCGATCATGTCTGCCATGAATGTCCCTTCCCTGCGTTTACACGAGTTGAACTATTGTACGGAAAGAACCGCGTTTCCGCAGCCCACACTACATTCCCGTAAAGAACCCGCAACCTTCCACCTGCTCGTTGGCGCTCATTGGGGACAGGCTTAAATGAGTACCTGCTCATTGGGCACTCATTTAAGCCTGTCCCCAATGAGTGCCCAATGACCAGCCAGGGGAGGCGCCCTTCATCGGCCAACAAAAAGGGCGCGACCGCAATGGTCACGTCCCCTTAACATCAACTATGTACCGCTCGGCCCTTACGCAAGCTTTGCGCCAACAATCTTGGCAGCCGCAGGCTTGTCGAAGTTGCCGCCGGTGGCCTTGCCGAGCGCACCCATAACCTGGCCCATCTGCTTCTTGGACGTGGCGCCCAGCTCGGCGATGACCTGCTCGATCAGGGCCTCGAGCTCCTCGCCCGAAACCCGCGCGGGCAGCAGACTTTCCAGAATCTTGACCTGCTCGGTCAGGTTGTCGGTACGCTCCTGGTCGGTACCGGCCTTGATGGACATCTCCAGCGTCTCGCTCGTCTGCTTAATCAGACGCTTGATCATGCTGTTGACGTCCTCCTCGGTCACATCGCGGCGCTCGTTAACCTCGATATTCTTCACCTCGGCCTTAACCTGGCGAATGATGGACAGGCGAACCTTGTCCTTGGCCTTCATGGCCGCGATCATTTCCTTCTGCAGCTCTTCGTTGGTCATCTGCAAATCCTCTCTAATAGCGTGGGCGGCACTCGCGCGAGCACCGCCCCATGATTACTCAGTCGTCGACGAATCGTCGGTCGAACTCTTGGTGACGCCCTTCAGGCTGACGTTGTATGGCACGTCTTTGGGCATGGGATTAACGGTGATGTCGGCATCCTTCTTGTACTGCTCTAGCCACTCGCTGTACGCGGTGCTGGCCGCCTGCGTCTTCACCACGTTGGAGACATACTTCTTGATGTCCTTGGGCACCTGGTTGATGTCATCAACCTGATTATCGACATGGAAGTAGTCGGTGCACTTGATGATGTGGTAGCCATAGGTCGACTCGACGACTTCGCTCACGTCGCCCTTGTTGAGTCCCTCGAGCGCCGTCTGGTAGCTGTCGACGAAAGTGGTGAGCTTATCCCAGCCCACATCGCCCTTCTTCTCCTTGGAACCGGTGTCCTCGGAGTACTGCTCAACGGCGTCCTCAAAGCTCAGCTCACCGGAGTTGATCTTGTCCAGGCACTCCTGCGCCTTGGCCTTGGCGGCAGCCTTGTCCTCGTCGGAAGCGTCGGAATCAACCTTGATCAGGATGTTCGACGAGCGGCGGGCGTCGTTGTAGCTGGACAGGTTTTCGTTGATGTAATCGACAATCTCGCTGTCCTTGGGCTTGCTCGTGGGCGCGACGGCATCCTTGAGTTTCTGCTGCGCCAGACTCTCCTTGAGTGAGTCCTTGTAGGTGTCCTCGGTATAGCCGTAGGTCTTGAGGGTCTTCTTAAAGGCCTTGGCACCGCCCGCGCTCTTGCACGCGTCCTTCCAAGCCTTCTCGACCTCCTCGTCCGACACCGTCACGCCGTTCTCCTTCTGTGCCTGTTGAAGCAGAATCTGCTGCGTGTAGGAGTCGATGAGTTGCTTGCGGTACTTCTTGGGCGTGAGGTCGTTGTCAACCAGATACTGCGCCCAATCCTTATCCTTGGTGTAGCCGTTGGACGTGCGCATGCTCATGATCTGCTTGGTCACGGTGTCCTCGGTGAGGTTGGTGCCGTTGATAGTTGCAGCAACACCGCCGGTCAGCTTGTAGCCCGAGGTGTCCTCGGCCTGCGACATAAGGCCGGAGCACGCCATCGCCGAGACGGAAAGCAGCATCGCCAGCACGCCGATGACCACCAGGACGATCTTGACGGTCTTAGACACGTACGTCTTGCGCTGCTTCTTGCGAGAGCTGGAGGCAGCGCGGGCCTGCTGCTCGGGCGTCGGCGCGGCCTCGGAGTTCTTTTTCTTATTTGCCATAGTTGGCCTTTCGCATAACGAATCGAACAAACGCCATTGTGTCACAACGCAGCCCCCGCGGCACGCTTGGTGCATTGGGGACAGGTTAATCTGCACCATTTTGGTGCAAAGGGGACAGCTCTGGCAGCCGGCAGTTAGGGACAGTCCCCAAGTGCCGGCTCAGCCCCACCTTAGAAGTGACGGCGGATGGCGTCGACCATGCCCTGGGGCGTGGTCTGGCCGAGCACGTCGGCTGCGGCATCGGCGTCCATAAAGATGTTCATGAGCGCCTGAAGGGCCTCGACCTGGCCGCCCGGCTCGACGATGCCCAGATTGATGACGATCTGCGCCGGCACCGGAGCGCCCATGCCAGCCATAGTGTTAAATGTCACGGGCGCGGCGGGCTTCACCACCGCGATATAGGGCTTGGCCACAAACCCCGGATCGGTATGCGGAATGGCAATGTTTGCCGCCGGCATGGCAAGACCCGTAGGGTAGGCATCCTCGCGCGTGCGAACGGCGTCGAGCCAACCGTCGACAATGTAGCCGCGCGGGGCAAGCTCGCCCTCAAGCCGCGCAAACACCTCGCCCGGCGTCGCACGCTCCCAATCAAAAAACACCAGCTCAGGCGTAAACAGCGCTTCGTTATCCGCCATACGCTCACCTCTCTCATCTAGTCACCTGGGACGTTCTTAAACGACTAGTCGTTAAAGAACGTCGCAGGTGACTACCCAAAACAAAGGGTGGCCACGTGCGCCTTGGCGCCAATGACCACCCTGACTACTCGGCTAAATTGTACTGTGCGCCACTAGCCGCGAGGCGCATCAATTGCGACCTTGCCGCTCTCCAGCACGTGAACGCGACCGTCGGCGAGCATTTGCACGACCTCGGGATACAGCACATGCTCGATCGCGTGGATGTGCTCCTCGAGTGTGTCGACGTCCCAGCCCTCCTCGACAGCCAGTGCACGCTGGGCGATGATGGGGCCGTTGTCGTAAATCTCGTTGGCAAAGTGCACGGTCACGCCGGTCACCTTGACGCCGCGAGCAAACGCATCGTCAATCGCATGGGCGCCGGTAAAGCTCGGCAGCAATGCCGGATGCAGGTTGACCACGCGATTGGGAAACGCTGCCAGCAGCGGCGTGTGCACCATGCGCATATAGCCGGCCATGACCACATATTCGCAGCCGCGCTCGAGCAGCTCATGCGCAATGATCTCGTCAGCCGCGATGGGATCGGCATAGACATCCTTGGACAGCGTGAGTGTCTGGATGCCCGCACGCTCGGCACGCTGCAGGCCCTTGGCCGAAGGACGGCTCGACACCACAAGTTCAATCGAGGCGTTGAGCTTGCCGGCGGCGATCAGGTCGATCAGCGCCTGCAGGTTGGTACCCGAACCGCTGATAAGCACGCCAATCTTAAGCGGCTCGGCCGTATCGGTGCCGGTCGGACGGGTGTAGGGTACAAAGCCTAGGCCCTCGGCAGCAACCATCTGCTCGTTAGCGCTCATCGGAGTACACGACCTTACCGGAGCCCTCGACGCACTCACCCACGCGGAACGGCTTCTCGCCTAGCGCGACCAGAGCCTCGGTCACGGCAGCCTCGTCCTCGGGGGCGACGATCAGGCACAGGCCGACGCCCATGTTGAAGGTCTTGCATGCCTCGTTGGGCGCGAGCTCGGCCTGACGCGACACGTAGGTGATGACGGGCGGAACGTCCCAGCCCATCTCGGCGCCGTTGCGGGTGACCACGGCGTCGACGTCGTCGGCGAGCGCACGGTTGAGGTTCTCGGTGATACCGCCGCCGGTGATGTGGGCGATGGCGTGCACGTTAGCGCCGCCGCGCAGCAGCTCCAGAATCGGCTTGACGTAGATGCGCGTAGGGGCCAGCAGAGCATCGGCCAGCGAAGCACCGCCGAGCTCCTCGAGCGGACGGCTCAGTTCCTCGGCCTTAGCGGCGGCCTCGGGCGTGCCCGGCTTGATGCCGTCGACACCGATGACCTTGCGCACGAGTGAGTATCCGTTGGAGTGCACGCCGGTGGAGGGCAGGCCCAGGATCACATCGCCGGGGCGAACGTTCGCGGGGTCGAGCATCTTGGGACGATCGACAACACCCACGGTAAAGCCGGCGAGGTCGTAATCGGCGGGGGCCATGACGCCCGGGTGCTCGGCCATCTCGCCGCCCACGAGCGCGCAGCCCGCGAGCTTGCAGCCGTCGGCCACGCCCTTGATGATCTTTGCCATGTGCTCGGCCTCAATGTGACCGATGGCAACGTAATCCAGGAAGAACAGCGGCTCGGCGCCCGAAGCCAAAATGTCATTGACGCACATGGCGACCAAGTCCTGGCCCACCGTCTCGTGACGGTCCATGATCTGGGCGAGCACGAGCTTGGTGCCCACGCCGTCGGTGCCGCTGATCAGGATCGGGTCTTCCATATCCTTGAGCGCGGCAGCCGAGAACAGGCCACCAAAGCCACCGATGCCGCCGATAACCTCGGGGCGGTTGGTGTCCTTGACCATCTGCTTAATAGCGTCGACGGCGCGGCCACCCTCGGCGGTATCGACGCCGGCGTCCTCATACGTCACATGCTTGCTGTCGCTCATCTGAGCCTTCCTCTCCCACTACCGTGGCGCCGCGCGGGCGCCAAACGGTGCTCATAGTTGCGTTCATTTCGGCGCGCGCCATAACAGCACGCGCCGTCATATCAACAAAACAGCAGGTAAAACCTACCAGAATAAACCTGTCCCTAAATGGCAGATTTTAGGCCTCGCCGTGCTCCTCTTCCCAGCTGCGGTCGTCGTATTTCTCGACCACGGCGTCGTCGTCAAAGTGCAACGGCTTGTCCAGGTTGCGGGGCTTAAAGCCCTCCATGAACTTGTCGCGGCCAAAGCTCTCGGGAATCGCTACGGGGTAGCGTCCGGTAAAGCACGCATCGCAGTAACCGCCCTTGGGCATGACCTTAAGCAGGCCCTCAACCGAAAGGAAGGCCAGCGAATCGGCGCCAATGTACTCGCAGATCTCATCGACCGTCTTGTTGGCGCTGATAAGCTGCGACTGCACGTCGGTATCGATACCGTAGAAGCACGGCCAGATGACCTCGGGCGAGTTGATGCGGATATGAATCTCCTTGGCGCCGGCGTTGCGCAGCATCTTGACGAGCTGCACCATGGTGGTGCCGCGGACGATGGAGTCGTCGATGACGACCAGGCGCTTGCCCTCGATGTTGTCGCGCAGCGGGTTGAGTTTCATACGCACGCCCATGGCGCGCAACTCCTGCGTAGGCTCGATAAACGTGCGGCCCACGTAACGGTTCTTGATAAGGCCCTCGCCAAAGGGAATGCCGCTCTCGTGCGAATACCCCTCCGCGGGCGGCAGGCCGGAGTCAGGCACGCCGATGACCAGGTCGGCCTCGACGGGCTCCTCATGTGCCAGCTGACGACCCATGTCGTAACGGCAGGCGTAGACGCTCTTGCCGTTCATGATGGAATCGGGGCGGGCGAAGTAGACCTGCTCAAAGATGCAGTTAGCAGGCTCTTCGGCAGCGGGCACACCCTGCTCGGACACAAGGCCCTCGGCGCTGATGCGCAAAATCTCACCGGGACGGACGTCGCGGACGTACTCGGCGCCCACAATGTCGAGCGCACAAGTCTCGGAGGCGACGACCCAGCCGCCGGCGCGGGTGACACGGGTGGTGGCGTCGACCGTCGCGGCGCCGTCCTGCGACGGCAGCTTCGAAACGGATGCGGCATCGGCCTGGTCCAGGCCCTCGTCCACCAGCTTGCCCAGCACGAGCGGGCGAATGCCGTGCGGATCGCGGAATGCATAGAGCGCCTGCTCGTTGATGAGCGTCATGGCGTAGCCGCCACGCACGAGCTCCATGGTCTTGCGAATGCCCTCGCGCAGATGGCCTGTACGCTGAGTAAAGTAGCCGATGAGTTTGGTCGCGACCTCGGAATCCGAGTTGGAGAGGAACGGCACGCCCAGCTCGATCAGCTGGCGGCGCAGCTCGTCGGTGTTGACGAGGGTGCCGTTGTGCGCGAGCGCGATAATGACGCTATTGATGGTAGAGAGGTGCGGCTGAGAGGCTTCCCAGCTCTTGGCGCCGGCGGTGCCATAGCGCACATGACCCACGGCCAGCTGACCGGAGAGCGTCGATAAGTCGGCATTGGAGAACACGCGGTCGAGCAGGCCCAGGTCCTTGCGGACCATAACCGTACCGCCGTCACCAACAGCGATTCCCGCCGATTCTTGGCCACGGTGCTGCAGTGCACGCAGGCCAAAGTACGTCAGTCGAGCCACGTCACGATCGGGCGCCCACACACCAAAAACGCCGCATTCCTCATGCAGCTGGTCGGAGTCCGGATCATACGTCGACATGGCGTTCACCTGTCCCGCGGCGCGCTCGGCCGCGCGGATGGTTTCTTGAGACATGGCATCCCCTCAGAGCCTCGTATTTTGGCGTTACCCGCCTTATTATACGCACGGCGCGACGCGCTCCCCAGCGCATGAGCAGCGCTTTTTAAAAGCCCACCGAGCTAATAATCCGTTTTGCGGCCAAACATTTTATTGGTCTGCCCAGTGCAGGCGCCCGCGCCCCCATATGGCCGCCGCGTCCACCGTTGGGGATTGCAAAGTTGCAATTGGGACGTTCGTCCTGTCTTTTAGCAGGTCGGCGGCGTATCCTAGTAACCTAGGACAAAGCGAGAAAGGTTCTGTATGGATCGAAACGAACTCGACCCCAGCGTCCCCAGCGCCACGGAGGTCAAGAAGATTCCCCTCATCATTAAAGTGTACGCCGTCCTGTGCATCCTGTCCGGCGTGGGCACACTCCCGTCGGTCGCCGTCTTTATGTGGCAGGTCATCACCGCACTCATTAACGGCAACGCCGCCGCTAAGCTCGGTGATAACACCCTGGTCGCGGTTGGCCTTATCGTCGCCGGCATTATGCTCTCGGCGGCAAGCGCGATCATCTTAATCGTCTTTGGCCTGGACCTCATCAAGGACCAGCGGCGCAATGCCGCCCGCCTGTCTTACGTCCTCATCGCATTGACCGTCGTGGAGCTTTTAGTTGACGTGATGCTCCAGGGTATCGGACCCTTCCTGCTGCGCCCCGCCATTCAGCTCGGTATCCTCATTGCGCTGTCGGCCACCGTCGACCCCACGCTACGCCAGGAGCGCGAACTGCAGCGCCGTCTGCAAGAGATGCTCGACCGCGATGCCGCCGCCGCGGGGATGCTCGGCCGCGACGAAACCGGCGAGGGCTACATCAAGCTCAACTACTTCAACCTGTTCTGGGTATTCTTCGTCTGCAGCGTGTTAGGTCTCATTCTCGAGGAAGTCTGGCATATGGTCGTCGTCGATCCCGGCGTCTATCAGGACCGGGCCGGTATGCTATTTGGCCCCTTTAGCCCCATCTACGGATTTGGCGCGGTGCTCATGACCATGGCGCTCAACCGCTTCTATAAAAAGAATCCTCTGATCATTTTCCTGGTAAGTGCCCTGATCGGCGGCGCTTTCGAGGTGTTTGTAGGCTGGTTTATGCAGACCTCATTTGGCGTGGTGTCGTGGAGCTACTCGCACATGAAACTGTTCGGCATGCCCGACCCACTCGCCGTCCTTACGGGCGGACGCACCTGCACGGGCTTTGCCTGCCTGTGGGGCCTGGGTGGCCTTATCTGGATCAAGCTGCTGCTGCCGAGGCTGCTCAAGCTCATCAACATGATTCCGTGGAAGAGTCGCTACTCGGCTACCGTCATCTTTACCGTCATTATGCTGGTCGACGGCGTCATGACGCTGCAGTCGCTCGACTACTGGTACCAGCGCGTCAACGGCACGGAGCCGGATATTCCCGTCGCGCAGTTCTACGGCAAGTATTTCGATAACGACTACATGGAGAACCGCTTCCAGAGCATGACCATGAGCCCCAAGGATGCGACGCGCGTGTAGCGCCAACCGCGCCCAAAACGCAAAATGCCCGCCGGTATCACACGTACCGGCGGGCATTTTTATAAACGAGCCTTCTATCGACGCAAGCCTCTACGCCTCGCGCTCGACCTCACTCACGCATTCATTCTTGATGGTGCCAACGAGCGCCTGCAGCGCATCGACCACGTGCGGGCGAATGTCCCCGCCGATGAGCACGAGCATGATGTCGTCACCTACGGCAAGCTCGCCGCTTGCCAGCCACACGCGCACATAGCCGACACCCGGCATCGCGCGCGTCGCCTCGATGGCGGCCTGTACCTTGCTGGCGTCGTAGCCAAACACCATGCCGCCCACCTTGTGGCCCGGCGCCACGCCATCGGTCTCGACACCGCGCGCCTCGGCCTTGGGCGTCGCGCGCACCACACCGTTATGTGTCAGATACATACCGCACGCAGGTGCCGACGAATCGGCCTTGGCCTCGCGCAGCCAAGCATCAACCGAAGGCATCATTTTGCCATTCTCGAGCATCATTTCTCCCTTACCGTCGTCGAGTAGCCAATTTGGAACGGGGCTTTTTTAGCTACTTTCGAACAACTTATTCCTCGACCGGCGTGAGCACCATGACAGCACGCGTGTTGCTCAGCGATAACGAACGACAGGTCACAAGCGTCACGACCTTGGTTGCCGAAGCGGCACGATCGGTGGCATCGCTCGCCACGGCAGAGGCACCGTCGAGCATCTCGGACAGGTAGTTCTTGAGCCCGTCATCGCCCTCAAAATTGGGCGTGCGCGCCTTGGAGTACGTATCCTCAACGACCTTGGTCGCCAGCGGACGCAGCTTATACGTAGCATCCCGTGTGATGTAGTACACATATTCAATGCTATCGAACGTTGCCTGGTCAGTCGTATCCGAAATCACGTTGAACATCGACCCATCGTTCATATGGTGGCCGTAGATCGTGGTCTGCTGGTCAACCATTCCCGGCGCGGTGTCATCGCTATCCAGGAAAATGGCCCCAGATGCATTGGCCGTACCGTCGAACAGCGTGTTGAGGTATTTGGAGTTGTTGTTGGTCTGCACCACGGGATAGTTGATGTTGGTTCCCGGCACATAAATCCAACCCACAATCTCGGGGTTTGTCTGAGCAAGCGCATCGAAGTCGATAGTCGGCACGCCGCTGGCGTCCTTATCGCTTACATATTGCTTCTCGATTTTCTGATACGACTCGCTCGCCTGCTTGTAGCCAATCTGTGCATTGATAAAGATGGCAGCGGCGGCAACAATCAGACCGATGCCGATGATGATGAGCAGAATGGGAATAATGGAGCGGCGCTTTTTGCGCGGCGGCTCAGTGTAGCTGGACGCCGCGCCGCTCGTTTGCCTCGGCGTCCGGGCCTGCTTCTTTGCCGTGCCATATGACGAAGGGCGATACGCAGCCGGCGCGTCCTGTCGACGATGCGTCGCCGGCGTCACAGGACGCGGCGCGCGCGGCTGCTGAGGAGAGGATGTCCGACCCTGCTGCGCCGCACTGGCAGCACCCGGCTTCGACGGATCGGGAATCTGAGAAGCCTTGAATCGTTTTCCCTGATAGTCGGACATGGCTCTCCTTATACTGCGGCGAAACGGCGGAACGCCTAGGCGTCAGCCATCTCCTGCTTCATCTTCTCGATAACCTTGCGGTACTCGGGGTCGCAAGCGCCCAGAATCTGCGTGGCGTAGATGGCGGCGTTCTTGGCGCCGTTGATGGCAACGCAGGCCACGGGCACGCCCGAAGGCATCTGCACCATCGACAGCAGCGAATCCATGCCGCCCAGGTCACTCGTCTTCATAGGCACGCCGATGACCGGCAGCGGCGTAAAGGCAGCCACGACACCACCCAGGTGAGCGGCCTTGCCGGCGGCGGCGATAATCACTTTGATACCGCGATCGGCGGCAGTCGAAGCCCACTCGTGGACCTTCGCCGGTGTGCGGTGTGCGCTCGCAATGACAAGCTCATAGGGCACGCCCAGCGCCTCGAGCTCGGCGGTGCAGCCTTCCATAACGCCCAGATCGGACTTGGAGCCCATGATGATCCCGACAACCGGCTTTTGATCTGCCATAAACAAAGACCTCCTGTTGAGAGCGGTGACGCGGCGGATCCGCGACCCTTAACTACTGAGAGTAGTATAGCCGCTCCCGTCCCTGCGGTCTTTGTGGTGGCGGCTGAGCCTTTCCCTCGGGAACTGGGCTTCGCGAAGTTTCCCGAGGGAAAGGCTCAGCCGCCACCCTGCGACCTACCGGGGATTGCCATGACGTACGTTGGCTGGTGAATTGGAAAGAAAGGTTAACGGAGGCTGAAAGGCAATTGGTCCAGAAAAAACCCTGACGAATCTAATTCGTCAGGGCCCTACCAACGCTCACTCGTCGTTCATCGTTAAAGCTAGATATTCTCTTCCGCCCATTTCTCGAAATCGAGTGTTCGTCTCTGAGCAGTTCGGTAGACTTCCATGTCTTCGCGAGCGCCTACCACTACGATGGCCATTTTTTCTTTAATTCTGATGAGACGGTACACGATTCGAATGCCACTTCCCCTGAGCTTGATTTTCATAAAGCCAGTCAAATCCGTACCCGCCTTGTTTCCAAGAGGCTTGCCAAATCCACCCTCGTTCTGCGGCAATGGGTTCGTTCTGATTTTTTCTATAGCCTTAAGGACAATCTTTCGTTGGGAGCCGTCCAGACGCTTAATATCCTTGAGAGCATCTGGGTAGAAAGCGACTTCGTACCCACTCATTCAAACTCGACCTCATCCATCTGATCGAGTTCGTCCTGGCTCACACCCAGCTCTTCCATAACATCAGACAGGGAAACAAGCGCATCGTCACCTGTCGCAGCCACTCTCTTAAGCGCCAACGTTAACAAGGCGAGGTCCTCCTCCGCTTGCTTCGCTTCCCTGTATTCATCGGGTGTCACAATCACAAATGCTGGCTTGTTGTGTTTGAGGACCACAACAGGATTGTCGTCCCCAACCTTCGAAAAGGCAGCCGAGCCCTTACCGTGGCTGAAATCGCTAATTGGAACAAGGTTGTCGAGCATCTGCAAGGCAGGCATACATACCTCCTAAAAATGAATTCTTTTTCGAATTCATTTTATCATTCTTTTTTGCTATATTGTGCCGCGCAACAGAAACAACCTTTTAGGATACGAATCCGAGCTTAGAATGACTGTTGGCCCTCGCACCGCCCTTGCCTCTTTTATTACGTCAAGTGGTATACAGCGAAGCAAAATGGCAATCTAAAGCACGCGGCATTCGCCTCGCATCGCTACAAAAAACAAACTGCTCCCCACCCACTCGGGCAAGGAGCAAGCCTCATTTTTATAATCAGACCGAGAACCACAAACGCAGAAACACAGGCGACTTCAGTCCCTTATCGCCGAGAGACGTTATTGTGCAGCCATTTCTTTAAGCTTCTCGGCCATCAACAAACACACGTCTTCCGATTGCGGGTACACGCCAAAATGATCGAAAAAACCATGGTCACACCCGGCATATTCGATGACCTCAACATCGATTCCTGAAGACCGTAATTTTGTAGCCCATTTTTCATCGGGGATACGAAGCGGATCGTATTCGGATGTCACGATAGTCACCGGGGAGAAATCAGTGCAGTCCTCAAGCATTAGCGCAGAAATCAACGGGTCATGAGGAGACATTTTTCCGTGTGCGCAAAGTTCGACCATCGGACCGTCCGAATCGCGAAGATGGTCGATGCGAAAACGCGCAACGTCCTCCTGATCGGCTATCGCAGGAAAATCCTCATATCCCTCGCCCTGTTCGCCCGCAAGGTCGACTTCAGGATAGATTTCGAAGGCATGGGCTACAGCTCCAGCACCCCTGAGCTGAACACACGCATTAGTAAGGCTTCCTCCCGCGGAGTCGCCGGCGACCATTATTTTATGAGGATCGATTCCGAGATCCGCGGCATGCTCGCGCACATAATCAAGAGCAAGAACGCAATCCTCGATCTGCCCCGGAAATGCCGTCTCCGGCGCCAAGCGGTATTCCGGATAAACCACCACTGCACCAGACTTTTCGGCGATGAACTCGAGCTGATGTTCAAATTGCAGAACATTCCCCGCCATAAACGCGCCGCCGTGCAGGTAAACAAGCGCCGGACTTGCCTCCTTATGATTTGGTGGCGTCCAGACGAATAAATCTATATAGCGATCGGCCGCCTCCATGAGGATCTCATCGCGCTGAACCTCACCATCGAGTAGGCGGTATGTCGGCTTATCCGGGCGATGACGCATTCCAATAAGGCTCGTCCAGCTCGGAGACATGCTAACATTCCGCATCTTCTTGCGGGATACCTCGAGAATTCGTGGGTCAAGCACATGCTCTCTTTCATCATCAGGAACCGGACGAATTTGAACCTCGAGCCCTCTCTTCTCGGTTATAAACGAGCGACTGGAAATGGCACCAATCAACGCCTCGTCGTATTGTCTACCCATCTTAAATCCCCTCTCGGCAATAACGCCAAATCGATATTTCCATAACTTTTGAGATAACGGCTTATGATGTCCTCAGTTGTCGTATATCTATGTACTAAAGAAACTGAAAACCAAGGGGTCCACCATGCCTGCAGCAAAAGACGAGTTCACTCAGCCAGAACTTCTCTATCAGACCGTTGAAAACGACATCCTCAAGAAAATAGTTTCTGGCGAACTCCCCGGCGGCAGTCAGATTCCCACCGAAACCGAGCTTTGCAAGCAATACAAAGTAAGCAGGATCACCGTAAGACGCGCCGTACAGAATCTCATTGACCAAAGCTTGCTCTACCGCCTGCGAGGCAAGGGAACATTCGTAAACCCATCGAAGCTCACCCTGAAACGAGGAACAAGCACCATTTTCAATTTGAGCGCCGACCCCCAATACGGCGATAAAACAACCAAGTCCATCTTGGAAACAGGCTTAATCAAGGCTGATGCCCACATTGCACGGGAGCTCAAAATTGACAACGGAACCGTAGTGCAACGAGTTGCGCGCTTGGTTTATATCGAAAATGCCCCCTGCGCCATCGACACCGTTTATGCAACGCAGAGCACTCTACCCGGACTGCTGGAGCTTCTCACAGACAATGCCAGTCTTTTCGACCTGATCGCCAACCATTACAGCATCGCAACCGGTATTGAGAAGCTCAAAATCACCGCAGGAATAGCGGGGCTCCAAGAAGCAAGCCTTCTCGGTTATATCGTTGGAGCCCCCGTGAGCGTTGTCGAGCACGTCACATATGCCTGCGATGAGATGCCGCTCCACTATTCAAAAACCGTTTGGCGAGCAGACGCATCGTCCTTCGAGTTCAGCATCTCAAAAGATGGACGCCTTCTCTAGCCCAAAATCCCCAGGACGCCGAGCACAATACCAGCAGCGAGAATGCCCACAATCTGCCAAATTATTTTGACCTGTTTCTTATTGCAAAGACACATGATTCCGAACGCGCAGAGCGGCAAAAGAGCCGGGAATATCCCGTCGAGCGTTTCCTGCAACTTAAACGCGGTGTCGCCGAAGTTAAGAGCGAGCGGAGTGGTAACTGCAACGGTGGTCGCTACCATTCCACCAACTACCATTAGTCCCACAATCGCCAGGCCGGACGTAACTTTGCGCATTACATCAGAATCGTTCAGCTTTGAAATCATGCCACTGCCAAGCGAATAACCATACTGAAGCCCAAACCAGCGGATCAGGATCGTTGGGACATTATAAAGAAGCAGGAACAGGATTGGGCCGAGCAGACTGCCCGAAAGGCAAAGTCCCGTCACAACGCCCGTCGCAATCATGCGAAGCGTACTGGCGATCAGCGAATCTCCAATACCGGAAAGCGGAGCCATAAGCGATGCTTTCATGGCGTTAATTGAGGCGGCGTCAAAGTCCTGATTGTTGGCGTTCTCCTCCTCCATGGAGGCCACAATGCCGGCGACCAGAGGATTAAACGTAACTTGAATATTGTAGAACTCAAGATGACGCTTATATGCCTCGATCCGATCTTCGGGCTTATCGTATAACCGCTTGATTACCGGAATCATGTCGTAGCAGAAACCAACGTTCATTTGTCGGTCAAAGCTCCACATGATGTTGAGTGGAAAGCTACGCCAAAATAACGCCTTTAAGTCTTTCTTGGTTATTCTCTTATCGGTCGATTTATTTGACTCCGGCGAGAGCTCAAGAACATCATTAGAATTCGTTGTCATCGTCAACCTCCTTAGCGACCGCCGCACTGGCAGGCATAAAAATGTGAGCCATATTGAGGATCCCAATCAGGATCAGCGAAAACGCCACGATACCGATCGTCGGAATATTTAGATAGGCACTCAGCAAGAAGCCTCCAAAGAATAGGAAGCTCAGCTCCTTGGTGGACAGGATTGACATAAGCTGCGCAAATCCAAGCGCGGGCAGAATACCCGTTGCGATCGTAAGCCCATTCGTAAGCCAATCAGGGATGGCGTCAATCAGCGCCTGAACAGCATCATTTCCAACGTAAAAAGCCACGCCGCAAATCAAGCCAAGCGCAATGATGTAGAGAATTCCATTGGTCCACATAGCGGCTGCAATCGTTTTGCGGTCGTCCTTTTCGGCACCACGATCAGCCCAGACAGCCATAGGAGGCGTAACAACGCTATACATAAGGCTGTCAAACATGCCGGCAAGCACCGCAGTGGGCATAGCAATAGTCAGAGCGGTCTCGGGACCCGCACCCATAGTAATCGCAAAGGCTGTTCCCAAAACTGAACCAACAATTACGTTGGGCGGCACGGCAGCACCAACCTGCCAGACCCCCATAAACGCGAGTTCGAGCTGGAAACCAACAATAACGCCAGTCGGAATATCACCCAAAAAAATACCGACAATCGCTCCGAGGACAATCGGACGCTCGACCATCGCGGTACCGAGCAAATAATCCGATTGACCTATAGCAGCAGCAAGACCAACCAGAAAAGCCTGAAGCAGCATATTTCTCTCTCTTCCTACAAATCAAAACTTGTTACGATGCGTTTTTTCTCACTAGCAACCTGCCTTACCTCGAACTCGATTCCATCAGCCATGGCTTTCTTAATTTCATTAATATCGGATTGGGAAAGGCGCACAGCAGGGCCAAGCTCCTTTACGCTATCCCCCAACGGTCGAGCGCCGCCTAAATTCACAGACGTTATTTTTGGACACGCACGCGCAACTTCACAGGCGTCATGTACATTTCCCGTAACAACAATTAGCTCGTATTTATCCACCGCGCTTCCGTTAAGGGCCACGATGGAATCTTCTACACTTTTGACAACCAATTTGGCATCAGCGGGTTTTGCAATTCGCAGCGCTTGAATTCGCTCTTTGCTTGCGGCGTACTCATCTGAAACCACAAGAATAGCGTTTGCTTTAAGCGCTGGATACCAAGAGAACACGGTCTGCCCATGCACTAACCGGCTATCGACGCGGCACAGTTTAATCATTTTGCCCCTTTCTCGACTTGAACGCAGACAATCATCCTTGACTGCTTATGGCATATTACGTCATATGACGTAATATGCCATTACACAATATCTTGAACGGTTGAATATCACCGCTAAATGGTATTTATCTCTAGAAACAGGGGGAGGTGCAATCCGTCTAGACACAGTGCGTCGGGGGCGGGCTGGGTTTTTATCTTCGCTCCCCTTGCTTCGCAAAGTCGCTCAGCTAAATAACCCAGCCCG
Source organism: uncultured Collinsella sp. (assembly GCA_900540895.1). Classification (GTDB taxonomy): domain Bacteria; phylum Actinomycetota; class Coriobacteriia; order Coriobacteriales; family Coriobacteriaceae; genus Collinsella. The sequence continues at coordinate 64,565 of UQHV01000005.1, read as the reverse complement.
CCGCGGGACACCCTGCGACCTACCGGATATTGCCATGACGTACGTTGGCTGATTTGGTTTGGAATGGGAGGTTGACGAGGCTGAAAGTCCCTCCTATATAACGTGGGCGCCGTCGTTCGAATGAACGACGGCGCCCGCACTCATTTTCTATTCAGCCCTAGTCATCGCGCAAAGCCCCTTCGGCAGCACACGGTGCTATTGAATCACCGCAGGCCGGGGCGGGAGGCGGTCCTTTCTCTCGGAAAACTTCGCGAAGCCCAGTTTCCGAGAGAAAGTGTCCGGCTGCCGCCCCGGCCGGCCAGGTCAACTACACCGTGTGCTGCGGCAGGTCCTGCAGGGCGATGACGTCCATGCCCATGTCGTTGGCGCTGCCGTGACCCTGCTGGTCCTCGCGCACGGCCTCGATGGCACTCACGTACGTGTTGGCGGCAGACATCGCGGTCACGCAGGTCACGCCGCGGCGCACGGCCTCGGTGCGCAGCAGATAACCGTCGCCACGCGAGCCCGGGCCGTATGGCGTATTAATGATCACCGCAATCTTGCCATCGGCGATGAGGTCGCCGATGTTGGGACGCTCGCCGTCGTGCGGGCCGCTGATCTTCTCCACAACCTCGCAGGTCACGTTGCCGCCGCGCAGCACGCGCGCCGTGCCCTCGGTGGAGCAGATGTCAAAGCCCAGGTAACGCAGGATACGCGCGACCGAAAGGATATGACGCTTGTCGCGGTCGCACACGCTAATGAACACCTTGCCGGCGCTCGGGTCGGGCAGCTTGTAGTCAATCGCCAGCTGCGTCTTGGCATATGCCTCGGGATAGCTCTTGGCGATACCCATGACCTCGCCCGTAGACTTCATCTCGGGCCCCAGGATAACGTCGGCGCCCGGGAAACGGCCCCAGGGCATAACGGCTTCCTTCATGCAGAACCAGTCCAGCTGACGCTCGTCGCTCGGCAGGCCCAGGCTCGCGATGGAATCGCCTGCCATGATACGCGCCGCGCACTTGGCCAGCGGCACGCCGGTGGCCTTGGAGATAAACGGCACGGTACGGCTGGCACGCGGGTTGGCCTCGATCACATAGACGGTCTCGCCCTTAATGGCGTACTGCACGTTGACCAGGCCGCGTACGCCCAGCGCCATCGCGATGCGGCGCGTAGTCTCGCGAAGCTTTGCCTGCAGGCTCTCGCTAAAGCTGAACGGCGGAATGCAGGTCGCAGAGTCGCCGGAGTGAATACCGGCCTCCTCGATATGCTCCAGAATGCCGCCGATGTAGACCTCTTCGCCATCGCACAGGGCGTCGACATCGGACTCGATCGCGCCCTCCAAGAAGCGGTCCAGATACACCGGGTAGTCGGGGCTAATGCGCGCAGCCTCGGCCATGTAATCGCGCAGATGCTCGGCATCGTAGGCGATCATCATGCCGCGGCCGCCCAGCACGTAGCTCGGACGCACCAGCAGCGGGTAGCCAATATGCGCGGCCACGGCCTCGGCCTCCTCAAACGAGGTTGCCTGGCCCGCCGGCGGATACATAATGCCCAGCTTGTCGAGCAGGGCGGCAAAGCGCTCGCGGTCCTCGGCAAAGTCGATGGCATCGGGCTTGGTGCCCATGATGTTCACGCCGCTCTCCTCGAGCATGCGCGCCAGCTTAAGCGGAGTCTGGCCGCCGAGCGTCACCACGACGCCGTCGGGTCGCTCAACATCGATGACATCCATGACGTCCTCGTAGGTGAGCGGCTCAAAGTACAGACGGTCGGACGTGTCGTAGTCGGTCGAAACGGTCTCGGGATTGCAGTTGACCATGATGGTCTCGAAGCCGCGGGCCGCCAGCGCATAGCTCGCGTGCACGCAGCAGTAATCGAACTCGATACCCTGGCCAATGCGGTTGGGGCCGGCGCCCAGGATCATCGCCTTGGGCTTGTCCGCCGGCGTGGTCTCGTCGGGAGCCACGCACTTCTTGGCATCCGGGCTCGTGCGGTAGATGTTCTCGTACGTCTTGTAGTGGTACTCCGTGGCGCTCGAGAACTCCGCAGCGCAGGTATCGACCGTCTTCATGCTGGGAACCACGCCCAGACCCTTGCGATAGGCGCGCACAAAGCGCTCGTCCGAGCCGGTCAGCGCAGCGATCTCGGCATCGCTCGTGCCGTACTGCTTGAGCAGGCGCATCGCGTCGGCGTCGATATCCTCCACACGCAGGCCGCGGATGCTCTCCTGAACCTGCACCATGTCGTTGATGCGGTTGAGGTACCACGGGTCGATGCCGCAGATGGCATGGATGCGAGCGATGTCCCAGCCACGGCGCAGGGCCTCGACCACAAAGAAGATGCGGTGCTCGGTCGGCGTGGCCACGGCTTGAGCGAGCTCATCGTCGCTCAGCTTATCGGCACCCTCCTTGCCACCGGCGCAGATACCCTGGTGACCGTCCTCCAGCGAGCGCATGGCTTTGCCGAAGGCCTCCTCAAAGGTGCGGCCAATCGCCATGATCTCGCCCACGGCCTTCATGCGCGTGGTGAGCGTGGGGTCGGTACCCTTGAACTTCTCGAAGGCAAAGCGCGGCACCTTGACCACACAGTAGTCGATTGTGGGCTCAAAACAGGCGGGCGTAGCCTTGGTGATGTCGTTAACGATCTCGTCGAGCGTATAGCCCACGGCCAGGCGCGCGGCAGCCTTGGCGATGGGGAAACCTGTGGCCTTGGAAGCGAGGGCGGACGAGCGGCTCACGCGCGGGTTCATCTCGATGACGATCAGGCGGCCGGTGTTGGGGTTCACGGCAAACTGTACGTTGGAACCACCGGTCTCGACACCGATCTTCTCCAAGATGGCGAGCGAGGCCACGCGCATGCGCTGATACTCAAGGTCGGAGAGCGTCTGCGCCGGCGCCACGGTGATGGAGTCGCCGGTATGCACACCCATGGGGTCGAGGTTCTCGATGGAGCACACGATGATGCCGTTGCCGGCGTGGTCACGCATGACCTCCATCTCATACTCTTTCCAGCCCTCGATGGACTCCTCGACCAGCACCTCGTGGGCGGGCGAGAGTTCAAGGCCCTGGCTCACGATGGAGACGAGCTCCTCGTGGGTATGCGCGATGCCGCCGCCGGCGCCACCGAGGGTAAAGCTCGGACGCAGCACGCAGGGATAGCCCACGCGCTCGGCGATGGCCTCGGCGTCAGCCACGCTATAGGCATAGCCCGAGCGCGCGACCTCCAGGCCGATCTCGGCCATGGCCTCATTAAAGAGCCTGCGGTCCTCGCCGCGCTCGATAGCGGCCAGGTCGCAGCCGATCATCTCGACGCCGTACTTGTCGAGCATGCCGTCCTTTGCCAGCTCGACGGCGGCGTTCAGACCGGTCTGGCCGCCCAGCGTGGGCAGCAGCGCGTCCGGGCGCTCTTTCTTGATTACGCGCTCGATAAACTCCGTGGTGATGGGCTCGACATAGGTGCGGTCGGCAAGACCCGGGTCGGTCATGATGGTCGCCGGGTTGGAGTTGACCAGGATGACCTCAAAGCCATCCTCCTTGAGCACCTTGCAGGCCTGGGCGCCGGAGTAGTCGAACTCACAGGCCTGGCCAATAACGATGGGGCCCGAACCAATGACGAGGATGCGCTTGATGTCAGTACGTTTCGGCATGTTTAAAACCTCCTAGAGAGGCTGACTCAATGTTTTGGAAAAGTCAGCGAGGGTGCAGCTGGTGCATCAGGTTGCCGTGATGCGAGGGCGCGCTGGGCTTATGCCCGCGCGTCCGAAGCAGAGCGGCAAGATGATGTGCCAGATGCAGCCGCAGCGTCGACCGGTCCGCCGTTCGGTAGAACGGCGGAACCATCGTCGGCAAAATTCCAGCCGGCAAGGCGGTCCTTCGCGGTGTCGATGTCCAGGTAGTTCTCCTCGCCGTCCATGAGTCGCGTAAAGGCGGTAAAGAGATAGTGGGCATCGGTGGGGCCAGGCGAGGCCTCGGGGTGGTACTGGACCGAGAAGCACGGGGCGTCGAGCAGCTGGATACCCTCGGCGGTGCCGTCGTTGAGGTTCACATGTGTTAGGCGAATGCGGCCAAAGCGCTCGTTCATCACGACCGGCGCGATTCCGCGGCGCACCCAGACGCGCAGATCTCCATCGGCCGCATGCTCGGTCTCGCCGCCGGAAAGCTCGGGGACAAGCTTGCCCAGGCTGGGGAACAGCAGGCCAAAGCCATGGTTTTGCGCGGTAATCTCCACGCGACGGCTTACCAGGTTCATGACCGGCTGGTTGCCACCGCGGTGACCGAATTTAAGCTTTTCCATCTGGGCGCCGCAGGCCAGGCTGATCATCTGATGGCCCAGGCAAATGCCAAAGACCGGCACCTTGCCGATCAGCTGCTGCACCTGCTCGTAGGTCTCCACCACGGCGTCGGGGTCGCCGGGGCCATTGGACAAAAAGACGCCGTCGGGATTCATGTCGAGCACCTCACTCGCGGGCGTGTCCCACGGCACGACGGTAAGGTCGCAGCCGGCGCGGACCAGCCCCTCCAGAATGCCGCGCTTCACACCGCAGTCGTAGGCGACCACTTTGTGACGGGCAGGAGCGGCAGTCGAAAGCGCAAAGTCATGCGTGGCAGGCAGGTCGACGGCGGCAAACTCGTGAGGCGCGGGGCAACTTACGGTCTTGACCAGGTTCTCGCCTACCAGCGCGGGCGCTGCGGCCAGACGCTCGGCAAGCTCGTCGACATCGAAGATCTCGGTCGAGATAATGCCCATCTTGGAGCCGTTGTCGCGCAGGTGGCGCACCAGGGCGCGGGTGTCGACGCCCTCGATAGCGACGATGCCGTGTGCACGCAGGTACTCCGGCACGCTGACGGCCGAGCGCCAGTTAGAAGGCGTGGCGCACATGTCGCGAACGATCATGCCGCGCATAGCCGGAGCGCTCGCAGGGCGCACGGCGTCGCCGGGGAAGGCCGACTGGACGTCGGTCTCGTCGATACCGTAGTTGCCGATCTGCGGATAGGTCATGGTTACGATTTGGCCGGCATAACTCGGGTCGGTCATGACCTCAAAGTAGCCCTCGAGCGAGGTGTTGAAGCAGACTTCGCCGGTCGCGGTGCCCTCGGCGCCGCATGCACGTCCATAAAAAATGGTCCCATCCTCAAGATACAGGATGCAGGGACCGCAGGTGCCCTTGCTGGTTTTGGCCAGCATGCGCTGGCAAAGCTCGCTGGGCGCGAAGGTGCGGGCGGCAGCGCCCGCGGTATGGTTGTTCGCCATAATTCTCCTTCCCGGTCTCACAGGACCGGCTTAAAGGTGTGTAGTTAGGCCTCGCGGTATTGTAACCGCAAGCATGCCTCATGGCGTTAATTTCATCGAAATGTTTACGAAATGATAATTATGACTTTCTATGCATAATGATTTTTCTGGGACGGGGATTAAAAAATCATTCTGAGAGCAGAGCTTTGTCGCCAACTGCATACATGACAGAATGATTTTTTAAGGCTCTGTTAGACCAGGATTGACATGCCGACCTGCCGGCTAACTCGCCGTCTCCCCGTCGGGCGCCGGCGTCTTGACCCTCATCTCGAACGGCATCCCGCCCTCCCGGACGAGCGCCCTGAGGAACGCATTGACGGCGGTGGACATGGACAGGCCGAGCTCGTCCAGGATGGCCGTGGCCTCCTTCTTGACCTCCGGGTCGATGCGGATCGTCGTGGCCGGTATGTTCGACGGCATGGCCTCACCCCTCCTCGTGTATCGCGGTGCGACCATTCTACCGCCTCTATGCGGCGGGCACGGCCCAGTAGTCCATGTAGGGCGGCTCCACGTTGAACATGTCGCGGACGCGGCTCCTGCAGACGCCGTGCGCGAGCTGCCGCGCGACCGTGCGCCCGGCGGTGCCGGAATCGGTCGCCATGAAGGTTCGGCACCACCTGAACCAGGCGAGGTAGGCATCGAGGTGCTTCGTCGACACGCCCTTGAACGGCTCCATGAAGGCGCCGAGGAGCGAGTGGACGGCGTTGACCCGGTTGATGGTTCCCCCGGAGCGGTCCTTGGGGTCGTAGGCCGCGTGCGCGGCGACCTCGAGCTCGGCGAGGACATTGACGTAGACGGCCGCCCTGTCGGTCGCGACGACCGAGCCGGCCGCGATGCGGCCCCTCAGCGCGTCCATGGCGCGTTCCCTCGAAAGGGCGCCCCGCCCCGTGACCTCGAGGAACGTCTCGTTCGAGTCGTTCACGCCGGTCATGACGCAGATCCGTTCGCGCGACAGCCCGCGCCTGTGCACCTGCTTGCCGCGGTGCCGGGAGGGGCGCGGCATCGTGAACGACCTCTTCGCGTGGTTGCCCTTGAACGACTCGGGGAAGTAGGTCTCGTCGAGCTCGCAGCCGCAGCCCCGCTCGACCCTGAACGAGGGGGAGTAGGCCGAGAGGCACTCGATCAGCCTGTGGCGCATGGTGTAGGCGGTCTTGAGGCAGACGCGGCAGCGCCTCGCGCACTCGCGCAGGGGCAGCATGAGCACGAAGCACTCGGCGTAGGCCATCCAGGTCTCCTTCGGGAGCCTGCTCGTCCCCAGGATGCGCTCGCTGCCCATGCCGAAGGTCCTGCCGCAGCCCCGGCAGAGGTAGCGCTGCTCGCCGTTCTTCGATTTGCCCTTCTTCACGACCGCGACGGACCCGCAGCGCGGGCAGCGTTCGACTTCGTAGGCGGAGCCGGCCGCGTCGTCGAACGCCGCCGCGCGGATCACGTCCCTGACGGACTCGATAGCGCGGCGGCGCTCGGTCTTGCTGAGGTTCGCCATGCCCTTCTTGAAGTTGAGGACCAGGTCTTCGGCGTTCATGCTGCCCCCATCATCGCGGTCTACGGGGTCAACGATATGGCACCGTGGGGACACATGTATGTCAATCCTGGTCTAACAGAGCCTTTTTTAATCCCCGTCCCAGAAAAATCATCCCGCGAGGCTTGTGGCTCACGCGGGATGATGACGTCTTACTTTCTCTTGTCCTGCTCCAGCAGTTCGGACGGTGTGCGATCGGGCTTGCCGCCGCGGAAAATCTCGCGGCCATGCAGACGATGTTCCAGGTCACGCTCGGCCTTTTCCTCGTCAATCTTGGTCTGGCTCACCACCGGGTCCTCAATCAACGACGACACCGAGTTCACCTGCTTCTGAATGCGCTCGGCGATGGTGTCATCCATACTCACGATGCGCATCTTCCAGTCGATACTCGTGGCGTTGGATGAGCTCTTGGTCCACACGAACGTCAAAATGGCGCTCTGGTGGCCCCGCGCGGGGAACATGCCAAAGAAGGAATCGTGCTGAATGTTGCTATCCTCGTCGATATAGGCGTGAACGTTATACACCACGCGGTCGATCTTGTCGTTGAGCAGCGCGTTGGTCGCAAGCGCCGCGGCCTGGATCTGCCCGTTGGACAGCAGCTCGAGCTCGTTGGCAGACGATGTGTCCAACACCGTCACCTCGACCGTGCCCGTACGCTCATCGGCTTCATCGACGGTAAAGTCGAGCGGGAACTGCGTAAAGCCGTTGCCCCACTCGAGTCCACCCTTGAGTGCTGTAGAAACGGTATCAACCGAAACGCTCTCGGACAGGTTGGCGGTATTCAGACGGCGCATCACGCCGTAGCCGATCTGCATGCCCACGATCAGCACCAAAATACCGATGACCACGGCCATCGCGGTCTTCGTAATGGTATGGCTCACCTGCGAGCCCGAAGGATCGTCCTCGGACAGCGGGTCGATATGTTTTGCCTGGCTCGCGCGGTCCTCGCTGCGCAGCTGTGCTAGCGCCGCTTTGTCACCGCGCTTGGCCGCAGCCTCCTTCTCACGCATGCGCTCGGTACGCTTTTTGGCGAGCGTGGGATCCAAGACGCCGGATGCATCGATTTCGGAGAATAACTCCGTCACTTCTTCCGGAGTCAAAGGGTTCTTGTCAGCCATAAACTTCCTGTCATATCAATCAGTCGAGCTCGTGCGCACGCGCACCTTCGAACTGCATTCGATAGTAACGGGCATAGGTGCCGCCACGGGCGAGAAGCTCCTCGTGCGTGCCACGCTCCACAACGCGACCATGCTCAACGGTCGCAATCTCATCGGCATGCTTAATGGTCGAAAGACGGTGGGCGATAATAATCGTGGTGCGGCCGCGTGCCAGCTCTTCGAGTGACTCCTGCACCGCCTCCTCGCTCTCGTTATCCAAAGCACTCGTCGCCTCGTCCAAAATCAGGATCTTGGGGTTCTTGAGAAACACGCGCGCGATGGCAACGCGCTGCTTCTGTCCGCCCGAAAGACGGCTGCCGCGCTCGCCCACCACGGTGTCGTAGCCCTGCGGAAGCGACTCGATAAAGGCATCGATGTTGGCGCGACGGGCGGCCTCGGCGATCTCTTCTGCCGTGGCGCCCGGCTTGCCGTAGGCGATGTTCTCGCCAATCGTACCGTCAAATAGATAGACATCCTGCTGCACCAGGCCGATGCCGCGGCGCAGGCTCTGCTGCGTCACATCGCGCACGTCCTGGCCGTCGATGCTAATGGATCCGGCAGCCACGTCATAAAAGCGCGGCAGCAGCGAACAGGTCGTGGACTTGCCACCGCCCGAAGGGCCAACCAGCGCGATGGTCTGCCCGGGCTTGATGGACAGATTCATATGGTCGATAACGGGACGCTCGTCGGCATAGCCCTCGCCCAGCTCGACATCCTCGTAGTTAAAGCACACGTCGTGATACTCCACGGCGCCGGCAGTCACCTGCAGATCCGTAGCGCCCGGCTTGTCCTGGATATCCGGCGCGGTCGAGAGCACCTCGTCCATACGTTTAAAGCCGGCGATAGCCTTCTGATACGTTTCGGCCGAATTGACGAGCGTCTCGAGCGGCGTGCAGAACAGCGAAATATAGAGTGCAAAGGTCGCCATATCGACCGCCTGCAGCTGTCCCTGGGCGACCAGCCAGCCGCCCAGCAGCACCACGATCACATAGAGCACACCCGAGAGCAGGCCATACGTCGCGGTATAGACGCCCATGGCGTGATACATGTTCTCCTTGGACGAAAGGTAGCGATCGTTAGAGGCACGGAACTTGGCGCGCTCGGTCTCCTCGTTGGCAAAGCTCTTGACTACGCGCATGCCCGCAAGCGAATCCTGCAGCTGCGCATTGATGCCGCTGATCTTTTTGCGGTTGTCGCTAAAAACCTCGCGCATACGCATGTTCTGCCAAAACATGATGACCGCAAACGCCGCCGTCACCACGGCCATGGCGAGCGCCAGCACCGGGGCAATGGTAAAGAGGATCACAAACGAGCCGATGATCTCGATGCCGCAGATGATGATCCACTCGGGCACGTGGTGCGCCGCCTCGCAGATATCGAACAGGTCGTTGACCACGCGGCTCATCATGTCGCCCGAGCTGTTGCGGTCGAAGTATGCAAAGCTAAAGCGCTCATACTGGTCAAACAGGTCCTCGCGCATTTTGGACTCCATACGCGCGCCCATCACGTGACCCCAATAGCTCACAAAATAGCGGCAGGCGCAGCGGACGGCATACATCAGCACCAAGCCCACCGCGATCATGCCGAGCGCCTGCATAATAGCAGCCTGACCCTGAGTAAACAGCCCACCGGTCAAATTGCGCAGGATAATGGGGAACGCCAGGTCAATGGCGGCAAGCACCAGAGCACAAACAGTATCAGCAACAAAAAGCCCCATCTGGGGCTCGTAATACGAAAGAAACCTCTTAAACATGTGATCCTCAAAGAAATATCAGCAACATAAGGCCCTGGGACAAAGTAATCAGTAGTTCTTGTCCCAGGGCTATTCCCGCTCGTTACAGCTCGGCCCCACCCAAGCGGTGCGCGATGCTATCGCAGGCCAAGGCGCCCACGACGGTCTTGGCGTCTTCGATCTTGCCGTCGAGCACGGCGTCGATCAGCTCGTGCAGCGGCACCAGGTCCACGTTGACAAACTCGTCATCATCGGGGTTGGGCGCATCAAACTCGAGCTTGGTGGCCAAGTAGATGTGGATGATCTCATCGCAAAAACCGCAGGACGTGACAATCGACGTCAAAAAGCGAATACGACCAGCCCTAAAGCCCGTCTCCTCGTGCAGTTCGCGCTTGGCGCAATCGAGCGGGTCCTCGCCTGGATCGAGCTTGCCGGCGGGAATCTCGACCGTCACGCGGTCGATGGCGGTGCGGTACTGACGCACCAGTACGATCTTGCCGCTCTCGGTCAGTGCCACAACGGCCGCCGCACCCGGATGGCGAACGATATCGCGGGCGCTGCGGTGACCGTTGGGCAGCTCAACCTCAAGACGGTGGACGTCAAGGATCTTGCCCTTCCAGGCGCACTCCTCCGAAAGAATCTTCTCGTGCAGCTCGGCATCGTGCGGGTCGTCGTCGCCCAGCACCAGTGCCGGCTCGTCAGCGACCTCGCCACCAGGCTCGCCCTCGGCGTGCCCATACATGCGGCTGTCCTCTTCGACGATCTGCGCGTCCATGAGCTCTTCGTTCTTCTCGTCCATCCGTCTCATTCCTCTCGGATTTTAGGCATCCCAGGCGTCGCGGCCGCGCAGCGCGCGCAGGCCGATGTCGTGACGCAGGGTCTTGCCCTCAAAATCAATCTTCTCGCAGGCCTCGTAGGCAAGGTTGCGAGCGTTCTCGAACGTGTCGCCCAGAGCGGTCACGGCAAGCACGCGGCCACCATTGGTCACGAGCTGGCCGTCCACCACGGCAGTGCCCGCGTGGTACACGGTCACGTTCTCCATGGCCTCGGCATCGGCGATACCGGTGATGACCTTGCCCTTCTCGTAGCTGCCGGGATAACCCGCGCTCGTCAGGACAATGGCCACGGCCCACTCGTCACGCCAGTCGAGCTCAATCTGATCGAGCTCGCAGTTGGCACAAGCCAGCATGACCTCGACCAGGTCATTCTTAAGGCGCGGCAGCACGACCTGCGTCTCGGGGTCGCCAAAGCGGGCATTGAACTCCAGTACCTTGGGACCGGCAGGCGTGAGCATAAAGCCGCCGTACAGGCAGCCGCGGTAGTCGATACCCTCGGCAGCAAGCTCGGCCACGGTCTGCTCCATGACCTTCACCATGGTGGCGTGCTCCTCGTCGGTCACGATGGGCACCGGGCTGTAGACGCCCATGCCGCCGGTGTTGGGGCCCTTGTCGCCCTCGAGCGCGCGCTTGTGGTCCTGCGAGGTGGCCATGGGGCGCACGGTCTTGCCGTCGGTAAAGGCCAACAGCGAGCACTCGGGGCCGGTCAGCATCTCCTCGATGACCACGGTATTGCCGGCATCGCCAAAGGTGCCGCCAAAGCACTCGCGCACGGCCTCCTCGGCCTGCTCAAGTTCGGTCGCCACGATAACGCCCTTGCCCGCGGCAAGGCCGTCGGCCTTCACGACCAGCGGGGCGCCCTGCTCGCGCACGTAGGCGAGAGCCGAAGCCTCGTCGGTAAACGAACCATAGGCTGCCGTCGGAATGCCCGCACGTTCCATGAGCTGCTTGGAGAACAGCTTGGAGCCCTCCATCTGGGCGCCCTCGGCACCCGGGCCAAAGCAGGGAATACCCGCCGCGCGCACGGCGTCGGCCACGCCCGCCACGAGCGGAGCCTCGGGGCCAATTACCACGAGTCCGCATCCGTGGCTCTGCGCAAACGCCGCCACGGCCGCAGGATCGCAGTCGTCGAGAACAACGTTCTCGCCGCAGCTCGCGGTGCCGCCGTTACCCGGCGCGATGTAGAGCTTGCCGGCGCGCGGTGATGCTGCGAGCTTAGCTGCCAAAGCATGCTCACGGCCGCCGCTGCCCAACAACAGGATGTCGATGGTTTGAGTGTCCGCCTTCAAGGGTGCCTCCTCTATGGATGAACGGCCCGCTCCGCGCGAGCCCTTTGCAAGCAAATATACCCCTCGGCCGCCCGTCCGGGCTGCAAAGGGGTATATCGCAATAACCAAATAGTCCCGATTACTTCCAGAATCGGTTGATGATCTGCTCGCGACCAGCGCCAACGCCAATGAACGTCACGCGGGTGTGTGCCAGATCCTCGATAAACGCCACGTAGTCCTGAGCCTCCTGCGGCAGCTCCTCAAAGCTGCGGCAACCGGTGATATCGCACTTCCAGCCAGGGAGCTCCTCGTAGATGGGCTTGGCATGCTCAAAGCGCACCTGGTGTTCGGGCACGCTCGTGTAACGCTCGCCATCGACGTCGTAGGCAACGCACACCTTGATGGTGTCGAAAGCCGAAAGCACGTCGAGCTTGGTCACGGCGATGTCGGTGAGGCCGTTGACGCGCGAGGCATAGTTGGCGATAGGGCCGTCAAACCAGCCGCAACGACGACGGCGACCGGTGGTCACGCCGTACTCATAGCCCTCCTCGGTCAGCGTGTGGCCGGCCTCGGACTCATAGGAAAGCTCGGTGGGCATGGGGCCCGAACCGACGCGGGTGATATAGGCCTTCATGACGCCCAGCACGCGGTCGACGTTCTTCATGCCCACGCCAGAGCCGGTGATGGCACCGCCGGCGGTGCAGTTGGAAGACGTCACGTACGGATAGGTGCCGTGGTCGATGTCGAGCAGCGTCGCCTGGGCGCCCTCAAACAGCAGGTTCTTGCCCTCATCGATCATGTTGTTGAGCAGCAGGCTCGTCTCGGTGATGTAGGGACGCAGGCGCTCGGCCATCGGCAGGTACTCGTCGCAAATCTGGTCCACGGTGTAGGTGGGCAGGTTGTAGATGAGCTCGAGCTCGGGGTTCACGCGGGCGAGAGCGGTCTCCAGCTTGTCGCGGAACAGTGCCTCGTCCAGCATGTCCTGCATGCGCAGGCCAATGCGCGCCATCTTGTCCTGATAGCACGGACCGATGCCGCGCTTGGTGGTACCGATGTTCTTCTTGCCGAGCTTCTGCTCAAAGGCGCCATCCAGATCGATGTGGTACGGCATGATGACATGCGCGTTGCCGCTAATCTTGAGGTTCTTGGTGGTGATGCCGTCGGCCTCGAACATATCGATCTCCTCAAGGACAACCTTGGGGTTGACGACGCAGCCGTTACCGATCACCGACACGTGATCGGAATACATGATGCCGGAGGGCACCTGGTGCAGGCCGTACTTCTTGCCGTTGACGACGATGGTGTGGCCGGCGTTGTTGCCTCCCGAGTAGCGCACGACGGCATCGAAGTCGCCGGCGACCAGGTCGCAAATCTTACCCTTGCCCTCATCGCCCCACTGGGCACCGACCAAAACGGTTGACGGCATGTTTACTCCTTACATTCATGGACTGTCTACGCGCCACGCCGGCACGCAGAAGCACAAAACATTCCCAGTATACCCGTGCAACGGGCGCCTGTCCTACTCCTCGGCATGTGCCCCATCAAGCTCATAGAACTTGGTGGATGCCGGCAGGAACATCAGATCGACGTCGCCGATCGGGCCCGAACGGTTCTTGGCCACGACGATACGCGTAACGCCCTCGTCGGGTCGATCGTCGCGCGAGGCCTCGGCCTCGTCGGCGGAGCGGTCCAAGAACATAACGATATCGGCGTCCTGCTCGATGGAGCCCGATTCACGAAGGTCGGAAAGCTGCGGGCGCTTGCCGGTACGGGATTCGACCTGACGCGAGAGCTGCGACAGCGCGATGAGCGGGATCTTGAGCTCCTTGGCCATGATCTTCAGACCACGCGACATCTCCGAAACCTCGACGGTACGGCTCTCGGAGCGGCGTCCCGGCGGAGGACTCACCAGCTGCAGGTAGTCCAGGATGATGATTGCCTTCTCCTTGTTATGGAGCATGCGGCGGCTCTTGGCGCGAATCTCGGTCACTGTGGTGCCGGGCGTATCGTCAATCAGAATATCGAGCTTGGACAAGGTCTGCGTGGCCTCGTTGATATTGGCCCACTGCTCGGGGCTAATGCGGCCCATGCGGAAGTCACTGATCGAGATCATGGCGTAGGCGCAAATCAGACGCTGGGCAATTTCTTTGCCCGACATCTCCAGCGAGAAGAAGCCGACGGTATAACCGGCAGCGGCAGCGTTGAGCGCCAGATTCAGGGCGAACGACGTCTTACCCACAGCAGGGCGGGCGCCGATAATGATGAGCTGGCCCTCGCGGAAGCCCATGAGCATGCGGTCGAGTGACGGGAAGCCCGTGGGCACGCCCGCAGCCTGACCACCGGCCTGACACACTTCCTCGGCCTCGTTATAGGCCTCAACCATAAACTCGGTCAGCGTCTTGTAGCTCGACTTGACCTCGCGTGCCGTGACCTTGAGCAGCTTGCTCTCGGCTAGCTCCACGACCTCCTTGGTGTCGGTGGGGGCGTTATATGCCAGCGCGTTGATCTCGTTGGTGGCGCCGATCAGCTCGCGCAGCATCGAATCGCGACGAACGATGGCGGCATGGTGCTGCCAGTTCACGAGCGACAGAGTCTGACCCATCAGCTCCAAAATGTAGGCCTCGCCGCCCACGGCATCGAGCTTGTTGATGCTTCGCAGGTAATCGATCAGCGAGATGGAGTCGATGGGAATGCGGCTGTTGTACATATCGACCATCGCGGTGTAGATGGTCTTATGAATGGGCCGGTAGAAATCATCGGGCTGCAGCTCGACCTGGGCCTCTTCGACCACCTCGGGCGATAGCAGCATAGCGGCCAGTACATTGGCCTCTGCATCTTGGTTTTGGGGAAGACCCAACTTTGAGCCGCGGTCCTCGACCGTCAGCCCCGTCTCCCTATCGTCATATGCCATGAGCATCCTCATTCATATCGCTTGCGAGCATCCATAGTATCAGCCACGGTCCCAAAACGCGCCGCGCGCCGCCAATCATCACCGAACCAAACGGATGAACGGTCCTGTATATAGGACTTCGACGCAACGTTCACCATGACACTCACTCAGCGCAAAAAACAAAAGGGCGCCCTGGTTTCCCAGAGCGCCCTTCTTAGAACAAGATTGTTGCGTTGCAGCAAATGCTACTCGGCAGCAGCCTCAGTCTCGACCTCGGCGGTCTCGGCCTCGGCGACCTCAGCGGCCTCCTCGACCTCAGCCTCGGCAGCGAGCTCCTCGGCGGTAACGCCGACGAGAACGACAACCTCGGCCTTGATCTCGCGGTACAGCGAGATGGCAACGGTGTGGGCACCGGCAACCTTGATGGGCTTACCGAGCTCGACGCGCTTGCGGTCGATGTCCATACCGAGCTGAGCCTTGATGGCGTCAGCGACCATAGCGGCGGTAACGGAGCCAAAGAGGATGCCCTCGTCGCCGACCTTGACGTCAACGGTGACCGTCTTGCCCTCGAAGGCAGCCTTGGTCTCGTTGGCGGTAGCCAGACGGACGGCCTCGCGCTTGGCGATGTTGTTGCGACGCTCGTCAAGCTGCTTGAGGTTGCCCTTGGTGGCGGCAACAGCGAGCTTCTTGGGGAACAGGAAGTTCTCAGCGTAACCCTGAGCGACCTCTACGACGTCACCCTCGCCGCCCTTGCCCTTGATCTCATCGAGAAGAATAACCTTCATGATGCGTCTCCCTTCTTAGCCGCGGTCGCGGTTGCCACGAGAGGAAACCACGGGGACGGTGTACGGCAGGAGAGCCATCTCGCGGGCGCGCTTGATGGCGTTGGCGATGTCATGCTGATGCTGCGTGCAAGCGCCAGTGACGCGACGGGGCTTGATCTTGCCACGGTCGGTCATGTACTTACGGAGAAGCTGAGTGTCCTTATAGTCGATGAACTCAGTGTTCTCCTTGCAGAACTGGCAGTACTTACGACGCGGCTGACGTGCAGAAAAATCATTAGCCATGTCAAAATACCTTTCATTTGGCAACTTCGGCGAACCGAAGCCGCCTCTCACTCAAAAATAGGTGAACAACCCTTAGAACGGGATGTCCTCATCGTAGACGTCGACCGCGGGCGGCGTAGCCACCGGCGCGGCAGGACGTGCTGCGGGCGCGGGAGCTGCGGGGGCGTAACCGCCCTGATCGTAGCCACCCTGGCCACCACGGGAGCTCATAAACTCGATCTCATCGACGATGACCTCAAGCTTGCTCCGGCGCTGGCCGTCGCGCTCCCAAGAGCTGTAGCGCAGCTTGCCCTCGATCGCGACCTTGTTTCCCTTTGCCAGGAAACGGCTCACGGCCTCGGCGCGGGTGCCGAACATGGTGCAGTCGACAAAGTTGGGATAGTCCTCCCACTCGCCAGTCTGCGCGTTGCGGCGACGATCGTTCACGGCAACGCCAAAGGACAGAACCTGGGTTCCGCCGGCGGTGGCGCGCAGCTCGGGATCGCGGGTGAGGTTACCGGTGATGTTCACTCGATTGATGCTCATAACTCACTACTTCCTCTTGGGGCACAAGCCCAGTCCAAAACGACAGTCTTACTCCTGGTCGTCGCGACGGACGATCATGTGGCGGACCACAGCGTCGGTGATGCGCAGGACGCGATCAAGCTCGGCGATCTGGGTAGGATCTGCGTGGAAGTTGATGAGGGTGTAGTCACCATCGGTGAGGTCGTTGATCTCGTAGGCGAGCTTGCGCTTGCCCCACTCGTCAACGGAGTCGACCTTGCCAGCGCCCTCAGCGATCGTGGTATCGATACGCTTCATAACAGCGAGACGAGTCTCGGGGTCGAGCGACGGGTCAACAAAGAACAGCAGTTCATAAGCCTTCATATTGTCACCTCCTCTGGGCAAATGTGGCTTCAGGTCGTGAAGGTGCGCCTGAAGCAGGAAAAGACTTGGTAATAATATCTTTCAACCTCCTAGGCTGCAAGAATATGCAGCTACAACCTCATGACCTCCACATATGCCCATAGTCGCACGGTGTTTCATGCGCATTCCAACCAAATGCCGACCAAGAGCTTGACGGATTTGTGGACAAGATACGATGCCGCGGGGACAAGCTGAGCCAAGCCGCAGGTCAACGGGCACAGGGCTGTGGTCGCAAGATGCATACCGGTGGTCCACAGCACCACCCAAAGATTTTTAAATTCATTGCCAAGTCGCTCATGAATACCCCTTTTGAACAATTAAGTTGATCAACCACGCTGGTCGGAAGCCGTTTTTTTGGCACCTCAAACCCCACTGCAACGCCAAGCGCGGCCAAGCGTTTTAAAAAATGCCAACTTTTCTGTTTGCACTTAGCGATTCCTCGTGTATACTGACTTTCGCATTTAACGGAGAGTTGTCCGAGTGGCCGAAGGAGCACGATTGGAAATCGTGTAGGCGTCAAAAGCGTCTCCAGGGTTCAAATCCCTGACTCTCCGCCAGTTAATTCCAAAGCAGGCCTTCGAGCCTGCTTTGTTTTTACCCCACGCGGAGGGGTGGCAGAGTGGTTGAATGCGGCGGTCTCGAAAACCGTTTGGCCTGTATAAGGTCACGAGGGTTCGAATCCCTCCTCCTCCGCCATTTTGGTTGAGAAAGCTCCCAGATCGGGGGCTATTTTCTTTTAAGTCCCTTACAAGCAAATACGGCGGAGGAGGAGGGATTCGAACCCGCCAGGGCGCAAAGCGTAAAGAAAACGCGCCAGTGGCGCGTTTTTAGCGCAGCGCGGTCGGCGTAAGCCGACCGGATAAATTTTGAGCAAAGCTCAAAATTTGGACATCCCTCCTATTCGACCACGCCCCCATCGCGTTCAGCATCAACCCGGATCCTCAAACATGGAACCTATGACCGTACCCAGTCCCGACCGTTTGCCGAGCAATAGGGTCGCAATCGGCGCCGAACATGTACTATGTACGGGCATTGTCTAAACCCGTAACTCAAAGGACCCCATCTTGCCCGTTGCCGCCGCTATGATCGTTACCGCACACGCCTCGGATGCCATGGTTGCCATCCCGTTTTGGCTCGAGATGTTCGCTGTTGTCGCTGCATCGATCTCGGGCGTGCTGGTTGCGCGCGAGCATAAGCTCGACCTGGTGGGTGCAGTTGCGCTCGCCGTGGTCTGCGGACTGGGCGGCGGTCTTTTACGCGATATGACGCTGCAGGTAGGCAACGTCTACATCCTCAACCAGCCGATGGCGCTCCCGCTTTCCATTGCCACGGCAGCCATCATCTATATCTTCCCGGCTATCGTCGACAAGCCCGAAAAACTCATCCCCTTGCTCGACATCATCTCGGTCGGCATCTATGCGGCAACCGGCGCAGACAAGGCGCTGGTCTACGGCTTTGCGCCGGCGGTGTGCATCATGATGGGCTTTTTTACCGCGGTGGGCGGCGGCATGCTGCGCGACGGCTTTATGGGCGTGGTTCCGGGCATTTTCCAACGTACTAACTTTTATGCCATCGCCGCCATCGCCGGATCGACAAGCTATGTGTGTCTCGTTATGAGCGGCATCATGAGCAATGTCGCCGCGCTGGTCGTATGCGTTGTCGTGACCATGGGTCTGCGCTGGCTCTCGCTGCGCTTTGACATCAAAAGCCCCACCGAAGAAGATATCGCGCGCTTTTTGCACCGTAAAAAGTAGACAGCACGGCACGACCCTTCGAAATGCAACCGAGAGGTTCTTTTAGAGCGCCCACGCGTTGGGTACCCTGTTAGGTATATGCCGAGTATCTAACAAAGGATTCACTATGCCCTGCAATCAATTCCCGTCGAGCCAGCGCCGTAAAGCGTGGGGCCGCATCACCATCCTATTCGCGCTCATCGCGCTGGCGATCACCGTGCTTCCCACGGCGTCGTTCGCCGGCACGGACACCGCAGGCAATGTACTTGCGACCGACAATGACGCCAATCCGTCCGGCGTCGATGGTGACCTGTACTGGGCCGGCCAGGCCCTCAACTTGGACGATGCCTCCATCGGCCGCGATATTATCGCGGCGGGCGAGAGCCTATCGATTCGCGACTGCACCGTAGGCGGCGCCATTCGCCTGGCGGCGCGCACCATCGACATCGCCAAGACCACGGTTGATGGCAGCGTCACGGTGGCCGGCCAGCACGTTGTGCTCAACACCGGTAGCACCGCCAACTGTTTCTATGCGATGGGCGAGACGGTTGCCCTGCGCGGCTCCGCCAGGTCGGCAGCGCTTGCGGGCGACACGGTAACCATCGATGGCACCGTCGATGGCGATGTCGAGGTTTGGGCCGACAAGCTCATCCTGGGCAAGAACGCCCACATCACCGGCACCGTGAACGCGCACGTCTCCGAGGACCCCGAGCGCGCCGCGGGAGCCGAGGTCGGCGCGCTCAAGATCGACCGCACCGAAAACGAGGATACTTCCACCGTTAACGATGTCATCGGCGGCACCGTCGCCGTGGCGCTTTCCACCTGCTTTGTCGCCCTGCTACTCGAGCTCGTCTTTCCGCGCGCGACCGCCAGCGCCGCCGGCATGCTCCACCAGCGCCCCACGCCCCTGTGGGTGAGCGGTCTTCTGGGCACGATTGCTATCGTCCCCGCCGTCCTACTGCTGATTATCTCCATCGCTGGTCTATCGCTTGCCGGAGCCCTCATGTGCGGCGTTATCGGCATCGCATTGGTGTCGAACGCCTTTGCGGGGTGCGCGATCGCCCGCATGGTCGGACACAGCCAAAACCGCTACGCCATGGCAGCCGTGGGTGGCATCGCCGCAGGCGCCCTCACAGGGCTTCCCCTCGTAGGCGGCTTCATCAGCGGTGTGGCCTTTGTCTTTATGCTCGGCTACATCATCCAGATCATCTGGCGCAACGCCCGCCTCAAGTCGCAGCAGCCGACTAACACGCCGGGACTCCCCACCGCTTAGCAGCTAACTGCCACAAAGATGCCAAGCACCTTTGTGGCGGCGCAAACGAACCTGCCCCCTGAACCAAAAAGGGCGCCGACCATCGCGGTCGACGCCCTTTCTTGTTAGACGCTATAAAGCCCAGCGCTTATTTGTTGACCTGGCCGGCGCGGACGGCAGCCTTCTTGCGGTCGGTGGCGTTGAGCAGACGCTTGCGTAGGCGGATGTTCTTGGGAGTGATCTCGACCAGCTCGTCGTCGGCGATGTACTCCAGCGCCTCCTCCAGCGAGAAGGTGCGGGGCGGCACCAGCTGGACGGAGATATCGGAGGTCGAGGAACGCTGGTTGCCCAGGTTCTTGGTACGGGCGATGTTGACGACCATGTCGCCAGCCTTGCTGCGCTCGCCCACGATCATGCCCTCGTAGCACTCGGTGCCCGGCTCAACAAACAGCTGGCCGCGCTCCTGCAGCGTACCCAGAGCGTAGGCAACGGCCTTCTCGGTGGTCATGGAGATCATGGCGCCGTTCTGACGGTTGCCGATCTCGCCGGCGTAGGGACCATACTCCAGGAAGGTGTGGTAGAACACGCCCTCGCCGTGGGTGACATTCATGATGCGGTTCTTAAGACCCATGATGCCGCGGGTCGGGATCTTAAACTCGAGGTGCGTCACGATGCCCGAGGTGTCCATACTCGTCATGATGCCGCCGGAGGTACCGAAGACCTCAACGACCTTGCCCGAGTACTCGTCCGGGCACTCGACGACGGCCTGCTCGACAGGCTCCATCTTGTTGCCGTTCTCGTCCTTCTTAAACAGGACGCGGGGACGGCCGACCTGGAACTCAAAGCCCTCGCGGCGCATGGACTCCATCAGGACGGACAGGTGCAGGATGCCGCGGCCCGAGACCTCGACGCCGCTCTTGTCCTCGAGCTCCTCGATCTTCATGGTCACGTTGTTCTCGGCCTCGTTGAACAGGCGCTCCTTGAGCTGACGGGCGCCCACGATGTCGCCGTCGCGGCCGACGAGCGGGGAGGTCGAAGCCTCGAAGACGATGGACAGGGTCGGCGGGTCGATCTCGATGGGCTCGAGCTCGACGGGGTTCTCGGGATCGGTGTAGACATCGCCGATATCGGTGCGGTCGATGCCCACGACAGCGGCGATGTCGCCGGCGCCGACTTCCTGGCACTCGGTGCGGCCCAGGTAGTCGAAGGTAAAGAGCTGCTTGACGGTGGCGGTAGCGCTGGAGCCGTCGTTCTTGACAACCAGGATCTGGTCGCCCTGGTGGATGGTGCCGGAGTACACGCGGCCGATGCCGATACGACCAACGAAGTTGGAGTGGTCGATGGTCACGCACTGCATGGCCAGCGGGGCGTTCTCGTCAACCTCGGGCGCGGGCATGTCGTCGATGATCATATCGAGCAGCGGATACATGTCCATGTTGCCGTCGTTGGGATCAAGGCGGGCAAAGCCATTCATAGCGCTGGCGTAGACCACGTGCTCCATGGCGAACTCAAGCTGGTCGTCGGTGGCGCCCAGGTCGGCCATAAGGTCCAGGCAGTCGTTGTAGGCCTTCTCGGGGTTAGCACCCGGACGGTCAATCTTGTTGATGACGATCATGATCTTGAGGCCGGTGTCGATAGCGTGACGCAGCACGAAGCGGGTCTGGGGCATGGGGCCCTCAAAGGCGTCGACCAGCAGCAGGGCGCCGTCGGCCATACGCAGCACGCGCTCGACCTCGCCGCCAAAGTCGGCGTGGCCCGGAGTGTCGATGACGTTGATCTTAACGTCCTTGTACTCGATAGAGATGTTCTTGGCGAGAATCGTAATGCCGCGCTCGCGCTCCTGGTCGTTAGAATCCAGGACGCGGTCCTCGACCTGCTGGTTGGCACGGAAGGCGTCCGTGGCACGCAGGAGCTTGTCGACCATCGTCGTCTTGCCGTGGTCGACGTGAGCGATGATGGCGATGTTCCTCAGATTGTCTACGCGCATGTAGTTCCCCTATCTTCTATCTATATACAACCGGCACGCGTATGCGACCCGCCCAGCAACACAACGCTCAGCGGGAATATTGAGCCTTTTACCGAAAACTCGTTTATTTTAGCGATTTTAGATTAGAGGGGTTTCCTCACCTGCAGGTTCAGGGTCGCTCCACATAAAACCATCGCCGGCGCCCACACCCTCGTACAGTACGTATGCCGAAAAGCCGCTCTCGAGCGTGGTTTCGAAGAAGCTCACGAGCAGGGCGTCATGGTAGCCGCCATCGATCTCGACACAACCGGTGTAGCCGATGGCGTAACGGGCGATGCGGCCCAGGCCCTCGTCCTTAAGGCCCATCTTGTGCTCGGAGATAAAGTTGGTGGCCGCCTCCAGGCACGCCTCTTCGCCGTCCTCGTCGAGCGCCGCCAGATATCGGTTGGAAGCAGCGTCCTCGATTGCCACGACCACGCCCGGGTTCTCGCCCGCGGCCAGGTCGTCCAAGAAGGCGCCGATCAGATCGCACACCATGGCGTCGAGCTCGGCGGAGACGTTACCGGCGTCCTGCATATCCTGTGCCATCTTTAGACCTTCCCATCGAGTCCGGCGTCGTTACAGTTCCTGTGCCTCGGCGGCGATCTTAGCGGCAGCGTCGCGGGCGCGCATCATATCCATCGCGCGCTTGTCGAGCACCTTGATCTGACTAGTCAGCATTACCGCGTCGACCACACCCCAGATCACCAGGCCCGTAGAGATCGAAAACCCAAGCGCACCAACTGTACCACGAAGGCGCGAGCAGATTGCCGCGACAAGGACGGAGATGACAACCATCTTGATAAACGAGCCGCGGCGTTCACGAAGCGTGCGGGCCTGCGTCACATAGGCAATGCGAGCCGCCTCGGATGCCTCCGAGCGCATCTGGGCTTCACGCGCGATAGCCGCCGCCTCGGCAGACATGCCGCCGGCCATCAGCGAACGCTCCGCAACCTGGCCGCCCCGCATTTAGAAATCATCGGGGGAGAGCGTATGGACGAACTCGTCGAACTTCTCGAACTCCTGCTCGTCGTCAACTTCCTCGGCATGGGTAGAAACAGTGCCCAAGCGATTCATGATGTCATCCTCCACAAACATGGGAGCATTGCTGCGCACGGCAAGGGCAATGGCATCACTGGGGCGGGCGTCGATCTTGCGCTCGTCGCCATCGACCAGCACAACGATCGTCGCGTAGAACACCGGCGGCTCGGCGCGAACGATCTCGATGCGCTCGAGCTTGGCGCCCAGGGCGCTAACAGTATCGAGCAGCAGGTCATGGGTAATCGGGCGCTCGGCGCGGCCACTATCGATGCCACGGCTAATGGCAGCAGCCTCAAACGAACCAGTCTGAATGGAAAGGGAACGCAACGGCGCGGGCGAGTCCGATTTACTGCAGCGCTCGCGAAGCACGATAAGCGATGGCACGGGACCGGCGGCCATGACGATGGTCTCTATGTCGACACGAACCATGGAACACCTCCGGTACGTAGCGGTTAACACGCGGCAGGGTTGCCGCATTGAATAGCTATACTACCCAATCTTTCGCACAGCACACAAAACCAAAATGAGATTTATCGCAGACAAGAAAAAAGCCCCGAGGCAACGCCTCAGGGCTCTTCACAGTTTTGATGGTGGACCTGACAAGATTCGAACTTGTGACCTCCCGGTTATCAGCCGGACGCTCTAACCAACTGAGCTACAGGTCCATCATGGTGGAGGTTAGGGGGATCGAACCCCTGACCTCAGGCTTGCAAAGCCCGCGCTCTCCCAGCTGAGCTAAACCCCCACGGAGACAGTAATAAACACCCCAGCGGCGACTCGGCTCTCGCTGGGGTGTTTATTGCGAAAGAAAGTGGTGGACCTGACAAGATTCGAACTTGTGACCTCCCGGTTATCAGCCGGACGCTCTAACCAACTGAGCTACAGGTCCATCGCGCATGGGATATATTAGACGAGTCGTTACGCGCGCGTCAACAACTTTTTTGAAAATCTTTGGGAGGGGTGGTCGCTGGGCTGGCGAGATGGTTTTGGTTTGCTGCTCGGACAGTCCTGCGCAAGACGAAGGCCACATTAAGTGGCCTTCTTTGCGTGCGGAACTCGCGACAAACCAAAACCACCTCGCCAGCCCAGCGACCATGGGGTCCCAAGGTTTTCAAAAAAGCGGTCGGCGCGCAGTGCGCCGACCGCCGATATATGGGGTCTGATATTTTCTACCAGCTAGGGCCTCTTACTCGTCTAGGAGATCTTCTGGCATGTCGTTGCCGTCGCCTAGATCGACAGGGGTTTCTTCGGGGGCAGAGCCGTTTTCCGTGGCTTCGCCTTCGGGCTTCTCTTTGGCGGCCGTCATGCGGGCCACGGCGCAGATGCGGTCGTTGTCGTCGACGGTCATCATCTTGACGCCCTGGGTGGCGCGGCCGGTCTGGCTGATCTCGTCGGTCTTGACGCGAATGACCGTCGCGCCCTCCGTCACGATAAACAGCTCGTGCTGCGGGCCCACCGTCTTCATGGCCGCGAGGTTACCCTTACGCTCGGTCATTTGAATGGTGTAGACGCCCTGACCGCCGCGATTCTGCTCCGGGTAGTCCGCGACCGGCGTGCGCTTGCCGTAGCCGCGCTCGGTGATGACGAACAGATCGCCGTTGCCGTTAGTGACTTCCATGCCCAGAACGCTCACGCCGTCCTTCATACTAATACCGCGAACGCCGCTGGTATCGCGGCCGGTGGCGCGCACCTGCTCCTCGGAGAACATGATCGCCTTGCCCGCGGTGGTGGCCAGGATAATCTTGTCGCCCTCGCGCACGCGGCGCACGTTCAGCAGCGCGTCGTCGTCACGCAGGTTGATAGCGATCAGGCCGTCGCGACGGCTGCGGTCATATGCGCTCATCACGGTCTTCTTGACCATGCCGCTCTTGGTGGCAAACATCAGGTACTCGTCGGCTGGGAACTCGCGGCAGCTGATGACGCTCGCGATCTTCTCGCCCTCCTCGAAGGGCAGCAGGTTGACGATCGCGGTACCGCGCGCCTGGCGCGTACCCACCGGCAGCTCGTGCACCTTCAGGCGATAGACCTTGCCCTTGCTCGAGAAGAACAGCACGTACTCGTGCGTGGACGCGATGAACATCTCGTCGATGACGTCGTCCTCTTTGAGGTTGACGCCCGACACGCCCTTGCCACCGCGCTTTTGGGCACGGTAGGCGGCCACCGGGATACGCTTAACGTAGCCGGTGTGGGTGATGGTCACGACCATATCCTCGTCGGCGATGAGGTCCTCGACATCCAGGTCCTTCTCAACCTGGCTGATCTCGGTGCGGCGCTTGTCGCCGAACTTCTTGGAGATCTCGCGCATCTCTTCCTTGATGACGCCCAGGATCTTCTCCTCGTGCGCCAGCAGGTCCTCGTAGTAGGCGATGGCGCGGCGCAGGCCGTCCAACTCTTCTTGGATCTTGTCGCGCTCCAGGCCGGTCAGGCGGCGCAGCTTCATCTCGAGGATGGCCGTGGTCTGCTCGGGCGTAAAGCCAAAGCGTTCGATCAGTCGGCTGCTGGCCTCGGAGTCGGTCTGCGAGGAGCGGATGATGCTAATGACCTCGTCGATATGGTCAAGGGCCATCAGGTAGCCCTCGAGGATATGCGCGCGGGCCTGGGCCTTCTTAAGGTCGAAGCGGGTGCGGCGGGTGACGACGTCGACCTGGTGGTCGATGTAGTGCTGCAGCATCTCGCGCAGGCTCAGGCATTTGGGAACGCCGTTGACGAGTGCCAGGTTGTTGGCGCCAAAGGTCGTCTGCAGCGAGGTGTACTTATACAGGTTGTTGAGCACGACCTGCGGAATGACGCCCTTCTTGAGCTCGATGACCAGACGGATGCCCTTCTGGTTGGACTCATCGCGCATATCCGAGATGCCCTCAATGCGCTTGTCGTTGACGAGTTGGGCGATCTTCTCCTGCAGGGTGCCCTTGTTGACCATGTAGGGAATCTCGGTAAAGACCAGGCGGCTGCGGCCGGTCTTGGTGGACTCCACATGTGCCTTGGCACGCACGGTAATGGAGCCGCGGCCGGTCTCGTAGCTCTGCTTAATGCCGGCGCTGCCCATGATGATGGCGCCGGTGGGGAAGTCCGGACCGGGCATGATCTGCATGAGCTCGTCGACGGTGGCGTCGGGGTTGTCGATCAGGTAGCAGGTGGCCTCGATCGCCTCGGTGAGGTTATGCGGGGCGATGTTGGTGGCCATGCCGACGGCGATGCCCTGGCTGCCGTTGACCAGCAGGTTGGGGAAGCGCGCAGGCAGTGCCACAGGCTCGGCGAGCGATTCGTCGTAGTTGGGCTGCCAGTCGACGGTATCCTTCTGCAAGTCACGCAGCAGTTCCATGGCGGGCTTGGCCAGGCGGCTCTCGGTGTAACGCATGGCCGCCGCGCCGTCGCCATCGATGTTGCCGAAGTTGCCGTGACCGTCGATGAGCGGCGTGCGCATGGAGAACCACTGCGCCAGGCGGACCATGGCCTCGTAGACCGCAGAGTCACCGTGCGGGTGGTACTTACCGATAACTTCGCCGACCGTCCAGGCCGACTTTTTGTGTGGGCGGTTGGGGTAGATGCCGCTCTCGTTCATCGCGTACAGGATGCGGCGGTGTACCGGCTTTAAGCCGTCGCGCACGTCCGGCAGGGCACGCGCTGTGATAACCGACATCGAATACTCGATGAACGACTGCTTCATCTCGCGACCGAACTCCGAAATCTGGAGCTGGCCGCCGTTGATGTCCTCGCCGGCCGAGGCGCCACGATCGACTTCGCCAAAGCTCTCCTCGAGCTCACCGTCGTCGTCCTCTTCCTCATCATCATCGGCATCGGGGTTATAGGCGTCCGGATCGCCGTCCTCGCCCTGCTCAGCACGGGCAAGCAGGCGCTTCAGATCATCGGGCATACCGGCATCGCCGGCCTCGCCCATACCCTCGTTGTTGTTGATATCGTCTGCCACGTTACCTCCTCTTAAGCGTCAAGGAATCGTGCATCATGTGCATGCTTCTCGATGTACTCGCGGCGATAGCCGACCTCGGAACCCATCAGCTCGCGCACGGCGCGGTCCGCCACCACGGCGTCCTCGATCGACACACGCTGCAGAATGCGGGTCTTTGGGTCCATCGTCGTCGAGGCAAGCTGTTTGGGGTCCATCTCGCCCAGGCCCTTGTAGCGCTGGACGGTATAGCCCTTGCGCTTTTTGGTGATCTTGCCGTCCTTGGCCTTGCCGTCCTCGTCGTTATCATCGGGGTTCAGGCCCAGACTCTGGATGGTATCGCGCAGGATCTCGTCTTCGGGCTGGCGGCCGTTGGGATACACGTAGTGGATCTTGTTGCGCACCTTAATGCCAAAGATGGGCGGGCAGGCAACATAGACGTAGCCGGCATCGATCAGCGGACGCATGTACTTGTAGAAGAACGTCAGCAGCAGGATGCGGATATGCGCGCCGTCGACGTCTGCATCGGTCATGATGATGATCTTGTGGTAGCGCGCCTTGGTGATATCGAAATCGCCGCCGTCGCCGGCACTCGTCGTGACGCCACAGCCGATCGCGGTAATCAGCGACTGGATGGTGTCACTCGAGAACGCGCGATGGTCACCAACGCGCTCGACGTTCAAAATCTTGCCGCGCAGGGGCAGAATCGCCTGGATGTCTCGGCGACGGCCGTCCTTGGCCGAACCGCCTGCCGAGTCGCCCTCTACGATGAAGAGCTCGGTCAGCTCGGCATCGCGCACCGAGCAGTCGGCGAGCTTACCGGGCAGGGACGCCGTCTCGAGCAGGCTCTTGCGGCGGGTCGCCTCGCGCGCCTTGCGGGCGGCATTGCGCGCCTTGCAGGCCTGCTGCGCCTTCTTGACGATCTCGCGAGCGGGCTTAGGGTGCTCCTCGAGGTAATCGGCAAGGCCGTCGGTCACGATCTTGAGCGTCAGCGCGCGCATATAGGAGCTGCCGAGCTTGGCCTTGGTCTGGCCCTCAAACTGCGGATCGGGCAGCTTGACCGAGATAACGGCCGAAAGGCCCTCGCGCACATCGTCGCCGGTCAGATTGGCGTCTTTTTCCTTGAGCAGGTTCTGCTTGCGTGCATAGTCGTTGATCACGCGGGTGAGCGCGGTGCGGAAGCCCTCAAGGTGCATGCCGCCCTCGGGGGTGTAGATGTCGTTGGCAAACGACATGACGTTCTCGCCGTAGCCGCTATTCCACTGCAGGGAAACCTCAACCTCGCCCATCTTGGCCACAGGTGCGTCCGGGTCCGATTTGCCCTCGATGTAGATAGGCTCCTTAAAGGCCTCGGGGACGTCCTTGCCCTCGTTAAGGAACTTGACGAAGTCGATGATGCCGCCCTCGTAGCAAAACTCCTCCACGTGGGGAGTAGACTCGCGCTCGTCAGTCAGCACGATTTTGAGGTTCTTATTGAGGAACGCCGTCTCCTGCAGACGGTTGTGCAGCGTATCGAAATCGTAAATGCAGGTCTCGAAGATCTCGTCGTCGGGCCAGAAGGTGACGGTGGTGCCCGTCGAATCCGAGGTGCCCACGACCTCCATCTTCTTAACGGTCTTGCCGCGCGAGAACTCCATCTCGTAGGTGTTGCCGTCGCGACGAACCTGAACGACCACGCGCTTGGACAGTGCGTTGACGACGGAGATGCCAACGCCGTGCAGGCCGCCCGAAACCTTATAGGCCGAGTTATCGAACTTACCGCCGGCGTGCAAGATCGTCATGACGACCTCGAGCGTCGGGATCTTTTTAACAGGGTGCTCGTCGACGGGGATGCCGCGCCCGTTGTCGACGACCGTGATGGAGTTGTCGGCGTGGACCGTCACCTGGATCTCGGTGCAGAAACCGGCCATGGCCTCGTCGACGGAGTTGTCAACGATCTCCCACACCAGGTGATGCAGACCGCTGGCGCTCGTCGAGCCGATATACATGCCCGGGCGCTTACGAACGGCCTCGAGACCTTCGAGAATCTTAATCTCGCCGCCATCGTAATCGTTTTCGTTTGCCACACGTCCTCCTTCAGTCAAGAAAATGTGTACAGCCTTACTAGTTTATCGTAAAAAAATACCCTCGGGAACGAGGGTATTTGGCTCTACAAGGCCACCAGATGCGATTTAAGGCTCTTTTTTGCTTTCTACGCCCTTGGCCCACTCGGCACTGGCTCTCATGGCATTCTCGAGGGCCTCGCGCAGTTTTTGGTCTTCGATGGGCGCCACTTGGCGCTCAATCTCGGTGCATTCGGCCTCACTTAGGTCGGCGTGCGGGGCCGGCGGGCGCTCGGTCGTCGCCGGGCGCAGGCGCTGCTTGGCGGCGGGCGGCGTGTGACCCGGCGCGGTGGTTTTGAACACCAGGCCGTCCACATGCGCACCGGCGCGCTCCATGCGCGCGCGGATGATCTCGCGCAACAGCGTCATTTCCTGCGTCCACGAGGGCGAATCGAGATATACCAGCAGCTCATTGGACTCGGGCAGGTAGCGCAAGCCCGTCACATGCCGCCCCTCGCGCGTGCCCGAGCACACCGCGTTCCACGCGCGATAGACCGCGCGCGACTCCTCGGCAGCCTCCATCTGCGCGCGGCGCTCAGGTGTCGCGGCCGCCAGGATGCGCTGACGCTCTGCGTTCAAAAATCCACTGAAGGCAACCGTTTCGCTCTCGCGCTCGTAATTAGCACGTCTCACCCATGCTCACCACCTTGGCTCGATCAAGCAGGTCATCGGTAAAATACCCCAGGTTGGTCGTGGTTATGACCGTCTGGATATCATCGCCGATCAGCCGCAGAAAAGCACCGCGGCGTTCGCCGTCGAGTTCGCTCATCACGTCGTCCAAAAGCAGCAACGGGGCGGTGCCCAGGACATCGCGAGCCACGGCCACCTCCGCCACCTTCCAGGCCAGAACCAACGTTCGCTGCTGACCTTGGCTGGCAAATGAACGGGCGGAGCGACCCGCCACGGTAAACTCAATCTCATCGCGATGCGGTCCCACCAACGTCACGCCGCGGCGAATTTCCTCGTCGGCGTGCTCATCAAGGGCAGTCAGCATGCGCTCGTACGCCCAGCCCTTCAGCTCTTCGCGATCATCGACCTGGGGCAAATCCCCCAGCGTGGACGTATAGGTCACGTTGGCAGCCTCACCGGATGCCACTTGCCCGTAGGCAGTGTGCACATGGCCCGCCAGCCGGTCGAGCAGGGCCAACCGGTGCACAAGCAGGGCCGAGCCCGCGCGGGCAATCGAATCGTTCCACGCGCCGAGCATCTCGCGACAGCACCAGGTCTCCTTGAGCAGGGCGTTACGCTGGGTCACGCAGCGTCCATAGGTGCTCGCAAGATCGGCATAACGTGCGCTCAGCTGCATGCCAAAGTCATCGAGGGCGGCGCGGCGCACACTGGCGCCTCGCTTAACCATGTCCAGATGGTCGGGGCAAAACAGCACGCTCGGCAGAGCCCCGCGCACACCGGCGGCAGAGCACCTCTTGCCGTTGCGGCTAAACGAGCGCTTACCGTCCTCCACGCTCAATCCCATATCAAGCACGCGGCCGTCGCCCTCGAGCCTCAGCTCGACCTTGCACGAGCCCACGCCATCATGGACGAGCTCGGCTGCGGTCGGATGCCTAAACGAGGCGCCGCTCGTCAGCAGCTGCAGCGCCTCTATGAGATTGGTCTTTCCCGCCGCGTTGGGTCCCGCAAGTATCGTCACGCCCTCGTCCAGGGCAAGGCGATAACTATCGAAGCTGCGGTAGTGCGCGACGGAAAGATCGCGGGCGAACATGGTCATAGGGCGGTTGCTAGATGCGGACCGGCATAACCAGGTACAGGTAGTTGATCTTGTCGTAGGACTTGAAGATGCCCGCCTGCGAGTAGCTCTTGAGCTCCAGCGTGATCTCCTTCTCCTTGGACAGGGCATTGAGGCAGCCAAAGATGTAGTGGTAGTTGAAGGCGATGATGCCCGACTCGCCCTCGGCCTCGACATCGATCGTCTCCTGCGCAAGGTCCTGGTCATTGGAAATGGAGGACAGGCCCATCTGCCCGTTCTCGACATCGATCTCGAACTTGACGGCGGGGTTGGCGCTCGCGATAACGGCCACGCGCTTGAGGGCGGCGTTAAAGGCGGCGACGTCGATCTTGACGCTCGTCACGCACGAATCGGGGATGAGCTGCTTGTAGTTGGGGTACATGCCCTCGATACGGCGCGACACGTAGGTGGTGTTGCCGGCCTCGAAGACGACCTGGGTGTCGGTAGCCCCGATCATGATGGTCGCCTGGCTGGCCATGATGTTCAGCGCGTCGTTAAAGGCGTCGGCCGGAACGTTGAGTTCAAAGGAGCCCTCGAGAGTCGAGGTCTCGACCTGCGTATCGCACACGGCCAAGCGGAAGGAATCGGTCGCCACCAGGCGCACGGTGTTGTTCTCGACCTTCATGTGCACGCCACCCAGAATGGGGCGGGCCTTGTCGGTCGAGGTGACGCGCCACACGCGGCCGACCATTTCGGACAAGATATCGGTCGGCAGCTCCACGGCACTCTCGATGGCATAGGCCGGAAACTCGGGGAAGTCATTGACATCGAGCGTGTTCAGGCGGAAAGAGCTCTTCTCGCAACCAATCAGCACCTGGCGCTCGGACAGCTCAAAGGTGACCGGGGCATCGGGGAGGGTCTTGGTGATATTGGAGAGCATCTTACAGGGGATAACCATCTCACCCTCTTCTTCGACATGCGCCGCGATGCGATGACGGATCGAGATGGTGTAGTTAGAGGTCTGGAATTCCAAGATGCCGTCTTGCGCCTTGACGAGCACGCCCGACAGGATGGGAAGGGTGGACGCCGAAGCGACACCCTTCATAACGACGCCGATGGCTTGTGTAAGCGAGCTCTGGCTGACGGTGAACTTCATCTTTTAATACCTTTCTTTAGATATAAATATCTTAATAATAGTAATAGCACTGACGAAACTGTTGATTACTCCCAAAGACGCAGGTCAGACCCAGAAAGAGAATCGACAGCAACCTGTGTGCAACGGGGGTGGTTTTCCACGTTCAAAACCTGCGCAAAACTTTTCACCACCGCGGGTTGGGTTTTAGACACCTTATGCCCATGGTTTCGACAAGTTTTCAACAGGTGTCTCTATTTCCCTACGAGCGCAGTGTAATTTTATCGCGCAGCGATTTGAGGTCTTCGGTGACGGTACGGTCTTCCTGGATCATCTTCTGGACCTTTTTGTAGCTCGTGCTGACGGTCGAGTGGTTGCGGTTGCCAAATTCGGCGCCCACCGCCGTGGTCGTCATCTCGCACATCTCGATGGCCAGGTAGATAGCGATATGGCGTGCTTTGGCGATATTGGCGTTGCGACGCGGGCCGATGAGCTCCTCGTGCGTCACGCCGTACTGCTCTTCGATGACGGACTGAACCGTCTGGACGTTGATCTTTTTGGCCGATGTGTCGAAGTACTGGCTGGCGATGGCGTCGATATCGTCAAAGGTGAGCTCCCCGCCCTCGCGCTCGCGGTCGCCCGCCTCGCCGGCGCAGCGCTCGCAAAAGCTCTCGAGTTCGCGGATGTTGGTGCCCGAGACCTCGGCCATGTGTTTAAAGTGCTCGTCGGTCAGGTGTCCGCCGTCGCCCCCATAGGCCGCCAGCAGCGAGTCGTCGCCTGCCTCGGGAGCGGCGACGATGGTGTTCTCGTAATAGCGCTGCAAGATCTTGTATTTCATCTCGTAGCTGGGCTCTGCGACCAGGCAGAGCATGCCGGCGTTGAAGCGGCTGGTCAGACGCTCGTCCATGCTCAGGTCCTTGGGGGCACGGTCTGCCGCGATGACGACCTTCTTGTTGTTGCGGATGAACTCGTCCATGAGCTGGAAAAAGTAGTCCACGCTCGCGCGCTTGCCGATGATGTTTTGGATGTCATCGATGATGAGCACGTCCACGCCGTGGTACGCCTGCATGATGGGGGCGTTGCTCTTCTTTTGGCGGTCGAACTCGGTCATCAGGTCGTCCAGATATGCCTGGGAGTTGGCATACTTGACCTTGATCTCGGGCGACTTCTCGGCGAGCTCGTTTTTGATGGCAAGCAGCAGGTGCGTCTTGCCCAGGCCCGATTTGCCGTAGATGAACAGTGATGTGCATGTGCCGCGCTCGTCCGCGAGGGCGGCAAACTTGAGTGCCGAGCGATAGGCATGGCTGTTTTCGGGGCCGTAGACAAAGTTCTCAAAGGTAAATTTTGAGTTCGCGGCGAGCGGGGCTCCATCCGTATTCTGCTCGGCCGGCACGGTCGGCGCCGGTATGGGTGAAGCGGGGGCCGCAGCTTGCGTGGATTTAGTCGGCGCTCCGCCCTTCATCTGGTTCATCATGCGACGAAAATCATCGGCCGAGAGCGTGTTCTTGATTGCAATGCCCGAATCCGCGCCCGCCGCTGCGTCGTGAGCGATAGGCATGTGCGTGACGGGTGCGTTCGTTGACGTCGCCGCCGCGGTCGGCAACGGTGCCATGGTTTCACGGGAAACATCGCTGTGCTGGTGCTCGATTGTCGGCACGTCGCCTGCGGAGGTCGGTGCCGCCGGGGAAGCGGCGGGAGCCGTGGCGGGCGCCGTCGCGGCAGCGGATTCCGTTGCGGCGCCTTGCGGTGCCACGATGTCGAGCGCGATCGGTGCAAAGGCGATTTCTTCCAGATAGGCCTCAATAGTCGGCTGATGCTTTTTGAGCTGCGCGATGGCAAAGCGCGAGGGGGCCTCGATCGTGAGCGTATCTTCGGTCAGGCTTATGGCCCGCGATTGCCCCAGCATGTTGATGAGGCGTGCATCTTGGCCGTCGCGCTGGCAAAAGGCGATGGCATCCCCCAGGATGATGCTTGCTTCCTCGTCCACTGTCTCTCCCGTTCTTTAGCTCTGAGCTCGCACGCGAGCGGCGCCGAGTTCGGTCAGATGGTATTTCTGGCCATGCTTGATGACCAAGCCGGCCTGCGCCAAGTCATTGAGCGTGCGTGACCAAGTGGGGGCCGAGTTTCCAAACGCCCTCGCCAGATCGGTTGCACCGCACGCTTGATTTTGCGCCAGATAGCCCAGCGCGGCGTTGCCGCGATCGCTTACGAACACGTCCGGTTGTGGCTGCGCATACTGATTTGCTGCATTAGGATACATCATTTGAGCTGCTGGTTGTTGAGAACTCTGCATCGGCGGCATTTGCTGTTGAAAACTTTGAGGCCACTGTTGGTAAGGCTGCAGAGGCATCTGTTGGGCCCAGGGGTTGTACTGCTGCTGCGGCATCTGCTGGTACGGCTGCTGATATCCCTGCTGGTACTGCTGCGGGAACTGCTGGCCATACCCCAGTGGCGGCATCTGCTGATATGGATATCCCCGTTGGTACGGCTGATAGCCCATTTGCTGGCCACCCGGTGCCCCCGTCGCCTGCTGCATTGCTGCTGCATCCTGATCTGCCAGCGGCATGGCCTCTGGCATGTTTGGCGTCATCGACATAGATGCCGCCTGGGGCTCTTGTGTGGGAAGCATTCCGGGCTGCTGCATCTGCCCCACGGGGGGCTGCATCTGCTGCGTTGCCATGGGCTGCTGCGCAAAAGCTCCCGGCAGGGGATATGTGGGCTGCTCCGTCTCGGGCCGCACGGCAGCACCGCGTCCGCCGGCACGCTCGATTTCCTGCACGCGTTTAGGGTTCAGGCTTACCGTAACCACGGTGCCGTTGCCCATGTTGTCCTCGATGGATACGGCACCGCCGGCGTTTTCCAAATACTCCTGCACCATGGGAAACCCTGCTCCGGTTCCACGGATATAGCGCTTCATCTTGCTGTTTGCGCTGGTAACGCCAAAGTCGAAAGCGCGTTCCTTGTCGTCGATGCCGGGTCCTTGGTCAGCAAAGCGGATGGTGTCTCCGCCGTCCAGAATCGAGATGATGGGCTCTGCAAAGTGTGCGTGGATAAAGTTTTCGACAATCTCGCGGATGACCATGAGCGAGATATGGCCACCTTGTTCTTTCATGCACTGGTAGACGGTGTTGGTCGTCTCTTCCAAATACGTGCGGACATCTTGCGGATCGATGACGATCACACGCGGTGTCGACAGCATGTCGTCATAGACGGCGATGCGCGCGGCGTACATGGCTTTTGGCGCCTGCGTTGTCGTCTGTTCACCTTCGTCACGCTCTTCGCGCACGCCGGTGATGTGCTCGTTGTCGGGTGCCGGGTCTCCGGAATCGACCATGGTGTAAAAGTCGTCAGACATGCCGCTCGCAATCTTCCAAAAGGTTTCGAACAAATAGTAGCTCACCGTGCAATGTTTCTCATCTTTCGACAAACTTTCAAAACCTGTTGAAAACTTTGGAAAACGGACGAAAAGTTCTCAACAATGCCAACATGACCTGTTGAAAACTCGATGAAATATCGTGAAAAGTTGCCATGCACCGCTAAATCGAGCTTGGCTTATGGGGGAACCGTGTGAACTGCGCAACCTTTTACCTTTGATTTCTTGACATTTGAACATTGATTTCCCTACAATCTTCAAGCTCACGTGTCTATATCTGCGTCCGCGTCCCCGCGGACACTCGAAATGCAGCAGGAGGAACTTAAGATGAAGCGTACGTATCAGCCTAATAAGCGTAAGCGTGCCAAGACCCATGGCTTCCGTGCCCGTATGGCCACTAAGGGTGGTCGTGCCGTGCTCGCCCGTCGTCGCGCCAAGGGCCGCAAGCGTCTCACTGTCTAGCAGCGATACACACATCTCGCATGAAGACTATTAAGTCTCGGCAAGATTTCGAGCATGTGTTCAGTCAGGGGCGTCGTTTCAATCACCCTCTGATTCGAATGACCATATGTGAATCGGTTGGCGAAGGCGACTCCGGAAGGGTCGCCTTCGTTGGTGCTAAGCGACTCGGTTGTGCCGTCGTGCGCAACCGATCTAAGCGTGTGATGCGCGAGGCCGCCCGCAGCTGCGGATTTCCCGTTGCGGGTTATGACATCATCTTGTTTGCAACTCCCAAGACGAGGGTTTCCTCGCCGCAGGAGATGGACAAGGCGTTGCGTTCGCTTATGAAGCGCGCCGGCGTTGCCGGGGAGGAGCGATGAGCAATCACGTTTTGCGACGTGTTGCCATCGCTCCTATTCGCATATATCAACAGGTTATTTCGCCCTTATTGCCTGACGCCTGCATTTATTACCCAACGTGCTCGCAATACGCCATCCAGGCGATTGAGAAGCACGGTGTTTTGAGAGGCTGCTGGCTTGCCGTGAGGCGCATCGCTCGCTGCAATCCCCTGCACGTCGGCGGTTATGACCCTGTGCCCTAGCGGGCACTCGCTATCGGAGGAAAACTTACATGTGGGATTGGATCGTTAACATCCTTTTCGAGCTGCTCAAGCTCATCCAGACCTTTGCGGTCGACTGGGGCCTGTCCATCATCATCCTGGTGGTCATCATCCGTCTGCTGCTGACGCCGCTTATGCTCAAGTCGACCAAGTCGACGGCTCGCATGCAGGTGCTGCAGCCCAAGATGCTCGAGATCCAGGAGCGCTATGCCGACGATCCCCAGCGTCAGGCCGAGGAGATGCAGAAGTTCTACAGCGAGAACAAGTTCAACCCCATGGCTGGCTGTCTG
Organism: uncultured Collinsella sp.; assembly: GCA_900540895.1. Lineage (GTDB taxonomy): Bacteria > Actinomycetota > Coriobacteriia > Coriobacteriales > Coriobacteriaceae > Collinsella. The sequence continues at coordinate 28,349 of UQHV01000005.1, read as the reverse complement.
CCGCTGCTGATTCAGATGCCTATCCTGTTCGCCCTGTTTACATTGCTGCGCAACCTGCCGCAGTACTTTAACAACGGCACGTTCTCGTTCTTCAACATCCTGCCCGACCTGACCACCACGCCGAGCGCTTCCTTTGCCGATGGCTTTATGGTTGCACTGCCTGCGCTGGTTTGCCTGATCCTGTTTGCCGTCCTGACCCTGATTCCGCAGCTCTATATGTCGCGCAACCAGACCGGCCAGCAGGCTCAGAGCATGCGTATGATGGCCGTTGTCATGACGGTCATGATGCTTTGGATGGGCTGGAGCCTTCCCGTTGGTGTTCTGCTGTACTACGACGTCTCGTCTGCTTGGCAGGTTATCCAGCAGATTTTTGTGACGCAGAAGGTCATCGACAAGGCGAAGGCCGATGAGGAGGAGCGTCTTAAGAACGCTCCGCTGCAGGTTGAGGTCACTCGTCGCGAGAAGAAGCCGCGCCCGCACAAGAAGAAGTAGTGGGATATCAATCTTATTTAGGTACCTAACTTTTGGAGTACGTTATGTCTGAAGAGATCATCGAGGATATGCTTGAGGAGGTTGCCCCGCAGGTCGCGGGCGATTATCCCGAGATTGCACAGCGCTACAAGGCTGGTGAAGAGCTGACCGATGAGGAGCTCGACACCATTGCCGATGTTGCGATTTCCATCCTGCGTTCCATCCTTTCGCACTTCGATGCCGCCAACTCTCCTATCGATGAGTATGAGGGCGACGAGGGTGAGCTGATTTTGGATGTAACGGCTCCCGACCTTGCTGTTCTCATTGGCCGTCATGGTCGCACTCTTGATGCTCTTCAGGTTATGTTCTCTTTGCTGGTGAGCCGCAAGCTTGGCTTTAGGTATCCGGTTGTAGTGGACGTCGAGGGATACAAGAGTCGCCGTCAGGATAAGGTCGCCTCCATGGCTCAGTCTGCTGCCGAGCGTGCCATCCGCACTCATAAGAGTGTTTCGCTTCCGCCCATGAATGCCTACGAGCGCCGACTGGTTCACATTGCACTTCGTGGCAACGATGCAGTCGATACTCATTCTGAGGGTTCTGACCCTGATCGCCATGTGGTGATTGTTGCTCGATAATCTACTCGAGCTTATGCTAGGGGGACGTGGTTTCCACGTCCCCCTTTTTTGTCAAAAGTTCTCGATACGCTGATTTTTGTCAGAAAGGAGCTTCAGTTGTTTGTACTTACCGATCAGCAGGCTGACGAGATGTTGAGTCGCCTAACTTCCTATTGCAAAGAATATTCCTTGAGCGTAACTGATATTGAGCTGAGGAAATGTATCCAGCATTTGGATTTGGTTCTAGAAACAAATAAGACAACCAATCTCACCCGTATTCTTAACGTAGAAGATGCTGCCGTACTTCATATCCTCGACTCACTTGTTTTGCTCCCCTATATCAATAAGGCTCCTGAGGGAGCTTTGCTCGATATGGGAACAGGTGCGGGCTTCCCTGGTATTCCATTAACCATAACCACGCATCGTAAAGCTACTTATATTGACTCTGTTGGCAAGAAGGTTGATGCGGTTAATTCCTTTGTCCATGCTCTTGGATTGAAACATGCTCATGCGGTTCATGATCGTCTTGAAGAATATGCTCGAAGCCATAAGAAGCAGTTCTCCGTTGTAACCGCCCGCGCACTGGCCCCTCTACCGATTCTTGTTGAGTATGCGGCTCCGTACCTGAAGGATGGAGGGCTATTTGTTATCACCAAGGGCAATCCTTCGGATGAGGAGCTTGCTTCCGGCATGTCAGCAGCTAAGATTTGCGGCTTCACTTTGCTTCTGAATGACGCAATTGATTTGCCTGAAGGCTTGGGTCACAGGGAGTTCATTGTTCTTAAGAAGAGTCATTCAGCATCCGTTTCATTGCCTCGTGCAAATGGCATGGCAAAGAAGAATCCGCTTGCCTAGATGTTTCACGTGAAACATAATGGTTACTAACAGCTTGCAGTGTTTCACGTGAAACATAGCAGTTGCTATCGATTCGGAATGTTTCACGTGAAACATCCTCCGTTTGACAGCTTTAATACACACCAGGAGGGACCGTGGGATTTCGCGACGTTAAGCGTTCTAAGAGCGCAAAAGACACGCGTATCATTGCAATCATCAATCAAAAAGGCGGCGTCGGTAAGTCAACGACGGCTGTAAACCTTGCAGCAGCACTGGGTGAGCAGGGTCGTAAGACACTGATTGTTGATTTTGATCCGCAGGGAAACAGCACCAGTGGATTCGGAATTGAAAAAGAAGACCTTGATCACTGCATCTATGATGCATTGCTGAATGATGTGCCGGCAGAATCGCTTGTTCTTGATACAAATTGCAAAAAGGTATTCGTAATTCCGGCTACAATTCAGCTTGCAGGCGCGGAAATTGAACTCGTAAGCGCAATTGCTCGTGAAACCCGTCTCAAAGATTTGCTTGAGCCGATTCAGGACGAGTTCGATTTTATTTTCATTGACTGCCCTCCTTCGCTCGGCCTGCTTACTATCAACGCTTTGACCGCAGCAGACAGCGTTTTGATTCCGATCCAGTGCGAGTATTACGCACTCGAGGGCGTTACGAAGCTGCTTGAGTCAATGAAGATGGTCAAATCTCGTCTGAACAAGGGCTTAGACACCTACGGTGTGCTTATGACCATGTATGACTCGCGTACTTCTCTATCGAATCAGGTTGTTGAGGAGGTTCAATCGTACTTTGGTGATAAGGCATTTAAGACGTTGATCCCCCGTACGGTTAAAATCTCCGAAGCTCCGTCTTTTGGGGAACCGGTAATTACCTATGCACCTCAAAATAAGGGTGCAAAAGCATATATGAACCTTGCAAAAGAGGTGATCAAGCGTGCCTAGTGTAAAGAAACGTGGCGGATTGGGACGTGGACTCAATGCTTTGGTCTCAGAGGCCGAGTATGAGACCGGTGGTTCGGCTGCATCGGCTTCGAATGCCGCATCTGAAACAAAACTACCTATTGAGGATATCGTTCCCAACCCTAATCAGCCGCGAATTCACTTTAACGAAACTGAACTTCGTGAGTTGAGCGAATCAATCCAAGAACATGGCGTCTTGCAGCCGCTTTTGGTTCGCAAGCATGGAAACGGCTATGAGATCATCGCTGGTGAGCGTCGTTACCAAGCGTCAAAGCTTGCTGGTCTTGAGGAGCTGCCCGTCATCATTAAAGATGTTAATGATGAAGAGATGCTGGCTCTTGCTCTGATCGAAAACCTTCAGCGTTCTGATCTGAATCCCGTCGAAGAGGCTAAGGGCTATCGCCAGCTTATCGATGCCAGCGGTATGACCCAGGAGGCATTGTCGAAGGCAGTCAGCAAGTCACGCTCTGCAATTACAAACTCGCTGCGCCTTCTCGATCTCCCTGAAGTTGTTCAGCAGATGATTTTTGAGGGCAAACTTACTGCTGGTCATGCACGTGCGATTCTTGCAGTTCCCTATGAGGACGCTCGAATTCGACTTGCAGAGAAGGTTGTTGCAGAGGGCCTTTCCGTAAGAGCGACAGAAAATCTTGCTCCGTTGTTTTCTGCCGGAGAGACACCTAAGACGCCGAGGCCTGCAACGCCTCAGTCTTTTAAAAAGGCTGCCCGCGTGCTTCGTCAGGTTTTTAATACCAACGTGCGTGTTAAGAGCTCGCGTGGAAAGAATAAGATTGAGATTGAGTTTAAAGACGAGGAAGAGCTCTCTCGTATTCTTGGCGAAATGATTCAGTTTGATCAAGGAGGCCAAGATGAGGAATAGGATTTTAACTGCGATTGCATTGGCGACGACTGTCGCGGCTGGTGCCTTTGCTGGCTATAAGATCGCGACAGACGATGAACTTCGAGGTCGTTTGCTTCGTAGTGCGCAAGATATTGTCGATACATCCAAGAAGAAAATGGATGTTATGACAGAAGATGTTGCCATGCGTACGGCTCAGGTAACGAAGAATCCCAAGATTAATCAAGGTTGGGTTAGTAACCAATGGGAAAATGTAGGCTATTAGGTACCTAATAATTACTTAGCATATTTTGAGGGGTCCTTGTCTGATTCACGAGGCAAGGACCCCTTATTTTGGCCGTAAAAAATGGGACAGGTAGCAGCTGATTCAAAATTAAGGTCAATAAATAAAACGGCCCCGGTTGCATCTCCTGTAACCGGGGCCGTTCGATGTTTCACATGAAACGTTTTGGGGTGCGACTCCCCTATGCGTTCTTCTGAACTTTGAAGTGCTGCTTCAGCTGTCCGCAAGCGGCGTCAATATCGTTACCACGGGAGTTACGAATCGTGGTCTCGATGCCACGGGACTCAAGACGACGCTGAAGATCCTCAACCTTATGAATCGGCGACGGCTTGAGCGGGCTGCCCTCGATGTCGTTAAGCTGAATCAGGTTAACGTGGCACAACGTTCCCTCGCAGAAGTCGCAGAGCGCCTGCATCTCGGGATTCGTATCGTTGACGCCTTCGATCATGGCATACTCATAGGTCGGGCGGCGGCCAGTCTTCTCGGTGTAGAGTTGAAGCGCCTCGTGAAGGCGAAGTAGCGTGTACTTCTTAACACCGGGCATTAGCTTATTGCGTGTCGACTGGATGGCGGAATGCAGGGAAACGGCAAGCGTGAACTGCTCGGGGATGTCCGCAAATTTGCGAATACCGGGAATAACGCCGCTGGTAGAGACGGTGAGGTGACGAGCACCGATACCGATGCCATCAGGGTCGTTGAGGATTCGCAACGCCTTGAGAACCTCGTCGTAGTTGGCAAACGGCTCGCCCTGGCCCATGAAGACAACGCTCGTGACGCGCTCGCCAAAGTCGTTGGATACATGAAGTACCTGGTCGACGATCTCTTGAGCGGTCAGAGAGCGCTTGAGGCCGTTGAGGCCGGTAGCGCAAAAGGCACAGCCCATGCCGCAGCCTGCCTGGGTGGAAACGCAGACGGAAAGCTTGTTGCGACGGGGCATACCGACAGTTTCGACGGAAATGCCGTCGTGGTACTCGAGCAGATACTTGCGCGAGCCATCTTTGGAAACCTGCTTGGTGAGTTCAGTCGGCGTATCAAAGGCAAAAGCCTCTTTAAGCTGCTCGCGGAAAGCCTTGGGAAGGTTGGTCATGTCGTCGAACGAACAAACGTTCTTCTCAAAGACCCATTCGATGAGCTGCTTCGCGCGGAAGGCGGGCTGGCCAAGCTCGGCCACGAGCTCGCGAATATCGTTTTGGCTCAAGTCGCGAATGTCCTGAGATTTAGTCCTGGGATTCATGGAAGCCTTTCGATTTTGGGGAAACGTAGAGGGTATCGCTACAATATGGTATCAGCTGCAGAAATTATAGAGGAGGAGTCTGCCCATGCCGGGTAAAAGCCTAGAGAACATGCACGTAGCGGTCTTGGCGGGCGGTCATTCCGCTGAGCGCGAGATCTCGCTTAATTCGGGAAAGAACGTTGTGGTGGCACTGAAGGAAGCCGGCTACACCTCGGTGGAGCTGCTCGATACGGCCGCTGATGACTTTATGGTAACCATGGCAACCGGCGGCTTTGACGTGGCGTTTATCGCCATGCACGGTGCCGGCGGCGAGGATGGCGCCATGCAAGGCGCCATGGAGACCCTGGGTATCCCCTACACGGCTTCGGGCGTGCTTGCCAGCGCCTGCGGTGCCGACAAGGAGGTCTCTAAGCTCCTGTACGCCAAGGCGGGCATTCCCATTGCCCCCGGCCTTGCGCTCGAGGTGGGCGATGAAGTCGATATCGATCATATCGTCGAGGTTTGTGGCGAGCGCTGCTTTGTGAAGCCGGCCGTCAACGGTTCCAGCTATGGCATTTCCCTGGTCCATGAGCCCTCCGAGCTGCCCGCGGCAATCGCCAAGGCGTTTGAGTACGGCGACAAAGTACTGGTCGAGAAGTGCATCGAGGGTACCGAGATCACCGTCGGCGTATACGGCGAAGATGACGTGCGCGCTCTGCCGATTGTCGAGATTCGTAAGCCCGAGGACTGTGAGTTCTACGATCTGGACGTGAAGTATGTCGACCCTACGGACATCCATCGCATTCCGGCGCAGATTTCACCCGAGAATTACGCTCGTGCCCAGGAGCTTGCCTGTGCTGCTCACAAGGCCCTCGGTTGCCTGGGTATCTCGCGCAGCGACTTTATCGTGAGTGAGGACGGCCCCGTTATCCTCGAGACCAATACCATTCCCGGCATGACCGATACGTCGCTGTATCCGGACGAGATCCGCCACACCGACGACATGACGTTCCCGCAGGTCTGTGACAGCCTGATCCGTATGGGCCTTCGTCGAGCGGGCATTGCATGCTAATCGAGGACGCGGTTTCGTCAGGAACGCCGCAGTTTGTCATCGACTCCTATGCCACGCTTGCCGAACGCGCCAAAACGCAGTCCTTTGGTCTTATCGAGGAAGATGTGATTGTCCTCGATACCGAGACCACAGGTCTTTCGGTGCAGGACAATGAACTGATCGAGATCTCGGCGGCCCGTCTTTCGGGCCGCGAGATCGTCGACCGTTTCGATACCTTCGTGCATCCCAAGCAGCTGATTCCCGCCGAGATTACCGAGCTCACGAGCATTACAAATGCCGATGTGGCAGATGCCCCGTCGGCCGTTGAGGCCGTCGCCGCTCTCGCCGATTTTGTCGGTGGTTGCCCGGTGATCGCACATAACGCCACGTTCGACCGCTCGTTTATCGAGTCGGTCAAAGGCGGCGTCAACGTGAGCGATATTTGGATCGATTCGCTGGCGCTGTCGCGAATCGCGCTTCCGCGCCTGGCCTCGCACAAGCTGTCTTTTATGGCCGATCTGTTTGGCTGTGACTCGGTATCACACCGTGCCAATGCCGACGTCGACGCCCTGTGTGGCGTATGGCGCGTGTTGCTCGTGGCGCTCACCGACTTGCCCCAGGGCCTCATGGCGCGCCTAGCCGACATGCATCCGGATGTGCCTTGGTCCTATCGTCCTATCTTCTCATTCTTGGCAGGGCAGAACCCTGGTTCTATCTTCTCTCTCAGCGCCGCTCGTGCTGACGTTCTCAAGGCCGATCGCGCCGACGATCGGGTGGACGCCGACGAACTGCCGGTCCTCAAGATGCCGAGTCGTGAGGAGATTGAGGCAGACTATGCGCCAGGTGGCCTGGTCAATCGCATGTACCCCACCTACGAGCCGCGTGATGAGCAGATTGCGATGGCGCTCGAGGTCCGCGATGCGCTGGTCACGGGCACTCATCGTGTAATTGAGGCGGGCACGGGCGTCGGCAAATCGATGGCCTATCTGGTGCCTTTTGCCGAGGCAGCACGCCGTAACAACATCACGGTTGGTATTGCGACCAAATCGAACAATCTCGCCGACCAGCTCATGTACCATGAGCTGCCAAAACTTGCCGAGCAACTGGACGGTGGTCTGTCATTTTGCGCTCTCAAGGGGTATGACCACTATCCGTGCCTGCGCAAGCTTGAGCGCATGAGCCGCGGCCAGGCCGAGATTACCACCAAGCGCGATCCGGCGGACACGCTCACGGCGGTCGCGGTCATTATGGCGTACGTCTGCCAATCAGCCGATGGCGACCTCGACTCACTTGGCATTCGGTGGCGCAGCGTCAACCGCCCCGACTTTACGACGGCCTCGCGCGAGTGTGCTCGTCGCCTCTGCCCGTTTTTCCCTGATAAATGTTTGGTCCACGGCGCTCGCCGTCGTGCGGCGCATGCCGATGTGGTGGTCACCAACCATTCCCTGCTGTTCCGCAACGTTGCGGCCGAGGGCAGGATTTTGCCTCCGATTCGTCATTGGGTAATCGACGAGGCCCATTCCATCGAGCGCGAGGCGCGCCGCCAGTGGGCGCGCGTGGTGTCGGCGGACGAGTCACGCGTTCTGTTTGAGCGCCTGGGTGGCTCGAGCACCGGCGCGCTAAGCCAGGTTTCCCGTGATTTGGCAACCTCCGAGGGCTCTACGCTCTATCTGGGCCTTACTGCCAAGGCGACGTCGACGGTTGCGCGCGCGAGCATGGCAATCGCCGACGTGTTCGATGGCGTTCGCGAGCTCGGCCGCCGTGCCCGTGGGGGTTATGACAATGCCAATCTATGGATTGGCCCCGAACTGCGCGAATCTGACGACTGGCATGATTTCTTACAGTCGGCCTACGCTGCCATCGACGCGTTGGAACAGGCTGACAAGAGCGTCGACGCGCTGGTGCAAGCCGTCGCCGCCGACAAGCCCGAGGTTGTTGTCGACCTGGGTGATATCTCGCGCCGCTTGCACGAGCTGGCCGAGAACCTCAAACTCATCATTGACGGCACCGATGAACACTACGTGTATTCGCTGCAGGTCAATCGCAGGTTGCGTGCCGGCGGAGAGTCAATGACCGCAGAGCGCATCGACATTGGCGAGGCCTTGGCAACCGAGTGGCTGCCCGAGGTTCACACGGCTATCTTTGCCTCGGCGACCATGACGGTGTCCAAAAGCTTTGAACACTTTAACCACGCGGTCGGCCTCGATCGCATCGGTGCTTCAACATCCTCATCGTTGCACTTGGACTCGAGCTACGACTTCGATTCGAACATGGCTGTAGTCGTTGCGGGTGATATCCCCGATCCGCGCGATCGTGAGAGCTATCTTACGGCGCTCGAGCGCGTGCTGGTCGACGCCCATCTTGCCATGGGCGGATCGGTGCTCACACTGTTCACCAATCGGCGCGACATGGAAGACCTGTACGCCCGCGTTGAGCCCAAGATGGCCCGTGCGGGTCTGGAACTCAACTGCCAGCAGCGCAACTCATCTCCTCGTCGCCTGCGCGACCGGTTTATCAGCGAGCCGACTTCATCGCTTTTTGCGCTTAAGGCCTTCTGGGAGGGATTCGACGCCAGCGGCGAGACGCTGCGCTGCGTCATCATTCCCAAGCTGCCGTTCTCGAGCCCCACGGACCCGCTCTCGTGCGAGCGCAACCTGCGTGAAGACCGCGCTTGGGCGCGCTATTCGCTGCCCGAGGCGGTGCTCGAGGTCAAGCAGGCGGCCGGCCGCCTTATCCGCTCGTCGACCGATTGCGGCGTGCTGATTCTGGCCGACCCGCGCCTGGTGACGAAGGGCTACGGAAAGAAGTTCTTAACGTCGCTGCCCACGAGCTCCTACCAGCGCATCGAATCGGCACAGATTGGGCACTATCTGCAACTGTGGCGTGCACGCCACGAGCGGCGGCGCTAAAGCGGACAGACGAGGTTTTTTGCCATATCGCACAGACGCTTTGACAGGGCGGGGTCATCCAAGATGCGGATGGCTCCGCCCGCTGCGATTACCTGGCTCAGTAGCCAACGCTCGGAGCCATAATGCACGGTTACCGTTGCCATGTCTGCCCCGCTGCGCTCGATTAGGGTGATGCCGGCCCAGTCCAGATGCTCCGCCATATCGAATGGCATCAAGAGCTTTGCGCTACGCTGCGTCCGAGCAAGGGAATCGTGGAGGGATGTGACGTCCGGTGCATGAGGCACGACGGAGTCTTCCGTCAAGGCGAGTCCCTCGATTTTATCCATGCGATAGGTGCGCTGCTCATCGACCGCGATGTCCCAGGCAATCAGGTATGTTTGGTCGCCGTTTGCCGTAATGCGCAAGGGGTCGACCAGACGCTCACGTGGCCGTGCATCGTCCATCGAGCGATACGAGATGCGGCAGCGAACACCGTCCTGAATGGCGCAGCTCAGCTGCTGCCAGTGCGACCCGTGGTTGACGGTGTCAAAGACGCGCTGGTTATAGCCGAGCTCTTCGGGTAGAAGGGCGTGTCGAATCCGAGCTGCCGTATGCGGCTCGATCCCCAACGATTCAAGTTCATGGTTGAGCACAGCGCCCTCGGCGGCACTCAAGCGCAGCGGTAGCACACGCCCGGCGTCACCGGTGAGGACCACACGCTCGCCGCGGCATTCGCAGATGATGCGCGCGCCCGATTCTCGGTCCGCGAGCGTCGAGACGATCTCGAGAATCTCGTCGAGCGATACCCCCGTGATGTCAAAGCGACTGCAAATCTCGGTCCGTGTCATGCCGCTCTCGCCGGCGGCGTAGAGGGCCTCCATGATGTCGATGGCGCGCGAGAGTCTCTGCTCGCTGGTGAGTTTACGCACGGGCATACTCGTGCACCGTCCTTTCAATGAGGTGGTTCCACGCCTGTTTGAGCGATTTGGGGGCCACGGGCCTCATGCCGTCCATGGCGTGGGCCATGCAAAATGAGGCGCCGGCTTCAAGATCGCGCACGTCAACGGTCCAGGTCCATCCCACATCGGTGTGTACGAGCTCACCTCGCCCACGCGTGAGACCGTTGATCATATCGATCTGCGTCTGAGGGGCGAATGAGAACGTGGCTGCAACGGGCGGTCGGTCGGCAAAATCGAATTCAAAGAACAGGTAGTCGCTGAGGTTGAAGTCCGCGGGGATGACGTAGGCCTTCGAAGGACGCCAAGCGCGAACGATACGGTCGCAGCGGAATGTCCTGATGTCGTCGGTGACGTTGTCGAGGCCGCAGAAGTAAGCCACGCCCTCGCGCTCGAACATGCCGTAGACGCAGACGGTACGTTCTCTCTGCTCGCCGCGTCCGTTCTGATATAAAAATCGCAGCGCGCATCGCTCGGCAAAGGCGCTCCAAACCGCATCGACGGTGGGAGAGCGGCTGATCGGCGCCTCGTCTACCGTCGTCCTGCCGGTGAGATAGGCAATCTTGGAGCGAATATCGGCAAGCGGTGCGGCAAAAGTGGATGAGCCGGCCGCTAGTGTCTGGTCGATGGCGTTGAGCAGGATATCGGCGTCGTCTGCGGTAATGAGGCCGCCTGCCGCAAACGTGTGCTCGCGGTCGATTGTCCACGAGCTTTCCTCGGTCTCCTGCGCGCCGGTGGGGCGAACCTCCTTGATTAAGATGCCGCGTTCGAGCAGCTTGTCACGATCGCGTCGAAACTTGCGCTTATCCGAGTCGATATTGCCCGAGCCATATCCCAGGTCAGAATCCAAGACGATCTGCTCGGTCGTCAGCGGTTCGGGGGAGCTATTGAGCACAAAGAAAAGATTGAGGATGCGCTGAGCCGTTTTATCGAAACTGGGCTCCGAATTTCCCTTTTTAATTGTCTCGGTCGTGTCGCTTGCCGTCATAGAGTCCTCGCATGAGAAGGTGGTTTGCTGCCATGATTTTAGTCCGATATGGAGATTAGGCTATATCCTTGTCCGCTCGGGGCGTTAAGATGGCCCGAATTCGGTCGTTTGCGCTCGCTCGGGGTATACTTTCGACTATATACGGTTCTAATGTGCATGCATTGGGCCTATTTGTCGGATTATGGATGTGGAGCGCACATGGCGAACACCCAGAACTATATTAACCACCTGCTGCAGAACACCGGCATTACGCCGGCATGCAGCGAAGAAGAGCGCCTGGCTGCCGAAGATATCGCTCAGATCTTCCGCAACCACGGCTTTGACCCCGAGGTTCAGGAGTTCAATGCCCCGGCGCCCAGTAGGTTGGCATTTGCCGTTACCGGTATTCTTGCGTTTGCCGGCGCCCTGCTGATGGGCATCGGCGGCGGTATCGGCTTGGTCGGCACCTTGCTGGCCATTGTCGGCGCCGTTCTTTACGTGCTCGAGCGCACGGGCCACCCCGTGGTTTCGCGCCTGGGCAAGACGGGCGTGAGCCAAAATGTCATCGCCTACCACAAGGCCTCGGGCCCGCTCGCGTCCCCGCGTAACCGCCCGGTGGTCGTTGTCGCACACTACGACTCTCCCCGTGCTGAGCTGCTCGCCCGCGAGCCTTATGCTTCGTATCGTGCACTCATCGCCAAGCTGTTGCCCGTTGCCACGGTTGCCCCCGCTGCCGTTGCCATCCTGCGTATTCTGCCGCTCCCCGGCGCGCTCAAGGTTCTGCTGTGGATTGTCGCGATCCTCGCTTCCCTCGTTGCACTCGCCAACGCGGTAAACATCATCTCTAACCGCCACATTCTTCCCTATACGTCTGGCGCGGTGTGCAACAAGTCTTCTGTCGCCGCTATGCTCGGCGTTATGGACAACGTTGCTCCCTTCCAGGGCGAAAACGAGTTTCCCGACGATGTTCCGTTCGATACCTATTTTGGGGAGCAGAAGCGTCGTGCCGAGGAAATGGCGCGCGCAGCGGCGGAATATGCCGCGGCCCAGCAGCAAAACGACTACGGCAACACCATCGAGTATGAAGAGCCTACCTACGCCGAGGACGAATTCGGTCAGCCGATTGCTCCCGACGCTCAGACCGAGCCCGAACAGGGCGAGGCTTTCGACGAGCAAATCGAGGGCTTTGAGGGTGCGTCTGCCGACGAGACGCTGATCGGCGCTATCGTGCCTGAGGATCAGAATCAGGCTGCCCAAGCCGAAGAGTTCAATGACGAGGTTCCCGCTGCCGAGCCGGCGGAGGAGTCTGCCGAGCCCGAGCCCAAGCTCTATCGCAACGCCGCCGGCAACATCCGCTTTGGTTCGGATGCCATCCGTGCGCTCGGAATGCTTCCCGAGTCCTGCACGCTCGATTACGAGGAGGGCGAGGAGCCAACGTTTGAGCCCGAGCCTGCCCCCGTCGTGGCTGCGCCTGCGCCCGTTGTCGCTGCGGATGATGAGTCTGCCGCGGTTACCGCTGCCGTTGCCGATCCCGAGGCGGTGTCCGCGTTCGATCCCGCGGCAGGACTGGACATTTTGGCTCCCGCCGCACCGGCGCAAGACGTTGCGGACGAGTCTGACGACGATTACGTTGAACAACCGAGGCGCGTGTCTTACGAGAGCGATACTGATTTCTCGGCCGAGATTCCCGCGGCAACGCCGCATGCCGACATTGCATCCGCGTTCTCGTCGATTGGCGCCAGCGCTTCCAACTTCTTTAAGGGTGCGTTTGCAAAGGGCAAGAAATTTGTCGACGATTTCGAGGAGAAGCGCGCTGCCGCACGCGAGGCTGCCGAGCAGGAGGCTATCGCTCAGCAGCAGGCAGCAGAGGCGGCACGTGAGCTCGCGGCGCAAGAGTTCGAGCAGAACGAGGCTATGCAGTCCGCGCCCGTCGAAGCCGCCGAAGCTACAACGTCCTTTGAGTCCCAGCAACCGGCGTCCGCGGATGTTGTTGAAGCGACGACGTCTTTCGAGGCTCAGCAGCACGTCGATAGCACCATGTCGTTTGATGCCGCGCAGTTCGATTCCACGATAACGTTTGAAAAACAGGGCACCGCGATTGCCGAGCCCCTTCCTGTTTCCGATGAGCAGGGCGACGCGGCAGACGATGACGAGCCTGTTGATGCTGCCGAAATCCAAGATGCCGCCGAGGACGAGCCCGTCGAGGCCAACTCTGACGAAGAGCAATACGCGGCAGCCGAGCAAGATGATTCGACCGAGGTCGAGCAGGAGGAAGTGCCTGCGGTTTCCGAGACTCCCGAGACGGATGAGTCGAGGCCTTATTCCACGCAGATTTTCACCATGCCGACCCCGAGTGGTTCCGGTGCCACGGTTGCCAATGTCGCTCCCACCCAGGACGAAACGGTCGATTCCCTTATGGCCCAGATTTCCTCCCAGGCATCACCGCGCCCGCAGATGAATGTTCCCGATCCGGCGTCGGCACCGTCGCCTGCACCTTCCTCGTCTCCGCTGGCTTCGGCCCCCGATCCGTCGCTGCCGTCTATGAAGCAGGCAAACGTTGCGTCTCGCACGTCGCTGTTCGACCTTCCCGACCCCTCCGCACAGGTCAATGATCCCTTTGCTACTGCCCAGGGCCCCGAACCCACATCGGCACCCGTTGCGCCTCCTATGCCCGTTGCGTCGGGCGCACAGCCGATCGAGACCATTTCGGCTCCCGCCCCGGCGGCACCCAAGTCTCGTAAGCGCGGCCTGGGTGGTCTGTTCGGCCGTAAAAAGAAAAACGAGCAGGACAGCATGAGTGACTGGCTGGGCGTCGAAGACGATTACGATGCCAAGAAGTCCGGTCGCGGTATCGGTTCGTGGGATAACTTCGAGGACGATAACGATGGCTGGAAGGGTGGCGCTACGTCTTCCGATGGCGCTTCTTCCGAAGATATGCTCTCGGCTGTCGCCTCTATGGGCGATGATGAGCTGCTCGGTCACGATATCTGGTTTGTGGCAACGGGCGCCTCGGATTGTGATGGCGCTGGCATGAAGGCCTTCTTGGCTTCGCATCGCGATAAGCTCCGCGGCGTATTCTTTATCAATCTTGAATCCGTCGGCGCCGGTAGGCTTTCGGTGGTGACGGTCGAGGGCGAACAACAACTGCTCAAGGGCGATCGCCGCATCATGAACCTGGTCAGCAAGGTCTGCAAGTCGTTCCATGTCGATTGTGGCGCGCTCGAGATGCCCTATGCCAAGACCGATGCCTATGCTGCGCTCGAGGCGAGCCGCCGAGCCCTTACCATCGCCGGCGTGGACGGCACGCGTCTGGCTTGCGCTCGTACCGAGGACGACCTGCCCCACAATGTCAACCCGACGAACATTGCTACGGTATCCGAGGTCGTGACCGAGGTTATCCGCCGTTCGTAGACGGAGCTCTAAGGAGTCAACGTGTTTTCGTATATTAAGCGCCATTGGCCTGTCTACGTGATTTTGACCTTGATTGCCATTGCGTTAGGATTTGGGGCTGCCTACATCGTGGGTGCAAAGGGCTCGACCCCCGCCTCCGCAATCAGCGAAGAGGTGGAGCAAGAACAGAGTACGGGTGCCGATGGGATTCCTGAGTCCGAGCAGGCAATCGTTGATGGTGGATCTTCGTCTGCAGAGTAGATGCGGCGATTTAAATGATTGAAAGCGGGCGAGCCAGGGGACTGGTTCGCCCGCTTTTTCATCGCGCTAGCGCTTCTTTGGGATCGACCTAAGGCGAGCGAACCATAGGGCTGCGGCACCCGAGGTCAGGAGCGCGGTGATGCAAGCGGCGATGGGAACTGATCCTGTTGCCGGTAGGTCCTGCGGTAGAGTACAGCGTTGAATGACGCTGTCCTCGTCATGTGACTCAAGTTTATCGCCGCCACCGTTGCGGCAAAGATCGACGCGCGCGCTGTTGGTGAGTGCGGTTTGGGGCGTATAAGCCGACGTTGCCTGCATGTGTACGACTGCGCCCCGAGCGTCTGTGCCAAGGATTGCTTTGGCATCGTCAAGGTCGTCGTGCTCATCTTTGAGATCATCGCGGGTCCAAGAATCCGCATCGCTTCGAGTCGTAAAGTCGGCGGCTACCGCACCGTATTCAATTCGAATGCCTGTTACGACGGTATTGGATGCAAGGTCGAGCTCTTCCGCCTCGAGTGTGGTGGATTCCGTGGTCGAGACATCCGCCTTCCAGAGGCGCCAGCCGTCGTAATCGACGAGGCGGCAGTCCTCACCAAGGCTCTCTTTTACTTCGTCGGACTCAAGCCAAGGATTTTCGTGTCCATCGTCAAGTGTCGCGTTCGCCGGCTCATCGACGTCTGTCGAGTCCAACGGCGTCGTGCGATACCACACGTTGCACAGACCGTTGAGGTCGCCGATGGCGACGGGGGTTTCGATTGAGATGAATCTCGCCGTGCCGTCTTTGGCGCACTCAAGATCATCGGTAATCGTAAACTCATCAACCCAAGTAGCGGAATCGTTTCGAGCGTCGATGGTATAGGAGAAAAGTCCATCCGTATTAGTTTGCGTCGCGGCGCGATTTTTACCATCGCCGTTAGCCAACAGGCCCTTTTCGATAGGTTGGACAAGTTCCTGACGCTTGTCGACCTGTCCCTTGATCTCGATGGGCGCATCCTTCATCGCGACGGATTGGCCTTCTCCCGTATCCTTTATTTCAAACGTTATTTCCTCGGCAAGGTCATAGGTCCGCGGAGACATCATTTCGCGCAACGAGTAGGTGCCGGGTGCAAGATGTTCGACGCGGTGTGGCTTGTCGGATGAGGTCCAGGAGTCTATTTCGGTTTTATCGGGACCATATAAGGTGAGTTGTGCGCCTTCCACTTCCTGCTCACCGCTTGCATCGACCTTGGAGATATCAACCTTGGTGTAATCGTCGGATACGTTAAGCCGTGCTTCTACAACGGGTGTTTTCTGGTCGGCATAAGTAAGGTCGACAATATGGGTTGTCCGATCGAGCAAGAAGCCTGCCGGCGCTTGAGTCTCGACAACCTCGTAGCGTGCGGTGCCAAGTCCCAGCGGGAGGTTGTCCGCGCGTGCTTCTCCAGTTTCATCCGTCGTGATGGTAGCGACAGTCTCACCGTCGAGCGCGGCAATGCTACCGTCGGGGCGCACGATATCACTCGAGGCACGGATCTCAAAGACGGCGCCCGCGAGGCTGCTGCCGTCTATGGCATCGGTTTTAACGATCCTGATGTTTCCGGTCGCGGCGTGGTCATAATACGAGGCGATTGCAACGGGCGTTAGGTTCATGTCGGCGGGTATGTTTACCTCGATCTCCTCGCCGACAAGATAGGGCTCTTTGGCCGAGGTTTCGCGTACATAATAGGTGCCCGGCACGAGCGATTCGGGCAGTGTGACGGTCCCGGTCGCGTCAGTCGTAAAGGTGTCCATTACGTTATGTGTTGGATACCAGCAAGTTTGTGAGACAGATTCGTGATTGCTGTCGAGTAGTTGGAAGGTGAATCCGGCTAGTGGAACAGAAGCGCCTGTTTGGGCATCGCGTTTTACAATCTGGAGATGCGTCGACAGAGCATGGTTGTCCACGATATATTGAAGCTCGGCGCCGTTGGAAATCTGATTGGCCCCGACGGTCCATTCCCCTGCACGTTTAAAACCCTCGGGGACGGTTTCCGGAACCTCGCGAACCGTGTAGCCGGCACGGTCGTATGGGACGGCTCCGTGGACACCGGCGGGTCGCTTGCCTGCGCCGAACCATGCTTCGGGCTGATCTTTGGTGGAGGCAAAGCCATAGACGTTTGTGGTCAGTGTGCCAACAACCTGCTGAGAGCTGTTGCTGACAACCTCAAAGACAACACCACCCGCCGGCTGCTCCAGGCCGGATTGGTCGCTATTGCCGTAATCCTTGAATTTGGAAATCTCAAGGTTAAACGCAATGGGGATATCGGAAACGCGAGATTCGATCTCGACCACGCCTGAATCGCCGAGCTGGTCGGCTCCAACGGTATAGGTCCAGCTGTCGTTGGATGGCAGGTAGCCCTCGGGGGTTTTTGATTCGTAGATGGTAAAGGTTCCTAAGGGGACATCGGCGAGGGTGGCCCGACCGCTTTCGTCGGTCGTGAGGATTTGTGCCCATCCAGGGGTTGATTGCGACACACACGTGAACTCTGCTCCTGCGAGTGAAGATCCCACCTGGGGGCCGGCATTCGTCGCGGCATCGAGTTTTACGATACGCAGATTGATGGTGCCGGGCTGTTCATCAATGGCGACCCGCCCGCCGTCATTCCCCGTGGTAAAGGCAATACGATCGTGGCGGGGGACATAGCCGGCCGGCGCCTTCGTTTCAACTAGGTAGTATGCCGTGTTGGGCAGAAGTGTTGCTTGCGCTCGACCGTTGCTGTCCATCTTGATGGTGCCGACACGCGCGCCGCTGGCGCTCTCAAAAATATCGAATGTTGCCCCGGTAAACTGATAGGTATTGTTTCCGCTGGTAATAACGGTGTTAGCAGACTGCTTTTGGAAGGAAACAGAGACCGCCGGCAGTACATAGAGCATGTCTTGACGTTTGCTGCCGCCCGATACGGCTCCTAGATAGCGTCGCGCGCGGTGCGGAGCGGCTTTGATGCTTCCTGATTTTGCGCTGTCGTGGAGCCACCGCGCAGCCGCCACGACTTCATTGTCGGCGGTAAAGTGTCCGCTCTTGGTTTTGCCCTGAGCGGTCGTGTAGGAGTAGGTGCCGTCGACATGGGTAGTGCCGTTGAGCATCCATACGGCAAGCTGGGTGGCGGCGCGGGCGCGATCGGGTGAAAGATGGTAACCGCCAAACGACGTGGCGGTAGGATATCCGTGACAAACGATTGCCGCGAACTCGTCGTCGAGCCACACCCAGCCTTGATCAAAGTTGAGCCATGGGCCGCCCGGTTTGGTGGGGCCGGGGCGCTCCTGGTTCATGCAGTAGGCAATCGAGGTGTCTTGAGCTTCATACTTGCCGATGAAGAAGGGTCCACAATCATCGCTAATAGTGCGGAAGCCGAGCTGGTCGTAGCCATCGACGGCAAATGCGGCTCCCGGTGCCAGGCAGCCGAAAAGCAGGAAGAGGAGCAGGAGCAGCGGACCTGTTGCGATTGCGCTGTGGACAGAGTGCGTGGGTGCGTTGGACATGGCTGCTCCTTATCCCTCGTGCGCCGCACGGGGAGGCTGCGACGCGTAGGATGAGGCTACCCCCGAGGTTCATGCGGGTAAGTACCGGAGCCTGACCAAAAGCTTGCCCGATTTCTGACAAATCGAGCTCAAATACAACAATCAGATAAAAGTGCAGGTAAAAGATGGTAAGAAAAGAAAGACAAAGGTCCTCATCTCCACAATTGGCGCGGTTTTCAAATGATTCTCCACAGCTAAAACAAGCATCACCACCCTTGTATCGAACAAGACAACCGCGTTATACTAGCCAACGCACAAGCGGGCATCGCCAAGTGGTAAGGCATCAGCTTCCCAAGCTGACACTCGCGGGTTCGAGTCCCGTTGCCCGCTCCAGTAAAAAGCACAAGCACGGCAGCGTTACGTTGCCGTGCTTTTTACTACCAAGCGCCGGGACTCGAACCCGCCAGGGTGCGAGCGTTAAGCGAACGCGAAGCGTTTGTAGCGAGCAGGCGAAGGCGCCGACAGGCGCCTGAAGCCGGTGCGGATTTGCGAAGCAAATACGCGGACGTCCCGTTGTCCGCTCCATGGAGCACAGAAGACCTCGGGACGGCCAATTCAACAAAGTCTTCCCCATCGTCACCGTGAATCCGAGGGGATCGACCGCAGCCGGTGCGGATTTGCGAAGCAAATGCGCGGACGTCCCGTTGCCCGCTCCAATTCCAAAATGTTAGGTTAATGCCTGCTGCCCATACTTGCACCTGCGCACGGTACAATGGTTGGGTTACGACCAACGTGCCAATAACCAAAAAGGAGCCGCTATGATCGATCGCTATACCCGCCCGGAGATGGGACACATCTTCTCCCTCGAGAACAAGTACGCCATTTGGCAGGAGATCGAGGTCTTGGCCTGCGAGGCCCAGGCGGAGCTCGGCAAGATCGGTATTTCCAAAGACGAGGCCCAGTGGATCCGCGACCATGCCAACTTTGAGAAGGCGAAGGTCGATGAGATCGAGGAAGTCACGCGCCACGACGTCATTGCCTTCCTGACCAACATGAAGGAATACATCGATGCCGATGTTCCCGAGGGCGACCCCAAGCCCAGCCGCTGGGTTCACTATGGCATGACCAGCTCGGATCTGGGCGACACGGCCCTGTGCTACCAGCTCACCCAGGCCTGCGACCTGATCATCGAGGACGTCAAGAAGCTCGGCGAGATTTGCAAGCGTCGCGCCTTTGAGGAGCGCAACACGCTCTGTGCCGGCCGCACTCATGGCATCCACGCCGAGCCGATGACCTTCGGCATGAAGTTTGGCTCTTGGGCCTGGGAGCTCAAGCGCGATCTGGATCGTCTTGAGGACGCCCGCAAGAATGTTGCCTTTGGTGCCATCTCGGGCGCTGTCGGCACGTACAGCTCCATCGAGCCGTTCGTCGAGGAGTATGTCTGCGAGCACCTGGGCCTGGTTCACGACCCGCTGTCCACGCAGGTTATCAGCCGCGACCATCACGCCTATCTCGCCGGCGTTCTCGCCACCACCGCAGCCACCTGCGAGCGCATCGCTACCGAGGTCCGCAATCTGCAGAAGACTGATACGCTCGAGGCCGAGGAACCGTTCCGTAAGGGTCAAAAGGGCAGCTCCGCCATGCCGCACAAGCGCAACCCCATCACCATGGAGAAGGTCTGCGGCCTGTCGCGCGTCGTGAAGGCCAACGCGCAGGTTGCCTTCGACAACGTCGCCCTGTGGCACGAGCGTGACATTTCGCACTCCTCTGCCGAGCGCGTCGCCCAGGCCGACAGCTTCATCGCCCTCGACCACATGTTCCAGTGCCTCATTCGCGTTATCGACGGCCTGCAACTGTATCCCGCCCGCATGATGGCCAACCTCAATAAGACCCGCGGCCTCATCTTCTCTTCCAAGGTACTGCTCGCCCTCGTCGACACGGGCATCACCCGCGAGGACGCGTACGCCATTGTGCAGGAGAACGCTATGGCAACCTGGCACGAGGTACAGGATTGTGTCTCCGGCCCCACCTTTAAGGAGCGTCTCGAGGCCGACCCGCGCTGCACCGTCAGTCAGGAGAAGCTCGACGAGATCTTTGATCCGTGGGACTTCCTCACCCGTATCGACACGGTCTTTGATCGTCTGGAGCAGCTGAGCTTCGAGTAGGTTCGGGCATAACGTTAGCTTTTTAGGGCGCTTTGCTGGTAATGTGTGTTGCCGGCAAAGCGCCTCGTTGCATTTAGGGAAAGACGGGGATAATAGTCGTCTCGAATAACATTCTGAGAGGGGATCGCATGATTTCGTTTGATTACAAGCCTCAGGGCGTGTGCGCTCGCAATATTCACCTTGATCTTTCCGATGACGGCAACAAGGTGATGGGCGTTGAGTTTACCGGCGGCTGCGACGGCAATCTCAAGGCTATCTCCAAGCTGGTCGAGGGCGCTCCTGCCGATCGCGTAATCGAGGTTCTCGCCGGTAATACCTGCGGTATGAAAAAGACCTCCTGCGCCGACCAGCTTACACGCGCTATCGAGGCCGCTCGCACCGAGATCGCCTAATGGGTATCGCCGATCACATCAAGAACGGAATATCGCGTCGCGGCTTTGTACTCGGTGGGGCTGCCGCGGGCGCTGCCACGGTGCTTGCCGGATGCTCGAAAAAAACGGGCACCAGCGATGATGCCGCCGGCGAGCCGCAGGTTATCAAGGATGATTCCAAAATCATCTCGATTACGGATGAGTACGAGGCAGTCGACATCGATCTTGAGCCGGCGGCGTCGTGGACGCTGCCTCTGGGTACGCTGCTGTACTACTGCGACGGCGATTACGCCGCGGCAATGATGGCGCCCGCATCGGCACTGCACGCCAACACGCTCGGTGTGCTCAACCTGGGCGATGGCTCGCTTACCACATTAATCGAGGATCCTATCGAGGGCACGGGATATGCATTCTACGATGTCCGTGCCGGCGACGGCGTATTCGCGTGGGTTGAGATGAACTTTGCCAATTCATCGTGGAAGCTCTACGCTCAAAATCTGTCGGGCGCTTCGCTCTCTGGCGACGTGGTTGAGCTCGATCGAGGTGGCAAGGACTACGATCCGCCGCTGTTTACGGCGTTCGGGGCATCAGTCATCTGGTATAAAATGCCTTCGGCAGGCGGCAATAAAACGAGTAGTGATTCGTTTTGCTATCGTCGCTCGCTTGATGAATCCAAGGCCGAGGTAATTTGGAAATCGACGGGCCGCTTTGCATCGGCCCCGCGCGCGAGCGACGGCATTTTGACCATCTCGCCGCGTGTCCGCAACGACGAGGGCGTCTACTACGGCATAACGGCAATCGATCTGACCGACGGCAACAACACCAAACGTGCCCAGCTAGTCCTTCCCTCGTCAGTCTCGCCTTTCGAGGCCGTATATATGGGCGATACCTTCGTGTTTTCTATCGAGGCGGCCTATAGTGGCGTGGGCAGCCTGGGCAATATGGGCACATATATCGGTAATGAGGGAGGGCCGTACCTCTTCCTGTCCCGCGAGCCGCTCGCATGTGCGGCTGGCAAGAAGAATAAATACCTTGTTAAGGTACAGGCGTCGCATTTCCTGATCGACACCTCTGCCAAGACCTATGGCTCGCTGCTGTCGCCCGACCGCGCTTTGGAGTATGGCGATTATCCAGCTACGGCGGGAAAATCGGACTCATTCCTTACGTACGCCACGGTGCGCAACAGCCAGGGTATACCAGAGACGGTCACTGCACGTCTATTCTCTCTTTAAGCTTAGAGGGGTTAAAAAGGCGCCAACAGGGGAATAAACGCGTTGTAATTGTGAGTACCGCCCGCCGAGCTGCCGCGTCATAGCGGCATCCGGCGGGCTCAGGTGCGTTAAAATGGGCTTGTTCTTAGCTAATTGAGACAGGGGGGCCGTGTTATGGCTTCAGATGCAAAAAAGATTCTGCTGGTCGAGGATGAGAAGGCAATCCGTGACGCCGTCGCTGCCTATCTCGAGCGCGAAGGCTACTGGGTTGTGGGCGTCGGCGACGGCCAGTCCGCGATCGAGGAGTTCGAGAAGCATCAGTTCGACCTGGTCGTGCTCGACCTTATGCTCCCCAAGATCCCCGGCGAGCGCGTTTGCCGCACCATTCGCGATACCTCGGATGTCCCCATCATCATGCTGACGGCTAAGGGCGAGATCGAGGACCGTATTATCGGTCTTGAGCTCGGCGCCGACGACTATCTGATTAAGCCGTTCTCGCCGCGCGAGCTCGTCGCCCGCGTTCGCGCTCTGTTCCGCCGTGCCCATCAGGCCGACGAGCCCGCCGTCGAGGTACTCGACTTCGGCGATCTGGTCATCGATATCTCGGGCCACAAGATCTTGGTCGAGGGCAAGGAAGTCGATCTGACGGCTTCCGAGTTCAAGCTGCTCACCACGCTTGCCCGCCATCCCGGCCGTGTGTATAACCGCATGGAGCTGGTCGAGAAAGTGCTCGGGTATGACTTTGAGGGCTATGAGCGCACCATCGATAGCCACGTGAAGAATCTTCGCGCCAAGCTGGGCGATGATCCCAAGAAGCCCAAGTGGCTCTACACCGTCCATGGTGTCGGCTATCGCTTCGAGGCTCCGGCCAAGACCGATAAGTCGGACGAGAAATAGGGAAATCACATATGACACCTGCGCGCTTTGAAATCGGACAAAAGCACAAGCAGGAGAGCGAGGCGGGTTCCAAGGCTAGTTGGAACACGCCTCGTTCCGATTCACGGCCAACGATGAGCTATCCCTCGCGCATGGCACTTGCTTTTGCTCTGACATCGCTCATGACAGTATTGGTGCTGGTGGGCGTTGTCTCTGTTGTGTGGGGCACGGTCTTTTCGGATTACACACGCTCCAATATCGTCGAAATCGCAAATT
Organism: uncultured Collinsella sp.; assembly: GCA_900540895.1. GTDB lineage: Bacteria > Actinomycetota > Coriobacteriia > Coriobacteriales > Coriobacteriaceae > Collinsella. Next base: position 5,212 of record UQHV01000005.1, on the reverse strand, counting down.
CCGCTGCCGAGAAGTTGGCGACCTCATATGAGGAAAACGGCTCTTGGACCGCGGGAGAACTGCGCACGGTCGCAACGTCGAGTTTGGTTTCCGACGATCTGGGCATGCAGGTCGTCAATAAAAAGGGCGTGATCGTTTATGACGATTCCTGGCCCTCGGCAAGCGCCACCGCCGATGTACGCGAAAACCAGGCTACGACCGACGACACGAGCGGCAAGAGGGCATCGCATAGCCCGGTCTCGTCTGCTCCAACCGACTCCGATAGCGTTGCTAACGTCGAGATTGTAACGTCTTCCGGCGAGCATGTCGGACAGGTAAAGCTGTGGGCCATCGGCTCCGACGCTCTGCTCACCAAGGCGGACTCTGCGTTTAGGGAGAAGACCTTTAACGCCATGGCCCTCGCCGCGGTTGTTGCAATCTGCATTTCGGTCGTTATCGGATCGCTCGTGTCGCGCATGCTCACCAAGCCGATTCATCGCATCACCAGTACCGCAAAGCAAATCCGTGACGGCGACCTGTCGGCTCGCACGGGACTGCGCGGTGATGACGAGATCGATCAGCTGGGTGAGACCTTCGATGAGATGGCCACTTCGCTCGAGAAGGATATGAAACACGAGAAGCGCCTGACCTCAGACGTTGCACACGAGCTTCGCACGCCGCTTATGGCCATGCTCGCAACGGTCGAGGCCATGCAGGATGGCGTGTATCCCACCGACGATGAGCATTTGGAGACCGTTGCTTCCGAGACGCGTCGCCTGGCTCGTCTGGTGCAGCAGATGCTCGACCTATCGCGTATGGAAAACAGCACGGCTCCGCTCAATCTAGAACCGGTGGACATGGTTCCGTTCGTGCGATCGATTGTGAATGGCCAGGAGCGCCTGTTTGCCGACCGTGACCTGCGTTTGCGCTTTGCAGATGAGACGCAGGGCCACGATGACGTTGTCGAGGCAGATCCCGACATGATCACGCAATGTGTTATCAACCTCATGAGCAACGCCATGCGCTACACCCCCGAGGGCGGTTGGGTCGTGGTGTCGGTGCTCAGTGACCGCAGGCACGTCAGCATTGCCGTTTCTGATACCGGCATCGGTATTGCCAAAGACGATCTGTCGCGCATTTTCGGGCGGTTTTGGCGCGCCGATGCCAGCCGCGCCCGCGAAGCTGGCGGCCTGGGCGTCGGCCTCGCCGTGACCAAGCAGATTGTCGAGCGTCACCATGGCTACATATCCGTGGAGTCGGAGCTTGGAAAGGGTACGACTTTTACAATTCATCTGCCCCGCGAGCACACGGCAGACGCGGCATCTACTACAATGGAGCACTAGCTTTTCGCTATTCGGTGAAGGAGGGGCCGCGTCCCTGCCGCTCCGAGTTTGCGAAAACATGCGGGAAAGAACCCGCATTTCTGTCGTATTTAGGTAAGGAGTGACTCACGTGACAACGATGGAGCGTCGTCCGGATTCCCGTGGCAAGGTTCGTGATATTTACGATGCCGGTGAAAACCTGCTGATGGTCGCCACCGACCGCATTTCTGCGTTCGACTTCATTCTTCCCGACGAGATTCCGTTTAAGGGAGAGGTGCTCAATCGCATCTCGGCATTCTGGTTCGATAAGTTTGCCGACATCGTCCCCAACCATCTCGTTTCCATCGACCCGGCGGATTTCCCCGAGGAGTTTGCTGAGTATCGTGACTACCTCGCTGGCCGCGCCATGCTGGTTAAGAAGGCCCAGACGATTCCTATCGAGTGCATCGTCCGCGGCTATCTGACCGGTTCGGGCAAGAAGACCTACGACGAGAACGGCACCGTCTGCGGCATCCAGCTGCCTGAGGGCCTGACCGAGGCTTCCAAGCTTCCCGAGCCGTTGTTCACGCCGTCCACGAAGGCCGAGATCGGTGACCACGACGAGAACATCTCGTTCGAGCGTTGCTGCGAGATCGTGGGCGAGGACATCGCCACGCAGATTCGTGACCTTTCCCTCAAGATCTACAAGGCCGCTGCCGAGTACGCCGCGACCCGTGGCATCATCATTGCCGACACCAAGTTCGAGTTTGGTGTTATTGATGGCAAGGTCACGCTGATCGACGAGTGCCTCACGCCCGACTCCAGCCGTTTCTGGCCTGCTGCCAGCTACGAGGAGGGCAAGATCCAGCCTAGCTACGACAAGCAATTCGTCCGCAATTGGCTCAAGGCCAACTGGGATATGACGGGGGAGACCCCGCACCTGCCCGCCGAGGTCATCGATGGCACGTCCGAGCGCTATCGCGAGGCCTTCCAGATCATCACCGGCTCCCAGTTCACAAGCATGAAGGAGAACGCATAAGTGAGTACCCGTAGCGCCACGAACAAGCGCACGCAATCCCACGAAGTTACCGGGGTTGCGCGCAAGTCTGCCGCATCTGCTAAGCCCGCCCGCCAAGCAGCGAGCTCCGTTCGCATCGTGCCGGCTTCGTCTAAGGCACGCCGCAAAGAGCTCGAGAAGGGCGAGAACCTCGAGGGCCTCTCTAAAGAGGAGAAGCGCGCCCGCAAGGCCAAGCAGCGCGCCAAGGAGGACCGCATCTATACGGTGTCGAATATCCTCCTCAAGCAGGACGAGGACTACACCAAGCGCCGTCGCATCTGGTGGATTGTGCTCGCCATTGGCATGGTGCTCGTCGTGGCAATTTGGGCCTCGCTGTACTTCGCTCCCGCTGGCATGGTGTCCAGCCCTGTCCAGATGGTCGGCATCGTTTTGTCCTATGTCATCATCCTAGGTGACTTTATCTACGACTTCGCTCGTATTCGTCCCTTGCGCAACATGTACCGCGCGCAGGCCGAGGGCATGTCCGAGAACAAGCTCAACGCTCTTATTGAGCGCGCGGCTGCCGAGGAGGACCAGAAGGACTCCAAGAAGAAGTAGCGTTTGCATACATACTTATCGCTAAGATATAAGGCGCGTCGTTTTTGCGGCGCGCCTTTTTACTGTTCTATAGATAGATGGAGTGGCACATGATTCGAGCTGCCCTGACGGTCGAAGAGGCTCTGGAGGGCATGAAGGCCCTGGAGCCCAAGATTAAAAACTACGCGCGCCTGGTCGTCCGCAAGGGCGTAAACGTCAAGCCCGGCCAGGAGGTCGTCGTTCAGTCTCCGGTCGAGTGCGCGCCGTTTGCGCGCGTGGTGGTCGCGGAGGCCTATGCTGCCGCCGCCGGCCACGTGACGGTCATTTGGGCCGATGATGCCGTGACGAGGCTCACGTACGAGCATGTCGAGAAAAGCTATTTTGAGCAGACACCCGAGTGGAAGCGCATGCAGCTGGATTCCTTGGCCCAGGATGGTGCCTGCTTTGTCTTTATCGAAGGTGCGGATCCTGCGGCCCTCAAGGGCATCGATCCAGCCAAGCCGGCCGCGGCATCAAAGGCGAGGAATACGCAGTGCAAAGTTTTCCGCCGCGGACTGGATTACAACATCAATCCGTGGTGCATCGCCGGCGCTCCGGTCGTGGCTTGGGCGCACGAGGTGTTCCCAGGAGACGCCGATGAGGTTGCAATCTATAAACTGTGGAATGCGATTCTGCACACCGCGCGCGCCGATGGCCAGGACCCGGAGAGCGACTGGGAACTCCATGACGCCGCATTCGAAAAGAACCTGCGTTTCCTGAACGACAATCGTTTCGACTACTTGCATTACACCGCGGCAAATGGAACCGATCTGACGATTGGCATGACGAAGGGTCACGAGTGGGCCGGCGGCAAGGGCAAGACGCCCGATGGACACCCCTTCTTCCCCAACATTCCCACCGAGGAAGTCTTCACCTCGCCCGATCGCATGCGCGCCGACGGTATCGTGTACTCGGCCATGCCGCTCATCCACCACGGCAATAAAGTCGAAGATTTTTGGATTAAGTTCGAGGGCGGCCGCGTGGTGGACTACGACGCCCGCGTGGGCAAGGCAACGCTTGCGAGCATTATTGACACCGATGAAGGTGCCGCTCATCTGGGCGAGGTCGCGCTCATTTCCAAGAACACTCCGATCCGCGAAAGCGGCGTTCTGTTCTATGACACACTCTATGACGAGAACGCTAGCTGCCATCTCGCGCTAGGTGTCGGTTTCCCCGAATGCATCGAGGGTGGGTATGACATGTCCAAGGAGGAGCTCCTGGAGCATGGCGTTAACGTCTCGAGCACGCACGTCGATTTTATGATCGGCACGGACGACATCGATATTACGGGCATTACGCCTGATGGACGTGAAGTTGTGATTTTCCAGAACGGCCAATGGAGTTGGGAATAGTCCCAGACCGTGGTACAATGCCACCCGCGGGCCGTTAGCTCAGCTGGCAGAGCAGGGGACTTTTAATCCCAAGGTCCAGGGTTCGAACCCCTGACGGCCCACCATAGAATAGAAAAGCGACTGGCGGATGCCGGCCGCTTTTTTGTTACCGCGGCACGGGTTCGAACCCGAAAGGGCGCGGAGCTGAGGAAACGTATGAGCGTTTGCCAGCGCAGCGCGCAAGGCGCGAAAGCGCCGCAGCGGCCGCCTGCGAAGCAGGCTGAACCCCTGACGGCCCACCCAAAGATTGTTGAGACGGTCAACTTCGGTTGGCCGTCTTTTTTGTCGCCCTTTCATGGGTTCGAACCCGTATCTATCTATATATAAGAACGCTTGGCGAACAAAACCCGCCTTTTACCGATGGGAAACAAATAGCTGATGCCTTTGGAGTAAAGTAGCGCTCCAGAGATGACCGATGTCTCAATACTCGTAAAACAGCTGGTCATCGCCAATATCAGAAGCCAATGCTTCAGTTTTAACCTCAGTGACGCGACTGAGGGATCTATTCATTTGTGAACAAAATATGGAGTGCGCGATTCCCGCCCCCGGCGCCCCTCCGGTCTGGCAATATATCTCCTTGCCGCGCGGCCCGGTGGAACCGGATCAGCCGCGCAGGCGTGCACCTTGAGAACCGGATACTGCGAGGATGGACACATTGAGTGTCGCATCCGGGCAGACATCGAACCATTTGAAATGGTCTAACTTGGATTTGTTTTTCGCAAGGCCGCCGAGAGGCGGCCCCGAGAAATTCCTTTTCCTATACTAGAACCATATGAATCGAACGGAACCGATCAGCGTAACAGTTGTGAGGACCGGACGGGCTCGAAGCCCATTTATTTTGGACGGAGAGTTCGATCCTGGCTCAGGATGAACGCTGGCGGCGCGCCTAACACATGCAAGTCGAACGG
>UQHV01000004.1 GCA_900540895.1 uncultured Collinsella sp. | reverse complement strand
CGCCCACGGTACACACGGCCCACCACCGCGTCGGTGTCTGGCGAAAAATGGGACGGGCCCCAGATTGCCCATGCGCGCAAAAGTGCGTCTCGGCAATCTGGGGCCCGTCCCATTTAATATTTATAAATATGCAGGTCAGCGAGGTGCTAGCGATGTGCTAGCGGATGCGCCGCCAGATAGACCTCGGTCAGTTGCGTTCGGTCGACATGCGTGTAGACCTGCGTGGTCGATATATCGGCATGTCCCAAGATCTCCTGTAGCACACGGAGGTCTGCGCCGCCCGCAAGCATATGGGTGGCAAAGGAGTGACGCAGCGTGTGGGGATGGAGTCCCACCAGCCCCACCTGGCGCCCGTAGCGCTCACAGATGGCATGAATGCCCTGGCGCGACAGACGGCGGCCGTTCTTATTTAAAAAGACCGCCGAGGTCTCGGTTCCGCGGGCATGGGCCGCCAAGCGAGAACGCCCCTCAGTTACATAGAGCGTCAGAGCTCGCGCCGCGCTTCCCACCAGCGGTGACAGGCGTTCCTTTGAGCCCTTACCGCGAACGAGCACAAAGCCATCGTCGATATGGATATCGCCCACATCGAGCCCCACCAACTCGCTCACACGTAAACCGCATCCGTAGAGCACTTCCAAGATGGCATGGTCGCGCAAGCCCATCTCGCCCTCGGGGAAGTCTTGATCGAGCAGCGCCGAGACATCCTCCACCGATAGATACTCCGGCAAACGCTCAGCCTTTTTAGGCAGGCGCAACGCCGCCGTCGGGTTTTGGGCCACGGCCCCATCGCGCACCAAAAAGGCATGCAGGCCCTTCACGGCAGCAAGCGCGCGCTCCACCGAGGCATCGGAATAGCCTCCGTCGCGGCGATCGGCAACAAAGCCCTCCACGACCTGACGGCTCACATCTTCAAAAGACGCAATGTCAGCCCGCTCCAGATAGGCGCAGTACGTCGTCAGGTCACGACGATAGGCCGAAATCGTGTTGCGCGCCAAGCCCCGCTCGACCGCGAGGTAATCGAGATACTCCCCCGCCGCCACGGCGAGCGACGAGGGAGTAGCTTCGGTATGTTCCTTATTCGCCGGCACCCTTAGTCCGTAGCGAGGTTCTTGGGCGTCACCTGCAAGCGATCGACGCCCTCATGCTGGCCGATCGAGGCGCGTACGAACTCGCGGAACAGCGGCTGCGGGTTGGTCGGGCGGCTCTTGAACTCGGGATGAGCCTGGGTGGCCACATACCACGGATGTACGTCGCGCGGCAGCTCGACCATCTCGACCAGACGCTCGTCGGGCGAAAGACCCGAGATAACCAGACCGGCGTCCTCGAGCTGGTCACGGAAGGCGTTGTTGAACTCAAAACGGTGACGGTGACGCTCGTAGACGAGCTCCTCGCCGTATGCCTCGCGCGCGAGGGTATCGGCGGCGAGCTTGCACGGATAGGCGCCCAGGCGCATGGTGCCGCCCTTCTCGGTCACGTCCTCCTGCGAGCTCATCAGGTCGATGACACTATACGGGCCGTCCGGATCGAACTCGGAAGAGCTGGCGCCGGCAAGGCCGACCACGTTGCGGGCGAACTCGCACACGGCTACCTGCATACCCAGGCAAATGCCCAGATACGGAATCTTGTGCTCGCGGGCGAACTCGGCCGCGAGGATCTTGCCCTCCAGGGCGCGCTTGCCAAAGCCGCCAGGGACCAAGATGCCCGAGGCGTCACCCAGGACCTCGGAGACGTTCTGCTCGTCGAGGCTCTCGCCATCGACCAGCTGCACGTCAACGTGGCGATCGTAGAACACGCCCGCGTGGTGCAGGGCCTCGATAACCGACAGGTAGGCATCGGGCAGCTGCGTATACTTGCCCACGACGGCGATCTTCACCTTGTCGGCGTGCTGGTTGGCATGGTTCTGCTTGCGCAGGAACTCGTTCCACTCGCTCATGTCGCGCTCACGCGGGTCCAGACCCAGACGCTCGCAAATGCGCAGGTCAAAGTCCTGCTCGGCGAGCAGCTGCGGAACATCGTAGATGCTCGCGCAGTCCTCGTTGGTAAAGACACAGTCGGTGTCGACGTCGCAGAAGCTTGCAATCTTGCCGCGGATGGCATCGTCGATATGGTGATCGGAGCGCAGAACGATAATATCGGGCTGGATACCAAAGCTGCGGAGCTCCTTAACGGAGTGCTGCGTCGGCTTGGTCTTGACCTCGTGGGCGGCGGCGATATAGGGAACGAGCGACACGTGGATGTAGCAGACGTTCTCGGGGCCGGCCTCCTTGCGATACTGACGAATGGCCTCGACAAACGGCTGCGACTCGATGTCACCGATGGTGCCGCCCAACTCAGTGATGACCACGTCGGAGCCGGTCTGCTCCTCAATACGACGGAACTTATCCTTAATGGCGTTCGTGACGTGCGGAATCACCTGCACGGTGCCGCCCAAAAAGTCACCGCGACGTTCACGGGCGATCAGGCTCTTATAGATGGCACCAGTCGTAAAGTTGGAATCGCGGGTCAGGTTCTCGTCAATAAAGCGCTCGTAGTGGCCCAGGTCCAGATCGGACTCGTAACCGTCCTCGGTCACAAAGACCTCACCATGCTGGAACGGGCTCATGGTGCCGGGGTCGACGTTCAGATACGGGTCGGCCTTTTGCATCGTTACCTTGTAGCCGCGCGACTTGAGCAGACGGCCCAGCGAGGCCGCGGTAATACCCTTGCCCAGAGATGAAACCACGCCGCCGGTCACGAACACATGCTTGGTCATATTGAGTTACCTGCGCTTCCCGTAGAAGTTGTTTATCCACATCTTACGGGTCTTCATTGTAATACTCGCGCCGCGGACCGTTCGCAATTTTTCTCGCGTGCGATTGCATTTCTCAATCTTGAAACAAAACGCCGCCCGGTTTCCCAGGCGGCGTCGCTATGGCAAGGGTTACATGCTGCTATCGATCAGCAACCGCGTCCTCAAGCATTTCTTGAACGAGCATGCCGGTACGGACGCCCTCAAGATACCATTCGCCACGTTCGGTGAGGCAAATGCCATTTGCAAGCTGACCGCCGTCGTCGCTATAACGCGAGACGACATCGATCATGCCTTCGGAATCCAAGCGATCGATTGCGGCGCGGGCACGATACGGCGAAACCCCCACGCGCTCGGCAAGCGTTTTGCGCGAGAAACCATACGGCCCGCCATTGTCTTCAGTTTGCTGGTCGATCTCCATCAACACCAGCACCTCGACACGCTTCATATCGTTGACACTCGCACGACCCTTGCCCGCCATAGCAGCCTCCTCAAACCGAGCACGAGCATCTAACGCGCCGTGCGCGACCGACACACCTCACGATGGCAGGTAATATCCATCATGCGGCATCCCGCTAAGGATGAAACAGTTACGGTTATTGTATACCGCTCAAATTGTTTCCAGGCAGGTAAACAGCTATTTTTCGCCGAAATAGGCGCTTTGTTGATTAAAAAGCCGTACCGGGCGCTAACCCGGTACGGCCAAAATGCAATGCAATTACCGCGGTGCTTCAAACTTAGCGATGGAAGAAACCGCGGCGCTCAAACTTGGGCTCGCAGCACACGTTGATACCCAGTTTGCGCAGTACCGTCTCGTCCGTCGGCGAGATGATCACGCTAAAGAAGGCATCGCAACCGCGCAACTGCTCCAGACCCGAAAGGACGCGAGCGGCCGTCTCACTCGTGGCCGAGGTGATCGACAGCGCCATAAGCGTCTCGTCGGTGTGAAGGCGCGGGTTTTTGCTGCCGAGAAAATGCGTCTTGAGCTTGCTGATGGGCTCGATCGCCTCATCGCTAATGACCTCGAGCTCAAGGTCGACGCCCGAGACATGCTTGAGGGCGTTCATAATGAGCGAACTTGCGGCGCCCAGGCGCGTGGAGGTCTTACCGGTCACCACGGAGCCATCGGGCATGACCATGGCACCCACGGGACCACCCGTCAGCTGCTCCCTGGTGAGGGCCGCCGAGCGCGCCGGTGAGTAGTTCTTATCGATGCCGGCTTTCTTCATAATAATCTTGAGACGATCGACTTGCTCATCGCCCACGCCGGTACGGCGCACATTTTCGACCGCGGTAAAGTAGCGGCGGACAATCTCCATCTTGGATGCGTCGCGGCAGGCATCGTCATCGGTGATGGCAAAGCCGACCATATTGACGCCCATGTCCGTAGGGCTCTGGTAGGGGCTCTTGCCCAGGATCTTTTCCATCAGGGCACGGACTACCGGGAAGGCCTCGACGTCGCGGTTGTAGTTGACCGTGGTCTTGTTGTAGGCCTCAAGGTGGAACGAATCGATGATATTGGCGTCGTCGAGGTCAGCCGTGGCGGCCTCGTAGGCAATATTGACCGGATGCGTCAGAGGAAGATTCCAGACCGGGAAGGTCTCGAACTTGGCATAGCCGGCGGCGGTACCGTGCTTATGCTCGTGATACAGCTGCGAGAGGCAAGTAGCGAGCTTGCCCGAGCCGGGGCCGGGTGCCGTCACGACAACGAGCGGACGCGTGGTCTCGACAAACTCGTTCTTGCCGTAGCCATCGTCGGACACGATCAGATCGACATCGTGCGGATACCCCTCGATGGGATAGTGCAGCTTGGCGGGAATACCGAGCGCGTTCAGGCGGTTGCGGAACACATCGGCAGCAGGCTGGCCGGCATACTGGGTGATGACCACAGCCGCGACGGCAAACCCATTCCCTCGGAACAGATCGACCAGGCGCAAAACGTCCTCGTCATAGGTAATGCCAAGGTCACCACGAGCCTTGTTTTTCTCGATGTGGTTCGCGTTGATCGCGATGATAACCTCGACATCGTCGGCGATGCTCTTGAGCATGCGGAACTTGCTGTCCGGTTCAAAACCCGGCAGCACGCGGCTCGCATGATAGTCATCGAACAGCTTACCGCCAAACTCCAAATAGAGCTTGCCACCAAACTGCGAGATGCGCTCCTTAATGTGAGCAGCCTGCAGCTCGATATACTTCGCGTTGTCGAAACCCTGGCGCATGTATGGCTCCCGTCCCGTTTCCAATTAATGTTCTAGGCGATTATAACGGAGCCCGCCCTCCCCGATACCCAGACCATCAACAGGCACCAACCAAACACGCCCACCGCAACCACCGGGGACCCGAGATGGCTAATTTGGGACGGGAAACAAGGCACTCAGCACCAACAATGGCAGCGCCGCAGGTTGAGCATAAGCCAGCGAAAGCCCGCCAGAGCGAGCAAGGTGACGTGAAAGAGGAGGGCATAGGCCTTTTGGCCATGCCCGACGATTGAACGTCAGATTGCCGCTCTGGCGGGCTTGCAGCGTCGAGTGTTCCGGCGTTTGGTAAAACCGCGGAACAAAAAGTCGCCCCCTCCCGCGCACGGAACGGAAGGGGGCTAAAGGTAGGAGTCTACCGGTGGGTTTACCCCACCGGACAGACGATGACCAGGTGATCCTCTACAGGATCGTCAAGGTTTCCGTGGGGTACCCGTTGGGTACTTAGAGCAGCACGCAGGCGACGGTCAGGATGACGGCGCAGACGACGGAGAGAGCGACGATGAGCTTAAGGGCAAACTTGAGCCAGGTCGTCCACTCGATCTTGGCCAGGGCGAGACCGCCCATGATGGCGCCGGAGGTCGGGGTGAACAGGTTCACGACACCGATGGCGGCGGAGAAGATCATGACCATGACCTCGGGCGAGAAGCCGAGCTTAACAGCCAGCGGTCCCATGATGGGCATGGAGACGGTGGCCATACCAGAGGTCGAAGGGATCAGGAAGGACAGGCCGAAGTAGACCAGGAAGCTCATGGGAGCGAAGATCACGCCGGACAGGCCAGCCAGGGCATTGGCGGCAGCGTCGAGGACGAAGACATCGAGGCCGGTGTTAGCCATGAGGACGGAGATACCACGGGCGAGGGCGATGACGAGAACAACGGACATCATGTCGGCAGCGCCGGTGATGAAGGTGTTGACGATCTGCTTCTCGGACAGGCCACCGATGATACCGATCAGGACGGCCATGAGGAAGAACCAGGTGGAAGCCTCGTCGAAGTACCACTGGCCAATGGGCAGGCCGGTGATCAGGGCAGACCAGCCCTGGACGACGGCGTTACCGTCGGCGTCGTAGACAGCGCCGGCGTCGAAGAAGTTGGCGACGCCCTCGTTGAGGTCGGCCAGCGGAATGAAGCCGACGATCATGACGACGAAGGTGAAGGCGAAGGCGATCAGAACACCCTTCTGACGACCGGTGAGCTTGACCTCCTTGTGGACTTCGGAAGCAGCCTTGCCGTGAGCCTCTTCGGCGTCCTTGAGCTCCTGCATCGACAGGATGGTGGAACCCTTGTCAGCCTTGACCTTCTTGGCGTAGCTCATCACGAAGAAGATGGACATAGCGGTAGTGACAATCCACAGGACGGCACCGAGGCCGATGATGATGGACTGGTTGACCTCAATGCCAACGCCGGTCAGAGCGTCGACGGCAGCGCCGACGGCGAACGGGTTAACCGTGGAGCCCAGGCAGCCGCAGCCAGCGCCGAGCAGGACGGTAGCGGCACCGACCATGGGGTCGAAGCCAGCGGCCATCATGGTAGCGGCGAGCAGGGCGTAGAAGGGAACGGTCTCCTCGCACATACCATAGGTGGTACCACCGAGGGAGAAGATGAGCATCAGCACGGGAATGAGCATAATCTCGTTGCCCTTAAGCTTCTGCACCAGGACGGCGATGCCGTTGTCCAGGGCGCCGGTCTCGGTCATCATGCCGAGGAAGCCGCCCAGGATCATAACGAAGAGGCAGACGGGCAGAGCGTCAGCGAAGCCCAGGATCGGGGCGGTGCAGAAATCGCTCAGACGGGCGGCAGTAACCGCGCCACCGGACGTGCCGGAGACGATAACGGTAATCACTGCGACAATTGCCAGCAGAGCAAGAAGAATGGTGAACGATGAAGGCATACCGCGCTTTTTCTTAGCGGTCTCAGTCATAGTTCTCATCCCCCCTTCATAAATCATTTACTGATCTCGCCAGAAGCGGCTCTTCCGTGCCGTGCCTGCCGCTTGATGCGAGATTATTACCAGATAAAACCGCTCGGGGTGCGCAGTAATACACCCCGAGCGAGATGCTAGATGCTCTTACTTGAGCGTGGCGTACATGACAGCCTTAATGGTGTGCATGCGGTTCTCGGCCTCGTCGAAGACCTTGGAAGCGGGGCTCTCGAAGACCTCGTCGGTGACCTCCTGCTCGGTGATGCCGAACTGCTCGCACTTCTCGGCGCCAATCGTGGTGTTGGTGTCGTGGAAGCTGGGCAGGCAGTGCAGGAAGATGGCACCCGGGTTGGCCATAGCCATGACCTCGGAGGTAACGCGATACGGGGTGAGCTGAGCGATGCGCTCGGCCCAGACCTCGTCGGGCTCGCCCATGGAGACCCACACATCGGTGTAGATAACGTCGGCACCGGTGACGCCGTCCTTGACGTCGGTGGTCAGCTTGATGGTGCAGCCGTTGGCCTCGGCGATGGGCTTGCAGGCCTCGATGACGTCGTCAGCGGGCATGCACTCCTCGGGGCCGCAGGCCACGAAGTTCATGCCGAGCTTGGAGCAGACAACCATGAGGGAGCGAGCGACATTGTTCTTGCAGTCGCCCATGAAGACGAGGGTCTTGCCCTTGATGTCGTAGTTGAAGTTCTCCTGGACGGTCAGGATGTCGGCGAGCATCTGGGTGGGGTGCCACTCGGTGGTCAGGCCGTTCCACACGGGCACGCCGGACTTGGCAGCGAGCTCCTCGACGTCGTCCTGGGCAAAGCCACGGAACTCGATGCCGTCATACATACGGCCGAGAACGCGGGCGGTGTCCTCGATGGACTCCTTCTTGCCCATCTGCGACGAACCGGGATCGAGGTAGGTGACGCCCATGCCCAGATCCATGCCGCCGACCTCGAAGGCGCAGCGGGTACGAGTGGAGGTCTTCTGGAAGAGCAGAACGATGTTCTTGCCCTCGAGATAGCGGTGCGGAACGCCAGCGCGCTTCATGTCCTTGAAGTTCTTGGAAAGCTTGAGCAAGTACTCGATCTCCTCGGTGGAGAGGTCGAGGAGCTTGAGGAAGCTACGGCCGGAGAGGTTAACACCCATGGTTCGTTTCCTTTCGAAAAAATGAATTACATAAGTAATAGTGTTGCCCGTTTGACGGGCGAAACCGGTGCGGTTGTAGGGGGACCGCACCGGAAACGGAAAGACTTAGAGGTCCTCGCGCCAGAAGGGCATGCTCATGCAGCGCGGGCCGCCGCGGCCGCGGGAGAGCTCGGCGGAGGGCACGACGAGAAGGTCCAGGCCCTCCTTGTACAGCACGTCGTTGGTGACGGTGTTGCGGGCGTAGACGCAGATCTTGCCGGGCTCGACGCACAGGGTGTTGGAGCCGTCGTTCCACTGCTCGCGGGAGGCCGCGATCGGGTCGCCGCCGCCGCAGGGGATCAGCTTGACCTGGTCGACGCCGGTGGCGTCCTCCAGGACGTGCTCGAGGGTGTCCTCGATCAGGCGGATGTTCACGTCGCCCGGGTTCTTGCCGGCGGTCAGCTCGTAGACGCGCAGGGTGCCCATGATGGCGGGGTGGATCGTGAACTTATCGACGTCGATCTGGGTGAAGACCGTGTCGAGGTGCATGAAGGCGCGCGAGACCGGGATGTCGAAGGCCAGGATGCGCTCGACCTTGGAGTCGGAGTTCCAGAAGATGTTCTGGGCCATGACGTCGATCGCGGCGGCCTGGGTGCGCTGGGAGATGCCGACGGCGAGGGTCTTCTCGTTGATGTTCAGCACGTCGCCGCCCTCGGTGTGGAACTGGCAGTCGCGGCGGAAGTACAGCGAGACGTCCTTGTAGTCGGGGTGGTACTTGAAGATGTACTTGCCGTACAGAGTCTCGCGGTTGCGGGTGACCGAGTACATGCGGTTGAGGTTGACGCCCTCACCGACGACCGCGAACGGGTCGCGGGTGAAGTAGAGGTTGGGCATCGGGTCGATGATCAGGTCGGACTCGGACTCGGAGTTGACCAGGGAGTCGAGGGTCGTGGACGCCGTGAGGGGCATGTCGATCTCGGACTTGGTCATGCCGGCCATGGTCTTCTTGACGAACTCGAGGTTGTCCTCGATGGAGTCCAGCTTCTCGCGGACGATCTGCGGCATGTGCTGGCCGCGGATGCCGGCCTCGGCGATGTACTGGTCGGTGAACTCGGCGCGGGCGCCGGGGACCTGGTCGAACACCTCGGCGACGAGGTTCTCGAGGTAGAGCACCTCGACGCCCTGGTCCCTCAGGATCTGGGCGAAGGTGTCGTGCTCCTGCTGCGCGACCTCCAGGAACGGGACGTCGTCGAACAGGAGTCGCTCGAGCTCGTCGGGCGGCAGGTTGAGGAGCTCGTCGCCGGGACGGTGCAGGCAGACCTTCCTGAGCTTGCCGATCTCGGAAGGCACGTGCAGACCTTTCGTCATGGCCTCCTACCTTTCTTTCGGGCCCTTGTCAGGGCCGATTCGTTAGCGCCCCTCCGTGTGAGGCGTTATTGCTGACGACATATTTATATCCAAAATCAGCTCATACTTCCACCTTGCCCCCGAACGGTTTTTTATAGGGGGTGAACGGCATACACATATACTTCACGCATGGCACACTTCATCTTAATAAAGCGTATTTACGTGCTTAAACGCGTTTTCAATCCTAAAATCAAATGGAACTTAACTTTGTTAAACCATCCTCAAATTGCATATTTCCACTAAAGCTATGAATAGAATTAGCGGTTCATACCGCGTCTCAACCTTTTTCATTTTTATTCAGAAAAAAGTTTGTCCTATTCATTTCTGGTAAATAAATTACCGTTTACCAGACGCTTGATACCGTTCACCGGAAACTCAGTATAAGGCCCAGCGGATACCGGCTCGCTTTACGGCCCCATTTGTAACAACTTGACTTCTCGGTATAGAAAAACGGACCCGCTTCACTAGGGAAACGGGTCCGTTTTCGATTATCTTCGGCCAATTTAGATAACGCCCTCGAAGATCATCGGAATCCTAGCGATCAAACTCCGCCAGCGCCTCGCCCAAAAGCCTCAGGCCCTCGCGCAGAACGTCCTCGCTCGCGCAGTAGCCCAGGCGTGCGCCACAGGGAAGCTCAAAGCGGCTGCCGGGTACCAGCAGCACTCCCCTCTCGGACAGCAGGCGCTTGCAGAACTCCTCGTCGTCCTCGGGAATATCCAGCTGGATAAACGAGGTAGACACGCCCTGCGGGGCCGTCCAGGAAACGCGATGCTGCGTATCGATCCAAGCCTGCGCGATATCGCGGTTGCCAAACACGATCTTGCGATTGCGCTCGAGAATCTTATCCTTGTGCTCAAGCACATAGGTCGCCAGAGCATCGTTGAACACGCCGCCGCAGATCATGGTGTAATCGCGATAGGTACGGATGCGGTTGGACACCTCTTCGTCTGCCACGACCCAGCCCACACGGGCCGCAGGCGTCGAATAGGTCTTCGACAACGAGTTGGTGACAATGGCATTCTCGTACACGTCAGCCATCGACATAAAGGCCTCGGTGTTCTCAAGCGGCAGGTACACCTCGTCGCACAGCACATAGGCGCCAACCGAGCGGGCGATCTCGGCAATCTGACCGAGCATATCAGCATCGAGCACCGTACCGATGGGGTTCGATGCGTTGTTTATGCAGATGAGCTTGGTGGTGGGGCGAACCAGATGCTTGAGTTTCTCGATATCGGGCTTCCAGCCGAGTTCCTCGCGAAGCTCCCAATACTCGACCTCGGCGCCCAGCGTGCGCGGAATCTCGTAGAGCGGCGCGTAGGTGGGCCACTCGGCGATAACATGGTCGCCGGGCTCGACCACAGCCATGATGGCGTTGAGGTTAGCGCCCGTGCAGCCATTGGTCTGCAGAATGTGGTCGGGATTGACCTCGCGACGATACAGCTTGGCAACCTCGGCCTTAAATTCCGGCGAGCCCTCGATCCAGCCGTAGTTCATCTTCTCGCGGTCCAGGCGCTCGTAGAACGTGGCGCCGTCCTGTTCATCGAGCGCGCGTAGCTCGCCCATGGTGAGCGACGAGATCGTCGACTGGGCGATGTCCCACGTGGCGCTCTTCTCCCAAACGTTGAGCCATTCCTCAACGCCAATCGTCTTGATGTCCATGGCCAAGCTCCTTACAAAAGCAGTCATCCAACCGTGTTGACGTTCCTCATACAAGATTGGGGCGGTGCGAAAACCCGCACCGCCCCAATGGGAGACATCTAATGGCAGCTAGATGTATGTATTATGACCTGTACGGGTCCTTGAAGACCTTAGAGGTCCTCGCGCCAGAAGGGCATGCTCATGCAGCGCGGGCCGCCGCGGCCGCGGGAGAGCTCGGCGGAGGGCACGACGAGAAGGTCCAGGCCCTCCTTGTACAGCACGTCGTTGGTGACGGTGTTGCGGGCGTAGACGCAGATCTTGCCGGGCTCGACGCACAGGGTGTTGGAGCCGTCGTTCCACTGCTCGCGGGAGGCCGCGATCGGGTCGCCGCCGCCGCAGGGGATCAGCTTGACCTGGTCGACGCCGGTGGCGTCCTCCAGGACGTGCTCGAGGGTGTCCTCGATCAGGCGGATGTTCACGTCGCCCGGGTTCTTGCCGGCGGTCAGCTCGTAGACGCGCAGGGTGCCCATGATGGCGGGGTGGATCGTGAACTTATCGACGTCGATCTGGGTGAAGACCGTGTCGAGGTGCATGAAGGCGCGCGAGACCGGGATGTCGAAGGCCAGGATGCGCTCGACCTTGGAGTCGGAGTTCCAGAAGATGTTCTGGGCCATGACGTCGATCGCGGCGGCCTGGGTGCGCTGGGAGATGCCGACGGCGAGGGTCTTCTCGTTGATGTTCAGCACGTCGCCGCCCTCGGTGTGGAACTGGCAGTCGCGGCGGAAGTACAGCGAGACGTCCTTGTAGTCGGGGTGGTACTTGAAGATGTACTTGCCGTACAGAGTCTCGCGGTTGCGGGTGACCGAGTACATGCGGTTGAGGTTGACGCCCTCACCGACGACCGCGAACGGGTCGCGGGTGAAGTAGAGGTTGGGCATCGGGTCGATGATCAGGTCGGACTCGGACTCGGAGTTGACCAGGGAGTCGAGGGTCGTGGACGCCGTGAGGGGCATGTCGATCTCGGACTTGGTCATGCCGGCCATGGTCTTCTTGACGAACTCGAGGTTGTCCTCGATGGAGTCCAGCTTCTCGCGGACGATCTGCGGCATGTGCTGGCCGCGGATGCCGGCCTCGGCGATGTACTGGTCGGTGAACTCGGCGCGGGCGCCGGGGACCTGGTCGAACACCTCGGCGACGAGGTTCTCGAGGTAGAGCACCTCGACGCCCTGGTCCCTCAGGATCTGGGCGAAGGTGTCGTGCTCCTGCTGCGCGACCTCCAGGAACGGGACGTCGTCGAACAGGAGTCGCTCGAGCTCGTCGGGCGGCAGGTTGAGGAGCTCGTCGCCGGGACGGTGCAGGCAGACCTTCCTGAGCTTGCCGATCTCGGAAGGCACGTGCAGACCTTTCGTCATGGCCTCCTACCTTTCTTTCGGGCCTTACTGGCCGAATGTATCAGCGCCCCTCCATATGGGACACTGCTTGCTGACAGCTCTAGTTATATCCAAATTTCATTCGTAATGCTACCTCGCCCCCGAACGGTCAACAAAGTGCGATGAACGGTATATCGCATGTGATTCCCCCATGATGTACTTCGGCGTTCTAAAGTAACTTTTCTAAGGTAAACGCTCTTTTTTCTCAAAAATCATTCGCAATTACAACTCCAATCTTTCGATTAAGAATTGCATATCTAAAACGGTTTTATGTATATAAATGACGCTTGTTCGTGTTTCTGTCTGTATTCGATGATATTCAGCTACCTATCATTCTTATTCACACATACTCACCAGTTGAGTGAGGATATAGACCGTTTTTCACAACGCGACGGGCGTCAGCTCTATGGCTTGTCAGCGTAAGAAGTAGGTAAAGATACCGTTCACGCGATACGTCCGTGCCATAGGTCGACTAAATTGAGACAATAGTGAATAGTGTTAGGCAACCGTCCCCTGCGGGGACTGAACGGACAGATGCATATGCCGAGCAAAATCGAAAAAAAGCAAGCCGCCGCAAAGCTGCGCAAACCGCCGCGCGACTTCTCGTACACGCAGAACCGAGAGCTCAGCTGGCTGCGCTTTGACAACCGTGTGCTTGACGAAGCCTTCGACGAGACCGTTCCGCTGTTCGAGCGCCTCAAGTTCGTGTCGATTTTCGAGTCTAACCTCGACGAGTTTCTCATGGTGCGCGTGGGCGGCCTGTCCGATCTGGCAGAGCTCAAAAAACAGCCTGTCGACAACAAGAGCAATATGACCGCCTCCGAACAGGTCGATGCTGTCATGGCCGAAATGCCCGGGCTCCTTACCCGATGGGAGTCCATCTTTAAGAGCATCGAGGGCAAGCTCGACACCCTGGGCGTTCACCGCGCCCGCATCGATTCGCTTACGCCCGAGGAGCGCACCTTTGTAACCCGCTACTTCCAGGCCTACGTGTCGCCGGTCATCTCGCCGTTGGTCATTGACCCGCGCCATCCCTTCCCCAACCTGCGCAACGGTGCACTCTATCTGGCTTGCGGCCTGGACGGCGTCACCGACGAGGAGAGCCTGCTGGGCCTTATCGAGATCCCCGCCTCGATGAACCGCGTGGTCGAGATCCCCTCGCCCACCGGCACCTACTCCTACATTCTGCTCGAGGACGTCATCCTCGCCTGTCTGGACAGCTGCTTTGGCTCCTATAAGCCACTCGACCGCGCGCTCATCCGCGTCACCCGCAACGCCGACATCGATCCGGACGGCGAGGGCGTCGAGGAGGAAGAGGACTACCGCCAGCACATGAAGCGCATCCTCAAGAAGCGCCTGCGTCTGCAGCCGGTAGTGCTCGCGGTCTCGGGGTCGCTCGAGAAGGCGACGCTCAAGACCATCCGCAAGGCGCTCGAGCTTTCTCGCCGCTCGGTCTTTACCTGCGATATCCCGCTCGACCTGGGCTACGTCTTTGGCATTGAGGGCAAGATTCCCGAGCACCTGCGCAACGAGCTGCTCTTTACGCCGTTTAAGCCGCAGCCCAACCCCACCATCGATATGACCCGCTCCATCCGCGAGCAGGTGCTGCAGCACGACAAGCTGCTCTTTTACCCTTACGAGGCCATGAATCCGTTCCTGGACCTGGTGCACGAGGCCGCCTATGACCCCGAGTGCATCTCGCTGCGCATCACGCTCTACCGCGTGGCCAAGCAGAGCCGCCTGTGCGAGTCACTGATCGATGCCGCCGAGAACGGCAAAGAGGTCACGGTGCTCATGGAGCTCCGCGCGCGCTTTGACGAGCAGAACAACATCGAGTGGGCCGAGCGCCTGGAAGAGGCCGGCTGCACCGTCATCTACGGCTCCGAGGGCTTTAAGTGCCACTCCAAGATCTGCCAGCTCACCTATCGCGAAGGCATGGCGCTAACGCGTCTGACGCTGCTGGGCACCGGCAACTTTAACGAGAAGACGGCCAAACTCTACAGCGACTTTATGCTCATGACCGCCCACCCCGGCATCGGCGAGGACGCCAACCTGTTCTTCCGCAACCTGTCGCTGGGCAATCTGCGCGGCGATTACCGCTTCCTGGGTGTGGCGCCCGTAGGCCTCAAGCCGCTCATCATGCGCGGTCTGGATCGCGAGATTCAGCGCGCTCTCGCTGGCGAGCCCGCCCGCGTGTTCTTTAAACTCAACTCGCTCACCGACCGCGAGGTCATCGACAAGATCGCCGAGGCATCGTGCGCAGGAGTCCGCGTGGACATGATCATCCGCGGCATCTCGTGCCTCAAGCCGGGCGTTCCTGGCAAGACCGAAAACGTGCATGTCCGTTCTATCGTCGGACGCTTTTTGGAGCATGCGCGCGTTTACGCCTTTGGCGTGGACTCGGACATGATCTACCTGAGCTCGGCCGACATGATGACGCGCAACACCGAGCACCGCGTGGAGATCGCCTTCCCCGTGCTCGACCCCACCTGCCGCGCCCTGGTGCACGAGTACATGGGCATGCAGCTGCGAGACAACGTGAAGGCCCGCAGCCTGACGAGCGACGGCACCTGGGTTCCCGTGGAGCGCAAGGAGGGCGAGAAGCCCTTCAACTCGCAGGAGGCCCTGTTGGAGCGTGCCTATCGCAACGCCGAGGCCGCCGCGCAGCAGCGTGCGCAGGAGAAGGAACGTGTGGCCGAAGAGGCTGTTCGGAGCGAGCTTGAGCACGAAGCAGCAGTCGAGCCTGTCGCCGAGCCGGAGGCTGTCGTCGCTCCACCGGCGGCAGAACCCGAGCCTGTCGAGGAGCCGGGGGCCGTCGTCGAGGCCGCAGCCGAGCCCGTCGTTGAGACGGAGCCCGTTACCGCTGCCGCCCCCGAGCCGCAGCCGGCGGCGCCCGTGGTCCAGCAGGTCCAGGCGACCGTCATTGAGCCCGAGCCTGCACCTGAGCCTCAGCCCGAGCCGCAGGTCGCCAAGCCCTCGTCCGAGACGAGCGCCCGTCGCGAGAAGCCCGCTGGCAAGACCAAGGCCATCGAGCGCCATCGCCCCGGTCGCGTGCGCATGGGTCTGGGCTTGATTGGCTTAGGCCTAAAGACGCTCATTACCGGCAAGACCAAATAGACGTTTGTAGAAGCGCCCCGTATTTGAGGAAAGCCTCGGATGCGGGGCGCTTTTCCCTGCTACCATGGTGCGGACAACAACGCGAATGACAGGCAGGAATATGAAGCTCACCATAGAATCGATGACGTACGGCGCCGACGGGCTGGCGCACGCCGACAACGGCAAGGCCGTTTTTGTGCAGGGCGCCGTGGCGGGCGACACCGTCGAGGCCGAGGTCGTGCAGGACGGCAAGTCGTTTATGCGCGCCCGCACCACCGAGATTCTGGAGCCGAGCCCCGACCGCATCCAGCCTCCCTGCCCCTTCGTGGGTGTTTGTGGCGGCTGCTCGTGGGGCAATCTCTCGCGCACCGCGCAGCTTGCCGCCAAGGAGCAAAACCTGCGCTCCACGCTCGAGCGCATCGGCAAGTTCAGCCCCAATCAGGTCGATGAGCTGGTGCAGCCCATCCGCCGCACCAAGGACGACTGGGGCTACCGCAATAAAATCGAGCTCGAGCCGACCGTCGTCAACGGTCGCGTGCGCCTCGGCATGCACGGCGTCGATCCCAGCAAGATCGTGACCGTCGATTCGTGCCCGCTGTTCGACAAACGCTTCCCCAAGGCACTCAAATCGGTCGTCGGCGCGCTCAACTATCTGAGCGGCAGCCACGACTTGGGCCTTGAGCGCGTGGGCATTCGCGCCTCGCGCCGCACCAAGGCGCTCGAGGTCGCACTCTGGACGCCCACGGGCTCTTTCCCGCGCTCACAGGTCTCCCGCGTGCTGGCAGACGCCGCTCATCCCACGAGCATCGTACGCGTGATGAGCAAGGGTGAGAAGAAGGCCCGCCGCGTCTCCAAGGTCGAGATGCTCGCCGGCGAGGGCTCGTGGACCGAGAATATCGCTGACAGCCAAATGCGCCTTTCGGCCCCGTCGTTCTTCCAGGTCAACACCAAGGGCGCCGAAATTCTGATCGAACTTGTCATGGACGCGCTCGACCCTCAGGAAGACGAACTGGCTGTGGACCTGTACTGCGGCGCCGGCACCTTTACCCTGCCGCTCGCCCGCCGCTGCGATTTTGTCGCCGCCGTTGAGGCCTATGGCCCTGCCGTGCGCGACCTGCGCCGCAACCTCGAGATCAATAAGCTCGATAACGTCGACGTCATTGGCGGTGACGCCGTGCGCGAGTTCCCCGACCAGGATGCCGACGTTTTGGTGGTCGACCCGCCGCGCGCGGGCTTGGCACCCGAGGCCATCGACCTCATCGCCAGCACGAGCGCCCGCGATGTCGCCTACGTGAGCTGCGACCCGGCCACCCTGGCGCGCGACCTCAAGCGCTTTGTCGAGGAAGGCACCTTCTCCCCCGTCAAGATCACGCCGGTCGACCTGTTCCCGCAAACCTTCCACTGCGAAACCGTCGTCCACCTCAAGCGCAACTAGCTGATGATTTTTCTGGGACGGGGATTAAATGATCAATTTGTACCGAATGATTATTTAATCCCCGTCCCTTTTAAACATTGGGAAATCGAGCGTGGCAAGCGGGGGTCTTCGGGGTATAAGACGGCTAATTGTATGCCGCCCTATGAAAGGAACCCTTATGCCCAGCGTTGCCGTTCTTGCCGCCGATGGCTTTGAAACGATTGAATGCCTGACCATGGTCGATGTCATGCGTCGCGGCGGCGTGCGCGCCACGCTCGTCTCGATTATGCCCACGCGCGAGGTCGTAAGCTCGCTGCAGATCCCCGTGACCTGCGATGCGCTCTTTGATGAGATCAACTTTGACGAGTACGACTGCGTCGTGCTGCCCGGCGGCCTGCCCGGTGCCACCAACCTGCGCGCCGATCAGCGCGTCTGCGACGTGGTCTGCGAGTTCGCCGCGACCAAGCACGTCGCCGCCATCTGCGCCGCCCCGTTTATCCTGGGCGAGCTCGACCTGCTCGAGGGGCGCCACGCCACGTGCTTCCCTGGCTTTGAGAAAAGCTTCCCCGAGGGCGCCTATACCGGCGAGAAGGTTACGCAAGACGGCAACATCATCACCGCCAGCGGCATGGCCCAGTCGCTCCCCTTTGCGCTTGAGCTGCTGCGCACGATTGCCGGCGACAAGGCTGTCGAGAAGGTCGCCGAGGGCATCCAACTATGATTTTGGCTTCGCAATCACCGCGCCGCATAGAGCTGATGCGCGAGGCAGGCTACAACATTCGCGTGATTCCCGCGGATATCGACGAAACGCCCTTTGATGGCGAGGCCCCGCTCACGCTTGTCGAGCGCTTGGCACGCGCCAAGGCGGCTGCCGTTGCTGCCGAGTATGCCGAGCCCAATGAGCTGACGGTCGCGGCCGACACCATCGTCACCTTCGACGGCAAGATTTTGGGCAAGCCGGCAACCGAGGGCGAGGCGCGCACCATGCTCCGTGAGCTTTCGGGCCGCACGCACCAGGTCGCAACCGGCGTCTGCATCGTTAAGGCAGGCGATACGGCCGCCCCGCATGCCGCCGAGAGCCTGTCGTTTGTCGATATGACCGACGTGACATTCTACGAGCTCACCGACGAGCAGATCGAGCACTACGTTGCCTCGGGTGAGCCCATGGATAAGGCAGGCGCCTACGGCATCCAGGGCACAGGCGGCCGCATGCTCGTGCACGATATTTCGGGCGACTTCTATAACGTGGTGGGCCTACCCATCGCCCGCGTCGCGCGCGCGATTCAAAAACTCTCGTAATTGCATCTGGCGCTGGGTATCCCCCAGCGCCTACAATTTTGGCGTACCGTACGGATCCCGACCGGGCACAAGGCGCGGCGGAAAACCGATAGGAGTTAAACATGGATACACTGCTCGAGGCCATTGACGTCTGCGATGTCGATGGCTTTTGCTATGGCAACTATACGGACGAGGAGGCCGGCACCGGTTGCACCGTAATCGTGGCACCCGAGGGCGCCACCGGCGGCGTTGACGTTCGCGGCGGTGCTCCCGCTTCGCGCGAGACCGACCTGCTGCGACCCGAGAACACCGTCGACAAGGTCCACGCCGTCTGCCTTTCGGGCGGATCGGCCTTTGGCCTCGAGGCTGCAAGCGGCGTCGCTCGCGAGCTTGAGAGCCGCGGCATCGGCCTTCCCGTCGGCCCCACGCAGGTGCCTATCGTGTGCTCGAGCTGTATCTTCGACCTCGCCTTTGGTAACCCCACCGTTCGCCCCGACATTGAGGCCGGCATCGCCGCCGTGCGCGAAGCACTCGACAACACCCCCACCAAGCTCGAACAGGGCAACGTAGGCGCCGGCACGGGCGCTACCGTGGGTAAGCTCATGGGCCCCGCTACCTGCATGAAGGCCGGCCTTGGCGCTGCCGCCGTGGCGCTCGGCCCCATCAAGGTGGGCGCCGTGGTCTCGGTCAACGCCTGCGGCAACGTTGTCGACCCCTTCACCGGCGAGTGGGTCGCCGGTATGCGCGCCGCAGCCGATAGCGACCAAATCGTCGACATGGAACTCGCAGCCTTTGCCGCCGCCGGATCCATGCAGATGCCGCTCGACCGCACCAACACCACCATCAGCTGCATCGTCACCAACGTGGAACTCACTAAGGCACAAGCCACCAAGGTCTCCCAGATGGCCGCAGACGCCTACGCACACGCCATCCGTCCCACGCACACCACCAACGACGGCGACACCATCTACACCCTCGCCAGCGGCAAACTGGGCGCCCAGGCAAGCGCCGCCGTTCCCCTAGACCTGCTGGGCATGCTCGCCGTAAGGGCCCTGGAAACCGCCATCGTAAACGGAGCCAAAACCGCAAAAACCTCCCACGGCACCCCCGGCGCCGCGAAGTAGCCTAACCTGACGGTTGCCCGGTGGGGCTTGGTTATGTTTGCTGCTCTACAGTCCTGGCTCGCACGAAGAGCACATTAAGTGCTCTTCGGCTCGTGCGGAACTCGCGACAAACATAACCAAGCCCCACCGGGCAACCTACCAACCAGATTCTTTTCAGCCCAGGCCCCTGTGTACCGCGCGTCGAAGATCTTCAAATTCAAATAACCTGACAATCGATTCTTGTAGCAGAGGCCCCTTGGCCTTTAGTTTGATAAAAGTTCCGCACGAGTCGGAAAGCACTTAATGTGCTTTCCGTGCGAGCAGGACTGTTCGCAGTAGCAAACTAAAGGCCAAGGGGCCCAGTCAACCTATCAGCAGCGATTACTCGGCAGCTAGTTGAATTTGAAGATCTTTGAGGCAAGACGGTATAGGCCAAGCGTGGTTTTGTCTCCGGCCCGTCCGCGCAGATTGGTGAAGAACCCGACCACGCCGTAGCGGGCACGACGATACATGCGCTCGTCGTAGGCCTTCAAATCATTCCACAGCGTCTTTAGGCGCTCGTCGGCGCAATCTTCCTCGGAAAGCTTGGTGAGCACCGAGCAGATCGCCATCATCATGGTGAAGTAGCCCATCATGTACGAACGTAGGCGTGACGACTCGACATCGCTGTACAGGTGGTACGACTCCATCATGATACGCGTAACACGGAACTGCTGGTCCAGACGCTTGACCATCGTGGCCTCGTTGACACTCTGGCCCTCGCGACCGATAAAGTAGCGGTAGAGGTCGATGTCGGCGTAGTACATGGTCTTGCAACGCGGCAGCGGCACGTAGGCGTAGATGTTGTCCACATAGAACGTGTGCGGCGGCATGGGAAGGTTGGACTCGCGCAGCACATCCGTGCGATAGCACAGGCTGTGCATGAGTAGGTTCTGGTCCAGGCGGAAATGACCGATCTGATCCCAAGAAAAGATCTTTTTGCGCGGCAGGGCAAATTTGTAGCCAATAGCGGTATGCGTGCCCTCGTAAACCTTCTCGTACACGTAGTTCGAGATAAACAGGTCAACGCGCTGGTCGCGCTCTTCAAAGCCACGCAGAATCGACAGCATGGTCGAAAGGGCAGCACCGTCAAGCCAGTCGTCCGAATCAACAACCTTGTAGTAGGTGCCCTGCGCCTCGCGCAGACCCGAAAGGACGGCAATACCGTGACCGCCGTTCTCCTGGTGCACCGCGCGGATGATTCCAGGGTAACGGGCCTCCCACTCGTCGGCCTTGGCGGCCGTCTCGTCCTTGGAGCCGTCGTCCACCACGATAATCTCGATATCGGTGGCGTAATTGCTCCCCTCCAAGATAGAGGTGATGCAATGGTCCATGTCCTTGGCGGCGTTATACGAGGGAATACCGAATGTTATGACTTTATGCATGGCAGGCGATAATCTCATCCGAAAGATCGAGGGCGGAATTGGTCACAGCGTCCATATCGTAGTAACGATACTCGGCCAGACGACCCACCGGGTGGAAGTTCGTCAGGTTCTGGACGCGCTCAAGATAGCGCTCATAGAGCTCACGGTTCTCGGGCTCAAGAATGGCGTAGTACGGCGTCTCACCCGAGCCGGGCGTATAGGCCTTGGAGTATTCCTTCATGATGGTGGTCTTGCCGGGCAGGACCTGGCCAGTCATATTCTTGAACTCAGTGATGCGCGTGTAATCCTCGCTCGTGGTGTAGTTGACGGTGCCCACGGGCTGGAACTGATCCATATCGAGCGTCTCGAACTTCATGTCGAGCGTACGGTACGGCAGGGCGCCCAGGTCGAGATTGAACAGCTCGTCGAGCGGACCGGTGTAGACGATCTCGCCGCCATAGACCTTACCGTCGATCTTGACGGTGGTCTCGTCGATCTCGAAGAGGTCGCGGGCGTCCACGTCGCAGAACACATCAATCAGATCGTGGTCGAGCATATGCTCAAACAGCGCGGTATAGCCGTCCTGCGGCATGCCCTGGAAGGGAGCCTGCGGGAAGTAGCGGTCATCATCGCCCACAAAGACGGGAACACGGCCGGTGATCGAGGGATCAATCTGGTCGGGCGTCTGGCCCCACTGCTTCATGGTGTAATGCAAAAAGACGTTCTCGTAGACGTAATCAGCGACCTCGGCCAAGTCGGGGTCGTTCTTCTTACGCAGCTCCATAATGGGCACCTTGACATCCTTGCCAAAGGTCTCCACGAGCTTCTGATACAGCTCCTCGCCGCGCTCGTCACCAAAGGCGAGCTTGAGACTCGCGTGGTTGAAGGGCACGGGCATAAGGGTGCCGTTGATGTTGGCGAGCACCTTGTGCTGATAATCCGTCCACTTGGTAAAGCGCGACAGGAAATTGTGCACGCGCTCGTTAAAGGTGTGATAGATATGCGGACCGTACTCGTGGATCAGGATTCCGGCCTCGTCAGTGCAGTCATAGGCATTGCCCGCAATGTGGCTACGGCGCTCCAAAACGGCAACACGATAGCCGATGGTCTCGGCAAGACGGCGGGCGCAAACGGCACCGGCATATCCAGCACCGACGACAATCATGTCGTACGCGCCGGCGTTAAAGCCTTCAGGCAGGCCTGAGGTAATCTGCATCGATACTCCTTGTCAAAAGCCACGGGCTCGTTAGCTGGGCTTTTCTCGAACATTCTTCGAGACATATTTATCAGAGCGATTATAGCGCTAATGCGTCCTATAATGAGCTTGCCACACAAGGAAAGCTCAAGCACCGCGGCGTACAAATTTGAAAGGTAAACCCGCTAGCAGCGGGTTTATTCGTGAACAGCCGGGCGCCTGGAGCTTAGTGAAACGCTTGTAAGGAGTAACATGAGCGATTTCCTTAACCGTATGAAGTCTGCCGCCAAGGCCGACCTTAAGACGATCGTCCTGCCCGAGGGCGAGGATCCGCGCACCATCGTCGCGGCCACCAAGATCATCGAGGAGGGCCTGGCAAAGATCGTCATCCTGGGCAACCCCGACGAGATCAACGTTCCCGGCGCCACCGTCATCGATCCGCGCAATGCCGAGAAGCACGAGGAGTACGCGCAGAAGTTTGCCGAGCTCCGCGCCAAGAAGGGCGTCACCATCGAGCAGGCTCGCGCCCAGGTGATGGACGCCACCTACTTTGGCACCATGATGGTCAAGATGGGTGACGCCGACGGCCTGGTCTCCGGCGCCTGCCACTCCACCGCCGACACCCTGCGCCCCGCGCTGCAGATCCTTAAGACCGCCCCGGGTACCAAGCTGGTCTCGGCCTTCTTCGTGATGTGCACCGACACCCCGCAGTTCGGCACCGACGGTACGCTGATCTTCGCCGACTGCGGCCTCAACATCAACCCGTCCTCCGACGAGCTCTCCGAGATCGCCATCGCCTCCGCTCACTCCTGGTCCACCTTTATGGGCAGCGTCGAGCCGCACGTGGCCATGCTCTCCTACTCCACCATGGGCTCCGCCGGCGGCGAGGTCGCCAAGAAGGTCCAGGAGGCCGTTAAGTTCTGCAAGGAGAAGGCTCCCGAGCTCGCCATCGATGGCGACCTGCAGCTCGACGCCGCCATCGTTCCCACCGTCGCCCAGCTCAAGGCCCCCGGCTCCTCCGTTGCCGGCAAGGCCAACGTGCTTGTGTTCCCCGATCTCGAGGCCGGCAACATCGGCTACAAGCTGGTCCAGCGCTTCGCCGGCGCCGACGCTTACGGCCCCATCCTGCAGGGCATCGCCAAGCCGGTCAACGACCTTTCGCGCGGCTGCTCTGCCGACGACATCGTGGGTGTCGTGGCCATCACCGCCGTCCAGGCTCAGATGGCTGAGTAGCGAACATATCCCCTCGGGACAGGAATTTCCGCCCGCTAGCAAAAGGCCTCCGGAGCTGTTGCTCTGGAGGCCTTTCGTTTACTTGCAAATGCGCGCGTTAGTTGTTCTTGGTCAGGCGCTCGACGTCGTGGGCGATCATGTATTCCTCGTCGGTGGGGATGACCATGACCGTGACGGCGGAACCGGCGGCACTGATAACCTGCGGGCCGTTGCCCACAGCCTCGCGGTTCTTGTTGTTGTCGATGCGTACGCCCAGCCACTCAAAGCAGTCGCAGAAGGCCTTGCGGATCGACCAGTCGTTCTCGCCGATGCCGGCGGTAAAGGTGATGGTGTCCACGCCCGCCATGGAAGCGATCATGGAGCCAGCCTGCTGCATGGCCTTGTAGGCGAACATATCGAAGGCGAGCAGGCAGCGCTCGTCGCCCTCGGAGGCGCGTGTACGGATGTCGCGGGCGTCGTTGGAGATGCCCGAGATGGCAAGCAGACCAGACTGCTTGTTCATCATGTCATCGACTTCCTGATAGCTGTAGCCGCCCTCGCGCTGGAGGTAGCACACGGTGGCCGGATCAATGGAACCGCAGCGAGTGCCCATCATCAGGCCGTCGAGCGGCGTGAGGCCCATCGTGGTGTCGCGGCACACGCCGTCCTCGATAGCAGCGAGCGAAGCACCGTTACCCAAGTGGCACGAAAGCAGACGGTGGCAGCGCGAACCCAGGATCTCCTTGGCCATCATCCACTCATAGCGGTGGCTCGTGCCGTGGGCGCCGTACTTGCGCACGTGGTACTTGTCGCACACGTCCTTGGGCAGCGCGTAGGTATAGGCGACCTCGGGCATGGTCATATGGAACGAGGTATCGAAGACCGCCACGTTGGGCAGCTCCGGATACTTCTCACGGCAATACTCAATCGCCGCGGCCTCGCCGTAGTTGTGCAGCGGGGCGAGCGGGGCCACCTCGAGAATCTTGGCCATAACCTCGTCGTCGACAACTGCGGAATCATCGAAGTGCCAGCCGCCCTGAACGATACGATGACCAATGCCATCAATCGTAAAGTCGGTCTTCTCGAGCTCCTCGAGCACACGAGCGATAGCAGAGCGATGATCGGGGAAAGGGACCTCCTCGGTCTGCTTGGCGCCACCGTTCTCGGAGTGGCCAAAGATGCCCATGTCCGAACCGATACGTTCGCAGTTGCCCTTGGCGAAAACCTCGCGGGTATCGGTATCCAAAAGCTGATATTTAAGGCTTGAGCTGCCGGCGTTGACAACAAGTACGTTCATGAGACTCCTTTGCAGTGCAATACGGTCGACGCAGACCCCTTAAGGCGGCCGCATTTTAATAAGAAGTTATCACAACTTGATAAATAGCTATCAAGCATATCGCCCAACGAGCACAAAAGAGGGGCCGAACGGCGCTCGGTCGTCCAGCCCCTCCCCTCTTGCAATTACTTGCCGTTGACGATGCGCTCGACGTCGGAAGCGATCATGAACTCCTCGTCCGTGGGGATGACGAAAATCTTGACCTTGGAATCCTTGGCGGACAGGCACCAAGCGCCGTCGCCGCGCAGGGCGTTGCGGGCATGGTCCATCTTGACGCCCATAAAGGCCAGACGGTCGGCAACGCCGGCGCGGACAGCCGGAGCGTGCTCGCCGATGCCGGCGGTAAAGACCAGGGTGTCCATGCCGCACATGGAAGTAGCCATCTCGGCAGCCTTGGCGGCAATCTTGTAGACAAACATGTCGAAGGCGAGCTGAGCATCGGGGTCACCAGCGGCGGCGAGCTCCTCGACGTTGCGGCAGTCGTTGGTCTTGCCGCCGGTCACAGCCAAAAGGCCGGACTTCTTGTTCATCATCTCGTCGACCTCGTCGAAGGTGTAGCCACCCTCGCGCTGCAGGTAGCACACGGTAGCCGGGTCGATGGAGCCGCAGCGGGTGCCCATCATGACGCCATCGAGCGGGGTGAGGCCCATGGTGGTGTCCATGCACTTGCCGTCCTCGATAGCGCACAGGGAAGCGCCGGAGCCGATATGGCACACGACGACCTTGCGGGCCTCGCCGTTGGTCATCTCGGCGACCTTCTTGGAGATGTAACGGTAGCTGGTGCCGTGGGCGCCGTACTTACGGATGTGCAGCTTGTCGCAAACGTCCTTGGGTAGAGCGTAAGTCTTGGCGACCTCGGGCATGTTGAAGTGGAAAGCGGTGTCATAGACCGTGACGTTGGGCAGGTCGGGATACTGCTCCAGGCAGAACTCGATAACGTTGGCCTCGGGGTTGTTGTGCAGCGGCGCCAGCGGAGCGACCTCGCGGATCTTGGCGAGGACGTCCTCGTCGACGAGGGAGGAATCGCCAAAGTACCAACCGCCCTGAACGATGCGATGGCCGATGCCCTCGATCTTGACGCCGTTGGCCTCGAGGTCCTTCAGGACGACCTCGATGGCGACCTTGTGGTCGGGGAACTCGATGTTCTCGGTCACCTTCTTGGAACCGTTAGCAGCGTGGGTGAAGGTACCGCCGGTAAAGCAGACGCGCTCGCAGGAGCCCTTTGCGGACACCTTGTGGGACTTGGTGTCGATGACCTGATACTTAAGGGTCGAAGATCCCGCGTTGACGACCAGAACGTTCATGTGTCTCCCTACTAACAGGCGGTGTGGCGCCGCCAGGTTACATACGCTTCAATAATAAACCCAAACGCCCTCGCGCTCGGGTTTATTGGCGTTGATATATAAGTTATCGGTGTCTAAATACTCATGTCCTTTGGCTTGTAAGACGAAATAGCGCGGGGATATACACCAAAGAAGAAATCCCGAGCGCGACAAGCAATACGACTCGAATGCCCGCAGCGCTGCTCAACACAGCGTTGAGCAGATAGAAAAGAACAGCACCCACCGCCACCATCTGGCTTTGAACCGAAATCAATGAACAGCGCATCGAAGAATCAGCAGCATTTTGAAAAATTGAGTATTTAATTGGAGCAAACAACGAGTACGCAACCGTCTGCAGCACATAGAACACGGGCAGCAAATTTGCCGGAGTAAGGGGGATCAAAAACAAAGCTGTCAATACTAAGCGAATGATGCCGCAAATACGCGCAAAACGGCCCTTGTCGACATGAGCAATCACACTGGGCACAATAAGCCCCATGGAGGCCGAGGCAAGGAGCTGGACCGCAATGGTCACACCCGAAGCGACGGCATTCATTCCGCGACCCGCAAGCAACAGTGAGAAAAAGTCTTCCAGGGCGACAAAAGCAAATGCTTGAGAACAGTCCATGATGAACGCTGACCGAAGAATGCCATTACCCGCAATAGCAGCACCGATCATCTTCGGGCTAATTCCATACTCAGGTGTCACCGCGGTGCCCTTTCTTCTCACCTCAGGAATACAGACAACGACAACCAATGTCAGCACCATTGCGATGATATCGACCGAAAGCCCAATGAGATACGCGCCAGCGGACGAAATGAAACCGCCCACACAAGCGGAGAGGGCATAAGACACATAGAAGATGAATCGCTCAACGACATTAAGTCTTACGAGCTGGTCCTGAGAGACGCTGTCAATGTAAATCGCTTCTATGGATCCGCTCATACATGCAACGGCAAAACCTTTGAGAGCAAACGCGCCGATTAAAAGCAGAGGAGAACGGACGAGAAGCAGGGCGACATAGTATCCAAGCATCCCCACGACGCCAACGAGACCACTTGTCTTTCGTCCAAACCTATCGGCAATATAGCCAGTGGGAACTTCAAGGATGAACTTGCTCACTTGATATGCAATCATCATGCTAGAAATCGCCACCATCGAGAATCCGACGAATTCAAGGTAAACCGTCAGAAAATACAAAATGGTGCTGAAGTTCGACAGAAAAACAAACGTCATATAAAGCAAAATCGTACGATCGTTCATGCTCCGCCCTCCAAGAGCCAATAACCCAAACCGAAATCTTGGAAAAGCATGAGGGCAGAGCCGTCAGTCATGTGTTACAAGGCGTCAACATTCACTTGACGCCACGAGGCCAAATGACCTCACGAAGCAAGGTGACGCAATAGGTGAAGAAATACCGTCTGGTGTCGATCGGTCCAGACATTTTGTCGATAGCAAAAGTAGATGGGCAAGGCTACGTCATGCGAGCCTTCAATGGAGCACTCGCTCACTTCCAGTCCATCTGATGCGAGAGAAGAGCCAGAAAAACTCAATATCAATCCCCCGGCCTGAAGAAACTCAGCCTGTGCCCTGTTTCCGTATTCGACATCGCGAAAGCGGAAATTAACCAGCTGAGCTTCGGGGCATTGATTGATTGCATTGAGACAGGGCGACAAATTAATGGGAACAGCTAACCTGCCGCCCAGTAACTCACGAACGGTCATAGCGCCCACAGATTGATGACCCGCTGGGCAAGAAAGAACCTTGAGCTCCTTTTCACCCAAGTATTTCGAAGAAAGGACACTGTCCCTTGGCTCCTCAAATGAGATGGCCGCATCCGAAATGCCAAGCACAAGTGATTCAAAGCATGTGGCCGTTGGCTGATGCCAAACATCAAGGTGAATCTGGGGGCGCGAGCTTTCAAACGAGTCGTACCAGTTTTCGGCAAAAAGACGCCCCCGCCCGTGAAGACAGGGGGCGTAAAGACGGAAGTGGCCGTCGGGCGAAACGCCACCGTTCCCCGATTGAGCGTACTTTTTGAGATCGTCGACTTGTGCCAGGATCACGCGTGCACGACGCGCAAATTCTCTGCCCGCCGGAGACAAAACAGCCTCCCCCGCCGATCGGTCGAGCAAAACAATCTGATACTCAGATTCCAACTTTTTGATTGCCGACGAAACGGCCTGTGGGCTCACGTGAACGGCGCGAGCCGCTTTGCGCACGCCGCCGTAGTTCGCTACCGCTTGAAGGTATTCGAGTTGAGAAAGCTGCATAGGTTACTCCAAAGGCAGCCAAGGCGACGGGCTGTGCGTCCTCAGATGAGGTTCTCGCCCAGGTTCTTGCCGCCGAGGACGTGCATGTGGAAGTGCATGACGGTCTGGCCGGCATTGACGCCCTTGTTGGAGATGACGCGGAAACCGTCCTCCAGGCCCTTGGCCTTAGCGACCTCTTGGATGGCGTGGGCCATGGCGCCCATGGTCTCGGCAGGCACGTTGTCGGCGATGTCGCTGTAGTGCTTCTTGGGGATCACGAGCGTGTGGACCGGCGCCTGGGGGTTGAGGTCGTCGAAGGCGATGACCTGGTCGTCCTCATAGACAACGGTCGAAGGGATCTCGTGGTTGGCAATTTTGCAGAAGATGCAATCACACATGGTAGGTTCCTTTCTCACAGACCAAGGTAATTATATTTGGTCGAGATGGTTAGAACGAGAGACTGTCGTCGGTGTTGGCGGCCTCGCCGTCAGCGAGCACGTCGTTGCCGTCGACGTCCTTCAGAAGCACCGAGACCTTCTGCTCGGCATCGGACAGACGGGTGCGCAGGCTCTTGAGGAGCTCGACGCCGCGGGTATAGCTCTCGAGCGACTCCTCAAGCTCCATATCGCCCGACTCCAAGCTGCGGATGATGAGCTCCAGCTCCTGCGAGGCCTGCTTGTACGTAAGCTGCTCGACCGGGGTCTTCTCTGCCATATCTGTTTCCTTTCCTAAAGGTTTATCGCTGTGAAACGCGGCCTATTCGACCGTATTGACCGTTGCCGCAACGTTGCCGTCTGCCATGCGCACGCGGATGGCGTCGCCGGGCTTAAAGGTCTTGGCGCTCGTAGCCACACCGTCATCGCTGTATACGATGGAATAGCCGCGAGCAAGCACCTTAAGCGGCGACAGGGCATCGAGCGACGCAGCAGCTCGGCCCAGGTCGGACGCGGGTTTGCTGAGCATCGTACGTCCCTGATGCTCCAGACGGGAACTCGCAAGCGTGAGCGCATGGCGCTTGCCATCGAGTCCCGAGGTGCTTGCAGCCAGACGCTCGGGCAGGCGTTCAAAGCTGGATCGGAAAGCCCCGACCGAGCGCGTTATGGCACCGGACAAACGATCGGCCGTCAAGGCAAGCTCTGACTCACGACGCTCGACCATAAACGTCGGATCGTTGAGACACGGGCGGCATGCGGCCGCATCGAGCGCGTCGCCCAAGCGAGCCGTATAGGTATCCCAGGAACGACGGCCACGCTGATCGAGCATCTCCAGGTCGACCTGGGCCGACCCAATCATCGATGCCATCGCGGCACCCAGACGCTGATGGCGCGCCTCGAGCACATCGGCCAACTCCGTCATGGCCGGCGCCACCGATTCGGCCGCCGCCGTGGGCGTGGAGGCGCGGCGGTCGCTCACCATGTCGCAAATCGAGGTATCGGGCTCATGGCCAATGCCGGTCACCACGGGCACAGGGCAAGCCGCCACCGCGCGGGCAAGCTCCTCGTCGTTAAAGGTCATGAGGTCCTCGAAGGAACCGCCACCACGCACGAGCAAAATACAGTCGGGCGCCGGCGTAATGGCAGCGGCGCGGCGCAAGCCTTTAATAAGCTCTGCCGGCGCACCCTCGCCCTGGACCTTTGCGCCCACGCAGACGAGCTCGACGAGCGGGTTGCGTCGGCGCAGCGTACGCTTGACGTCGTCGATTACCGCACCGGAAAGCGAGGTGACAACCGCCACGCGTGAGCAGAACACCGGGATGCGGCGTTTGCGCGCTTCGTCCATCAGGCCCTCGCGGCGTAGCTTTTCGGCCAGTTGCGCCACTTGTTGACGCAGCAGACCCTCCCCCGCCAGCGAAAACGAGCGAGCGACAAAGCTCATACGACCCGTGGGCTTATAGAGGTTGAAGCTGCCCTTAAAGCTCACCTGCATGCCGTCACGCAGATCGAAGGTACGCTTGAGATAGGCGCCCTTCCAAATGATGCAGTCGACGGCGGCCGAGTCGTCCTTAATCTGGAAGTAGCAGTGGCCGCTTCGGGCGTTGGGACCACGGAAACCCGTGACCTCGCCCAGAACGCTCAGCTGCGGAATGGCATCGAGCGCACCGGCAGCGATTTCTACCGCCTGGCTCACGCTGAGCTCCTTGCGCTCCTGCTCATCCGAACCGTCAAACTCGGCGGAAACGGCATTGCCGGTTAGATTCCAGCCCGCCACGCAGCCTCCTTTCGTCATCGTGCACATGGACTCCGGCCCTGCGCAAATTTAAGTCCAACACATAGTACAGCGCCGCGGGGACACGAATCCCCGCGGCGCCCAGCGATCCAATTTGTTATCGGTTGGAGTTTCTGTTGTAGCGAGCCATAAGATAGAGCAGCTGAATAATCGAGGTGAGCGCAGCGGCAACATAGGTAAGCGCGGCGGCCGTCAGTACCTTCTTGGCACCGTTGACCTGCTTGGAACTCATACCCGACTGCTCGATGTACGCCACGGCGCGTCGGCTGGCGTCAATCTCGACAGGCAGCGTAACGAGTTGGAACAGCACACTAAACGAGAAGAAGATCAACGCGAGGGTCGTGAGCCCGGCAATGTTCATAAACAGGCCCAAGAGTAACACGATGGTCCAGGTGTTCTGGGTAAAGTTGACGACCGGCACGAGGGCGGTACGCACTTTCATCATGGCATAGCCGCTTTGACGCTGGGCGGCATGGCCCGCCTCGTGGCAGGCGACGGCAACGCTTGCGACCGAACCGCCCGAACGGTTGGCATCCGACAGATACAGGTTGTTGTCCTGCGGGTTGTAATGGTCGGTGAGCTCGCCAGCGACACCCTTGATACCCACGGCGCTGCAACCGTTGGCATCGAGCATGCGGCGAGCGACTGTGGCACCCGTATCGCCGTCCGAGCGAACCTTGGACCAGGTTTTGTACGTCGAGTTGATATAGTTCTGTGCGGCAAGGCCAAGCACCGTGCAGACAAGAACAACCAGCAGGTACAGCGGGTCGATGCCAACGCCGTATCCATAGTAATAAGGCATGCGAATTCCTCCGAGTCGAGTTACACGTTGGAGGCATTTTACCCACTCAACCGGCTAGGCTTCCCTACAGGAGCTCGATTTTGCCGTCCTTCACCGTCAACCCCATATTGCCGGAAAGCAGATCGTCCAGGCGCGAGCCCACAAGCTCAAAGCGCCAACCTTCGCGCAGGCGGCTCTGCTCGGGATGCTCAATGTAGTCGGCCAGGTCATCGCGCGAGGCAATGACCGAGGTCGCAACGCCTGAGCGCTCGGCAACCAGGCGGATAAGCGCATACATAAGGTCAGTCACGCTCTCCAGCTCCGGCGAAATCTGACGATGTCCGCGCACCAAGAGCGGCAGGCGATCGTGCGGACAGCTCGCACCGCGCTTGATGGCCATGAGCGCACCGTCCACGTCGCGCTCCCCCAATTGATCGGTACCGCGAATGCTACGGAACTCCTCAACGCGCACGGGATTGCGCTTAACGAGCGCTAGCAGCGTGTCGTCGGACATGACCCACTTGCGTGGGATGTTGCGCCGCTCGGCGCGGTCCTCGCGCCAGGCGGCGAGCTCGCGCGCGATACCCAGCTGATGACGGCTGCACGAATTGATGCGCTTGACCTTGCGGAACGCCTCGTGGCGATCGGCGCGATAGTGCGACTCGTCAGCCAGCGGGCGCAGCTCGTCGAGCACCCAGTCCACACGGCCCAGCTCGCGCAGGCGGCTCATCATCTCGGTATAGGCGACGATCAGGTACTTGACGTCATCGATCGCATACTCAATCTGCTTATCGGTCAGCGGGCGGCGCGACCAGTCGGTCAGTGACTCGGTCTTGGGCAGCGATACGCCGCAGAACGTCTGAACAAGCGCGCCATACGAAATCTGCTGGCGCTCGCCCAAAAAGGCGGCGGCGACCTGCGTATCGAAAATCGGTCGTGGCAGCACGCCCACAGTATGGAGCATGACCTCCATATCCTGCGAGCACGCGTGGAAGACCTTGGTCACGCTCTCGTCGGCCATAAGCTCGGCCAGCGGCGATAGGTCGTCGATTACCAGGGGATCGACCGCGACGCTCTCAGCAGGGGTGGCAATCTGAACCAAACATAGACGCGGATGGAACGTGCGCTCGCGCAAAAACTCGGTATCGACGGCAATCGCGTCGAACTCACGGGCGCGCTGGCAAAAGTCGAGCAGAGCCTGATGTGTGGAAATGTACATATCAACCCATCGAATAAGGTTAGGCCCGAAAAACACGGGTAGGATATCGGCATTGCCTTACAACTATACTCGGTTAGTCACAGAACGGGAACGTAAGTATGCGCTGCCTTATCATCCACAACCCGGCATCGGGCCCCAGCTCAGATGAAATCTTCGCATTCACGCACGCCCTTGCACAGGGCGGCGACGAGGTCGTGATGCGCTTTATCGGCGATGGCATGGAACCCGAGGACGCCGTGGCAGACGTGCGCGAGTTTGACCGCGTGGTCGTTTCGGGCGGCGACGGCACTGTCTCCAACGTGCTCGACCAGATGCGCGGATGCGGTGTCCCCACGCTCGTCTTCCCCTCCGGTACGGCCTGCCTGTTCTTCAACAACATCGGCAATGCCCCCGAGGCGGCGGCGCTCGCCAAGGCCTGCCGTGCCGGTCGCACGGTCAAAGTCGACATGGGCGAGCTCTTTTGGCTCGACGAGAACGGCAACGAGAAGCGCCACGGCTTCATCATCATCGCCGGCTCGGGCTTCGACGCCGAGATCATGATGAAGGCCGCCCCCACCAAAAACGACATCGGCGAGATCGCCTACTTCCTCTCTGCGCTCGCCACGCCCAACCCTACGGTAGCGCACTTTACGATTGAGCATGACGGCATTGTCGAGGAGCTCGACGGCATCTGCTGCATGGCCGGCAACACCTCGGTCATCCAAAACGACATCAACCTGTTCCCCGACTGCCGCATGAACGATGGCATGGTCGACATTGCGGTCATCGAACCCGTGCGCACCGTGCAGCTGCTGCCTACCGTGATCACCGCTGCGCTTGACCCCGCCGGCAAGGTACTCGGGCGCCCGCAGTTCAAGATCATCCAGACCAAGGAAGCCAAGATCACCTGCACCCCGTCGCTGGGCATGCAGTTCGATGGCGAGATCATCTCCAGCAACTCGGGCGTCTTTGGTGCCCGCGCACTTCCGCAATGCCTCGACCTCATCGTCGACGAATTCTCACCGCTCGGAAAATAGGAGGACCTCATGAACGACAATCCCCTGCTCGGCTTTATCGTCATCGTTTTGGCCATGCTCGTCGGCTATGCGATCAACGTGATCCACCGCCGGAAGAAGTAATTCCACATTGGTATGATATTCATCCAGTTATCGACTCTCCCGCTGTTTATGCAAATCCTAAACAGCGGGAGAGTTTTCTTTTTGAGCGCCGTCTAATGCTTTATTCAGCTACAGTAAATGCAGGGTGCCTTTATTTAACTAAAGCCATAAAATGAGTATTATTATCCGTTCATCGTATATTTCCACACGCTCATCGAGTAAAAGCTGTTGTCGAGTGAATACTCTTTACACTTCCTTTAGGCTAATAGATGTATTTATTAGCTGAAACTCCGTACGGTTTCGCGGGGTTTCAACAGTTGGGAGGGATTATGAGGTTTACTCATCCTGTCAACACGCTCAAGAAGCTCGGCTGCGGCCTTGCGTTTGGAGCAGCGGCCATCATGGCCATGCCGACTTCGGCACTCGCCTGCACCCAGATCTACATGGGCAGCAAGCTCACGGCAGACGGCAACACGTACTACGGCCGTTCCGAGGACTTCGGTCCGCGCTATGTCAAGCACTTTGGCATTGAGCCCGCACACAAGGACGGCAACGAGTACACCTCGGTCGAGTCCGGTTTTGAGTACAAGTCCAAGGGCGCAACCTACCGCTACACCTTCGTTCGCGACAACCCCTCGCAGTGGGAAGATCGCTACGACGCATATTCCGAGGCAGGCATCAACGAGAAGGGCGTCTCCTGCTCTGCCACGCTGAGCACCTCCTATAACGAGAAGGCCGAAGAGGCCGACCCCATCACCGAGGAGACTGGCATTGGCGAATACAGCTATGCCAGCGTCATCCTGGGCGAGAGCGCCACGGCCCGCGAGGGCGTCGAGCTCATCGGCAGCCTGATCGACGAGCAGGGCGTCTGCTCCAACGACCAGATCATCATCGCCGACAGCACCGAGACCTGGTTGTTCGCCGCGCTTTCCGGCCATCAGTGGATTGCTATGAAGCTCGCCGATGACATCGCCTCGCTCAACCCCAACATCGGCAACCTCACCTATAACGTCGACCTCGATGACACCGAGAACTGTCTCCATTCCGAAGGCATCGAGTCCATGCCTAAGGAGAAGGGCTTTGCCGAGTACACCGACGGCAAGTTCGACGTCGCCAAGACCTACGGCGAGGAGATTAGCGAGGCCGGTATGCACCAGTGGTCGCGCTATATCCAGGGTCGTGATTACTTCATGGCTCCGCTTGCCGAGGGCACCGACTACGAGATCGTCAAGGACGAGCGCGAAGAGGCTCGCGCCACGACCGGCGCCCTGGTCCACGAGATGCAGCCGCTGTTCTTCCAGCCCGGCAAGTCCGACTGGAACACCTTTGAGATGATTCGTTCCTTCGCCGCTCGCGGCGAGAATGTCGCCGGCCTCAACGCCAACACCGACGGCGCCTATGCCATCGGCTCCAACCGCAACACCGAGATCCACACCTTCCAGATCCGTCAGGGCATGGACCCCGAGATCGCGACCATTCAGTGGGAGATGCTCTCCAACGCCGAATTCTCCGTCGCCATCCCCTTCTACTCCGCACTGCTCACCGAGGTCAGCCCCTACTTCAGCGATCAGGATGTCTCCTTCGATCACTGCGAAGAGGAAGACGTCGTGAACAACGAGGAGCCCAAGAACTCCATCAACTACGTCCTCATGGACATCAACACGCTCGCCTATGAGAACCGCGACCACTGCGCCACCGGCGTCCGCGCCTATCTCGACGCCCTGCAGAAGGAACTCATCGAGCAGAACCTGACCGTCGACGAGGCCATGCAGGCCGAAGAAGGCACCGAGGCCCGTACCGCCCTGGCCAACAAGGCCGGCAAGGCTGCAACCAAGAACACCTATGTTAAGTGCAAGGCCATGCTCGAGGAGATGCGCGACTACCTCAAGGAGGGCGATTTCTCCGAGGAGTTCGTCCCGAGCGACTACGATGCCGACAACGACTGCCTGGTCGAATCCATCACCTACGCCGACGAGGCCCTTTCCGATGAGGACGTGACCGAGCCAGAGGCCGAAGAGGAAGAGGTCAC
Organism: uncultured Collinsella sp.; assembly: GCA_900540895.1. Lineage (GTDB taxonomy): Bacteria > Actinomycetota > Coriobacteriia > Coriobacteriales > Coriobacteriaceae > Collinsella. The sequence continues at coordinate 87,887 of UQHV01000004.1, read as the reverse complement.
CGAGGAGAAGTCCGAGGGCAACAACATGGCCGCCATGGCCGTTGGCGCCGTCGTCATCATCGGTGTCTGCGTCTACGTGATCTATCGTCGCAAGAAGGCCTAAGACCCTCATGTCCTAGCTGAGCGGGCGGGGCACATGAGTCACCTCGCCCGCTTAACCAGCCTTTTGACCGGCGGGAAACCCGCTTGAAATCTTTTCAAAAAAGATTTCCCCGCACACACTTTGCTGTGTTATAGTGCAGCGCAACAGCAACTAGGTGCGACCGCGCCATGGCATCACGAAAGGAGCCACCGACATGAAGAACACGATGAAGTCTCTTAACAACTGGTGGTGGCGTGATGCGAATACGATCGGTCGACAGTGAGTCCCTCACGCCTGTTTTTGCGCTCTAGGTGATTGGAAGGCCTCCGGTTTCGACCGGGGGCCTTTTTCTATCTCGAGCCCGATCGCATTCGCATCACGCGCCTCCGCTTTTCTCTTGCACTCCCATTCCAAAAGGATTTTCACCATGTCTCAGAACACCACCGCCACCCAGCCCCGCACCGTCCAGACCGCCGACCGTGGCAAACTCGATGTCCGCGCCCTCGTCCTGCTTGCCATCCTGCTCGCCGCCGGCTTCATCCTCAACTTCACCGTCGGCAAGGCCATCTCGGGCATCTCGGGCGGCATGATCAGCCCCGAGTTCATCATCTCGGCCTTCTGCCTCACCATCCTGGTCGTTCGCCCCAACATCGGCCAGGCGCTCGTCATCGGCCTCATCTCGGCTGCCGTGATCCAGATCACCACCACTTCGCCGTTCGTCGATTTTGCCGCCGAGGGCATCGCCGCCATGCTCATGGCCGGCATCGTCAACGCCGCCGGCAAGAACGGTCAAATCAAGCCCGCCATCGCCATTGTCGCAACCTTCCTGACCACATTTGCCTCCGGCGTCATCTTCATGGTCATCAAGATGGCCATGCTCGGCGTGGTAGGCGAGCTCGCCGCCGCCATGCTGCCCGTCGTTGCCATGACCGCCGTCTTTAACGCCATTCTGGTCGGCGCCCTCTACCTGCCCATCCAGAAGGCCCTTAGGCTCAACTAACCCGCTCGGCTTTACGAGCCACCCCATCTTGGCGTTAATTCGTCGCTCGCGTACCCAAGTACGCTTCGCTCCTCTTTCGCGCCAACCTGGGGCCCCTCGTAAAGCCGTCTCCGTGCTTCACCACCAAAGACTGTCCCAAACAACGAGCTTTTGGGGACGTTCTTAAAAGACTGGTCATTTAAGAACGTCCAATGACTATGAAAGGTATCCATGGAAACGATCATCAACGTCGACGATGTCTCGTTCTCCTATGGCACGCAGACCGAGCAGACGCTCAGCCACATTTCGCTCAGCGTGAACAAGGGAGATTTCATCGGCATCATCGGGCCCTCGGGCGCCGGCAAGTCCACGCTTGCCGCCGGCCTGTCAGGTGCCGTGCCCCACCACTACACCGGCACGTTCTTTGGGTCCGTCATGGTTGACGGCCACGACACCTGCGAGGTCTCGCTGACCGACGTGTCGCAAATCGTCGGCAGCGTGCTGCAGGATATCGACACGCAGATGGTCGCTTCGATCGTCGAGGACGAGATGCTCTTTGGCCTCGAGAACTTTGGCGTTCCCCACGACAAGATCGAGCAGCGCTTGAGCGAAACGCTCGAGACCGTCGGCATCAGCGACCTGCGTGACCGCGAGATCGCCACCCTCTCGGGCGGACAGAAGCAAAAGGTGGCCATCGCCGCCATCCTCGCCATGCGTCCGCGCGTCTTGGTTCTCGACGAGCCCACCGCGGCACTCGACCCCGCCAGCTCCACGCTGGTCTTCGAGACGCTGCGTGAGGCAAACCGCACACTTGGAATCACCATCGTCGTCGTTGAGCAAAAGGTCGCCCTACTCTCGGAGTACTGCAACCGCGTGCTCGTGCTCAACCATGGCGAAATCGCGCTGCAGGGCGAGCCACACGAGGTCTTCGCGCATACCGACGAGCTCCGTGCCATCGGCGTCGACTGCCCTCGCGTCACGCGTATCTTCAATAGCCTCGAGGCCGATGGCCTGGTAAGCGGTACCCCCTGCTTGGATGTCGATGAGGCCGAGCGCCTGATTTCGGGCATCGTCGACCCCGCACACGCGGCCATCGAAGCCCAAGCGCCTGCCGGTTCCCCGCATGCGCCGTCGTTGCGCCCTCATGCCAAGGACGCCGAACCCGTACTCACCTTCGACCATGTTGAGTTTGCCTATCCCAATGGCGGAGCCGCCGTACACGACCTTAGCCTGACGCTCTATCCTGGCGAGCTCGTGGGCATCGTCGGCCAAAACGGCGCCGGCAAGACCACGCTCACCAAACTGCTCACAGGCCTGCTTAAGCCCGCCTCGGGCAGCGTGCGCGTCACGGGACTGGATACCGCAGCCGTTCCCACGAGCCGCATCGCTCGCGAGGTCGCGACCCTCTTCCAAAACCCCGACCGCCAGATCTGCAAGGACACCGTGCTCGACGAGGTCGCCTTTGGCTTGGAGCTTGGCGGCATGGACCGTGCCGAGGCTCTGCGTCGTGCCCAACTCGTCATCGACCGCTTTGGCTTGCCGGCCGACGAGGCGCCCTTCTCGCTCTCGCGCGGTCAGCGACAAATGGTGGCGCTTGCCTCCGTCGTAGTGGTTGAGCCCAAGATCGTCGTGCTCGACGAGCCCACGAGCGGCCTTGATTACCGCGAGTGCATGACCGTCATGGAAACGGTGCGCACCATGGCCGAGCGCGGTTGCGCCGTTATCATGGTTTGCCACGATATGGAAGTCGTCTCGGATTTTGCCGAGCGCATTGTGGTAATGGCCGACGGTCGCATCCTCGACCGCGGCCGCACGCACGAGCTATTCTCGAACATCGATCTCATGCGGCGTGCCTACGTGGAGCCTCCCCAGGTTATTGAACTCTCGCGCCGTCTGGCATCTTCCGTCTCGCCCGCTTTTGCGCAGGTGAGCGAGGTCACCGATGTCGTTCGAATTACCAAGGAGATGGTCCACCGTGGTTAACGTCATCGACTACATGCCGGGCGATACGCTACTGCATCGCCTGAACCCCGTCGTCAAACTGGGCCTCGCCGCCGCCATCATCGTCGGCATCTTCTTGTCCGACACCTACGTGGCGCTGTTGGGCTTTTTGGCACTCACCCTTGCGCTGGGTGCCTATGCCGGTGTCATCGACCGTCTGCTCTCGCTGCTCAAGTTGCTGATTCCGCTCGCGCTTATCATGCTGGTGCTCCAGCTGGCCTTTATGCGCGATGGCAACGTGGTGTGGAACTTTATCACCGACACGGGTCTCATCACAGGATCGAAGGCCTGCCTGCGCCTGCTGGGCGTGGCGTTACCACTCATCCTCATGCTCATGGTGACCAAGCTCAACGACCTTGCCAACGCCTGCGTCGAGGTGCTGCACGTGCCGTATCGCTATGCCTTCACCTTTACCACGGCGCTGCGCTTTGTGCCGGTGTTTGGTCAGGAGATGAACGCCATCATGGAGGCGCAGACCGCACGCGGCGTCGAGTACGACACCAAGAACCCCATCAAGAAGCTTAAGCTCATGCTGCCACTGTGTGTGCCACTGCTCATCTCGAGCGTGGGCAAGACCGATGCCACAGCCTTGGCGGCAGAACAGCGCGGCTTCTATCTGCGTACGCGCGCCAGCTCGTACAAGCGCTACCCCATCAAGGGCCTGGACATCGCCGTACTCATCGTCAGCATCGCCCTCATCGCCATCGGCTTCCTGTTCTAGTTCACCACCGACAGCAACCGCCCAACGCAAAAAGCCTCGGCTCGCACCAAACGAGCCGAGGCCTTTACTGTTTCACCAGATAAAACCTACCAAAATTAACCTGTCCCTTTTTGACAGGTCGGAAGCTAGAGGCGGTAGGGAGCGCCGCTGCGGATGATGGATTCGCGCACCAGGACATCCATGGCGTCGAGGGTGATCTCGGGCATCTCTCGGTACTTTTGCAGCACCGAGAGCTCGGTGCAGGCCAGAATGACGCGGTCGCAGCCGCTACGGGCAAACTCCCACATCACACGGTCGAACTTATCCATATCGGGCTCACGCCCGGCCTTCACATCATCGTAGATAAGCGACATCACATCGTTCTGACGTTTCTCGCTGGGATAGACAACCTCAACACCCGCAGCCTTACATTCGCGGCCGTAGACGCCCGCGCCCACGGTGCCATCGGTTCCCATAATGCCAATCTTGTGCACCGGCTCGGCCGGCATACTCAGGTTGGGATCGAACTCGCACTCCCCCATCACCGCACCGGCCAGAGCATAGCGCACCGACTCACGCGGCATGTGGATAATCGGCACCTTCGTAAACGACTGGATCTGGTCGTAGAAGTAGTGCGACGTGTTGCAGGGAATGGCAATGTGCGCACAGCCCAGCGACTCGAGTGCCTGGGCGCACTCTTTCATGGTCGCCAGCAGCTTGGCATGCTCGCCGGTCTTAATGGCCAACGTGCGGTCGGGCATGGTCGACTTGGAGAGCACCACCATGTCGATATGTTCCTGATCGCAGGCAGCAGCCGTATGACGCACCACCTGGTCGTAGTAATACGACGTGGCCTCGGCGCCCATACCGCCGATAACTCCCAGCTTTTCCATCGCCGCCTCCTTGGTGACGCTTGCGCAATTGCGCGTATCATACCCGCGCCCGCCCGAAGCAAACCGGACGGGCGCCGCGCTCATCTACTTGTAATACGTCTTGAACAGCTTAAAGTGGCGCAGCTTGGTGTGCCACATGCGCAGCCAGCGATTAAAGACAAAGTCGCCCTTCATAAACGAAGGGTCGGCGCCCTTGCCTTCCTTGTCCAGGCGATGCACCTTAGCGCGCAGCTCGGGATCCTTGACGTACTTGTCGACGACGCCCATGGGAACGACCATCCACAGCGCCTCGTCCTGTGCCGTCACAAACTCCGGCTCAAACGGGCGGTCGAACACATACTCGTCCACCACATACTTGGCAACGTTAAAGCCGCTGTTGGTAACGTAGTAGTTGCTGCGGCCCTGGCGCGTGTTGAAATCGAAGAACTTAAACGAGCCGTCGCGCTCGTCGTACTTAACGTCAAAGTTGGAATAACCTACAAAGTTCAGGTCCTCGAGCAGCTTGCGCACGCCGCCCATGAGCTCGTCATTGGGCTCGGTAATGATGCAGGCATGGTTGCCGACACCGTGAGGCTGATGCTCCTCGAGCAGCACGTGACCCAGGCACATCATGCGGACCTTGCCGTTGCGGTCGGAATAGCTGGTGAGCACGCGCATGTACTCGTCGTTGCCGGGCACGCGATCCTGCAAGATCAGGTCGTCGGTGTAGCCGCTGGCATACGAATCGCGAATGACCTGTTCCAGCTCGGCGCGGTCGGCAATCTCATAGGCCTTCTTCTGGCCCTCGAACTCATGCTGCCACCACATGATGCCGTCAGAAGGCTTCAGAATCATCGGGTAAGGAAAATCGATCTGGTCGAGCACTTCGGCAGGCGCCTCACCCTGGGCGTTCAGCATCGCCATGGTGAAGGTAAAGGTGTGCGGATAGGGCACGCCATGCTTCTCGCACAGCTCGTAGAAGATCTCCTTCTTCTGGCACTGCTCAAGCATGCTATAGGGAGCGTAAGGCGCGACGATGTTATCCGCCAACTCATGGGCATCCTTGGCTTGAGCCACGAGAGCGACATAGTTGTCACCACAGCCCACAAGGACAATCGTCTTATCGGCATGCGCTTGGGCAATGCCGTTGACGGTTTTGAGCATCACGGGCATGGTATCGATATCCACGTTGGGCGTGTAGTCGATAATCTGGCTGCGGTACGCGGGACCCGTCTGATACTTGCCAAAGACCAGACTCTTGACCTGGTACTCCTCGTAGAAGGCACGCGCCACCGAATAGGCGTTGATGTCGCCACCAAGCAGCACGGGAATGAACTCGCGCTCTGTAAATTGCAATGCCATGGAAACTTCCTATCATGAACTGCCCACACAACGGGCGGTCTTTGCGCAACTGATTTATTCTAGCGTGCCAAGCCGCCGGCGCCCAAAGCTCCACCGTATCTATGGCAATCAACGTAATTGTCCAGCACGAAGGCCAGCACGAAGACGGCGCTCACCGTTGTATGACAATGGGCAATGAACCTACCATTGTTGTAGGATTCAACATGTTGCCCGCCCCGTCGAAAGGTGCACCGTGCCCCAGGCTCATCCGATCAACAACCCCATCATTGACGCCGCCAAGCGCGAACTTGCGGATCGTGCCCAGACGGCAGTTCCCCTACGCACCGCAAACGATGCTTACAACGGGCCTGCCCGTATCGTCTCAATCAACACGTCGGAGCACAAAGGCACTCGCAAGTCGCCCGTCGCCGATGGACGCGACACCGTCATCGAGCAATTTGGCCTCGCTACCGATGCGCACGCCGGACATTGGCACCGCCAGGTCTCTTTTTTAGCCGCGGAGTCCATCCAGACGGCGCAGGCACGCGGGCTCGACGTACACGAGGGTGACTTTGGAGAGAACTTCACCACGCAAGGCATCAATCTACTCTCGCTCCCCCTGGGAACGCAGCTCAAGATTGGCAACGATGTCCTGGTCGAAATCAGTCAGATCGGTAAGGTCTGCCACACCCGCTGTGCCATCTACTATCTCGCCGGCGACTGCATCTTTCCCCACGAGGGCGTTTTTGGCGTGGTGCTAAAGGGCGGAGAGGTCCATACCGGCGACGAAATCCAGGTGGTCAAGCTCGGCGACGGCACTTGCTCGTTCACCCCCGCCGAGGCGCTCGAAGAGATTGAGCAGGCTCGCCAGGAGGGCACGCTGTAGTTGTAAAACCCCACGTTGAGATAGCTTTTACAGCCCAAAGCTCCTCTTAAACAGGCCCCCGTAACGTTAAAGTTGAACTCTATGGTTTCTCAACAATTCATCATAACTGCAGGTCAAAGCCAAAGCCTCAAGTTCAACTTGACCCTTTGGAACCTTTAAGGTTCAAGTTGAGGTCGAAAGCAGTAGTAGAATACCGTTCGAACCATAACCTACGATTGATTGCAGAGGGACTGGATGCAGCATTCGAATCATCGCACCGCAGCGCTCATTGCGTCGAAGCCGGCTCGTATCATCACGAGCGCCGTGCTCGCCGTTGCGCTGACGGCCACGCCGATGCTCTCCCCCGTTGCGGCGTATGCCGCCTCGCAGGCAACGCAGGACCAGCTTTCCGCAGCCCAGCAGAAGATCGAAGCCGCCACGAGCGCCTACAACGACGCCCGCACCAAACTCGATGACCTGCAAAAGCAGATTGACTCCAATGAGGCAAGCATCGAGGAAATCGAGGCCAAGCTTCCCGAGCAGCAGGCCAAGGCAAGCTCCGCCATGCGCGATCTGTACAAGTATCAGAAGGGCACCAATCCCATCGTGAGCTTCCTGGTCAACGCACAGAGCCTGGGTGAGTTCATCACGACCTGCAAATACACCAACCAGATCACGAGCTCGAGCGTCGACGAGATCGAACAGCTCAATAACATGCAAACCGAACTCGAGCAGAACAAGGCTGAGCTCCAGCAGGCCAAGTCTCAGCTTGAGGCAGAGCAGAAAAACGCCGAGGATGCGCTGGCACAGGCCCAGCAGCTCCGCAGCGAGGCACAGGCAAAAGCCGAGCAGGAAAATGCCGCCGAGCTTGCCAAGCTTGAGGCCGATAAGGCCGCTGCCGCCGAGAAGCTCTCGGGCGAGGGCGTAAGCGGCAGCAATTCCAGCAGCCAGGCCACCAACACCAACACCACCATCGACACCACGGTGAACAGCTCCAATACTGGTAGCTCCGATTACGATTCGTTCATTAATGAGTGGACAGGCCGCATCGACAATTATCTCGCCGGCTCCCCCATGGCAGGCCAGGGCTATAACTTTGCCGTCGCCGCTTGGAATACCGGTGTCGACCCCCGTTGGTCCCCCGCCATCGCCTGCATCGAGAGCACCAAGGGTGCTTATTGCGCCAATTCTTACAACGCCTGGGGCTGGAGTGCACGTGGCGGCGGTTGGCGCAGCTTTGGCAGCTGGAGCGAGGGCATCTCCGCTCACGTTGCCTATCTGGGCGCCAACTACGGCTCCACCCTTACCCCGGCTGCGGCCAAAAAGTACTGCCCGCCCACGTGGCAGGACTGGTACAACAAAGTCGCCGCTCAGATGAACCGCATCTAAGTGCAACTGCAAAGGGCCCCAACGGGGCCCTTTTCTTTTAGGTAGCGGAGGTATCGACGACGCCGGTCGCATTGGCAACCGCGACTATGACGATCATGCATAGGAGCAGCACACCCAATGCCTTGAGCCAGAGTTTCGCGAGTTTCTTGCCGCGATAGCTGTCGAGCAGTGCGAATCGCCGACGAAGACGGCGCTTATCGAGCAGCGCAAAATGCATAAGCACCATAAGGCCATCGACAAAGAAAAAATACTCGATTATGAGAAACCACGTCGGGTAGCTTTGGTTTGCTCCGGTGGGGTGAAAGACGGCAAAGTGACTTCCGGCAAAGAACACAAGCAGCGAGAAGCAGACGAGCGTATTCCAAATGCGCCCCAGAGACTCCGGAACACGAGAGAGCAGACCGCATGCAGCGGAGGTGGCAGGCCTAGGAAGCTCTGCGGGGTTTCGGAGCCCTTGGGGCGTCAACCCCGTCTCCAAGGCCGGAGTATGGACAAGCGCAGGCGCAGGAGGCCGCACGGGGTGAATCAGGTCGTATGCCGCGCGCGTCGCCCGTCCCAACGCTTCCGCACTCGCAAAACGCTTGGCCGGGTCGAGCGCCATCGACATGCAGATGACATCGGCCAGTGGAGTGGGAATGCCACGCGCCTCGCATTGCTCGCGCATGTCAAGCCCTGGTTTAGGGTCGACTCCCGTCAAGCAGAAGAACAACAGGGCGCCGAGTGCGTAGACGTCGCTTCGCACACTCGTCTGCCCAAACCCATACTGCTCGGGCGGCGCATAGGGCCGTGTCCCAAACTTGACGGTATCGGTATCGGCGCCATCGCGCCATACGCGCGCGATCCCCAAGTCGATAATCACCAGCGATGAAAACGTCAGGCCGTCATCAGGCGTATAGTTGGCACCTGTCACGATGATATTCGACGGCTTGAGGTCGCGATGGATCACCGGCGCCGACGTCTCCCCCGCTATTGCAAAACCGGCGTGGAGCCCGCCCACGGCATCGCATAGGGCAGGATACAATTCACGCGCATAATCGGGGGTGGCTCCCAGACGGTACACCAGCGCCCTGAGCGTCTCCCCTTCGATGTATTCCATAACCACGTTGAGCTCGTCGCCCACACGACGACAATCGACGATTCTGGGCAGGTGCTCAAAACGCCTGCCTGCCCGCTGAGCGGCAAACAAACGCCCGTATGCCCCGCCGATTTGAGCCGAAGCATCGATGCGTTTACGGACAAAGGGGCCGAGCGAACCACCGCCGGTTCCTTCAAAGTACACGAGCTCGGTTGTTTCAACGGACGAGCGCTTAAGTACACGCTCCACGCGATAGCTGTCGTCGCGATCGAGCGACGCCAGGTGCTCGACAAGCGCTGCGGTCAGCTCGTCATCGGAATATGTTGGGGTCTGAGTATCCATAGCCTCCATCATAGCGCAGGGCGCAGACACCCCATGGCATCCGCGCCCCGTTCGTTTGCGTCGTTGTTCGGCAGCTCCGCCAGCTCAGATATCAACCGCTAACTCACCGTCTCCTCGCCAAAGCGATACAGCTCCTCGTTGACCTTTTGGAGGCTGCACCCGCGATCGATACAAAAGATGATAATCGCATCGCGGCGGTCCTTGCAGTTAAGGACGCTTACCCCGGCAGCCGTCAACGCACGGTTGGTCTCTTTGAGCGTCAGCGCCATCGCAAAGGCAATCTGCAGCACCTTATTGCGGCTCGGATGCCGCGCACCGGTAAAGATCTGATACCCAAAGGTCTCATTGAGATCGGCCATACGAACCACGCGCGAGCGCTCCAAGCCCTTTTCCTGCAGTAGCTGCTTCAGGTAGTTCGAAAGCGACGGAGCGGCAAAGTCGTGTTCTTTGATATAGCCATCGATGTTCGGCGCATCGAGAAGCTCATTGAGCAACTCCTCGGTCAGCTTTTTATCGGACATACGACTTCACCTCCCCCAGTGCATGCAACATGCTAGAAACCGCTTACGTCCGAACGCTCCCAGCTAGCAACCTGGTCGGGAGACACCGTACCCAGCGCCTCGAACTTCCAGGAGCCGCCCGCCTTCAGATGATTGGTGTTTGCAAGAGCCGTTCCAACCTGGTTGCCATCGGCATCATACAGAACATATTCAATCTGAATGTAGCTCTTTTCCTTGTCCGTGTTATTGGTCAGGGTGCCCGTGATCTTATAGGTAAACTGATTGGAAGTGTCTTCAGCCTCGTCAGCAATGGTATACGGTTCTTGCGGTTCTTTTTGCTCCTTAGCCTGCTGTGTCGTCTCGGCAGGTTTTGCCGAATCGCTCGCAGACGAATCGGTTGAGTTGCCGCCCATAGAGCCCACGGCACCGACAATAACCAGCACCACGATGATGCCTAGGACAATCTTACCGATTGGCTTCTTTCCCTCTTTTGCCATTATTCATCCTTCCTACGATCCGGCTACCGTGCCGGTACACAGCACATCGTAGGAAGGATTGAACTTGAATTCATTAGCTGAGAGCTAAGGCTGCGGTAAACGACCAATGCAGTTATCCAAACGCCGAGCAAACGCACTGCGCGCGACCGTCTGCTGGCAGTGCATCAACCCACCGTGACGGATTCCCCGGTAAAGGCACTGATCATCAACAGGACAAAGAAAACAAGGTAGCTGGCACTCAGCAGGTACGCAATGATCAGAAAGACGACCCAGCCGACATTGGTTTTACCGTCGACACGGCGTTGCTCGCGATTGCGGCAGAGCCAAATCGTCACGCCGATGGCAGTGATAAACAGCACGAGCGCCGCCGCGGCAAGCCCGGCAAGCGCAAACATCACGCCAATGCTCACGGCAATAACCGGAAGCAGCAGCAAACCGCACCCGCATCCACCCGGACTATATACGGCAGACTGTCGGCGTCGCCTCATCGCCGCGCCACCCCCATCATCTTTGAGCACTACAGTGCGATAGCCTGCTGAACAGGAACGATCTTGTCGAGTTCCGGTTCGATCCGCCTTTTCTCGGCCTCAAGGTCAAACGCCACCTGAGCGCGCAGCCAATAACCATCCGTCAGGCCAAAATAACGGCAAAGACGGAGGTCGGTGTCGGCCGTCACGCGACGTTTTCCCAAGACAATCTGCCCGATACGCTGAGCCGGAATCCCAGTCTCTTTCGCAAGGCGATATTGAGAAATGCCCATGGGAACAAGAAACTCCTCTTTGAGAAGCTCACCAGGAGTCACCGGCGACAGCAAATCGGCCGAAGTCTCATCACTTGTGATAATCGACGATTTCGACATTCCAAGCCATCTCCTGTCTCCACTCAAAACAGACCCGATAGCGCTCGTTAACACGGATGCTATATTGACCGGCACGATCGCCCTTCAAAGCTTCCAGGCGGTTGCCCGGTGGAACGCGAAGATCATCAAGCGAAGCACAAACCTGCAGTTGGCGAATCTTCCTCAACGCAACATGCTCAAAGGGCACGAACCTCCTGACCCGCACACCCATGGCAAAGCGTTCGGTATCCTCATCTTTATACGATGCAATCATAGTATCGCCTTACGTTAGTAACGTCAAACGTTTCTATAGACTTACATCTCTATTATATCGTACGTTTGTTCGTGTTTTCTAGAACAAATAGTCCTTTGCGCCTTAGTCAAGCAAAAGCAATCGTTTGTAGACATCGAGGCCTTTGAGAAGAATCTCCTCGTCAAAGAGCATGGTATCGGTATGCAGAGCGCTCATCGCATAGGCTGGGCAGTCATCAGCGTCGATCGGGTTTTCTTGTCCTTCTGGCACGCCCGTGCCCAGCAAGAAGAACACGCCCGGCAGATGGCGCTGATAGAAAGCAAAGTCCTCGGCAATTAACAGCGGCTCGTCCACAAGTTGCAGCTCGGGCAAGGCAGGCGCAATGTGGGCAAACAACTCGGGGTCGTTATCGACTGGCGGATAGCCCTCGGCAAAGTCGAGATCGTACGTACAGCCCGTTGCGGTGCACGCCTCGTCGAGCGCACGGCGTACGCCCTCGCGCGCACGGTCGAACATGGCGTCCGTAAACACACGCAAGCTACCGGCAACATGGGCCTCCCCCGCCACCGCATTGCAGACGGTGCCGGCCTGCAGCAGGCCAAACTTACCGATGCAGGGCTCATCGGCACCCAGCTCGTCCATCAGCTCGCGCTCGGCAACCAGAAACTTTGCCGCCGCCAGCGCTGCGTCATGTGATTCCTCGACTGGAACGCCGTAGGTCTTGGCGATATGGATGCTCGTGCCATGGATATGAATGTGCGTCTCGCTCGAGCGCGCCAGCAGCGGACCGGGACAGCTCGCCAGCGTACCGGCAGGAAGATCGGGCCACACGTGAAAGCCAAAGATGCGGTCGACCCCGTAGCGCTCGAACACGCCGCTCTCGCATACCGTCTTAGCGCCACCGGTTGTTTCCTCGGCCGGCTGGAACACAAAAAGCACGTTGCGCTTAATAACGCCCGGCTGCTCACGAATCGTACGGTCGACAAAAGTTGCCGCCGCGAGGGCCATAGCCATGTGCCCGTCGTGGCCGCACGCGTGCATCTTGCCGGGATGCGTCGAGGCAAAAGCGGCGCCCGTCGTCTCCGCAATAGGCAACGCATCCATATCGGCACGAATCGCCGTGGCATGCGAGGCACCCGTGCCAGCGTCGAAGAAAGCGCACACGCAACTAGGGCACGGATGGATCACCTCGCAGGCAAGCGGAGCGAGCACGCCCTCGATATAGGCGATAGTTTGCGGAAGATCGAAGTCGAGCTCCGGAATGCGATGCAGGTCGCGACGATAGCGACGGAGTTCTTGGAGCTCGGTCATGGGGATTCCTTTCATGGGGCAACTCAGTTGTCACCTATTGTGACGCAGGATTGTGGCGCCCTCGTTTCTAGCATGATGCTGCATTTTTTAAACGTTATATACGAATACTCTTGTTTGGTAAAGTGCAACGTGGTAGGGTCTTTACCACTTGATAGAGGCGCGGGCACGAAGAGCCGCGGGCGAGTCGGCAGACTTTGACCCCGCGGGGAGGCGAAACCCGCCGAACTGGGTTTTTCGGGCACGAACAGCCTGGTGGGCCTGCGGGAAACACTCGCAGGACTGTCTGCAGCAATGCGGGAGCGCTATCCGGACATTGGGTCCACGCTATGCGGATTCGATGCGCAGATGGCGCCGTCTGGATAGCGAGGTTTACGGGACATGGCATTGACCCCCAACGAGGCATATGCGGCCAAGCAGCCGTTTGTGGACAAGGAGACACTCGAGCATATCGTCGAGCAGTTCCCCACGCCGTTTCATCTATACGACGAGGCGGGTATCCGCCGCAACATGCAAGAAGTGCGCGACGCCTTTGCGTGGAACCCGGGGTTTAAGGAGTACTTTGCCGTCAAGGCCAACCCCAACCCGGCCCTTATCTCAATTCTCAACGAATACGGCTGCGGCTGCGATTGCTCGAGCTATACCGAGCTCATGATCGCCCGCTCGCTGGGCATCACCGGCCATGACATCATGTTCTCGTCCAACGACACGCCGGCGGCAGACTTTGAGCTTGCCGACAAGTTGGGCGCCATCGTCAACTTCGACGATATCAGCCACATTGAGTTTTACGAGCGCGTCGCGGGACCCATCCCCAAGACGGTGAGCTGCCGTTTTAACCCGGGCGGCCTGTTCCAGCTTTCCAACGGCATTATGGACAACCCGGGCGATTCCAAGTACGGCATGACCACCGAGCAGCTCTTTGATGCCTTCCGCATGCTCAAGGCCAAGGGCGCCGAGGACTTTGGCATCCATGCCTTCCTTGCCAGCAACACCGTCACCAACGATTACTACCCCAAGCTCGCGCGAATCCTCTTTGAACTTGCCGTGCGCCTGGAGCGCGAGACCGGTGCACATGTCGCCTTTATCAATCTGTCCGGCGGTGTGGGTATCCCCTACCTGCCCGAGCAGCAGGCCAATGACATCCACGCCATCGGCGAGGGTGTACACGCGGCCTACGACGAGATCCTGGTTCCCGCCGGCATGGGCGATGTGGCGATCTGCACCGAGATGGGCCGCTTTATGATGGGCCCCTACGGGTGCCTGGTCACCAAGGCCATTCACGAAAAGCGGATCTACAAAGACTATATCGGCGTGGACGCAAGTGCCGTCGACCTCATTCGTCCTGCCATGTATGGCGCTTGCCACCACGTTACAGTGATGGGCCAGCCGGGTGGCCCCGACAAGTCCGCAGCTCCCGTCACGAACACGTACGATATCACGGGCAACCTGTGCGAAAACAACGACAAGTTCGCCATCGACCGCGAGCTGCCGCATATCGACATGGGTGACCTGCTTGTAATCCACGATACCGGTGCGCATGGCTACTCCATGGGCTACAACTACAACGGACGTCTGCGCTCCGCCGAGGTCCTGCTGCGCCCCGATGGCGCGGCCGACCTCATCCGCCGCGCCGAGCGCCCGGGCGATTACTTTTCCACGCTCGACGTGCTGCCGTGCGGCCGAGAGCTGCTGGCCAAGTCGCGCGCCGAAAGCGCCCGCCGTCGCGCCCAAGACGAGCGCCTGGCAGTCGCAGCTCAATGGAACAAACGCATCCAGATCGCGGAGGCGAAGGAGAAGAACATGGACATCCGCAATCTCGAGGGCTCAATCGTCGCCCTGGTTACGCCGTTTAAAAAGGACGGCAGTGTCGACTTTGACGCGCTCGAGCGCCTTATCGATTTCCACTTGCAAAATGGCACCGACGCCATTCTCACCCTGGGCACCACCGGCGAGAGCGCCACGATGACCGATGACGAGGACAACTCCGTCGTCGCCGCCGTGGTCAAGCATGTTGCAGGACGCGTCCCCGTCATCGCCGGCTCAGGCTCCAACTCCACGCAGACCATGCTCACCAAGTCGCTTACTTACCAGGGCTTGGGAGCCGACGGCCTGCTGCTCATTACCCCCTACTACAACAAGTCCAACGAAGAGGGTATCTATCAGCACTTTAAGACCGTCGCCGATGCCGTTGACATCCCCTGCATCCTGTACAACATCCCCGGCCGCTGCGGCTGCGGTATCAGCGAGCGCAACGTAGAGCGCCTAGCCGCGCACCCCAATATCATGGGCATCAAGGAGGCCTCGGGCAACGTCGCCTACGCGGCCAAGATCGCCCACCTGCTGTCCGACGATTTCCGCATGTACTCGGGCGAGGATGCACTCACAGTGCCGCTCATGAGCCTGGGCGCTTCGGGCACCATCAGCGTGTGGGCCGACGTGCAGCCGCAGCTTGTACACGACATGTGCCGCGCTTATCTGGACGGCGACGTAGCGCGCGCCCGCGATATCCAGATTGCCGGCCAGCCGCTCATCAACGCCCTCTTTAGCGAGGTCAACCCCATCCCCGTCAAGGAAGCGCTCGCCCAGATGGGCATGATCGAGGCAAACTACCGTATGCCGCTGTGCCCCATGGCAGACGACACGCGAGCCGCACTTACCGATGCTCTGAAGGGAGCTGGTCTACTTGATTAAGACCGTCATTATGGGAACGGGCCGCATGGGCTCGCTCATCCGCACTACCGCCGAAGGCATTGTCGACGCCGCCGGGCAGCCCGTTTTTGATATCGTGGCCCAGATTGGCTTCGATTTGAGCGAGCTCGAGAACGCACCGGCTGCCGACGTCATCATCGACTTCTCGAACGTCGCGACCTTCGACGCCGTCGTCGCCTATGTCGAGCGCACGGGCGCGGCGTTGGTCTCAGGCACCACAGGCTACACCCCCGAGCAGATGGACCGCCTGCGTGAGCTGGGCCAGAACACCCGCGTTATGCACTCGGGCAATTACTCCATCGGTATCGCAGCCCTGCGCCATCTGGTAGCGCAGGCTACACGCGAGCTGCCCGGCTTTGACTGCGAAATCGTCGAGACGCACCACAACCAAAAGGTCGACGCCCCCAGCGGCACTGCCAAGCTACTGCTCGACGCCGTCGTCGAAGCCGAGCCCGAGGCAGGCTACCACCCCGTCTATGGCCGCGAGGGCATGTGCGGAGCACGCGATCCCAAGGAAATCGGTATGCACTCGCTGCGCGGCGGCACCGTCGCCGGCGTGCACGAGGTGAGCTTCTTTGGCCAGGACGAGGAGGTCACGCTCACCCACCGCGCCACGAGCCGTCAGATCTTTGTCAACGGCGCCTTGGCAGCCGCGCAGAAGCTCGTCACCCGCGAACCCGGCTTCTATACGTTCGACAAGGTCATGTTTGCCTAACCAGGTATCAACCGAATCCACCCAAAGGAGAGATAGCAAATGAGCAACGCAGCCGAGATGGATGCACAGGAGATTATCAACTACATCGCCACCGCGCCCAAAAAGACGCCCGTCAAGCTGTACGTGCGCGAGAAGCCGGGCATGAAGGTTGCCTGGGGCGACGCACATGTCTACGGCGGCCGTCGCGGCAAGACCGTCTTTGGCGACTGGGACGAGCTCAAGACCATCCTGGACGCCAATGCCGATTCCATCGATTACTACGACGTTGAAAACGATTGCCGCAACTCCGCCGTGCCCATGCTCGACCTTAAGGGCATCAACGCCCGCATCGAGCCGGGCGCGATCATCCGCGACCGCGTCGAGATTGGCGACCGTGCCGTCATCATGATGGGCGCCATCATCAACATCGGCTCCGTTATCGGCGAGGGTTCCATGATCGATATGGGCGCCGTGCTGGGCGGTCGCGCCACCGTGGGCAAGAACTGCCACATCGGCGCCGGCACCGTGCTGGCAGGCGTTGTGGAGCCCGCCAGCGCCACGCCCGTCATCATCGAGGACGATGTCATGATCGGCGCAAACGCCGTGGTCCTGGAAGGCGTGCACGTGGGCAAGGGTGCTGTAGTTGCCGCCGGCGCCGTGTGCGTCGAGGACGTCCCCGCCGGCGCCGTCGTGGCCGGTGTCCCCGCCCGCGCCATCAAGATGCGCGACGAGAAGACCGACAGCAAGACCGGCCTGGAAGAGGGCCTGCGCCAGCTGTAGAAGTTACGCGGTTTTGCCAAACCGCGTAACGGCTCGACGCTGCAAACGCCCCTAAGCGGCAATCTGACGTTCAATCGTCGGTCGCGTACCCAAAGTACGCTTCCCTCCTCTTTCACGTCACCTTGCTCGCTTAGGGGCGTTTTCGCTGACGTGAGCTCAACCTGCGGCGCAATGTCAGCAACCAAGCCGAAAACAAAAAAGGCCGAAGTCCCAAAAGGCTTCGGCCTTTGTTTTTTGCAACGTCCAAGAGCAGTTTATCGATTCTCAATACTTCCGATGTTCTTGAGCTCGATGGAGATGAGGCCGTTGGGCTCGTTGACAAACTCGATGTACTCAGAGTTCGAACCCATCTCGGCCGGGAAGCTGATCTCGATGCCCGTGTCGGTACGGATCTTGTGGTTGCGCACCGCCGCGCGTTCGACCTGCTTGCGCTCCACGGGCACACGCTCAGGCACCTTCTCCTCAGTCAGTGCCGCGCGCACGCTCTCCTTGATAACCGGCTCGTCCTCAAAGACCTCATCGACGATATCCCAAGGGGGCAGTTCCTCGTCATCCTCAACTTTCTCGGCAACAGCAGCCTTAACCTTGGCGAGTGCTACAGCCGTGTTGGCACCGTGCTCCTCGGCGACTTCCTCGACCACACGCGTCACGGTGTCGATGACCTCCTTGCCCGATACCCCCGTGTCGCACTGCAGCAGGCCATCGGGAATGAGCATGCGATCCTCGCCGGCAATCTTGCGCTTCTTATCCACATAGCCGATCTCCATGGTGCTTGCACGCACGATTGCATAGCTCGGCACCTTTTGCGAGGGATTCGGCAGAATGGCGTAGTGGCGCGCAATGTCGTTGCGCACCTCGCCCTCTTCGCGACCCACCTCGTGCATAAAAGCCTGCTTGGAGCCCAGCAGCATCACGGCAAACCAGCGGGCATCCTCATCGTCATCAAAGTCCGCCACAAGCACGTCAGTGGACTCGGCTTTCTCGGCCTTGGTAAGTTCGGAAGAGATGAACTCCGCAATCTGCTGAGACAGATCCACGAACTCACGCTCACCAAAGAAATAGCCCTTGAGCTCGCCGCCGAATGCGGAGTTCTCGGCAAACGTGGCACGCTTGTTATCAGCCGAGGTACGAGCGCGCCGCAGGTGCGTGGTTACGAAATTACGCACGGTGCGGCTCTCGATATCGAGCTCGCGCTGGCTCATAACGTTGACGGCAGAGTCAAAGTCCAGGATATGCAGAATCGCGTGATTGATTTTCATATACGGCATTCCGTTCTAGATCGATTTCGGCACGAACCAGTATAGCGGTCGATCCCGCCCCAGGCGCATCGAAGATTGGTGCATCGGGGACAGGTTGCTTTGCACCAATGGTTAGCGCAGGAGCTCGGACTGCCAAGCCTCGAGCTGTTCTGCCAAGCTCTTGCCGGCAGCGGGCATGTCGATCTGGGGACGTTTGGGCAGAAGCGCACACTTAAGAATCGCAACGATAGTCTGCGAGACAAAGCGTCGCGTATCCTTGTCAAAGCCTTGCGCAGCCTGGAGCATCACGGGCAGGCTCTCGCGCAGATTCCCAGCGATATCCGCAAACCGCTCAGCACCCGTAGCCTCAAGCACGGAGAACAACGCATCTACAAAACGCTCGCGCTCGTTAGGCGACACCGCAAGCAGCATCTCGCGAATGGAGCCATCAACGTATCGAGCACCGGCGGACAGGCGCTCACAGTACACGAAGTCGCGACCATCAACCACCCAGCTAAAGGGATTATGCTGAAGCAGGCTGAACTCGGTGCTCTCAACGATGGCATAGTCCTCCTGTGTCTCGAACATCATGCCAAAGATCGACGACCGAGGTAGCGTCTTGTCGATTCGACCGGATAGATCGGCGAAGGCGTTGCCGCTCAGAAACTCCTCGACGAAGCCCGGACCATCATGGGAATACGCCCGTTCGATTCGCTCACGGGCGACATCGGGGCACATCGCCGCACCGTACACCGCAAGGTTTCCACCCTTGGAATGACCTCCGCACAAAAGCGGCCCGTCAATCGCATCCGCCGCCTCGTCTACATAACGCGCCGCGGATTCCTGGGCCGGCACAGGACACCGGAACGCCATGTTAAAGTCCTCTTTCCAGCCCACAATCGTGCTGTCGGTCCCCCGGAAGGCAAGATAGCTAAACCCCGCCGGAAATCGGAACGTCATGGCCGCAAACTGCTCCGTTGTCTCGGCATCACTCACGCTACGATAGCCGCAAACACGAACGCCACGGTAGCGAGGGCTTGCTGCCACAGCCTCCAACAGGGCACGACTCCCCTCCGGATCCCACAGGTCGCCAATCATGTCTTGGTAGCACTCGGCGCGCAGCAGCTCGCGTACGTCTAGGCCCTGCCAGTTCGTCAGCTCCGCCATATCACCCGGCAAACGCAAATAGGACAACCACGCAAAGACCAGGCTATCCACCGCGCAGAACGGCCGTTCCTCAAACGGATCAAACGCTGTCTGGGCATAGGTCAAAAAATTAGGCGAATCCGACATGGCCCTCCCATCAACTATGGTGCATTGGGGTCAGGTTACTTTGCACCAAAAAGGCGCCCGGGCCGTGTGGACCCGGACGCCTTCATTGTAGCTTTTCGCTCTAGCGAGCTTGATTTAGCAGGAGAAGTCGACGCTGTCGATGATGTCCTTGAGGGCCTTGGCGGAGGCGGTGAGCTCATGCTGCTCGTCATCGTTCAGCGGCACGGGGACGCGGCAGACGACGCCGTCGCGGCCAACGACCGTCGGCATGGAGATAGCCAGATCGGACAGGCCATACTCGCCCACCATGAGCGAGGAAACGGGCAGAACGGTCTGCTCATCGCGCATGACAGCGGTGCAGATGCGCTTGACGGCCATGGCGACGCCGTAGTAGGTGGCGTGCTTCTTCTCGATGATGGTGTAGGCGGAGTTCTTGACGTCCTCGGCGATACGCTTCTCGGCAGCCTCGTGCTCCAGATGACCGTGAAGCTCGCAGAAGGTGTTCAGCGGAACGCCAGCAACCTGAGCGCTGGACCAAGCGACAAACTCGGAGTCGCCGTGCTCGCCCATGACATAGGCCTGGACATCGCGCGGGTCAACCTCGACGTGGGCACCAAGCATCTGCTGCAGACGGCCAGTGTCGAGCACGGTGCCGGAGCCGATGACATGGCCCTCGGGCAGGCCGGACATCTTGATGGCAGCATAGGTCAGAACATCAACCGGGTTGGAGACGATTAGCAGAATGCCGTCGAAGCCGGACTTCTTAATCTCGGGGATAATGGACTTAAAGATGTTAACGTTCTTGTTGACCAGGTCCAGGCGGGTCTCACCGGGCTTCTGGGCAGCGCCAGCGGTGACGACGATCATGGCGGCGTCGGCGACATCGGAATAATCGCCGGCGTAGATCTTCATCGGCTCGGCAAACGTCATGCCGTGCGCGATATCCAGAGCCTCACCCTCGGCGCGGTTCTTGTCCACGTCGATGAGGACCATCTCGGAGAACAGACCGCTCTGCATCAGAGCGAACGCCGAAGACGAACCGACGAAACCGCAGCCGACAATAGCGACCTTCTTCTCGTTAACCATTAGAAACTCCCATCTCTCTCCACAAACAAGCCGCCCGGGAACGACCCGAGCGGCTTGTCGTAATCCCAATACATCCAATCGGGACTTTGATTATGCCCCTATTCGCAGCCGAAAATCGACCGTTTACCGAAATTGTTTGCAGTATTCGTAAAATAACTGCACGAAATCGGTTTCGAGCTATTGACGGGCCGAAACAGGTTTCTAATACAGGCCCGCCTCGCGAATGGCCTCGACAGCCAAAGCGATCTGATCGGGCGGCAGGACCAGCGCCATGCGCACGTGCCCCTCGCCCGAAGGACCAAAACTCGCGCCCGGCGTCACCACAACGCCGGCCTTCTCCATGAGCTCCTCGCAAAACGCCATGGAATCGGTGCGACCACCGGGAAGCTTGGCCCACACAAACATAGAGCCATGCGCGTTGGGACGCTCCCAGCCCAGGCCCTCAAGACCGTCGCACAGGGCATCGCGGCGCTCCTGGTACTTCAGACGCTGCGCCTCGACCTCATCGCGCGGACCGTTCAGGCAGGCGATGGCGGCCTTCTGGATCGGGAAGAACATGCCAAAGTCAATCTGGCTGCGCAGCTTGGCAAAGGCAGAGACCACGTCCTCTCGGCCGACCAAAAAGCCGATGCGGGCACCGGTGACGTTAAACGACTTGGAAAGCGAGAAGAACTCAACGCCCACCTCGAGCGCGCCGGGATACTGCAAGAAGCTGCCGCCCGGCTCGCCGTCGAACACGATGTCGGAGTATGCGTTGTCATGGACGATCAGCAGGTCGTGCTCGCGGGCGAAAGCGATGATCTCCTCGTAGACCTCGGGCGTGCCCACCGAGCCCACCGGGTTGGCGGGCAGCGACACGATCATATACTTGGCACGATCGGCCACCTCGGGATCGATACCCGCCACATAGGGCAGGTAATTATGCTCGGCAACCAGCGGATAGTATTCGAGCTTGGCATCGGCGATCTTGGCACCCGCCTCAAAGACCGGGTAGCACGGATCGGGAACCAAAATAGTGTCGCCCGGATCGAGCAGGGCCAGGCCCAAATGGCCCACGCCCTCCTGCGTGCCGTTGCACGACTGCACCATGGACGGCGTAATGCCCGAAACGCCAAAGCGACGCTCATAGTAATCGCACACGGCCTGCTTGAGTTCGGGCAGGTCACGCAGGGCATACTTCCACATCTCGGGATCTTGGGCTGCTTGCGTGAGCGCCTCGACCACATGGTCGTACGGCTTAAAGTCGGGCGTGCCCACGCTCATGTTGTAAATGGTCTTGCCCTGAGCCTTCAGCGCGAGAAGCTTGTTGTTGAGCGAGGCGAAGACCTCCGCGCCAAAGCGGTCGAGACGCTGCGATGCCTGCATGGTGCCACCTTTCGATATAAAAAACGCGGCGCTCCGACAAGAGCGCCGCGCGATACGGGCCATCAGATTGCAAAAGTGTAACGCTTGCAACCCCCGTATTGGTTCAATTTAGCCAACCTTAGTCAACTGGATTGAGCGCGTCGATCTGCGCAAGCCACAGACACGAGCTAGCGTCACTCGGCATACGCCAATCGCCGCGCGGGCTGAGCGTCACCGATCCCACCTTGGGACCATCGGGCAGGCAGCTGCGCTTAAACTGCTGGGCAAAGAAGCGGCGGTAGAACGTACGTAGCCACGTGTGGACGGTCTTGACATCGTAGACGCCCTCAAAGCTCTTGAGCGCCATGTGGTAGATCTTGCCCGGCTCAAAGCCAAAACGTAGCAGGTAGTAGAGGAAGTAGTCGTGCAGCTCGTACGGGCCCACCAAATCCTCGGTCCTCTGCGCAATCTCGCCGTCGCCCGTGGGCGGCAGAAGCTCGGGGGACACCGGCGTATCGAGGATATCGAGCAAGACCTCGGCAATACGCCCGCCAAAGACATCGGCGGCATAGCGCACCAGATGGCGCACAAGCGTCTTGGGCACGCTCGCGTTGACGGCGTACATGCTCATGTGGTCGCCGTTATAGGTAGCCCAGCCGAGCGCCAGCTCCGACAGGTCGCCCGTGCCAATGACAAAACCGCCAGCCTGGTTGGCCAGATCCATCAGGATCTGCGTACGCTCGCGGGCCTGGCTGTTCTCGTAGGTCACGTCCTGCACGGCCGGATCATGCTCGATATCCTTAAAGTGCTGTTCCACGGCAGCATGGATTGAGACCTCGCGGAAGCTCACACCCAAGTCACGAGCGAGCGACTCGGCATTGGACTTAGTGCGGTGCGTCGTGCCAAAACCGGGCATGGAAACCGCCGTGATACCCGTGCGCGGCAGCCCCAGCGCATCGAAGGCACGCACGGTCACAAGCAGCGCTAGCGTGGAGTCCAAGCCGCCCGAAAGGCCGATGACCGCAGCCTTGGTACCTGTGTGGGCGAGGCGGGTCTTGAGGCCCGCAGTCTGTAGATCAAGGATCGTCTCGCAGCGCTCGGCCAAGTCGCCGTGGTCGGCCGGCACAAAGGGCGCGCGCGGGAAGACACGGTCGATGTCGCAGGCATCGCGCAGGACAGGTTCTTCGGCCAGCACGCCCTCAAACGAAAACTCAACGGTCGTGGCCTCCGGAGCATCGTCGGTACGTGTCCACGTCGTCGAGCGACGGCGTTCGGCAACCAGGCGGTCAAGGTCAACGTCGGCGATGGCCATATCGCAGGTAAGCAGTTTGGTCGCGGCGAGCTTGGAGCCGTTTTCGTAGACGAGGTTCTCGCCCGCAAAGACCATGTCGGTCGTGGACTCGCCCTCGCTCGCGTCCGCGTAGGCATAGGCGCAGTACAGGCGCGCGCTCTGGTTGGAAATGAGGCTGCGGCGGTAATCCGCCTTACCGATAATCTCGTCCGAAGCCGACGGATTGAGGATCACCGTCGCACCGGCAAGCGCCATCTCGGTCGAAGGCGGCGCCGGCACCCACAGGTCCTCGCAAACCTCAACGCCCAGCACCATATCCTCGGCACCCTCATCACAGCAGCGGTAGACAAGCCCCGAACCCAGCGGAACCGGACCCTGACCGGCAAATTCAACCCACACGGGATCCGCAGGCGCCGGAGCAAACCAGCGGCGCTCGTAGAACTCGCCATAGTTGGGCAGATACTTCTTGGCCGTGAGGCCCAAAAGCTCGCCCGCGCAGCACACGGCGGCGCAGTTGTAGATATTCTCGGCAACTGCAACGGGAAGACCGATGGTAAAGACAATCGGCAGCTCACGAGTCTCATCGAGGATATGCACCAAAGCAGCCTCGCAGGCATGCAGTAATGTGCGGTTATGGAACAGATCGGCCGCGGTATAGCCGCACAAGTTGAGCTCGGGCAGCACCAGCGCGCGAACGCCGCGCTCGGCAGCCTCGCGAACAGCCGCCAGCGCAACCTCGGTATTGCCCTCGACATCGGCCACGCGAATCCGCGGCGAAGCCGCCGCCACACGCAAAAAGCCATCGTTCTTATTAGCCGAAACGCAGCATTGCCTTGTTGATCTGGACACTGGAGGCCCCTTCTACCCTGAGATTCAGTCTAACGGACGTTCACATATCTCTAACTAGCCAAAGCAACCTCCCAGTTTACTGAGAGGCCAACCTGTGCTAAGAGCATGTATTTCAAAAATATCTTTAATTAAAAAAGGAGAAATCGATAATCGACTTCTCCCTTTAAGCGAGGCGAGTAAATTCCGAAACTAATGGCAGAATTTATCCATGTAGTCCTCAAAGTCGAACACTTCTACCACGACGCCCTCTTCCTGAAACTCTTTCAGTTGCTCCAAGAGATCTTTGTTAATAACGTCCATGCAGAAACCTCCTCTATCTAATCAATTGTAGTATATCTGCTTTCATGCAATTATCAACCAACTTGTTTAATTGCTCCTCGCTTGCCGATAGTCCCTCTTTTTTCAAAATGTCGCGCACCTCGTTCTTAGTAATCGGCTTTTCAAACAACGAAAGCAAAGCGAACGAAAAATCATTAACCGCACACATTCTATGGGTGGCACAACTCAGCAGTACTCTTAACCCCTCTTTTGAGCGTCCGACTTCTTTCACAAACGAACTTTTAACCAATTGAAAACCATTATCGTGCATTACATAATCGGCATCGATATTTGTATTCAGCAATCCATAATGCAACAGTTCTTCTATCGCCCTTGTCAGCTCGAGATCGCCCTGATCAAGGATAAGAGAAATGCTACAATCGGCCTCCAATAAACGGGCCAACTTAAGGTATACCAACTGGGAAACAGCATAGACATGATGGTATTCAGAATTATAGAAGTAGGCAAATGGCTCAACGAGCACGACAGAGGTCTTGGAATCCAGCCAGATTCGATCAGCTGGATTTAGACTAGTCAGCCGTCGCTTTACTTTGGTCAAATGTCCCTTATACCTGACAGCGTGAATAGAATCTAGAATCCAGGTCACCTCTGAAATATGAAGCCGCTGGGGCAAGTCAATTGTGTCGCTACCGTTTATGACTTCTTGCATATAAAAATCAATATGATGCTCATCAGATAAGGATTTTGCTTCATTTAAAGTTAAACCAGTGCCTGAAACATAATCCACTTCGAGGCGCAAATCCTCATATTGGGACTTCGGCATTACAGAGACACCATACTTATCGGGATGATTCCAAACATCCGACCCCATAACGAGACCAAAATTCGTAAATCCTCTCGTGGAATATGGAACACCACATACCTGTTTTGAATAATTCAAAACATTCTCTGTATAAGCTAAGGTGTTCAGAGCCTCTTCTTTAGTTTCGGTCGGAAAGCCAATCATAAAGAATAGATGAACAGGAATACCCGCATTGAGACAATCATGGATATTGCGATCAATCCAATCAACTCTCGTGTTCTTCTTCATTAGATCAAGAACTCTTTGGTTGTATGACTCGAGGCCAAACTGAATCTGCCTACATCCACTTTGGTATATCTTGTTGAAAACGTCTGTACTTAGGGTTGGAGAGAACCTCGTTTCTCCATGCCAGAAAAACGTTTTTCCCGATGCGTTTATTTCATCCGCGAGTTGCTCCATTCTTTTGCCTTCGAATGTTTCATCCACAAAAGAGAAAACTCTCGTGCCGTATTTTTCATTTAACCGACACATTATTTCAAATACTCTCGATATAGGCATCTTTCGGTAACAACCACCGGTAGCACCGGGAATGGTGCAGAAGGCGCAATGATTAAAACACTGCCTAGAAGAATAAACCGGCAATATTAACTCAGGCATGAAGTATTTAGAAAGGGCGAAGCCATCGAAATCGGGAACTGTATCGTTGATAAATGTTTGCTCAATCCGATGGTTTTTATATATCTTTCCACCTTTAGCATGGCAAAGGTTTGGAACACAGTCGAGATTGTCATCACCAGAGTCAAGAGCCTCAAGAAGACGTGCAAGCGGCTCTTCGCCGTCATACATCATTATCGAATCAATGTATTCAAAAAAGGGATGCCATTCTTTCATGCAGTCATCTGCTAAACGAGTAATGTAATTGCCGCCCAATGAGACGTGTTTAACAGATGGACATTCTTCTTTAATCAGTTTCGCTAACGTAACTGCAGAAATCAATTGGAAACAGCCGCTCACCGAAATCCCAATAAACTCGATTTTTCCCTCTGAATACGCTTAAGAAAGGCAGTTTCATAGAAGGAAATAAACGGATTATGCAAGGTATCCGCAAGCGATTTCATTATTTCTGGTGTCGAATAATAATCATAGGGCAGATCTATGGAGTTGAACGTGTATTTAACTCCATATGAGACGTGATTTATGATATAGAGTGCATTTCTAAAAATGTTTTCAGCATATTGTCTTTCTTTTAGATTAAAGTATCTCTTCGATCTGAAAATATCTTTTGCCTCGTCAACATTAAGTGCTGACTTTTGTATCAACTCGATTGTTAATTGAACATTCGAACTAAACGAATCCTTTGATTCCCGATACCTTTTACAGCACTCTTCGACATGTCTAAAAGATAGGAGGTCATCGTAAAATTCCACGTTTAAGTCAACGATGTCAACTTTATATTGTTCAACCTCTTGAAGATATGACTTCAAAACAGGCAAGGCAAGATACGGCCCCACTGGACTCCATCCTGGGGGAAATACTAAAAGCGTTTTAGGCATATCAACGTCACATCTTTCGCAAATAATTCAATTGAAACACAACTACCATCATAATTGAAAATACACCAAGTCCTGTAACGAGAATTGAGAACATCGCGATGCTCGTGAACAGCGAAACAAGGAGTGTTGAAATAACAACAGCAGCCGATTGCAAAGACTCCCTAATTGAAAACAGGCTTATCGATTCAGATTCGTCTCTCGCCAAATCCTGCAGCGATGTTATGAGAAGCACATCTTGAATGGCGTTTCCGGCACCGACGATAAAAAGGAAAATAAACGATATCCCAGACGCATAGCGATAGCCAAACGCCAGATACGCACCGAGCGCAAGATACGTCACAAAACAATATGATTTAACGCAATCGGAACCACTAATTAAACGACCATATATTGTATTTCCGAACAACAGTCCGATTGTAAGACTACTCTGAAGGAATCCGTATTGTATCGATGACGAGTCAAATTGCAATTGCGCAATAGCTGGCAAAAGAGAATTCAGAGAGCCGAATGCCACGCCACTAGAAATATCGATTAATAGGAAACCAATTGCCAAGTGCTTCGCGCTAAGATCACTAAATGCAGTCCTGTTTTTTTCATTTTTGCTTATCCCCTCTTTATCATTAACCTCGATAACCGACGGAACATCTCGCAGCAACCAGAACGACGCGGCAAAAGAAAGCGCGTCTAATGCAAGAACAGCCTCCGCCCCAAATTGAGCGACAACAAAACCGCCGGCAACTGGCCCCAGAACCATCATCAAATTCTGCAGAAACCCAAACGAATTATTAATTACGTCGCGATTGATACTA
Organism: uncultured Collinsella sp.; assembly: GCA_900540895.1. GTDB lineage: Bacteria > Actinomycetota > Coriobacteriia > Coriobacteriales > Coriobacteriaceae > Collinsella. The sequence goes on along the minus strand of UQHV01000004.1, from coordinate 60,139 downwards.
TTCGTATTGGCTCTTAACAACGAGTAAAAGCAGGGCATTTCAACCGTTCGGCAAAGCGATACCGCGCACGTAATAGCAAACATACTCCATTTACTATCAACAAAAATATAGCAAACGAATAATCCCGCGCGAATTAAGTCTGCCAATCTCATGGCCTGCAGTGTCCCGATACCCATCTTCTGAGGCAGCTGCGCGAGCGCAACTGAAAACAGAGAGGGGGCAAATCTGCAGCAGACCATCAAAGCAGTTGCAGAAACATCGTGAGTTACCTCGTAAATCAGCATTGGCAAAGCAATATTCGCACACCAATTGCCTATTTCGCTTATCCCTCTAGCAATATATAGGACCCGAACCGGACGGCTAGCTCTCAATACCGTGAACATCACGATTAACCTCGTATTTCAGGCCTCGCTCATCCCTTAATAGGAATCCATAATCAACCAAGTACCGCCTCAACACGGCATAATCAGGATAGAGCTGTGACAGCACACGATTAACCTGAAGCTCCGTATAACTTGTATTTAATTCAAAGAAAGAGACGGTCCATAGCAGCATGATTCTTTTATAGCTTTCCTTTTTTGGAATTGAAACCAGCTCGCCATTCTTGAGAAATCGTTTTTTAAAGTCTATTAGCTCATCCATTCACATCCTCCATTTCATACGCATCTAATACTAAAAATGCATACGCTTTAGGTCATCGCATTCGACTTCTATATTCGAACTAAACTCGAACTAATCTAAATGATTTGCTCAAACACTCTTCGAAAGCTCGTTTTTCACTCTGAGTAAAATGCCCTTCCCAGTCAGTCCACGAACAGGAAGGCAACTCACAACGAGCGGAGTCGAAGCCCTCTGCCGTCGGTCGTTCAAAATGCGCGATAACCTTTTCGATATCCCCATCTGTTATCAGGTCAGAATGAACGACCTCGGTACCGTCTTCGAATGTCATATACGGGTACATCACGTAAACCACCTCACAATCGTAAATCCAGTTTAGCATCAAGCTATTGCACCAAAGACAGCAAGCCCCCCCCCTTGATGAGTTGATGGTATCTGTTAAATGTCACGTACGATTCACATCTGGTGGGTACCCTGATGGCTACATGAAACGAAGCAGATTTACACCGGGAGGACCCCGTATGACAACCAAGTACACCGACGCGCCGCGCACGCGCGTCATGACGCCGGCATCGCTCAACAACGGCGTGCACGAGAACCATTCCATCGGACAGACCATGGCCATCGCGCCCAAAAAGGGCCTGTTCGACGACATTTCCATTCCCCAGATCATCGCCGGCGCCGCGGCTGCCGCCACAAGCGTCGCGCTTGCCTCCAAGATCGGTATCGCTGGTTCAGTAATTGGTGCCGCCGTGAGCTCGGTCATCACCGTTGTGTCATCGCAGGTCTACCGCCACTTTATCTCTGCCAGCGCCGAAGCCATCAAAGGTACGCACGCCGCCGTCGACTACCCTGCCGGCGCCTACGAGCCCGCTGAGTTTAATGCCGAGGAGCACCTAGGCGGCGCCGCGACTACGCAGGAGATGCGCCAGATTGCGGGGCGCGCGACCACGGCGCGCGTCGCTCCCGACAGCCTGCGCGCCAAGGCGGCGGCAGAGCGCAGCCAGACGCAAAAGAAGGTCATCGTCTTCTCGATCGCCATCGCCATCGTCGCGGTCATCGCCTGCGCCGGCGCCATCCTTATCACCACCGCCGGCGAGGGTCTGGGCGAGCGCCCCGAGCCAATCCTTTCGTCGCGCACGACCGAGAGCGATGCAAATGACAACACCCAGTCGCAAGATCAGCAGGCACAAGCGGACGGCACGCAAGACAGTTCTACCTCTACCGATTCGTCCTCGAATACCCAAAACCAATCGCAGGGCGCCGATTCTTCTGTGAACAACAGCGGCGCGCAATCCGGCACGACCGACTCAAGCCAAACGACTGACGGTTCGCAGCCGAACACGGGAGGCCAGACGAGCGACACCACGTCGGGAACGGGCACAGCAGACAGCAACAACAGCAATTCGAGTGGCACCACATCGGGCACGGCATCTGACAGTTCAAGCCAAGGCACGACATCGGACAACTAGGCGCTGCATCCCCAGATAGGCAACCTGTACAACGGGCGCGAATCGATAGCGGTTCGCGCCCGTTTGCCTTGGGCGACGAGATGGCAAGCCCCGCGCGATGGTAAGATGCTTTGGTGTGTAAAGAGGAGATTTGCCATGAGCAAGACAATAGTTAGGCCCACGCTTTCGCTGGGCAACCACATCTATCTGTATCGCCTGCTGCGCGATGCGATTGGATGCGGCAAGCAAACGTTTATGACGCAGGTCGAGGAGGCACTCGCCGCTGGTGACATGGCCGCTTATGACCTGGGCTTCGAGTCCACGCGCGAGCTGCTCGAGGAGCTCGACGACTGCATTAAGCTGACCGTCTTTAAGGGCGGTCGCCTGTATGCCACGGTCATCGCCAACGAGGCCTGGGATGCCGCCCTTGCCAAGGGCGAGGACAAGCCCAAGGCTGCCAAGGGAGCCAAGCAGTCCTACAAAAAGAAAAAACGTGGCGAGAAGGACCTCAAGGCCGTGCGCCCCAAGCACGTTAAGCGTCCCGAGCCTGAAGCCATGGTTGAAGCCGTGCCAGAATCCGAGCCCGAGGCAGAGATTGAAGTCGCTATTGAGGTAACGGCAGAAGCCGAAACCGAAATCACCGCCACGACTGATCCCGAAGTCATATCCGAGCAGGAAGCCACTGCGGAGCTCAACGAAGCTCCCAAGTCGACAACCGAAAAAACCGCCGACCAACCCGAGACGCCTTCGTTCCAAAACAGTGATGTCTTTAGCGACGAGGCCGAGGACGATCAGTCCGACGAGCCCGCCGATCAAGACGCTACCGAGTCGGCGCCGAAGCCCGAGACGCCGCAGCCCGCCATCTCGCTCACGGTCGTCTATGACCCCGAGAACGCCAACGCCGGCATCACCACTATGGCATCCACGCCCATCGAAGCAAAGTCGAGCGTCGAGAATGAGAGCGCGATGCAGGTTGAGTTTGAAACTGCAGCTGTAGACGCGCCCGTCACCGTGAAGCCCGCAGATTCCGCAGTTAAGCCGGAACCGGTGCCTGAGCCCGCACCCGTCATCGAATCCGTGCCCACCTCTACTTGCGACCAAGTTCCCGCACCGGCACCGGCTTCGGTACCCGCAGCGGCCCCAACCCCCGCACCCGCAGCGCCCGCCATCCCTGAGGACTTCCCCGTCGATTTCGCAACCGAGGTCTTCTGCCCCGGCCCGCTTCTGCACCAGTTGTCGACCTATCTCCCCTACGGCGCCGACACGCTCGGCATTGTCGGCGAGTACTACTGGATCGCCCGCGAGCGCGGTACCATCGAGGCCGCGCGAAACCGCGCAAACTTCCCCCTGTGCTACACGCAGGCCGGCGAGCGCCGCGAGGTTACCGTGCGCATCCGCCGCAACACCACCGGCGGTCTCGGAGCCGCCTGGGCCATCGACAAGGTCGAAGCCCCGGTCGAGTAAAAAACGGCCTCGGATAGCCAATTTGACCATCCGAGGCCGTTTGAATTCAGGCCTTTTAGTTGTCATCGGTGCATATAGACACCAGAGAAGCAAGCTCATCCTCAAGTTGCGGAGCAAAGTATCTAAAAGAAACCTGCGCTCCAGTCGGTATCGACTCAATCATATTCGCAGCATTATCTGAAACTCGGTACGATGCAGTTTCACCTGTCTTCAAATCCTCTATTGAGCAGACAGCGTCTTCAGCATCAATCGACCTAAGCACGCCTTTTCCTTGTAACATCACATCGGCATGCCCGCCAGCTATTTCTAATGAACCTGAGTCTGTCGCAGTCACTTCTCCGGAACCTCCGCGCGATATCTCTTCCTTTGTTGAACAGCCCACCAATGAAGCCATCAGCACCAAAGACAGAGCTAGTCGAATCGCCCTACTTCGAAAAAGTCGTTCCATAAGTCCACGCATAATAGCTCTGATCATACTTCAGGAAGGATAAAGATGAATTCCAGCCGTCCGCTATGCCAATCATCTGCCTTGTCTCTCCAGTTTTCTTACCAGTAAGTGTGGCGTAAGCCTCCGCTGTTACAGAATGGGCTGATCCGTTGTACAAACTCGCATGTAAAACATTCGGTCTATTAGAGTTAATCTCATTTTGAATGCTCGCGATAGCCGGAGAGGAGACAGTGCGGGCGATAAGAGTACTTCCTCTGCTTGCGCAGTAATTTGTAAACCCCGTTGCACAGGTTGATATCGGCGTTCCACCCAAAACAACGCCGGGAACAGTCTGTTCTTCATCGGAAAGAGCATGGGTATTGGTGTAATTCCATATCTGCATATATTGCGAAGGGTCGCTATATAAATTGGCAATGCCATACAGTTCCGCAACGTTCGAAAAAGCTGTCACCATACAAGCATAGTGGGCGGTAAGCCTCTTAATCTCGCTTTCATCATATGACATAAACTGAGAAATGGAACGAAATCCAGATACTGTGTAATCCTGCATTTGAGTTGCGTAAATTACAACATCGTTCCAGCTTGAAGGTTTATTCGATAAAACGACAGGCCGTCCTTCTATGGAAACAGCCGGGATTGTTCTTCCGCAATTTGTTGTTATTGAACCGTCCAAAGATTGCACGCCGAATTCGAATGGATTGATCATTACGACTGGGTTATTGAAAGAATAAGACTCGACACCAAGATCTCCTCCCCGATCCATAGGGCTGACTAAGCCGTCTCCAAAACGATATCCCGTAAGTATTTCATCATCTGAAGCATCTAAAACCAAATAGCCCGCGGCTCTATTGGATGTCACAACCGGAACAATGTAACCAAGCGGGGACCCATCAACATCTACAAAAGGAATAGGGTCAGAAGGCGTATACGAATAGCCGAGGAGTCCCTTTATATATTTATCGGCAAGCTCTTGCGCAATTTCAGAAGTAAATTGTATCTGCTCACCATCAATATTGCCCGTCGAAGCAAAAACCTCTTTCGGACGTGCGGCTAAGGCGACAATTGAAGACGCGACAAGTTGCAGAAAACGACGACGCGAAAGCATATGTTCTTCTTTCTTGTTAGCGTCGGAATAATTTAGAGAAGCGACTTATAAGGTACTCCTATTCTATAATCTTTTTTGTAACGTTACAGCACTGGTTATATTTCAATTCGATTTGCTTATGTCCTTGCAACCCAATGCGTCTTTACGTTTTAAACGGAATTAGAAAATCACTCATAGCAAAAACGGGCTTTAATCCCAAAGAGATGACTTTGATTATGAATTAAACCAGCAGCCAGGGCATAGCTGCAGTGCAATTGCTACAAGAAAGGCCGCCCTTGGTGGCGGCCTTTCTACTTGCTACTAGTCGCGCGTCAGCTTGCGGTGAATACGATGCGGCTGGGCTGCGTCCTCGCCCAGGCGCTCGATACGGTTGGCCTGATAGGCCTCGAAGTTGCCCTCGAACCAATACCAGTTGCCCGGATTCTCGTCGGTGCCCTCCCACGCCAGAATGTGCGTGGCGACGCGGTCCAGGAACATACGGTCGTGGCTAATGACCACCGAGCAGCCCGGGAACTCGAGCAGCGCCGCTTCGAGCGAGGACAGCGTCTCGACGTCGAGGTCGTTCGTAGGCTCGTCGAGGAGCAGCAGGTTGCCGCCCTGCTTGAGCGTGAGCGCCAGGTTCAGACGGTTGCGCTCGCCACCGGAAAGTACGCCAGCGCGCTTCTGCTGGTCCTGGCCCTTAAAGCCAAAGCTCGCCACATAAGCGCGGCTCGGAACCTCGGTCTCGCCGACCATCATGTGGTCCAGGCCGTCCGAGACGACCTCCCATAGGTTCTTATCGGGGTCGATGCCGGAACGGTTCTGGTCGACATAGGAGATCTTGACGGTCTCGCCCACCTCAAGCTCGCCCGAAGTCAGCGGCTCCAGACCCACAATCGTCTTGAAGAGCGTAGTCTTACCGACACCGTTGGGGCCGATGACGCCCACGATGCCGTTGCGCGGCAGGGTGAACGAAAGGTCATCGATGAGCACGCGGCCATCGAACTCCTTGTGCAGATGATGGGCCTCGAGCACCTTGTTGCCCAAACGCGGGCCCACAGGGATGCGGATGTCGGTCCAGTCGAGCTTCTGGCTTGCGCGGGCCTCGGCCTCCATCTCCTCGTAGCGAGCCAGACGGGCCTTGTTCTTTGCCTGGCGAGCCTTGGGCGAGCTGCGCACCCACTCGAGCTCGGCCTCCATGCGCTTGGCGAGCTTGGCGTCACGATTGCCCTGTGCCTCGATACGGGCGGCCTTGGTCTCCAGATACGTGGAGTAGTTGCCCTTGTAGGGATAAAGGTGACCGCGGTCGACCTCGCAGATCCACTCGGCAACGTTATCCAGGAAGTAGCGATCGTGCGTGACGGCAAGCACCGCGCCCTGGTAGTTGTGCAGGAAGTGCTCGAGCCACAGGATCGACTCGGCGTCCAGGTGGTTCGTGGGCTCGTCGAGCAGCAGCAGGTCGGGAGCCTCGAGCAGCAGCTTGCACAGGGCCACGCGACGGCGCTCGCCGCCGGAAAGCACGTTGACCGGCATGTCGGAATCGGGCAGCTGCAGGGCGTCCATGGCCTGGCCGAGCTTGGAATCGATATCCCAGCCATCGGCGGCGTCGATCTCGTCCTGGAGCTTTCCCATCTCGGCCATGAGGGCGTCCATGTCGCAATCCGGGTCGCACATCTCCTCGCCGATCTTGTTGAAGCGATCGACCTTGGCGATCATGTCGCCAAATGCCATGCGCACGTTCTCGATGACGGTCTTGTCGTCGTCGAGCGGCGGCTCCTGCTGCAGGATACCCACGGTGTAGCCGGGGGTGAGCTTGGCATCGCCGTTGGAGACTTCCTCGATGCCGGCCATGATCTTGAGCAGGGTCGACTTGCCCATGCCGTTGGGACCCACGACGCCGATCTTGGCACCGGGGTAGAAGCTCAGGGTCACGTCGTCAAGGATTACCTTGTCGCCATGGGCCTTGCGAGCCTGATACATCTGGTAGATAAACTCTGCCATTTGCCTTTTTTATCCTTTCTACCTGCTGTTTCCCTTTTTTGTTTCGCTTTAATGGAAACAAAATGAGGGAACCAGCTCTGAAACGTAACGAAAAAGGGGCATGGTTGCCCACACCCCCTAATACTACCTGGGAAAAGTCCCCCGGAACATACTATGAACTGCGTACGCTAGTTTTCCGCAACCTTAACGAGCGGCTCGCTGCGATTTACGCCACAGCAGATACGAATAGACGTAGGCAGCTCCAGCTGAACCAAACGCCAGAACCGCAATCACTGCGGCGACGACTTCACTCGAAAGCACGCTGCCCGCCACGCCCATCACAATCAGGCCAACACCCAGCACCATAAAGCAGGCACCGCCAAAGCGCTGCGTACGGCGCCAGTTCTCGGGATCGGCAAGTGCCCAGGGCGTCTTGATACCGAGCGTATAGTTCTGCTTCACACGCGGCAAGTAGTTGCCTACGCCGATGAACAGCAAACCGACAACACCGGAAATCAGCACGTTAACCGAACCGACCGCCGGCACCACGCCCCAGACCGTAAGCTCTCCCAGCCAGCTTATGGCGCACATGAACAAGGTGAAGGCGATTACGAAGCCCTGGTAGAACTTGCCCGAGGTTCGATATGCCTCACCTTTGGGGTCGATGCGCGGCACCACGCAGAACATTGCGAGAAGCGCCAGAGGCAGCACGCCGAGCGCGGAGGCCATCCAGCTAGGACCCCAACCGTCGACGGCGCCGTTCGCGCCCCAGTGCGTGGGAATCTGCGCAGGCAAGCTCGGCATCACCATGAGGTGCGCTACGACATTGGCGACGCACAGAGCGACCAGCGCAATCCACACGCGCGACGATACCCCCGTGGGGTGAATGCCCTTGTTTTCGTTATTCATCCTTATCACCTTCAGTGTTTGTAAAGCCCATAAACCAGCCAATTAAATCCTGCATGACGGTGGTGTTTAAGCTGTATACGATGTTTTGGCCATGGCGCTCGTCGGTCACCAACCCGGCGTTTTTGAGCGTCGCCAAGTGATGGCTCAGCGACGGCTTACTGATATCGAAATGCTCGGCAAGCTCCCCCGCCGTGCAATTGCCCTCGCGCAGCAACTCCAAAATGCGCCGTCGCGTTGGATCGGCAAGCGCCTTAAAACCCTCTCCCGGCATAAGACCTCCTCTCATCATCTCTCATGACGTGCACACTATACTCAATATTTAGATGTTTGTCTAACTATCTAATCGCAATGCTTCAAACCACATCAAAGCAAACGCCATCGCAACCTATGGGCGATTACCTATAATGGCGATAGCTAAAACACGACCTGCTTCCCCATCGGAGGATATCTATGACAGAAACCACAGCCGCAACTCCCATCGAGACACGCGACACCAAGCTCGAGATTATCATGGGCCGCGAGGCACTCGATAAGCTCGCCGATGCTACGGTGCTAGTGCTCGGCTGCGGAGGCGTGGGCTCCAACTGCTGCGAGGCACTCGCCCGCGGCGGCATCGGTCATTTCGTCATTCTGGATAAGGACATCATCGCGCCCAGCAATATCAATCGCCAGGCCATCGCCTTTCACAGCACCGTCGGCAAGCGCAAAGTCGACGTCATGGAGGCTATGATTCACGACATCAACCCTACCGCTACCGTCATCAAGCGCACCGAATACCTGCTGAGCGACAACATCGATGATTTCTTCGCGAGCGTTTTGGAGCAGACGGACGGCAAGCTCGACTACGTCGTCGACGCCATCGACACCATCTCGGCCAAGCTCACCATTGCCAAATATGCTCAGGACCACGACATTCGTTTGGTTAGCTCCATGGGCGGGGCCAACAAGCTCCATCCCGAGTGTCTCCGCTTTGCCGACATCTTCGATACGGTACGTGACCCTATGAGCCGCATTATGCGCAAAGAATGTAAGAAGCGCGGAATCAAGAGCCTGCACGTGCTGTTTAGCTGCGAGGAATCGGTTAAGACACAGCCCCGCGACCCTTCCAACATCCACGAGCGTACCGAGCTCGGAACCGCCAGTTTTATGCCGCCCATCATGGGTCAGATGATTGCCGGCGAGGTTATCCGCCAGATCAGCGGCCGCGGCACCGAACGTGTACGCTCCGATGGCCAGCGCCTGGACTAGCGGAACGCGCCGAGATGGAGCCCCGGTTATTTGATGCACACTGCCATCTTGATTTGATGGCATACCCGAATGCTGTTGCCGACGAAACTGCGGCTATAGGACTGGGGGTCTTTGATTGCGGGGTCGACCCACGCGACTTCGCGGCAGCAAAAAAGCGTGCCAGCCGCTACCCAAACATTATCGCGGGCGTCGGCCTCCATCCCTGGTGGCTCGCCGACGGCCGCTGCGGTCCTGCCGAAGTCAATCTGCTTTGCGAAGTTGCCGCCCAAGAGCACTACATCGGCGAAGTCGGACTCGACTTTTCCGCGCGCTTTGCTGGAAGTGAGCCGCTACAAATACAGGCACTTAACCGGCTCTGCGATGCGCTCGTGCAGCATCCTCTTACCGGGCGCGTGATATCAATTCACGCCGTTCGTTCGGCAGGAGCCGTACTGGACGTCCTCGAATCGCATGGACTACTCATCCCAAACCCCGACTCCCCCGTTATCATCTTCCACTGGTTTAGCGGTACTTCGGACGAACTCGTCCGCGCGCGTAATGCGGGCTGTTATTTTTCCGTCAACGAACGCATGCTCGCGACCAAGCGCGGTCGCGAATACGCACGACAGATTCCACTCGATCGTTTACTGCTCGAAACCGATGCGCCGGCGGAGGCAAACACAGAAACAAGCGCGCAGTCGCTCATCAGATCGCTCGCAAGGACCTCGATGCGCATTGCCTCACTCAAAAACTGTGACGCAAAGCGCATCGAGTCGGTAGTTTTAGCAAATGCGCACGCTGTTTTTGACCTTCGCTAACCCCTGTGGGCAAAAATGCCAAGGGACATGCGAATCGCACAACGCAGTCCCTATTGGTAGGCAGTACAGTTCGGCAGCATTACACCAATTCGTGCATGAGATCACGGTTGCGTGCATACAATTCGTCAAAGATATGACGACGCGACGCATATAACTCGTGGGCAGCCATATCGGGCTCGATTGTTTGCGCAACGCCAAGGACTCGGGCGAGTTCATCCCATGATGCATAAGCGCCACCTGCGAGAGCTGCCATGATGGCATCACCGAAGCATGCGCCCACCGTAACCTTGGCAACCGAGACCTCGCGCCCGCATGCGTCGGCGATAGCCTGCATCCAAACTGGATTCTTGGTTCCACCTCCGACAAGCATAATGCGCCCAATTGGCAGTCCATGCTCTCGCTCGATAATGTCGACATGGGATGCAACGGTATACGCGACGCCTTCCAAGGCGGCGCGAACCATATGGGCTCGCGTATGCCTTCCGGTCAGGCCAAAGAAGACGCCACGCGCCTCGGGATCGTTGAGCGGAGTACGCTCCCCCGCAAAGTACGGCAGACACAGGAGCCCATCGGCACCCGGCGCCACGTCGGCGGCATCATTCGCCATAACCGAATAGGCATCGGGACCACCGTGGCCCTCGGCCTCTACGGCGTCGCGATACAGCTCTTGGCGCAGCCACGATGTGAGTGCGCCCGCCGTATTGGTCCCCGCGCAAATCCCGTAAGTTCCGGGAATGATAAACGTCCCCGGCCACAGGCGGGCATCATCGATCATATGATCAGCTAGGTAGATGAAATACGCCGTACTCCCCAACTGAACCATCATATCGCCGGGACGGAATACACCCGTCGAAATGGCCTCGGCACCAGAGTCGCCCGTTCCCACTAAGACAGGTGTCCCTGCCGCGAGCCCCGTCGCCTCAGCCGCACGCTGCGTAATCACCCCGGCAATATCGGTAGCCGACATCGCCTCCGCCATCTGGTCAGGCCGGCAGAAACGAGCACATTCCCGAGCATCAACCTTCCAGGTGTAGCGGTCGTATAGGGGAAGGAAATCCTCCGCTAAATAACGGTCCACCGTAAAACGCCCCGTCAACTTTGCGCACAGAAACGATGACGCCGTCAGGAACTTCGCGGCACGTTCGTGCACCTCGGGCATATTCTCCTTAAACCACAAGATCTTGGGAGCAATATCTGACGAACAGGGATCATGCCCGAAAAGCTCGCGTGCGCGATCTGACCCATATTCGGAAAGGAGCTCGTCAATCTGCGGCTTCGAACGTGCATCGACTCCATACAAAATCGCGGGCGCCAGCGCGTTGCACTCGGTATCGACCGGCACACAGTCGCAACCCAATGCGGAAAGGCCCACGCATCCGATCTGTGCCGCGTTAACCCCCGATCGCGCCACCAGCTCGCGCGACAAGCGGCAAAAATCGCCCCACCAAACTGCCTCCGCATCATGCTGGTACCATCCATCACACGGGTTGTCCGTCTCGTGTCCACAAGAAGCTTGGCAAACGATGTTGCATCGATCATCGATTAAAACGCCTTTAGAGGCGCTTGTCCCAATATCAATACCCAGATAGAGCGCCATAGGTGCCTACTCCCCTCGCGCCGTACGAGCGGCAGCCATAAAACGAGCTACCCGCTCAACATCGACCGGGGCATCCAGCTTTCCGTCGCACTTTAAGCACGTGCCGACAAACGCACCATCGTAGTGAGCGAATACGTCAGCCACGGTATTTTCGCGACAACCGGTGCCACATACCACAGGTACTTCGCCAACACGCTCGCGGACTTCATCGGCAAGCTCGCCCGAAGCGCCACGACCGGCAGCCGAACCGCCGATGACCATTGCATTCGGAAGGCAATTAAAGAGAAGTGAATCGGCAATGTCCGCAGTCGTGCGGTCGTTGAGATAAACCTCCCCCTCGCTCGTGATGAAGTGAAAAAGCTTGAGGTCATCCAGGCGCAGCGCCGCCTTGCGACGCATGGTGTGCGCGAAATCTCGATTAATCAGCCCGAGATCACCGGCCCAGGCACCGCAAAAATTGCAGCGCGTGAACTGCGCATCGACAGCAGCGCACAGCTCGATTGTGGCATCACCGTCGTAAATAGCCTCGGCTCCCCAAGGGGTCGACAGATCATGGGACAGAGCTCCGATTACATAGCCCATCGATGCAAGGGTTGAGGGAGAAACGTGCTGCTCATAGGGCATCGAGAGCTCATTGGTAATCAAAATGCCATCGACACCGCCCTGTTGCAACGCCTCGAGATCGCGCTTGGCGGCTTCCACGACCTGCGACACGCTTCCACCCGGGTAATACAGTGGGTCGCCCGGCAGAGGACGCAGGTGCAGCATTCCGATAACCGGCTTTTCGGTCTTGAACATCGAAGTTAGAAACGACATAGTGTGCTCCTTCATAGGGTTATTGCAGGGACGTTACTCCCCCAGCACCTCGACGTACACTTTTCGCTTCTGCGGACCGTCAAACTCCGCAAGATAGATGTTCTGGGCACTTCCGCACACGATGTGGCCATCTTGGACGGGAAAGAAGCAACTGTTCCCACAAATCATGCTCTTGATATGCCCACAGGAGTTGTTGCCGGTGGCTCCATAGCTCGGCAGGAAGTGTGCATGTGCATAGGGGGCATCGAGTGGGGCGATGCGATCAAGCGTTTCCATAAGATCCGTCTCCACGCAGGGCAGCCCCTCGTTTACCACGATTCCACAGGTCGTATGCGACAAAATAATCGCTGCCAAGCCATTGGTCACCGAGCTGCGTTCGATGGCAGCGTGCACGTCTTCGGTAATATCGATGAACTGGTCCGGAGCAGTCGATAGATAGCTCAATGTTTCGAGCGTCACCATGTTTACTCATCCCCTTCAAGAAAACGCAGGGCATTACCCCAGTAGAGCCTTTCTCGCGCATCATCGCGCATGGACACGGTATCGAGCGCCCGCTTGAGTTTGAACGCACGGAAACGCGGCGTATTGCTGGCGAACATCACTTGATGCGATAGCGCGCGCTCATACCACAGCGGCCCCATATCGACCGTGAAAAGACGCTGCATCATCTCCTCGGGCGAATCGATGTAAGTGATAGAGGTGTCCGTGTAGCAGTTGGGATACTTGAGCAGCATCGCCACGGTCTCGCGCACCCAGGGCCAGCCAAAGTGGGTCAAACTAAAGCGCACATTTGGATGCGTTGCGATTGTGTGCTCAAATGCAAGCGGGTTACTGCGCGAGAGCTCTGCGCCAGGCTCCCAAGACATACCGGCATGGAAAACCACCGGCTTGTTATAGCGCTCGCACAGCTCGTAAAGCGGCTCGGCCACAGCATCATCGGGGGCAAAACCCTGCTTTGCCGGATGCAGGCAAAGCCCCTTTGCCCCCAACTCGGTAAAGGCGCGCTCCAGTTCGTCTGCGGCACCGCTCACCTGCGGGTCTACGCTCGCAAATCCCCACAGGCGATCGGGATGCGCGGCAACCAGCATGGCAATCTGGTCATTGGTGCCAAAGTGCCCTCCGCATGCCGTGGTTACATCGAGCGGCATGAGCACGCTCTTCTGCACGTCACAGACGTCCATCTCGACTTGAAGCTCATCCCAATCCATGGGGCCCATATGCCCCATACCAAATTCTCGTGACCAAAAACCGAATCCATCAGGCTCATCACCCGGCGTACAGACCTCGCCGTAGAGCATAGGATGGACCAACATGTCGATAACCATTTCATACTCCTTTCCAGGCATTTGACCCTAGTACGGCTCAAACGAACCAATCACTCGGGACGACAGCTCAGCGCCCGCCTTCATACACGCCGGAATATCAAGGCCATCGATCACGCCCTTGGTAAACCCGGCAATATACGAGTCGCCGGCACCCACGGTATTAACGACCTTCTCCGCCGGTACGATCCCGCACTCATAGAAGCGCTCACCGTCATAGGCAATGCTCCCCTTCTCGCCAAGCGTGGCAACCGCAACGCGCGGTCCCAATTCCTGCACGTGGCGTACCCAGTCCCGCAGCTCCGGAGTATCCTCTTCAAACGACATGAACGCATAGTCTACGTAAGGAAAATGAGCCTCGCATGCATATTCGGGATCCTGGCTGAACACCGAGAAGTCCATAACCACCGTCTTGCCCGCATCATGCCATTCGGGCAGGAGGTCCAAACAATTGCCAAACAGGTCGGTATGAATGATGTCATGCTCTAGGATAAACGCCCGGTCGTCTTCATTCGGTCGATATGTCTCCATTACGCCATCGATTGCCTCGAGATGCACGCGATCGACGCCGTCTTTCAATGCCATGAGCATCACCGAGGTGTCGCCATCTTCCACCCGCAGATGTGAGATATCGAACCCCTCAGCGACCAGCGCCTCTCTCATCTTGTCTCCGTACTCGTCCTTGCCGACAACCGACACGGCGGATACCGAAACGCCCATTCGTGCAAGATGGATACCCCAGTCAATGCCATTACCAGTCGGATAGAACACGCCGATGTTTTGATAGACGTCCGCGCAGCAAAAACCAGCCGCACACGCTTTAATACCCATGGTCTTCTCCAATGTTCAAAAGGGGACCCGCCACATGGCGAGCCCCCTTTTCGCGTTTCGCTTATTGTTTTGCATCGGCTGTCCAAGGCCTCATAGCCAGACCGCCGTACGCTTTCTTAAGCTATTCGACGATTGGTGCTCCGTGGCCCCAAGAACCTTCCATGCCGCACACGGTCGAGGCAAACCCGGCAGCAAAGTCGAGCGCGCGCTCGATGGCCTCGGCGCCATCCTCACCGCGCTTGGCGGAATCGAGATAGCACATCAAAAACGAGGTGAGGAACGAGTCGCCCGCCCCCATGGTGTCCTTCATGTCCGTTACCGGTTTAGCCAGCTGGCGGTAATAACGCTCGCCGTCGTAAGCAATGCAGCCCTCGGCGCCCGCCGTAGCCGACACAAAACGCGGACCCAGGCCCTTCACCCATGCCAGACGCTCGCGAATCTCGTCCTCACTCGCGGCATCCGCCGCACTAAAGAAAGCGAAATCGACGTAGGGCGCAATCTGCTCGTAGTACTCGTCGGTGGAGTCGTCCGAAAAGTCAAAAGAGACCGTGACGCCCGCAGCCTTCAGCTTGGGCAGCTCGCGCTCGGTAAAGCAATAGTTGCCCGAATGAACCACATCGAACTGCTTCATGTACGAAAGGTCAAAGCGATCGAGGACATAGCGCGCATCGCCACGGATACCGCCCTCGTTGGAGCCGAGGAAGACACGGTCACCGTCGACGACGGTCACGCGAGCCGCTCCGTTCTCGCCAATCATCTGCTCGCACTTGTCAAGCTCGATACCTTCATCCTCGAGGCTTGCAATGACATGCTCGGCAGCGGCGTCATTGCCAAAAATGCCCATGTATGCGGAGCGTGCGGCACCGCATTTCTTGGCATAAACGGCGAAGTTCACCGCATTGCCGCCGGGATACATGGTGTGGATATGCTCGTAGCGATCGACGACGTTGTCGCCAAATCCGAGCGCGTTAACGTTAAATGCCATGGCCTTTGCCCCTTCTAGTACTCGACAACACCCATATAGCGACGGAAATCGGGATCGTGATCAAACACCTTGCCGCGTGCAGCACGCAGCTCGCAGTTCATGGCGTAGAACAGCACCGGGTCCAGATAGGCACGGACGCTCGCCGGCACGGCTTCCATGCCGTACTCCTTGGCATCGAGCACCATCAGCGTATCGGTATGCGTCTTAAGGAACGCCAGGGCGCGCTCGTCCATAGCACGGCACTCGCTGGAGCCCATCTGCAGGAAGTAAAAAACGCCATCCTGAGTAGCCTCGAAGGGGCCGTGGAAGTACTCGGCAGAGTGGATGTAGCTACAGTGCTGCCACTGCATCTCCATAAGAGAGCAGATAGCGAAACCGTAGGTCTGGCTAAAGTTGGGACCGCTGCCCAGAATGTAGAAGAACTCGTGCTCCTGGCAAAGCTTGGCAAAGCGATCGCCCAGCTCGGCATTTACCTTCTCGCGTGCCGGGGGAAGAATCTTATCCATCTCGGCGATACCGGCATACATATCGGCAAGATCGGCGTAGCCCTCCTGCTGATCGAGCAGCTCGGCCGCAAGCGACAGCGAAATGCCAGCGGGGACCTCGGCCTGCGGCACGCCCTCGCCCCACGGGTAGACCCACGTGGTCCACTTGCCGGAGTCAATCTTGGATCCAGCGTTGTCGGTCTGGGCGATCACCGTAGCGCCGGCAGCAAGGGCAATCTCGCAGCCCTCGACGACCTCGGGGGTGTTGCCACTGTGGCTACAAGCGATGACCAGGGACTTCTCGCCCAGACGACGCGGACGCATGATATCGAACTCGCGAGCCGTATAGATATACGAAGTGAAGGTGGTTGCCTCGCGCTGCAGAAGCTCATGAGCCGGGATCAAATCGATCATGGAGCCACCGCAAGCAATCCAGTAGACGCTGTCGAACTTGCCCTTCTCGGCAATTGCCTCTTTGATCAGATCGTGTGCGTTCATATCCAGTTCCTTTCTTGTTTGGCCCGCAATCAATGACGTTGGTTGCGTGGCCGATGGTTGTTTTAGTCAATCAGATATTTCTCGAATGCGGCCATGTTCTTGGCATCTGCCGCCGCCGGGTCATCGTAGTAACGACCGTCCGTGATTTCCTGGCCCAGCATGCCGTCGAAACCATGGGCGTTGAGTGTGGCGACGAAGGCGTCCATATCGTGCTTGCCATCGCCCCACACCAGATGGCCATACGGGTCACCGTCGATAAAGTGCATCTCGTGAATTGCCCCATCACCAAAGGCGGCAAACCAGTCCTCGAGCGTCTCGCCTGCAACGCCCATCGCGGTTGTATCAACCATGGGCTGTAAGTACGGGCTCGCGACCTCGTCAATCATGCGCTTCGCATCGGAAACCGTCGTCACAAGGTTGCTCTCCTCGGGACGCAGGCTTTCCATCGTAAGCACCAGACCGTGCTCGCCGGCATACTCCGCCAGAATGGACAAGTGCTCGCGGCTGCGCTTCCAGGCTTCCTCGCGGTCCTCGTCCCAGTCGCCCCAGCCCGAGTTGATGGACATGCGGTCGCACCCAAGTACCTCGGCAAGCTCAATGCCGTGCTTAAAGTACGCCAGGCTGCGCTGCTCATGCAGCGGTTTGCGTGCGCAATACTGCCAAGGATAGACAACATTCTCGGGGCACAGAGTACGATACCTAAGCCCACGGTCTGCAGCCTTTTTCGCCAGGACCTCAGCCTCAAAGTAGCCCGTGTGGTCGAGCGTCACATGCGGCTCTGCACACCACAGCTCAATGGACTCAAAGCCCAAGCGCTGCTGCACATCAAGGAAGTAATCGAGCGACCACATGATGTAGTGGATATTCATGCCCGCAATCTGTTCGCGGTGCAGCGTCGGTTTGGATTCAGACATCTTATGCCTCCTTATTTCGATCGAACACGATTTGTCCGTCCGACATCGTCATGTCAACCGCAAGATCGCGTGCGTCGCGATAATCGAGGTCGAATACATCCCGATCGAGCACGCAGATATCGGCAAGCTTGCCAACCTCGAGCGTACCCAGCTCGTCTTCGCGCATCAGGTCGTACGCGCCCCCGGCAGTCCAAGCGCGCAAGAGCTCGACAAGCGTCAGCGTGTTGACCTCATTCACGGGCAGTCCGTCGGCGAAGAATCCGCCGCACGCGCTGTAGATTGACTCGCCCAGGCTCGGAATCAGCAGCGGCAGATCCGTGCCGCAGCACACTGTGCATCCGGAATCTTCCATGCCGCGGCGATTCCAGCTGTGCAAAAGTCGCGTCTCGCCAATTTGTCGACGCATCATCGACAGGCAATCCTCGCGCCGGTCCAGCGTCAGAATCTGCGGATAGACCTCGCAAATTCCACCTAACTTGCCAAACTCGACAAGATCGGTCGGGTCAGAGTTCTCGAGATCGGTAATCGCATGGCGGCGAAGCATCCGTCCATGCTCGTCTCGAGGCAGCGAGGCATAGAGCGCCACGGTGCGACGAACGGCGCCATCGCCCTGGCAATGCAAGGAATATCGGAAGCCGTCAGCATCAATTGCACGCAGCTCGTTCTCAATCAGATCCCACTCTGGCTCCTCGACGACCGTCTTACCGGCAGCGCCCGCATCGGCCGAGTCCGCATAGGGGTCAATCATCTCGGCAAGCCCCGCCCATACGCCGCGATCGGTCATACGGTTGAAGCCAGAAAAACGAACGAACGGTCCCCGGAAGCGCTCTCGTGCCTCGCGGGCATATGCCAGATTTGCACCGGCACCCACCGGCTGCGACATCATAGAGACGCGAACCGTCAGCTCACCAGATTCCTCACGGCGAGCCATTTCGTCGGCAAAGCCGTAGTAGTCATCAAACGCCATCTCCTTGATGGCGGTAACGCCGCGTTCGTTAAGCATGCTCATGTAGTCCGAATACCCTGCACGCACCTCGGGCAGCGCGAGGAAATCGCTCATCATGCGCCAGATCTTCTCGGCATAGCACGCCTGGGGTGTGAAGCCGTATCGCGCACTGGCGGCAGCATTGAGAACACAGGTATCCGCGCCCGGTGTAAAGCAGACGACGGGGATATCGCCAAAACACTCGTCAAACACAGCTGCTGTATTTGCGTTCTCGGCATCCGATGCCAACGTTTCGGGTAGGTTGTGGCCAAAAGCCGCCGCGCAATCCGGACGATCTTCTTTCCATGCACGCAAGAGCGACACGGCCTCTTTGGCATCAGCGATGCCGGACAGATCAGGCCCCAACGTCCGCAGCGCCCAGCCTGTATAGAAGGTATGCACATCGATCAGGCCAGGCATGACGGTGCGGTCGCCCAGGTCAACTACCTCGTCCGCCTGGGTCAAATACGAAGCTAGCTCACACTTGGTGCCAACAGCCTCAATTCGATTGCCACGGACCGCTACGAAACCTTCAAACGGCAGGTCCCCCGTACCGGTAAAGACGCTCTTAGACGTCAGGACCGTCAAACGATCAGACATCACAACCACCTACGCCGGAAGCATGCCGGAAATGGCAGTAATGACCAAGCCAAACACGACCATGAAGATGAAGAACTTCCAAATGGTCTTCCACCATTGGCCAAACGAAATCCTAGCCACGGCAAGACCGGCGACCGTCATGCCCGCCACGGGGCTGATGGTGTTGATGGTCTGGTTGGCAAACTGGAGCGCGGTGACGGCTGCCTCGGGATTGAGGCCCATAAGCTCGGTCAGCGGACCCATGACGGGCATGGTGAGCGCCGCAAGTCCAGAGCTCGAGGGAACCAGCAAAGAGAGCAGGCCAAGGACGATATACATAAACGTGGTGTAGACGGCGGCGGGTGCGCCGGCGAGCGCGGTAGCGAGCGCCTGAAGGATGGTGTCGATGATCATGCCGCCCTCGGCGATGACCAGAATACCGCGAGCGATACCGATAACGATGGCAGCGTACGCAAAGTCGGCGAGACCCTTAACGAACTCCTCTGCGATTGTCTGCTGGTCAAGACCGCCCAGGATACCGGCAAGCAAGCCCATGCCAAGGAACACGGCGGAAATCTCATTCATGTACCAGCCCTGGGTAACAAGACCCCAGACGATAATGCCCATACCGCAAGCAAAATCGATGAGCACGAGCTTCTGACGGATAGTGAACTCTTCCTCGATGGAGGCATCGGTCACGGAAAACTCAATACGCTTGAGCTTATCGTCCTCGTACACAATGGACGACTCGGGGTTTTTCTTGACGCGCATGGCGTAGCGCATGGCCCATGCGATACCGACGGCAGTGAAGATAACCCAAGAAACGGCGCGCAGCCACAGTTGCGGATTACCCTCGATGCCAATGATGCCTTGGGCGATCAAAACATTAAACGGGTCGATGGTCGAAGCACAATATCCCAGGTTAGGACCAAGGAAGCAGATGATGAATGCCGTCATCGAGTCATAACCGATACCCATCATGATGGGAATGAAGATGGCATAGAACGGCAGGGCTTCCTCAGACATACCAAACGTAGTGCCGCAAATGGACAGCAATGTCATCGTGATGGGAATGATGAGGATGTCCTTGTTCTTGAGCTTTTTAATCACACGGCTCATGCCGGCATTCAAAGCGTTGGTCTTGGTGATGATTGCGAACGATCCGCCAATCAATAAGACGAACGCAACGACGTCGGCAGCCTCCTGGATGCCCTTGGTGGGCGCTTGCAGAACCGCGAAGATATCCTGGCCCAGATTGATGGTCTCGCCGGTCTCGGAATCGGTGTAGTTCTTATCGACCTGTTCATAGGTTCCAGCAACGGCGACTTCACGCTCGCCCGCCGCTGTCGAAATCGTCTTGCGCTGATACTGACCAGAGGGAACGATCCAAGTCAGGACCGCAAAGACAACGATCAGCAAGAACATGATCGTATAGACATGCGGTAATTTGAACTTAAAACGTCTGTTTGTCTTCTTCGCCTTCGTATCTGACATAGATACCTCCAAAGAACTCGAGACTGCATCGCATCTCGCTTCAACGTTTGCACAATGCAAACGTTCTATGACGTTCCATAGATTACCAGCAGCTTTTTCCTTCATCAAGATAATTTCAAACTGATTGCCGCAACGCGGTTGAACGGTTGCGTTTGCGCCGTGAACGGTATGGAAACGCCCGGTGAGATGATCCACCGGGCGTTTCCATTCGCAATGTCCTAGATGTCAAAAACGTAGCGAGACCCAACGATCCGCTGACGACCGATGATAAACGGCCGCCGCTGCTCATCGAAAAAGAAGGCTTCCATATAAAACAAGGGCTCGCCAACGGGAACTGCCAACAGTCGAGCGACCTCGGGCGACGCGCACGCGATCTCGAGCGTGCACGGGTCGGTAAACGCGGGCGTGCGGCCCGTCCGGTTGCGCACGAACTCAAAAATGGATTGGTTAGATAGAGGTGCCGTTGATAGATAGGCGTTGTCCTCGTAAACATATATGTTGTTCTCGAGCATGGCAGGGACGCCATCGGCAGTGCGCACGCGCTCAACGCAAATCAAGTCAGTTCCAACGGGAACACCAAAGAACTGTGCTTCGGTGGAATCCGCCGGCAGTATCTTTCTCGAAATGACACACGCCCCCGGTTCCATTCCGTTAACGCGACATGCGTCCGAAAAACTCTGGACGTCATCCTTCTGGCGAATCTTGCGCTTAAGCTTGGGGGCATTGACAAACGTGCCTTTCCCCTGCCGCTTCGTTAGATAGCCCTGCTGGACGAGCTCCTCAATAGCGCGTCGCACGGTAACGCGGCCAACTTTATAGTTCTCAGCCAATTCGAATTCGTTGGGTATCCGCGCGCCCGCCTTGTAGGCATCGGAATTGATTTCGTTTTTAATGATATCGATAACCTGTTGGTACAGCGGTATCGCTGCTTTACCGTCAGTTAGTCCTTCAGTCGGTGGCATATACCCTCTCCCAGCCCAATTAAGTCAAAAGCGGGCTTAAGGGCATTCAACAAGCCCTTAAGCCCGCATTAGCATAAAGTATGCTTGCTGCCGCACCAAAATGTCGGGTATTTACTCATCTGACCCGAAAAACGCGCAACTACCGCGCTCCTAAGAAAGCGTGAGCAGCTCCGGCAGCTGGTCGATAATCTTGTCCGCGGCATCCTGGCTAAAGCCAAAGCGCTCCTCGCGCTTGGCAATAACTGTCAGGCCGGCTCGCTTGCCGGCAGTGATGCCAGGCACCGAATCCTCAACGCAGCAGCAGCGATTCGCGGGCAGCCCCAGCAGGTCCAGCGCATGCAGGTAGATGTCGGGCTCGGGCTTGCTCTCCTTAAACTGCTCGCCGCTCACCACATACTCAAAGGCATCCGACAGCCCGCACGCATTGAGCACTTCCTCGATGCTATCCATGGGAGACGAGCTGGCAAGCGCCACGCGAACGCCACGGCGCGGCAGCTCTCGAATCGTATCCACGGCGCCTGGGTTAATCAAAGCCTGATAGTCGCGCGGACGCTTATGCGCCCACTCGTCCCAACGGATCAACGCTTCCTCGCCAGTTAAATGCCCCTTCCCGGCGCGCTCAAACCAATCGACCAGCATACGCAGGAAGAACTGATGCGAGGTACCAACCTGCCCGTTCAACTCCTCTTGAGTCAGGTTAAGCCCAAGCTCCTTGGCAAACGCGGCAGTCTCGCCCAGGTAGTAATACTCGGTATCGACAATGACGCCGTCCATGTCAAAGATAACGGCGTCGAACGGAAATGCGGACACGGCACCCTCCCTAACAAAAGGGCGCCCGCAAGCGGACGCCCGAGCCATGCACTATCGGCGATTCTAACCCAGCAGCTTATCCAGCGCCACCGCAATGCCGTCTTCGTTATTATTGGCGGTCACCATCTGGGCCACAGCCTTGACCTCATCGACGGCGTTGCCCATGGCAACACCGGTTCCGGCCCACTCAATCATGGACTTGTCGTTCTGGCCGTCGCCAAACGAGACGACCTCGCTGGCATCGATGCCGAGCTTGGGCAGGGCACCCTCGAGCGCGCGGGCCTTGTCGATACCAGGCGCCGTGTACTCAAAGTACCAGTCGGCCGTAAACATGCCCGAAAGCGTCTGGGTAAAGGGCGCATACATCTCCTCGTAATGCGCCTGCAGGTAGGCCGGATCGCCTGCCGTCAGCAGCTTGTCTACGGGATAAGTGTCCACGACCTCATGCAAGCTCTCGACCTCGCGGATCTTAAGGTCGCAGGCATCGCGCTCGTATTTGACGATATTCTTCTGCGAGCCGTCCGGCAGTGTAATCATGCAGCGATACGAGTCCTCTACATGCAGGTCGCGCCCGAGCGAGATCATGGGGATCACATCATAGTTTTGCAGGTGATCAATCAGACGGTGCAGTTCGTCAGCTGGCATGGCCTGGTCAAAAAGGACCTCATCGGTCTGAGCGTCGACAACATGCGCGCCATTGAAAGCGACTAGCAGACCGTCATGGTTTTGGAGGTCAAGCTCCTGTGCCAGAGCATGTAGCCCCCATGCGGGACGACCCGAAGCCAAGATGAGCTTAATGCCCGACTCCTGCGCCGCGAGCAGCTTTTCGCGCGTACGCGGGCTGATCACCTTCTGATCGTTGGTGAGCGTACCATCGATATCCATTGCGATGGCTTTAATTGCCATATGTGCCTCCTTGCATCGTTTTTATCGCGCACTATCTTATCCGAGCCGGGGCACGTTCGCACGGCGCGCGTATGACGGTTGCAAAACCACCCCATTTGAAGCAAAGACAAAAAAGTACTTGCAAAGACGCGTTCCGACATATAAGTTGATAAAAGACCGCCGTTGCGGTTTTAAGTAGATCGAGCATATGAAGTTTGAGTTTTAGCGTGTAAGAGAAGGAAGATCGGCAAAGTACAACCCCAAACGCAATGACAACTTAATGAGGTAACTGCCACATGTGAGGCACCCAGGGCATTGCTGTCTCGATTTTGAGCACGATGCCTTCCGCCTTGCATGGGCCGTTCCATCCCGCCCCTGCAGCAACTGCCTCACGGGCTCATTGAAAACCGCATAGCACCCCAACGTCAGCACATCACCCACGGCAAGCACATCACTCACGACAACCAACACATCAACAAACAGCACGAACATCAACCGATTGGAGAAGCTATGACAAACCACCACGCTGAAGACGGCGATAAGAAAAGCATTCTGGATGCCCGCATTGAGCGAGCATATGCAAACGAATATGACGCCGCCTTTGCCGCCGCGACCATCAAGAACTACGCGTCGCTACCGCTCGCGACGATCTTGGCCGATCACCCTCAACTGCTGAAGCGCTGCACAAAGATCATGGGCGACCCCGACATTCGCAAGCTGACAGACCCCTATGCCCCAAAACGCGACAACGATTCGCACATTCTTACCGTAGGCTGCCTAGCCCATATGCTTACGGCGCTCGACACGAAACTCAAGCTCGAATGGGAACCCGACGAGCGTCATGAACTCGAAAGCAAGCGGAACACCCTGCGCACCGCACTGTTCCTTCCGTTGGACGGCCTCAAGCGCTGCAACGTCGAGCTCAATTCACAGGCGCGGCAAAAGCCCGGGACCACGGGGCAGAAAACTCCTAGACCCCATGTGGCCATCGTCGACCGCAACCGATATAACCGCATGACCGCGCACTTTTCTGCCGAGGGAGCAGCCATAAGGACGCTGATCGACCTGCTGTGCCTCCTGAGCATCAACGAACTATTTGAGGGCTATCTCGCCCTTGTTCCCGCGACGGCACCCAAGTCGGTAGCAAAGATCATCGAGACCTGCAGACGCCAGTTTGAGCACCATCGCAATGGCAGCGAGATGAACGCCAGCATCGCGCAGTACTACGCGGCTCATTACAAAAATGACGGATGTGCCCCTATCGAGCATCAGCTGCGGCTCGCCTACACCACGCCCGTCGCAACGCTCCATCGCTTTGGAGCCCTTGGCGCTTGCGAGCCGCACGAACAGGCAGCCTGCCCCACAACCGAGCTCGATCTCAGGCTCGGACGAACCCTGTAGCCCGCCAGCCCCTCCGCGGGCAACAATCCTATTCCACAACACAACCAACAGAAAGGAGTCCTCATGGACACCAATCATTCCCCCATCATCAGCCCCCTCACCATGCGTGAATCCGCCCGAGGTATCACGCTCACCAGCATTTACGATGAGATGCTCGCCCGTCGCGAGCTCTCCGTCATGGGAAACATCGAAACCCCGATGGCCCACGACCTATGCCAGCAGATTCGTCTGCTCGATGCCACCGACCCCAGCCGCCCCATCACCATATTTGTCGCCAGCGCCGGCGGAAGCGTGCGATCGGGTCTTGCGATCTATGACGCCATGCGCCTCGCATCGTGCCCCATCCGCACCGTCTGCCTGGAATTCGCCGCGTCCATGGGCGCCGTGATCTTTATGGGCGGCGACGATCGCCGTATGGCGCCCCATGCAGAGCTCATGATTCATGACCCGCTGATCCCCCAGGGGGCAGGCGGCTCGGCACTTGCGTTGCAGGAAACCAGCCGGCGTCTCATGCAGACCCGCAAGACCCTCACGCAAATCCTCTCGGACCGCAGCGGCCTCACGCCCAAGCGCATCCAGTCCCTCACTGCAAAAGACACCTACCTTTCGGCCGAGCGCGCCGTCGAGCTCGGCTTTGCCCACGAAATTCTCTCGACCACCAAGGAGGTCGCCCATGTCTAACCTCGCCAGCCGCCTCGCCGCATCTGAGTCCGCATCGTCCACCATCCTCGCCAAGGATCGAACGCTCTCCTGCGACACCCGCCAAACGGGACTCAACAACAACGCACTTGTGATCGGCCCCTCGGGAGCCGGCAAGACCCGAAACGTCCTCAAGCCCAACCTGCTGCAAATGAACGCAAGCTACATCGTGCTCGACACCAAAGGCACGCTCTGTCGCGAAGTGGGACCCGTGCTGGCAGCCCACGGTTACCGCGTGCAATGCCTCAACTTCGCCGACCTCAACACCGTCCCGGCCCTTGCGCCCGGCATCGAGCGCTGCGGCTACAACCCCCTGAGGCACATTCGCCGCAAGGCGGACGGCAGGCCCAACCAGCAGGACATCCTCTCGGTGGCAAAGGCCATCTGCCCCATCGAGGACAACAACCAGCCTTTTTGGGATCATGCGGCGGCAAACCTGCTGTCGTGTCTTATCGCCTACGTCACCGAACAGCTACCCGCCGACGAGCAGACGATCAGCTCGGTCATCAAGCTGATCGAGCACCTGCAGGACGGTGCCACGGGTCGATTGTTTGACGACCTGATCACGACCGACCCCCAAAGCTATGCCCTCTCGCTATGGCGGCGCTACGCCATTACGCAAAATGCCGAGCGCATGCACGCGAGCATCGTCGGCATCCTTGCCGAAAAGGTCATGTGTCTGGGATTCGACGGTGCGGCACAGCTCTATCGTGAGTGCCATCAGGTGAACTTCGCTTCCATGGGACACACCCCCTGCGTCCTGTTTGTAACCGTGAGCGATATTGACCGCAATCTCGATCCGCTGACCGGCCTCTTTATTTCGCAGGCGTTTATGGGCCTCATTCGTGAGGCCGATAGGCAGCCCGACGGCAGCCTGCCCGTGCCCGTGCGCTTTATGCTCGATGACTTCGCAAATCTGCAGATCCCCCAGATCGACAACGTGCTCTCGATTATCCGAAGCCGCAACATCTGGGCAACGCTGCTGCTGCAGTCGACCAACCAGCTCGATGCGCTCTATGGCGAGGCACGCGCACGCTCCATCATGGGCAACTGCGACACGCATCTGGTGCTGGCGTTCCAGGATCCCGAGAGTGCCCGGGTGTTTTCCGACCGCGCCGACGCGCTGCCCAGCACGCTCATGGCGACGCCGATCGATCGCTCGTGGCTCTTTGTGCGCGGTCGCACTCCCGAACAGGTCGAGCGCTTTAGGCTCGAAGACCATCCGCTCTACGGGGAGCTGCCCGAGGCGCAGCGAGACCATGCGGAGGCCGAGATCTAGGCGCAGGGTTCTCGCGGCGCGCGGCGCCCCAGCGATGTTCCACAAAGGCCGTGCGCCCCGGGACTACGGCAAAGCAAAGGGGCCCGCATCCGATAGGATACGGGCCCCTGACTATAAGGCGCGATGCGTTAACAGCAGCGACTACTTGCGATGCGCGCGATAGAACTCGATGAGCGCCTGGGTCGAAGCGTCCTGCTCGGCCTTGGCGGCGTCATCGTGGAAGGCCGGGGTAATCTGCTTGGCAAGCTGCTTGCCCAGCTCGACGCCCCACTGGTCGTAGGAGTCGATGCCCCAGACCGTGCCCTCGACAAACGTGATGTGCTCGTACAGGGCGATGAGCTCGCCGAGTGCGAACGGGGTCAGCGTGTCGCCGAAGATCGAGGTCGTCGGGCGATTGCCCTCAAAGCAACGGGCCGGGACGATCTGCTCGGGCGTGCCCTCGGCACGAACCTCATCGGCCGTCTTACCAAAGGCGAGCGCCTTGGTCTGGGCCAGGAAGTTGCCCAGGAACAGCTCGTGGACATCCTGGCCGCCGTCGGTCGCAGGGTTGGCGGTATTGGCGAAGGCGATGAAGTCGGCCGGAACCACCACAGTGCCCTGGTGCAGCAGCTGATAGAAGGCATGCTGGCCGTTGGTGCCGGGCTCGCCCCAGAAGATCTCACCGGTGTCGGAGGTCACGGCGCTGCCGTCCCAGCGGACATGCTTGCCGTTGGACTCCATGGTGAGCTGCTGCAGGTAGGCCGGGAAGCGGTGCAGGTACTGGCAGTACGGCAGCACGGCGTGGCTCTTGGAACCGAAGAAGTTGACGTACCAGACATTGAGCAGGCCCATCAGCGCGACGGCGTTGTTCTCGAGCGGGGTGTTGCAGAAGTACTCGTCGATGGCGTGGAAGCCCTCGAGGAACTGCTGGAAGCGCTCGGGGCCGAGCACGACGATCAGCGACAGGCCCACGGCGGAGTCAACGGAATAGCGGCCACCGACCCAGTTCCAGAAACCGAAGGCGTTGGCGGGGTCGATACCGAAGGCCTCGACCTTCTCGAGTGCGGTGGAAACGGCGACGAAGTGCTTTGCCACGGCCTCGGCGTTCTGCTCATCGGAGCCATCGATGGCGCCCTGAGCCTTGAGCTGCTCGAGCATCCAGGTCTTGACCTCGCGGGCGTTGGTGAGGGTCTCGAGCGTGGTGAAGGTCTTGGAGACGATGATTACGAGCGTGGTCTCGGGATCCAGGCCCTTGAGCTTCTCGGCCTGGTCGTTGGGGTCGATGTTGGAGATGTAGCGGCAGTCGATACCGGCGTCGGCATAGGGACGCAGAGCCTCGTAGGCCATGACCGGGCCCAGGTCGGAGCCGCCGATGCCGATGGACACCAGATGCTCGATCTTCTTGCCGGTAACGCCCTTCCACTCACCGGAGCGCACGCGCTCGGCGAAGGCATACATGCGGTCGAGGACCTCGTGCACGTCGGCGACGACGTCCTGGCCGTCGACGATGAGCTGGCCCTTCTCGCTTGCCGGGCGGCGCAGCGCGGTGTGCAGGACAGCGCGGTCCTCGGTAGTGTTGATGTGCTCGCCAGAGAACATGGCGTCGCGGCGCTCCTCGAGCTTCACCTCGCGGGCAAGATCGCACAGCAGCTTGACGGTCTCATCGGTCACCAGGTTCTTCGACAGATCGAAGTGCAGGTCACCGGCGTCAAAGCTCAGTTTGTTCACGCGGTCGGCGTCAGCAGCGAACCAGGCCTTGAGGTCGATACCTTCGGCCTCGAGCTTCTCCTGATGAGCCTCGAGCGCCTTCCAAGCGGCAGTCGACGTAGCATCGATAGGTGCGGCAACAGTTGCCATAGAGTCCTCCTCAGCATACGGGCGCACGCCTCCATGCGCCCGGACATTCAGATGCCACTATTCTAGCGCAGGTCAAGACTACAATCAGCGAGCGTTGCCAATCGGCCCCCAAACGGCAACCGATTAAAAAGGGACAGGCTTATTTTGGCAGGTCAAACGCTTTACCAACCAAAAATAACCCGTCCTTTTATGGCAAATATTAGGCCGCGGCGCAGATGCTACCGAGCAACTCACGCAGAGGAGACCCGATGCCCTCCAGCAGTTCGGGCGCGATAATGGCAAAAACGGGAACCTCACCGGTGCCCACGACAGCAGGCGCCTTGCCCTCCGAGAGAATGCATCCATAAGGGACAAAACCGTCTTCGCCGGCATCGAGCGCCGCCATGCGACGCGCGAGCTCGCGCGCAAAGCCAGCAGTATCGGCATCGCCAATCGCCAGGACAAAGTCCACGCCCTCATCGGTTGCCAGGGCTACGGCCTCATCGACCAAATCGTCTCCCCCGTCGCCCCCGGCCGAACCGCAACGAAAGAGTACGCGTTCGAGCAGGGCACGATCGAGCGAGCCCAGCGCCGCCGAAACGAGCTCATCGCGCGTGTGCTTGTCGCCTCCCAGCACGACCAGTGCCTTGGTGCCGCCATAGTGGGCAACCAATCGCCCGCACCAGCGAGCCACATCCCCATCCGCAACCAAGCGCGTCGGCATACCAAACCCATAGTTGACCATTATCCCCACAACCCTTCCGTGCTTTATGGTGGTATCGATCGTTAGGCTCATGCTACGAAGCGAGCTTTTCCGAGCTGTTTCGCGCTCTTTAGGGCTGCGTTAAAACCCCGATGAAGCCGCACGACCATACTTGCCAAAAAGGGACAGATTTTGACGGTGTCCGGACGAGCGGGTATTATCGAACAGATATTCGATAAGAACATGTGTTTGATGGAGGGACACGGATGGCGCACGAGCAGCACACCTATATCTGCATCGACCTCAAGACGTTTTATGCCAGCGTCGAGTGCGTCGACCGTGGGCTCGATCCGCTCACCACCAACCTAGTCGTTGCCGACGAATCGCGCGGACGCACGACCATCTGCCTCGCCATCACGCAGGCCATGAAGGACTTAGGTATTCACAACCGCTGCCGCCTATTCGAGATTCCCGACGGCATCGACTACATCAAGGCCGTACCGCGCATGCAGCACTACATGGAGGTGTCGGCGCAGATCTACGGTATCTACCTGGAATACGTCA
The DNA here is from genome assembly GCA_900540895.1 of uncultured Collinsella sp. Lineage (GTDB taxonomy): Bacteria > Actinomycetota > Coriobacteriia > Coriobacteriales > Coriobacteriaceae > Collinsella. The sequence continues at coordinate 30,516 of UQHV01000004.1, read as the reverse complement.
GTCCGCAAGACGTTCACGTCTACTCAATTGACGAGTGCTTTATCGACGTGACACCCTATCTGGACCTCTATCACACCGATGCGGAAGGCTTCGCCTGCATGTTGCGCGACGAGGTCCTGGCGCGCACCGGCATCACGGCGACGGTCGGCATCGGCCCCAACCTATTCCAGGCCAAAGTTGCACTCGATATCACCGCCAAGCACGTACCCAGCCGCATCGGCATACTCGACGATGAGACCTTTCGCAAGGAAATCTGGCCCCATCGTCCCATCACCGATATCTGGGGCATCGGCCCCGGCGTGGCAGCACGACTCGAAAAATACGGCGTCTACGATCTGATGGGCGTCGCGGCGCTCGACGAAAACCTGCTTTACGACGAGCTCGGCGTCAATGCCGAGTATCTCATCGACCACGCCTTCGGACGCGAGCCGACAACCATCGCCGATATCCAAGCCTATCGCCCGCAAGCGACCTCGACCACCACAGGACAGGTGCTCTCGAAGGGCTATGCCTACGAGCAGGCCTACACCGTCTTGCGCGAGATGGTCGACAACGCCGTGTTGGACTTGATCGATAAGCACGTGGTCTGCGACAGCATCTCGCTCTTTGTGGGCTACGCGAGCGAGCGCGCCGACATACGCAGGCTTGATGCCAGCGGTACTGCACAATATGTGGACGGATGCGGACACCTGCGCTCGAGTACGTCGAGCATCGAACCCACCGCAACCGCCGGCCCCGAGCTCGCGCCCCGTGCTCCCAAGCCCGTCCAGCGCGATGACGAACGGCGCCGCCTGGTGCGCGAAGCGCAGGCAATCGATGGCATCTTTGTGGGAGAGCATGGTGGCAAACCGCGTGGTGGCTATGCCGCGCTCTTTGCGCACTCCAACGCCTCGCGCAAGCTGCCCGAGCGTACCAATTCGTTTAAGAAGATCATGGGCTATTTCGATGAGCTCTGGGCGCAGACTGTCGATCCCAAACGACCGGTCAAGCGCATCAACCTGGGCTTTAGCAATCTTGTGCCCGAGGAATTTGCCACCATCGATCTGTTCAGCGATATCGAGGCCGATGAGCGCGAGCGCGACCTGGCGCGCGCCGTCCTGGCCGTGAAAGGCAAGTACGGCAAGAACGCGCTCGTCAAGGGATTAAGCTTTACCGCCGGCGCCACCGCGCGCGAGCGCAACGATCAAGTTGGAGGACACCGTGCCTAAACCCAAACAACAGCCCATGCGCCCGCCGACCGCCTTCGAGCGCCTGGCGGACCCCGAGGGCAGACGCCGCGCAGCCGACCCCAACCTCACTGCCAACGGTGCCGTGCGCGCCAACCGCGCCGCACAGTTTATGCCCTTTGCCGCCCTCACGGGATACTACGAGCTCGTGCGCAAGCAGGAAATCACCGTCGAGCAAAAACGTGAGCTCACGGAAGAAAAAGCCCTCGAGCTTTCGCAAAAGCTCGAGGGCCTCAAACGCGGCGACTTGGTGCGCGTCACCTATTACGATACGTACGGCTATCGTAGCCGCACGGGCATTCTCGACGAAGCGTTACCCGCATTCAAGCTGCTCAAACTCAGGGATATCGCCATCAACTTCGACGATATCCAGGACATTGAGCTACGCGGACGAGCCTAGCGACGAGAACGCTTGCGCAAGACGAGAGCAATGCCAAGCACTGCGGCAGCTGCAACCAGCAATCCCAAGACCAGCGTGAGGGTCGAGTCGCCAGCGCGAGGCAGCGAGCCGTCCTTCGGAGTCTTCTTAGCGGTCGTCGTGACGGTGGTCGTGGTGCTGCTCGACTGGTCGTTGCCACCCGTCTGGCTGCCGCCAGGCTGATCGCCGCCACCCGGCTGCGAAGGATCGGTGGGTTCCGTCGGATCCGGAGTACCGGGATCAACCGGATTCTCCGAATTCTCCTTGCGCTGGATCCAGACCTGGCAACCATAGAACGGGTTGGCGGTACCAAGGCACAGACCCTGGTTGGTCACCGCAAAGGTGCGCAGACCATGGTTATACGGATCGTTAAAGCCATTGGTCGTCAGCGTCGTAAAGTTCACGCCGTCCTCGGTCACATACATATCAAAGCCGCGCTCGGCATCGCGCAGGTAACACATGCACGTAAGGACACTCTGCAACTTCTTGAGGTTCTCCTCGCTCAGCAGCTTATCGAGCGCATCCTGAATATCGCTCGGCAGCTCGGTGCCATAGGCATCCTCGTACTGCTGCTTAAGGCTCTCATAGCTATCGAGCATGTCCTGATACTGGTCGGCAAAGGACTTGAAGTACGCGATCTCGCCATCGATCTTCTGGACATAAGCGGCGTCGTCCTCAAAGTCCTGGGGCATCGTCGCGGCCTGATCGCAAAGACCGCCCGCGGCATCCTCCAGCGCATCGCTCAGATCGCCAAAGCCCTTAGCAACCTCGGTCTTCTCGTCATCGACATCGACGGCCTTGTTTGAATCATCAACCTCAGCAGCTTCGTTCGAATCATCGACCTCGACGGCCTCGTTTGAATCATCGTCCGCAAGCGTGTTCACGGGAACGATGGGGTCGTCAGGCGATTTCTTGTCGAGCAGGTGATTGAGCAGGTCCCTAAGGCGCTGAACCTGAGAGTCCCACTCCTCGGGCGTCATATCGATAATGTCGCCATTGGAGAACTGGCCGATCGGCTCAAGCAGGCTCGCGGTATCAAAGGTACCGATATACAGCTTGCCGTCGAACTTCTGCATGCGCCAAATGTACTGGTTCTCGTTTCGGCCAAAGCCCGAAGTCAGGCCGGAAATACCGCCCTCGGGGAACATGTCGGTGCGATCGCCAACGACGAGCTCCATGTTCTCGTCCTTGTCCATGCGATAGATGTTAACCGACTGCTCAAGATTGGCATTCACAAACGAGCAGTCAACGCCACCCATGCTGCTCTTGCCGCCCTCTTCGGTGTTGGATTTGTTGAACAGGATGCGCTCGAGGGCAATCTCCTCGTCGTTGTATTCACCGATATAGAGGTAGTCGTTGTAGACGATGAGGTTGGCAGCGCCAGAACGGGTACGGGCAGGATCGATGCCAAAGCAGTACTTTGCACCGTCCGTCTTCTGATCGCCGACAATGGGAGTCCACGAATAGCTGCCGTCGGCATTCTTGTCGCCACGGACCATGGCAAACGACTGCATGGAATTATCATCGGGAGCGTTCTCGGGCGTACCGGTGCAGATGGTCGCATAGAGATGGCCATTGTACGAGACCATATCCCAAATGGCGCCGCCGTAGATGCTGTCCTGATAGCGAATCGCCGGATAGCCAAACAGCGTCTCCGAGTTGGCAATCTCGGTGAAGCTGTCCTGGCCCTTCGAGGGGTCAGACGACGTCAGGATTGTCGACACAAAATTACCGTTCGCGTCTTTACCCACATTACTGATGACGAGCTGGCCATCATGGACGCACATGCCGCGGATACCGGTAGAAATGCCCTGCTTGTAGGCAGCACCGTAATCCTGCATGCTCGAAAGGCCCTGATAGACAACTTTGTACTCATCCGTCTTAGGATCGATCTCGTATACAGCAGGCAGGCCGCCTTTGCCGTCATTGGTCCTGACGCTGCCGCAGAAATAGAGCTTACCCTTATAGCTCACGGCATTGCGGAACAAAGGAGCGACGCCGTTGAGCGATTCAGAGAGTAGCAGCTTGGTCTCACCGGTCTTGGTATTGATCTTGACCAAGATGCCGCCGCTGTCCTTGTCGGCCGTGCCGTCCTCCTTCTGCTGTCCATAGAAGAAGGTACCGTTAAACATGGCCTCCAGCGTCAGGCGCATGGTTTCGACATCAAAGGAATCGCCCAGCGTGCTGTTCATGAGCGTCAGCGTGTTGCCCATCGCCGCATAGCAGGTGCCCACATAAAGCCAGTCACCATAGCTCGCAGCCGCCCAAGTGTAGCTCTGGCCGCGATCGCCTTCGTTGTTGGCCGTATTACCATCGGCGCCCGGAACGGCAACGGCACCGTTACCCTGGTAGTCGACGATGCCATCCGGCTACGACGTTCCTACCGTAGGATGCGAGAGCTTCTCAAAGGAATACCCATTTCCCGCATTGTAGGTAACGGCACCCGATGCGTCTTCGGCGTGCGCCGGCAGCGGCGATACCAAGATAGCGGCAAGCGCTGCCACCAAGCCAAGTGTTCCCACTCGTCTCATAAGGTTATAGCCTCCCCTGTCCTAAAGCCCAGTATTAGCATTCTTCATTTCTGTCCACGGTTAATTGCAATCTGAGCACAGCAATAATCAGTGTATAAATATACACCTGTAATTTTTTGGACGGGTTCATAGATGCTCGATTGGTAGCGAATTCCGCGCAAACCGTCACCAAACTCCACTTTTGCCGCATCTAAAGGTTATTTTTGCGCAAATTTTTGGATGCCGATAGTCACAATGGGCAGGAGGCTGGTACCCACCGGAGAGGGCAACGCCTACATTTTCATAACGTAATAGCCCGCACCCCTCACTGCCGTCTCGAGTGTGTCGCGATCAACCGGGCGCTTCGAGCGCACGCGTGCCGTGTGGTCCGCGTACGTTACCGTAGCCCACACGCCATCAAGCGCATTGAGGGCATTCGTCACATTCCGGGCGCAGCCGTCGCAACTCATGCCGCCGATAAGGAGTTCCTCACGATAGGGGTAGTGGGACTCGTCGGTGTCTGCCACCACAACCTTTTTGGCCTTCTTACCGCTCGCGCCATCGCTGCAGCAACTCTTCCCGTGTGTCGAAGCGGCAATACGACGCAGTCCAAAAAACATGCCGACGGCAATGACGGCCAGCACGATGAGATTCGCAGGGTTGAGCAAGTCACTCATGCGTTCCCCTTTCAAGTAGCCCTATCTAGATACCCCCATGGGGTGTCCCCATCTTAACCCAAAATCATGTCCGTTCGGTCAATTAGTTTCCCGCTTCGAACTTTTTTGTTGACCATGGCTTACTTTCGTGTATAAGTTTTCCTAGGTTAACAGTTTAGATCCGTAAGGAGCGCCGTGACTCGAACCATAGACATCCCAACGTTTCAGGCAGCAGTCGTGCGCAACTGCTCTCCCACGCTCGCGGGCATCAAGCCGGCATCGCTCTTTACCTATCCAGGCACCTATGCCCACGGGGACGGCTCGACCGCAACCGAAACCATCGCAGAACGCCGAGCACGCCTGCTCAACGTTATCGCCCAGTGCAATCGCGAGCTTGACCCGTTCGGTATCCACCTGAGTGTTTTGGTCTGGCGGCCCTGCGGAGCGCTCGTGTATATGTACCGAGCCAAAAGCCTCACCACCTATTTCGCAGACCCTCGCGTCCAAACGGCGCTCACCTCGGAAGGCTACGACACGAGAGACCTTTCGACATGCCTTGTGCATTTGGCATCACGCATCACGCTCGCGAGCAATAACGTCGCGGAATGCGCCTGTAGCCAGACTCGATGCGCACTACCCCAGCAAGCTAGCTGCAGCAACAACTGCACCTGCGAGTTTCCGCACGAAATAGGCTACTTCCTCGGATATCCCTACGACGACGTGCACGAGTTTATCGCCCAGCGCGGCGAGAACTACAAGGTCTTTGGAGCTTGGAAGGTCTACACGAATGTCGAGCAAGCGCTTGCGATGTTTGACGCCTACCGCGCTTGCACTCAATACCTCACCTTTGTCTATCAGCAGGGCTGCAGCCTGGCGCAACTTGCCCAGGCAACCCGATAGAACATAGAAGCCGCGGCAACCTGCCGCACAACTGAAAGGACTCAACATGAGCAAGATCGCCGTCGTCTACTGGAGCGGCACGGGCAACACCGAGGCCATGGCAAACTTCGTTGCCGAAGGTGCAACCGATGTCGGCGCCGAGGCAGAGGTCATCCCCTGCGCCGACTTCTCTGCCGACAAGGCCGCCGAATATGATGCCTTCGCCTTCGGCTGCCCCGCCATGGGCTCAGAGGAACTCGAGTACGATGAGTTCCAGCCGATGTGGAACGAGGTCAAGGAGACTCTCGGCGACAAGAAGGTCGTCCTCTTTGGCTCCTATTCATGGGCCGAGGGCGAGTGGATGGACAACTGGAAGGCCGACGCCGACGATGCCGGCGTCAACGTCGTGGACTCCACCATCTGCTACGACGCGCCCGACGACGAGGGCGAGACCGCTTGCAAGGCCCTCGGAGCCGAGCTCGCGTAACGAACCCAGGGCTTCCAAAAGAGCCTGCATCAAAGCACATCCCCATCCCTACAAAAGAGCGGGGGCTGAATTCAAGTCCAGCCCCCGCTCTTTTGTAACGGCAGTTACATCAACCGGCTACGAGATATTGCCCAAGAACGCCTTGGTGCGCTCGCTCTTAGGATGGTCGAAGACCTCGCTCGGCGTACCCTCTTCCACAATGACGCCACCGTCCATAAAGACGACGCGGTCAGCGACATCGCGGGCAAAGCCCATCTCGTGCGTCACGACGATCATGGTCATACCGTCGTGCGCCAGGTCGCGCATGACGCCCAGGACGTCGCGCACGAGCTCAGGGTCGAGCGCCGAGGTGGCCTCGTCAAAGAGCATGACGTGCGGGTTCATCGACAGGGCGCGGGCGATGGCAACGCGCTGCTGCTGGCCGCCCGAGAGCTGGCTCGGCATAAAGTCGATACGCTCGGCAAGACCGACCTTGGTCAGCTCCTCGACGGCAATCTTCTCGGCCTCTTCCTTGCTGCGCTTGAGCACCTTTTGCTGCGCGAGCATGACGTTCTTTTTGACTGAGAGGTGCGGGAACAAATTGAACTGCTGGAACACCATACCCAGATGCGTGCGCACCTTGTTAAGGTCGACGCCCTTGGCGCACACGTCCACACCCTCGACGATAATCGAGCCGCTCGTGGGATGCTCCAGACGATTGATGCAGCGAAGCATCGTCGACTTGCCCGAGCCCGAGGGGCCCAAGACCACAACGACCTCACCCTTGTGCACATCCAGATCGATATCGCGCAGGACCACGTTGTCGCCAAAGGCCTTCTGGAGGTTCTTGATGCTGACGACGACCTCGTTCGAGTTATTGGTTTCGCTCATGATAGGACCTCCTTACAGACCGGCGATGTGATCGGCGGGCGTCGCGACAACCTGTCCGGCGCTCTTGGCGGGACGCTTCTTCTTGGTCTCGGCCGTGCCCAAAAGCCTCGCCTCAAGACCGCTCACCAAGCGAGCGAGCGGCAGGGTGATGACCAGATAGAACAGGGCGGCAACCACGTACGGTGTAATGGAGCCCGTCGTGGCCACGATGGTACGGGCGTTCATGACGATCTCGACCACACCCACGGCGGCAAGCAGCGACGTATCCTTGTAAAGCAAGATAAACTCGCTGGTCAGCGTAGGCAAAACATTGCGGAATGTCTGCGGAATCATAACGTAGAGCAGCGTCTGGAAGGCATTCATGCCCAGCGAACGCGCAGCCTCGTTCTGGCCCTTGGGGATCGACTGAATACCGGCGCGGAAGATCTCACACAAATAGGCAGACGAATTCATGGCCATGACGATGACGCCGAGCACGTAGTCATCAACCTTGACGCCGGCCAACGGCAGACCGAAGAACGCGATATAGATCTGCAGGAATGCCGGCGTACCGCGAATGATATTCACGTAGATACCGGCAAGGCAGCGCAGGATGCGCGACTTGGAAATGCGCATGAGCGATAGGGCGAAACCGAAGGGAATTGCCAGCGGAAACGCCACAAGCACGATCGAGAGCGACATGAGGAAGCCCTTGAAGACGATCGGCAGGCTCTGGACCAAAATGACCGGGTTCAAGAACAGGCGCAGGAACATATTGGAGTTCCAGGCCTCGACCCACGGCTGCTCCTTAAGATCGGCCAGGAAGTTATCGAAGGCCGTCACGCCCTTGATCTCCACCGACGGAATCTTGGAGATCTTCTTGGTCGACCCGTCAGCGAGCGTATAGGTGCCGCTAAAGGCCTCATCGCCGCCCTCGACGGGAAACGTCACGCCGTAGACCTCAACGCGGAAATAGCCGCCGGCGGGCGCCGTCTCGCCAAAGTCAATCTTGAGCGTCTGGCCGTCAGCCTTGCACGTGGGTTTCATGGGCGTACGATCCATGAGGTCCTCGCCCGAGAGCATCGTCAATCGCGTGTCATCGGTACCAAACGTCGTGCCGTCGACAAACGTCAGCGAAAGACCGCTCAGCTCCTCATCGGCATCGGCCTGGACCTCCCAGGTAATGCGCGTCTCGGTGCCGCCGACCACAGCGCTGCCCGAACCGGTGTTGGGTCGAGCGGTAATCTTTGCGGTCTCAAGCGCCTGGGCGGTCGTGGGCGCATATGTCCCCACACACACCAGCGCGAGCGCCACGGCCATGACGCAGACTAGCTTTTGGAGCAAGGCGGGCAGTGGAAAACGCTGCTCCGCAGCCCCTTTGTTCAGTCGAGACAAGGTGGCTCCTATCGTAGAAGTTGCCGGCAAAACGAGACGGAAATGCTCTCCGTCAAGAGAAGCGCAAAGGCCCTCTCCGCCAAAGCGGAAAGGGCCCGCGAGCAATCAAGTAGCTATTTTACTTGATATTGTACTTAGCCATGAGGGCGTCAACGGTACCGTCGTCGGTCAGGTCCTTGATGGCCTGGTTGATGTCGTCCTTGAGCTTGGTGTTGCCCTGGTTGATGGCGATGGCGTACTCCTCGCCGGTGCTAATCTGCTTGATGGTCTGGCAGGTGTTGAACTGCTCGGCGGTCAGCTGGCTGGCAACGGAGCGGTTGGTGACTACGGCGTCGCCCTTATCGGACTGCAGGGCGCTGAAGCACTCGGTGGCGTCCTTGTAGGGGACAATCTTGGCCTTGGGGAAGTTCTCCTGGGCAAAGGACTCGGCGGTCGAGCCAGACTGGACGATGATGGTAGCGTCGGCGTTGTTGAGCTTCTCGCTGTAGTTGTCGGCCGTGATGTCGGTGTTATCGACCTTGGTCACGATGGCCTGATCGTCCATGTAGTAGGAATCGGAGAAAGTGACTTCCTTCTCACGCTCGGGCGTGTCGGTGATAGCCGCGATGGAGACGTCATATTTGGCGCCCGAAGCGACGCCCGGAACAAGCGTGTCAAAGTCATTGTTGACATACTCGACATCCAGGCCCAGCTTGTCGCCGATAGCCTTGATGAGCTCAAGGTCAAAGCCCTGATAATCGCCGTTGTCATCCTTGTACTCAAACGGAGCGTACTCGGCAGAGGTGCCGACGGTCAGCGTACCGTCCTTGACGAGTGCGTACTCCTTGGAGCCGTCGACCTTCTCGACCTTAGCGTCGTCAGAGCTGCTGGAACCGGCATTAGAACCAGAGGTGGCGTTGGACGAGCCGCAGCCCGTCAGAGCGAGGGCGAGCGCCATAGCACCCGTGGCGGCAAATGCGCCAAGCTTCTTCAGCTTCATAATCAGTCTCCTTCCGGTGACCTCGTTTGATTCAGAGGTCTGCAAAAACTGTTGGCTATTATGCACCCGGAATTACGAATCTGCAATGAGAAAACTGATTGAAACAAACCCATAACGTGAATTGAATACTCTACTTTGTGACAGTCGTTACTGCTGCAATGACCTTAATAGTCTAATTTCAGCTGCATAACCTGCAAGTTCGTTCGGAGTCTCCAAAATAAACGGCAGCGAACGCAAACGGCCATTCGATACAATATTCTGCATAACCTGCATACCGCCACCAAATTCCTCGCCGCCAAGGTATCCCTTGCCGATGCACTCGTGACGATCTTTATGGGCGCCACAAGGGTTCTTCGAATCGTTGATGTGTACGGCATGCAAGCGATCGATACCCACCACGCGGTCGAACTCGTCGAGTACGCCGTCCAGATCATGGATGATGTCGTAGCCGGCATCGCTCACATGGCAGGTGTCCAAACAAACGCCCAGCTTATCGGACAGCTCTGGGCACTTGGCGGCAACGCCCTCGATAATGCGCGCCAGTTCTTCAAAGCTACGGCCCACCTCGGTGCCCTTGCCTGCCATGGCCTCAAGCAATACCGTCGTCTGCTGTCCCTCAAACATCACCTGGCACAGCGTGTCGACAATCATCTGAATGCCGACGTCTGCCCCCTGTCCCACATGCGCACCGGGATGAAAATTGTAGTAGTTGCCGGGCAGTGCTTCCATGCGCTGCAGATCCTCGGCCATGGCCTCCAGGGCAAACTCGCGCGCTCGCTCCTTAGCGGAGCAGGGGTTATAGGTATACGGGGCATGCGCCACCAGCGGTCCAAAGTCGTTTTGCGCCATAAGCTCGCGCAGAGCCGCCACGTCATCCATGTCAAGGTCTTTTGCCTTGCCACCGCGCGGGTTGCGCGTAAAGAACGCAAAGGTATTGGCGCCAATGGACAACGCCGTCTCTCCCATTGCCCGATAGCCCTTCGTCGTCGAAAGATGACATCCGATCGTCAGCATCTCCAACTCCCCCTCATCAGTTGCGGTGAAATACGGTCTATTGGTGCCTTATTTTGGCGCAAACAGACCGTATTCCACCGCAAGTTATAAAAGGGGCATCAGAGATGTGGGCCGCCAGGCACCACGGGCGCCGGCGTCATGATCCCCTACGCGTCAGCGCCAAGTCCTAGAGGGCTAGACGGATTGCATCGATAATGCGCGCGCAGCGCTGCGTGGCGGCAAGGGGCATGACGGGACTCTCGAGTTTCCCCGCCCGGATGAGCTGGGTCGCATGCTGGATTTCGCCGTAGAAATCATCAACCTCAAATGGTGCATCGATTTCGAGTACTCGACCGTCGGAATACTTCACATGGGCGAGCTCGGGGCGATGGAGACGCTCGATTTCCAACGAGCCTCGCTCACAGGCAATCGTTAAGCGGCTTTCATATGTTGCTTTGCCGTCGCACACCATATGAATGGGTATACCGCCGACGCTCATACGGATCTCGTCGGCCCAATCGACGCGGCCGCCTGATACGTCACGCCAGCGAACTTCACGGGATGAAACCTCGCACGCGCCCGCGAGCAAATCCTCAAACCAACCGACCGCATAGCAGCCCATGTCATATAGACAGCCGCCCTGCAACGAATCAAGCAGATAGCCCGAAGGAGGCTCGCCGTAATCGAGCTTTTGCACGCTTTCAATCGAGACAATACGGCCAAGCTCACCCGACGCAAGCAAGTCCTTCACGCGAGTGCGCATCGGACAAAACCGATTCTTCATCGCCTCCATAAACAGCACGCCGCGCTCACGAGAGGCGGAGGCAATCGAGAGAGCCTCTTCCTCACTCAAAACGGCCGGCTTTTCGCACAGCACGGCCTTTCCGGCGCGCAGCGCGCGACAGGCCCAACGCGCATGCATGCCATGCGGAAGAGCCAAGTAGATTGCGTCGACATCGGTGTCGGCAATCAGCGCGTCATAAGCCGCATTGCCGTTATCGTCGACCGAGGCATGGCCATGCGCAGCATCGATCGAAAACGCTCGGCAAAATTCCTCGACATGTGCAGGAGTGCGGCCGGCCGCAGCCACCAGCCGTGCCCCGTCGACCTTCTTGAGCGACGGGGCAAATCGATGAGAAATGTGCCCAGCGCCCAAAATGCCCCAACGAACCTCACGCGAATCATTACGTAAACCTCGGTCACCCACGATAGCCTCCCATCAGTTGCGGTGAAATAGTTCCTGTTGATGCCTTATTCTGCCGCAAACAGGAACTATTCCATCACAAGATATAAAAGGGTCATGAGGAGCGAGTTTTGCCGAAGACTTTAAGCATGGCCGTTACGGGGCCCGGCTGGAAGCGCCGGCGCACGTCATCGAGACGCTCGGGGATATCGATATGCTGCGGGCAGTGGCGCGCGCATTTGCCGCACTTGACGCAATTGCTCGCCAGCTTGGCCTCGCTTGTGCGCACCGCACTCGCCGTAAAGTATTGCGACAGCCCCGTAAACCAGCTGTGCGCATAGCTCGCGTTGTAGGCGGCAAAGCAGCCGGGAATGTTGATACCCTTGGGACATGGCATGCAGTAGCCGCATCCCGTGCAGGGCACGCGATTCGATTTTTCAAACTCATCCAGCACGTGCGCGATCGTGTCGAGCTGGTTGGCAGTCATCGAATTCGGCAACGCGAGGTCTGCCAGTGACGAGTTCTCATCCACCTGCGCGGTATCGGTCATACCAGAAAGCAACATGGTCACCTGGGGATGATTCCACACCCACGAAAGACCCCAGGCGGCAGGAGTGCGCAAATGCGGGTCACGGGCACTATCGAGCACAGCGCGGGCCCGTGGCGGCAGCTTGCCCGCTAAACGCCCGCCCAGCAGCGGCTCCATCACAAACACCGCGAGGCCTCGCTCGGCGGCGGCCATGAGCCCCGCTGTTCCCGCCTGATATCGCTCTCCAGCGTAATTGTACTGGATCTGGCAAAAGTCCCACTCATATGCATCGAGCATCGTCAGGAAGTCCGCTGCGCTGCCGTGGTACGAAAAACCAATCTGGCGAATACGCCCCGCCGCCTTTTGACGCGCGATCCAGTCCTCGATGCCCAACGCCACCACACGTTCCCACTGGGCGGGCGAGGTAATGTTGTGCATGAGGTAATAGTCGATATGGTCAGTCCGTAGGCGGCGCAGTTGCTCGTCGAAGAACCGGTCGAAATCCTCCGCGCATTTGCACGAAGTATGCGGCAGCTTGGTTGCGAGCAAAACCTGGTCGCGCAAGCCCAGGCGCTCAAGCGACGCACCCACGCACGCCTCGTTGCCGGGATAGAGATAGGCCGTGTCCAGGTAGTTAATCCCCTGCTCCACCGCACGGGAAATGATGGCATCGGCTGTCTTCGCATCGGGGTGCCCCGGTGCACCGGGAAACCTCATGCAGCCCAGCCCCAACGCCGAGATACGGTTGCCGCTTTTGGGGTCAACGCGATATTGCACGGCCCCTCCTCTCCCCTCGAAGCCCTAATGAGGCGAAACACAACGGCCACGTCATCGAAACACATCGGAATCGCAATTGAGAACGTATCGTAACGCAGCAGAAATCGAGCCGTCACGGCACCGCTTTAACATCAGCAAAAAGCCCGATGAAAGGAGCCGGGCATGACCACGCGCGAGGACGCCTACCCCTACCCCGGCGAGCAATACATCCTCTCGGTCGACCGCTATCAGATCGAAGTCATGGACCATCTGGACGAGCTTCCCGCCACAGGCGCCGTTATCTTCTGCACCTTCCCCAAGGTCCGTGATGGTGTCGGATACCCCGCGCGTGTCTTTGCGGTCTGCCCCGCGGAATAAGTCCAACGCATCTGTTCTTCTATATATCCGCCATCCCGCATATGCAAGGCGCTCCGGCGGCTTACAATCCATCAGGCGCCCCTTACGCGGGCGCCTTTTATATGGGGAGATGATTCACATGCAGATCAACAAGGTCACCTTTATCGGCAAGGGCGGCGTCGGCCTGCTCTACGGCAGCATGATTGCCAAGGCCCTCGGCAATGACGCCGTCGAATACGTTATGGATGACGCCCGTTTTGAGCGTCACGCGGGCGATGCGCTCACCGTCAACGGAAAGCCTTGCGATCTCACGTCCGTCCGTGCCAGCGAGGCGACGCCCGCCGATCTGGTCATCCTGACAGTCAAGACCACCGGTCTCGACCAAGCACTCAAGACTATGGAGCGCGTCGTGGGACCCAACACGCTCATCGCCTCGCTGTGCAACGGCATTACGAGCGAGCAAAAGATTGCCGAACGCTTTGGCTGGGAGCATACCGTTCTTGGTATCTGCCAGGGCATGGACGCCGTGTTTCTCAACGGCGCGCTCACCTTTACCAATGCGGGCGAAATCCGCTTTGGCGCGGCGGCCGGCACGAACCCCGCAACCATCACCGCGATCGACGAGCTCTATACGCGCTGCGGCATCGCCCATACCGTCGAGGACGACATCGCCCACCGCATGTGGGCCAAACTCATGCTCAACGACGGCATCAACCAGACCTGCATGGCCTACGGCGGGACCTACGGAAGCGCCACGGAGCCGGGCTCCGAGCAGCGTCACTGCTTTGTTTCCGCCATGCGCGAAACGCTTGCGGTCGCCAACGCCGAGGGCGTTGAACTGACCGAGGCAGACCTGACGCAAATGGTGCACCTCATCGAGGGAATCGACCCCGCCGGTATGCCCTCGATGGCTCAAGACCGCATCGCAAGGCGCAAAACCGAGGTTGATGAGTTCGCGGGCACCATCTGCCGCCTCGCAACCAAACACGATATCCAGGCACCGCAAAACGAGTGGCTCTATCGGCGCATCCGCGATATCGAGAAAAGCTGGTAGCGCCGACGCGCCGCATTCAACAGCCTTAACAGCAAAACCGCCGCAAGGGAACCTTTCCCCTGCGGCGGCCTTCATCTTCGTCTATGACCGGCGGCCGATCTCACAACAGTTAGCGTTGCGACCCCGGCACCTCGTCCTCATCGTCGCGGCAAAGAACCACGCCTGCGCTTCCCAGCAGCGTGGCCGCGATCAGCGCGCCGACCACGATAGGAGCAGCCCCGCATGTCCCCTGCATGCCCGCGACGAGCGCGGCCGTGGGACCAAGGCAGCCAAGCATCAACGCGACGGCGGCAACGGCAATATCTCGAGCATTCACAAGACCACTTCCTCCAAGAGAAAGACCTTATTTCTCAAGAACCAGTGTGCCCCGCATCCATACGCCCAGCGTACCGCCACGGTAAGGGCTCTGTTAACTCAAACGCATACATAGAACGGACGTCCTTACGTTGCCCTAAAGCTCGGTAAAGACGCCCGTCCGCCAAATATCCGTGATGCAGAAAAATTACCAACCGGTGTAGTAATCGGTGGTTCCGGCAGCGCAGCCGGAGTCATAGACCTTGCAATCACCCTTGGAGCCCGTAAAGGTCGAGCCCTGGGCCATATCGCCCGCGGCAACAACGTAATAGCCGTCGGAATCGCGCCAGAAGCCCTCAGAATCCTGAGTCCATTCGCCCGTGCGATAGTGATAAAGCACATTGCTGCTGTAATAGGTCTCGCGGCGACCGTTGTAGTTATTGACACCCGCAGAGCGCGTCAGGCCCGATCCGTTCGCGTAGGACGCGGCAGACGCGTAGGACGGAGTGTAACCGGCGTTGTAGTACGAAGCCTGGGCGGCCTCGGCAGCCTCCGCCTCGGCGGCAGCAACCTCGAGCGCTTCGCGCTTGGCATCCTCAAGTGCAGTGCGCAGCTCATCGAGCTCGGTCGACTTCGCGTCGACCTCCTCCATCGTCAAAAGACTGCCCGCACCGTCGATACAACCCTGCAGTACAGCGCGCTCGTCATCGGTGGCATAGTCACCGTACATGTTCATGATGATCTGAGCACGCATCTCAAGGGAATCGCGCTTGGCCTCCATCGAGGCATTCCACTCCTGCATGGAGCCAAAGCCGTCGCTGCGATAGTCGACGGGCTGCACCAGCGTCGTCTCGGACGGCGTGGATCCAACCGTGTCGGACAGTGTTGCCGCGTGGGCATCAGTTGCACCGGCGCCCGCCAAAAGTGCCACGGTCAGAGCGGCGGAAAGGGCGGCGGCTTTCGGTTTTCGTGAATCGATCCTCATGTAGCTGGAAACCTCCGTAGTGCGTTTTTGCTGCGTTTGAGCTGCGTGTGATTCGATCGCGCTGCATAGTACCCCGAGCAAATCGCGACCTGCGGTTTTACTCAAAAGGCGCACGTCAATTGCGTAAAACTCACATCCTCTCAACAGGAGTTTTCCACAACTCGAATGCATAAAGCATGTCAAAAACCCTGTTTTTGCGCCCTCTCTATGCAAAAAAGACGCCTGTGCAACCATTGTTCGCACAGGCGCCTTGAGCAGGCATTTTATGCAGTTATACCTATCGAGTCGCAAGGGGTCCTTGCACAAGTCGCCTTACTCGTCCAGCGCGGCGAAAGCCTGCTTCAGATCCCAAATGATATCCTCGGCGTTCTCGGTACCGATGGAAAGACGGATCGTGGAGGGCGTGATGTTCTGCTCGGCGAGCTCCTCGGCAGAGAGCTGGGAGTGCGTGGTGGTAGCCGGGTGCACGACGAGCGACTTGACGTCGGCCACGTTGGCGAGCAGCGAGAACACCTGCAGATGATCGATGAACTTCCAGGCGGCCTCCTGGCCACCCTTGATCTCAAAGGTAAAGATCGAGGCGCCGCCACGGGGGAAGTACTTCTGATAGAGCTCGTGATCGGGGTGCTCAGACAGGCTCGGGTGGTTCACCTTGGCGACATGGCTGTCACCAGCCAGGAACTCAACGACCTTCTTGGTGTTCTCGACATGACGGTCAACGCGCAGCGACAGAGTCTCGGTGCCCTGGAGCAGGATCCAAGCGTTGAACGGGCTGATGCAGGCGCCCTCGTCACGCAGCAGGATGGCGCGGACATAGGTTGCGAAGGCGGCGGGACCGGCAGCCTCGGCAAACGAGACGCCATGGTAGGAGGGGTTGGGCTCGGCGATCTGCGCATACTTGCCGCTCGCCTTCCAATCGAAGTTACCGCCGTCGACGATCACGCCGCCCAGCGAGGTGCCGTGGCCGCCGATAAACTTGGTTGCGGAGTGGACGACGATGTTGGCACCATGCTCCAGCGGACGGAACAGATACGGGGTGCCGAAGGTGTTGTCGACGACAACCGGTAAACCGTGCTTCTTGGCGATCTCGGAGATGGCGTCGATGTTGGGGATGTCGGAGTTGGGGTTGCCGAGCGTCTCGAGATAGATGACCGTGGTGTTGTCCTTGATGGCACCCTCGACCTCTTCCAGGTTATGGGCATCGACAAAGGTGGTCTCGACGCCAAACTGGGAGAGCGTATGCTCCAGCAGATTGTAGGAGCCACCGTAGATGGTCTTCTGAGCCACCACGTGGTCACCGGCCTGGGCAAGAGCCTGCAGAGTATAGGTGATGGCAGCAGCACCGGAGGCGACGGCGAGACCTGCCACGCCACCCTCGAGCGCGGCGATACGGTCCTCGAAGACGCCCTGGGTGGAGTTGGTCAGACGGCCGTAGATGTTACCAGCATCGGCAAGACCAAAGCGGTCGGCGGCGTGCTGGGAGTTGCGGAACACATAGCTCGTGGTCTGGTAGATAGGCACGGCGCGGGAGTCGGATGCGGGATCGGCGCTCTCCTGGCCAACGTGAAGCTGCAGGGTATCGAAACCAAAGGTGTGCTCGGGGTTGTTGATGAACTGGCTCATGATGATCTCCTTGATCGAACAAAAGTAAATAAATTAGAGAGAAGTAAGTCGCTGTCTCCTGATCACGCCGACGAGCGCAAACAGGAGCCCGGCATTCGTCTTGGTAAGCAATTCATATGCGGGCCTCCTTTCGCATCCCGGTTCCGTGGTCGGTTTAATTACCTACCGCCTTTGTGTGTTTTGAATAGTACGAGCATTGTTTCGCTCGGTCAATCACTTAAAAGCGCTAATCTGTTATCGGTTTTATAGATAGCAATCGAAAGGATGGCATCGATGACCCTTCAGCAGCTTCGTTTTCTGATTGCCGTGGCAGAGTCCGGCTCAATCAACGCCGCAGCTCAGCGCCTCTATACCGCTCAGTCCAACATCTCAAACGCCGTCAAAAGCCTGGAACAGGAGCTCCACCTGGAGATCTTTACGCGCTCCAGCCGCGGCGTCACCCTCACCAACGACGGCACCGAGCTTTTGGGCTATGCGCACCAGGTCGTAGAGCAGGCCGACATGCTCGAGGCGCGCTACGAGGACGGCGGTACCCCGCAAGCCCGCCTCGCCATTTCCGCCCAGCACTACGCCTTTTCGGTCGAGGCCTTTGTCAACGTGGTCGAGCGCTGCCGCGACAGCAAGTTCGAGTTCATCATGCGCGAGACCACCACATCGCAGATCATCGATGACGTCCGCGCGTTTCGCAGCGACATCGGCATCCTCTATCTGGACGACTTTAACGCCCGCGTTCTGCAGAAGGCTTTTGCCGATGCGCGCGCGAGCTTCCATCCCCTATTCGACGCGACGGTCCACGTCTTCGTTAGCGAGCGCCACCCGCTTGCCCGCCGCCCGCAGCTGTCCCTTGCCGACCTCACACCCTATACGCGCTACAGCTTTGAGCAAGGCACCTCGAACTCCTTCTATTACGCCGAGGAACCTTTTAGCTATATCCCTTGCGACCGCAACATACGAATCTCGGACCGCGGAACACTTACTAACTTACTTATCACGTCAAACGGTTACACCCTGTCGACCGGTGTCCTCTCCAATGAAATGCAATGGGGTATGGCATCGATCCCGTTAGCAGACGCCCCAACGATGCACGTAGGCTATATCATGCACGACGAGCGCAAGCCCTCTCCCCTCTTGCAGCAATACCTCGACGAGCTCAACCGCATCATCCATGCCAACTAACTGTCGGAAGACGGGGTAGAAATCGTAGATTGCTAGCCCCCGGCGGGCATGGCGCTACAATGATCACTCACACGAAACGTACCCAACGAAAGGAAGCCCGTGAAGGTCATCATCTATACCGACGGCTCGGCCCGATCAAATCCGGGACGCGGCGGCTACGGCGCCGTGCTCAAATACACCAACCCCGCCGGCAAGACCTTCACCTCCGAGCTTTCGCGCGGCTATGCCAAGACCACCAACAACCGCATGGAGCTCATGGCGGTCATCGTGGCGCTCGAGGCACTTAACCGCCCCTGCGACGTCGAAGTCCATTCCGATTCGCAGTACGTCGTCAACGCCTTTAACAAGCACTGGATCGACGGCTGGAAAAAGCGCGGATGGAAAACCGCCAACAAGCAGCCCGTCAAGAACCGCGACCTGTGGGAGCGCCTGCTCACCGCCAAAAGCAAGCACAAGGTTGAGTTCATCTGGGTTAAGGGTCACGCCGGCCACGAGCTCAACGAGCGCTGCGATGAGCTCGCCACCACGGCGGCCGACGGCAGCAACCTCGATATCGACACCGGCTTTAACGAGAGCGACCTGTAACGGCGTTTTCGCACGCTATTTCCTGCCCCCTCGCGCTACACTCATCCTGTAAACCGAACGGCACGAGGGGGATACATGCTGCGTATAGCGACCATCGGCACATCCATGATTACCGACGACTTTATCCAGGTCGTCAACGCCAACGACCAAGCCGCGTTTGTGGGCACGCTCTCGCGCGATGCCGAGCGCGGTACTGCCTTTACCGCCGAGCGCGGTGGCGAGCGAAACTTTACGTCACTCGATGAGCTTGCGGCAGCCGGCGACGTCGACGCCGTCTATATCGGCAGCCCTAACGCACTTCACTACGAGCAGGCCCTTGCCTGCATCGCCGGTGGCAAGCATGTCATCGTCGAAAAGCCCTTCTGCGCCACCGAAGCGCAGGCGCTCGAGGTCTTTCGCGCTGCCGAGACAGCAGGTGTCGTGGCCCTCGAGGCTATGCGTCCCCTCCACGATCCCGCCTTCCACGCCATCGAGGACGTCCTGGGCGAGATTGCCCCCATCCGCCGCGCCTCATTGCGCTTTGGCAAGTATTCCTCGCGCTACAACGAGATTCTCGCGGGACGTGCCACCAATATCTTCGACTGCAATATGGCATCGGGTTCCCTCATGGACATTGGCGTCTACACCGTCGAGCCCATGGTCGAGATCTTCGGCATGCCCTCCGGTCTCACCAGCATGACCACGCTGCTCGACCCCTCAACGCAAGAGCTCACCCATGGCCCCATCGACGGCTGCGGCTCCATTCTCGCCAGTTATGGCGGAGGGCGTATCTCCGTCGAGCTCGCGCACTCCAAAATTACGAATGACCTGCTGCCCTCGCAGATCGAAGGCGAGCGTGGCACTATCCAGATCGACCATCTGTCCACGCCCCGCAACGTCCGCATCGACTATCGCGGCGACGTCGTACGCGGCTCGGCGACCGAGGCACCGCGCGAACAAGGAGACAACGGCCGCGTGCTCGACCTGCCCAAATCGAGCAACACTATGGAATACGAACTCACAGACTTTATCACCGCCATCGGCGGCATCGATAACGTTAAGGAAGAGATTTGGGAGACCCCGGCGGGACGCCACGAGCTTGGCCACTACCGCGATGTCACACTCGTCTCACTGCGCATCATGGATGCCGTGCGCCAGCAGGCCGGCATAACCTTCCCGGCCGACGCAGGCAAGCAGGCATAGCTATGGGCCTCTTCGATACGTTCTTCTCCAGCGTCACCGGCAGCAGTCGAGAGCCTCAAAAACCATCAAACGTCGAGCTCGAGCTGCGCCGCAGGCTTACTGTGCTCGCAAGCGACGAGGCCACTCAAGACACTCCCCTGCGCTATTTCCTGCGCTGGGCGGGGCAAGTCCAGGGCGTTGGCTTTCGCTTTACCAACACCAACCTCGCGCAGGCACGCGCGCTCACCGGCTGGGTGCGTAACATGGAAGACGGCTCAGTCGAGATGGAGATACAGGGGGCTCCGGCAAATATCCTATCTCATCTCGAGGCGCTTCATGCCTCCTACGAGCGTATGGGAACGCGTTTTCGCCTCGTAGACGCCCAGGCCCGAGCCCCACTTGCCAATGAAGACGGTTTCACGCCTCGTTATTAGTATTGTGTGCTAAATACGGTATCATTTACCTACGACCGTTGATAGAAAAGAGGCGAGGCGCATGGCGGTGCAAAGAAGGAATACCAGGCAGCGAAAGCTGGTTCTTGACGCCGTGCGCCAAAGCTATAACCATCCCACCGCCGACGAAATCTACAACGTCGTGCGCGCGCAGGATGACAAAATCAGCCGCGGCACGGTCTACCGCAACCTCAATCTCTTGGCCGACGCCGGCGAGATTCTCTCCATCAAGACGCCGGGCGGCAGCCGCTTCGATCGCACGATCGAGCCGCATGCGCATATCATCTGCACCTCGTGCAGCCGCGTCATCGACGTACCGCTCCCCTTCGATGCCCAGCTCGACGCCAAGGCATCCGAGCAAATCGGCTGGCACGTCACGTCGCACTACACCATCTTCGAGGGTCTCTGCCCCGACTGCCGGTAGATGTTCGGGACATGCCTTAAAATCCACCTTTCTGCACTCTGCAGCAAAAAGAGATTCCTAGGCATGCCACATATATCTACTCGGCGAGCAGGCGGCGCAGTTCTTCTTCGACCGTGCGCACGTAGCGGACGCGGTCGTTGATGCCACACATAGAGGGATTGCAGCTCTCCATTAGATAAGGATGGCCCACTACGTTGAGCATGTCGCGGTCGTTTTCGTTATCGCCAAACGCCATCATCTCGTCGGGCGAAATTCCCAGGGCACGACCGTAATCGGCAAGCGCGGAACCCTTGCCCGAACCAAAGCCGATAAAGTCCGTCCACTCGGTTCCCGACGTCATCACGTCGACACGGTCGCTAAAGAGGCGCTCAAAATACTCCAGGGCCGCCGGCTGATCCACCTCGGGCGTCTGGAAGGCAATCTTAATGACGTCCTCGTCGATGTCCTCGGGACGGTCGACCACCGCCACATCGCAGTGGACCTCATAGCGCAAATGGTCGACGAACGCATCGTTGCCGCTCATGGTGTAGAGGTGTCCCTCACACGAAAGGGTCACGTCGGCATGGGGATACGCAACCACGGCATTCGCGATATCCATAGCAAGGCTACGCTCCATGGAGCGCTTGACAACGGCACGCCCCTCGCTCATCACCAGGGCTCCGTTCTCGCATACATAGGCGAGCTCATCGGCCACCGGGGTAAACAGATAGCGCAAGCTCGCATATTGACGACCGCTCGCCGGCATAAACACGATACCGCGACGATGCAGCTCATCGATAAGCTCAAAGGCCTCGGAACGCGGCTCGCGCTCCCCCGGATGCAGCAACGTGCCGTCCAAATCGCAGGCAATCAGCTTGATTCCCTCAAGACCCATATGTTCCCCCAAAGCCTCCTATCAACAGCAAGACGGACCTTGATTGGTCGCCCCTCAAAGCCCGTCTTGCGCATATGCGTGCTTAGCCGCGCGCCTTCTTTACGATCGTAAAGTCTGGAGCCATACTCACAACGGCATCCGCCGCACTCGACGCAAAGCGCCGGTCCGAATCGAGTTCACGGGTAACCGTCGAGAGCCGAACGCCCTCGACGCCCCGGAGCATGCGGCCCAAAACAGGCTGCACCGGCGTATACATGCGCACGGTATGCTCGTCCGAATCGCCTCGAAAAAGCGGCGCATGCATATTGCCGATCTCCCAGCACGCATGCGCGAGCGCAATCGGGTCCAAGCGGTCAACTTCGACCAAATAAACCTCGGCGCTGCGCAGGCGCACAACAACCGCCACGGGCACCACGCCCGAACGGTCGACGGCGAGCACGTCGCCGTCGACAAAACGACCGCCGTCGGCAGTATCCAGCCGAACATCGACCGTGCGCCCCAGCTCCGTCACGCCCACAAACGCGTATACATCAGCCTGGTCCCAATCGAGCAGCAGCTCGTCAACTTCAAAGACGCCGCCCAGCTTCCGGCGAAGCAGGAGTTCATAGGACGGATCGTTGAGATTTCCCAAGCATGTCGTCGAAACCAAGCGCTCAGGCATGCTCTAACCCTCGACCTCGACGAGCTCGATATCAAAGTTGAGGTCCTTGCCGGCCAGCTCGTGGTTGGCGTCGAGCGTCACGGCCTCGGGCGTCACGTCAATGACGACGGCGGGGACAGGCATGCCGCTCGGCGTGGACAGGAAGAGCTTCATGCCCTTCTCGATCTGCTCGATGTTGGGAACCTGCTCGGCCGGGAAGGTCAGAACCATCTCGGGATTGTGCTCGCCATAGGCATCGGCAGCAGGAATGTGCACGGTCTTCTTCTCGCCCACCTGCATATCGACAACAGCGGCGTCGAAGCCCTTGATCATCTGACCGGCGCCGCAGGTGAACTCCAGCGGCTCGCCGCGATCGTAGGAGCTATCGAACTGCGTGCCGTCGTCGAGCGTGCCGCGATAATGGGTCTTGACCTTCTTGCCCTGGTTGGACATGGTAACCTCCGTGATAAGGGCGGCGCACAACGCGGGCCGCCGTGAACATATGGCGCTAACTATACCCTAGTCATACAATTCAATGACAGTTTGCAAAGAAACGCTGCAACCGGAGGAACCATGGCATATCCCGTATTTGACCTACACTGCGACACCGCCGACCGCATCGGCTGGGCCACGCTCGATCTCGACCTGCGCTTTACCGCCGGCACCGACGGTTATTTCCCCGGCGACGAAACGCATCCGCAAGATTTCGACCTCATCGAGGGTAACGCCTGTGCCATCTCGCTCGCAAAGATCGGCAACACGCCGTGGGCACAGTGCTTCGCCACGTTTGTCCCCGACGAGATTCCCACCGCCCACGCCGCGCGCTTCCAGGCGCAGATCATGGCGCATATGAGCGGCCAGGCAATGCTCAACCACGACCGTATGGTCAACGTGCGCAGCGCCGCAGACATTCGCCCCGCGCTCAAGGACGGCAAGGTCGCTTGCATCCACACCATCGAAAACGCCACGTTCTTTGCCGAGGACCCCGCGCTGATCGAAGTGCTCAAGAGCTTGGGCGTGCTTATGTCGTCACTCAGCTGGAATGCGCAGGGGCCGCTCGCGAGCGGCCACGACACCCACGCCGGCCTCACCGGCGCCGGCATCGAGGCACTTACGCAGATGGAGCACGCCGGCATGGTACTCGACGTCTCCCACCTCAACGATGAGTGCTTTGACGAGGTTGTCGCCCACGCCACGCGTCCCTTCGTCGCCAGCCACTCCAACTCCCGTGCGGTTTGCGGCGTCAAACGCAACCTTACCGACGACCAGTTCCGCACCATTCGCGACATGGGCGGTATCGTCGGCCTCAACTACTGCAGCGAGTTCCTTTCCAACGACGCAACCGACAAGACCGCCGCAGACGTCACCTTCGACCAGTTAGCGGCACATATCGAGCACTGGCTCGACCTGGGCGGCGAGGATGTCATCGCGCTCGGCGGCGACTGGGACGGTGCCACGGTGCCCGCCTTCCTCTCCGATGCCAGCAAGATGCCCGAGTTCCAGAACATGCTCTCCAAGCACTTTGGCAAGACCGTGATGCAGAAGCTCTGCAGCGATAATGCCCTTGCCTTCTTCGAGCGTTATTAATTTCACATCCCCTGAGCGGGCCGCATGCCGAACGGTCGACATGCGGCCCGTCCCCAATCTGAAGGACCGCTTTTGACGCAGCAATTTACGATTACCGTATCCCGACCGGATGGCACATCCATCCCCGTCGTCGTTACCAAAAAGCGCGTCAAGAACTTCAACCTACGCGTCACATCGAGCGGTGAGGTCCACGCCAGTGCACCGCTCGACGCCAGCCGCGAGCGTATCGAAGCGTTTGTGAAGCGCAACAGCGCCTGGATTATCAGTCGACTTGCCCAGCGCGAGCAACGTCAGGCGACGGCACGAGAGCCGCTCAGCCCCTCGTCCATCATTGCACTTTGGGGCAAGCCCATCACGGTACAAGATGCGCTCGATCGCAACTTTGCATCACCCGCACCGCGGCCCAAGCAGGCCACCTTCGCAAGTTTTATGGGTGCCGACAAATCGAACGAACGCCCACAGGCCAAGCGGCGCGCAACCCTCGACGGCCTGACGTCCGATGAGCTCCAGACCCGCATCGACCAGCTCTATGCATCCGAGGTCACCACGGCGCTGCGCGATATGGCGCGCGCGTACGAAATCGCAATGGGTGTCGCCGTTTCCCGCGTTTCCGTACGTAGCATGAAAACGCGTTGGGGCTCATGCACGCCCAAATCCGGTGCCGTTCGCATCGCACGCGAACTTGCCGCCTATCCCATCGAGTGTCTCGACATGGTTGTCGCCCACGAGCTCGTCCACCTGCTCGAGCCAAGCCACAATCAGCGGTTTCACGCCCTGCTCGACACGTACTGTCCCAACAATAGAGCTCTGTCGCAGCGGCTCAAGCAGCCGCCCCTCAACAAGCTCTAGCGTCGACTAGCGCACGCGCTCGATCTCGACACCGCAGCTTGCCAGGGGAAGACCGACGGGCGCCCAAGGCTTATCGAGCTTAACGTGCACGCCAAGCAGCAGGGGGTAACGACGCAGCAGCATCTGGGCCACACCCTCGGCTGCAGCCTCGATGAGCTTAAACGTATGCTCGCGCAGATAGCCATCGACATCGTGGCATACCGAGCCGTAGTCAATCGAGGCGTCCAGGTTATCGTGCTCCCCCGCTGCACGCAGGTCGGCATAGAGCACCAGGGACACGATGAACTTCTGGCCCAGCGCGTTCTCTTCGGGATATACGCCGTGGTTAGCAAAAACCTCAAGACCTTCAACGGTGATGCGGTCGGCATGGCGCAGATCGTCATAGCTCACGTGGGGTACCGCCGTTGCGGTGGATATTTCGCCCCTTCCACGGCGGGCGAGCTCGGCGCCTTCAGTCTTGGTTGCATTCTCGGGCAGTTTCTTGTTGCTCATCGCGATCGTCTCCTTCGTTTAGAACCCCGACCGCGCAAACTAACTACACGCGAATCGACAGGTTCTTTTTATCCTCGCTCCAGTTGCAAGCATTGCGCGCGGGGCATGCAAAGCAGGCGCGCGACGCTTTGTCGGCTGCATAGAGCAGACGCTCAAGCGGTTGGCTGTTCACACGCAGCTTTCGATGGCCCAGAATGGCCGTCTTAATGGCTGCGGCATCGGCCGGCTCAAACGCCACATCATCGGGCATGCCGCCGAGAATCGCATCAGCGACGCGTTCGCTTGCAACATCATGGGATATACCCGATTCATACTGTTCATCTTTGCCGATATCGTGAAGAAGTGCCGTGGCGTAGATGACCTCACGGTCAAATTCGAGCTGTTCCTCGAGATTCTTGATCCACATAATGCGAGCGACATCGAGAAGATGGTCAATACCGTGGCGGCAGAAGATGCGCCCCGATTCCAACTGTGCAATGTTGCCCAGGTGCCGCCGGAACAGCCCGTTGGCACAAATGTAATCAATGCGAGGCATGGCACCAAAGGGAGTCAGACCCGAAGCCATAAAGCCGCGACGCGACGTCCCCTCATCGGTCTTCGATGTAAAGTCGTTGACGACTCTCATGGTTAACGGTCCAGCATCCTAAAGAAACGCTCCTCGAGCGCGGGATCGGTCTCAAAGACGCCGCGGCGAGCGAGCGTCACGGTCTTGGTGCCAGGCTTTTGCACGCCGCGCATGGTCATGCACATATGCTCAGCTTCCATGAGCACAATCGCTCCCTGGGGAGCGAGATACTCCATGAGGGCATCGGCAACTTGTGCGCACAACTGCTCCTGCAGCTGCAGACGACGGGCGTAGACCTCTACCGTGCGGGCAAGCTTAGAAAGCCCTGCGACACGGCCGTTGGGGATATAGCCAATGGCAGCCTTGCCGTAAAACGGCAGCAGATGATGCTCGCACAGCGAGTAAAACGTGATGTCGCGCTCGATAACCAAATCGTTCGAAGCGACGGCAAAGGTTTTGGACAGGTGCTCCTCGGCACTCTGGTCCATACCGCCGGCGATCTCGCCATACATACGGGCAACGCGCGCCGGGGTCTCCAGCAGGCCCTCACGAGTTGGGTCCTCGCCTATGCCCTCAAGCAACAGCTTAATGGCGGCCTCGACTTTTTCCTGATCGACCATCTGGGCCTCACTTTTCCGATTTTGCGTTCGCGCTATGGTACCACGCCCTCCGGCATCGGCCACAAGCTACATAGTATGGGTCGAATAGACCGGATCGTCCCGCCAAAGCTCCACGGCGTCGCAAAGCGCAACGTTCTCACGCTCGGCACGGGCACGCGTGGCGTTCATGTCAATCACGCGTTGATTGCTCGAGCCCCTAAAGCGCAACGAGATATCGTACAGATCCTGAACGAACGGGCCGTCCACCAACATGTCGAGGCAGGCCAGGATACGGTCCGTCACCTCGGTATGATGACGGCCACCCGGCATAAGCTCCTCGAGCACGTCGCCGGTAAAGCACCAAATGGTCTTGCCCGACCCCGCGGGATAGGCCGCACGCACGCGTTCGATAAAGTCAACAAGCCCCACCTGATTCTCGGGCTCCATAGGCTCGCCGCCCAGAATCGTCAGGCCATCAATAAAGGGATGGTCGAGACTCTCGATAATCTTGTCCTCGACGGCACGGTCGAACGGCTCACCCGCAGCAAAGTCCCACGCGACAGAGTTAAAGCAGTTCTTGCACCCACGACGGCACCCGCTCACAAACAGAGAAGTACGAACGCCTTCCCCATCAGCAATGTCGAAATACTTAATGTTCGCGTAGTTCATAGGTAACTCTCCCGGGAGGCCGGGACATATCATCCCGTCCTCAAACATTCTCGGCCTTCGGCCTGCGAAACTGCGGGCGGGACGATATGTCCCGGCCTCATGCAAAGGGTAACTCAATGAACGAAGCGAACATCGAGTATAGGGTTCGAGATCTAATAAAAACTGGGTTGCGGCTCAACCGCCATCGCAAGTAAATCGCAGCTGCAGCTCGAATTATCTCCGCTAAGAACTTCGAGGAGTGAGCAGACCGCATGCCGCATCTCAGCTACGTCAACTTGGCCGCCCCGTAGCGAGGCCCCGGACCTTTGCTCGATATGAGTTCCGCACGAACAGGAGGCGCCAGTGGCGCCTCCGTCGTGAGCCAGGACTGTCCGAAATAGCGAGTAAAGGTCCGGGGCCTCGCTACGGGGCGGCCTGGGATGGTTATTAGAGATGCAGCACGCGGTCGCGGATCTCCTCGGTTCGGCCCTGGTTCCAGAATTGAGTACCGATGTAGCCGCACGTACGACGGGCGACATTCATCTTCTCCTGATCGCGGTTGCCGCAGTTGGGGCACTCCCACACCAGCTTGCCGTCATCCTCGACAATCTTGATCTCACCGTCGTAGCCGCACACCTGGCAGTAGTCGCTCTTGGTGTTGAGCTCGGCGTACATGATGTTGTCGTAGATGTACTGCATCACGCGAATGACAGCCTTGAGGTTGTCCTGCATGTTGGGAACCTCGACGTAGGAGATGGCACCGCCCGGCGAAAGCTGCTGGAACATACCCTCGAACTTGAGCTTGTCGAATGCGTCGATCTCCTCGGACACGTGGACGTGGTAGCTGTTGGTGATGTAGCCCTTGTCCGTCACGCCCGGGATGATGCCAAAACGACGCTGCAGGCACTTGGCGAACTTGTAGGTCGTCGACTCAAGCGGGGTACCGTACAGCGAGAAGTCAATATCGCTTTCGGCCTTCCACTCGGCGCACTTGTCGTTCATGCGCTGCATGACGGCCATGGCAAACGGCGTGCCCTCCTTCTCGGTGTGGCTGTGGCCCGTCATGTACTTGACGCACTCATACAGGCCGGCATAGCCCAGGCTGATGGTGGAGTATCCGCCCACGAGCAGCTTATCGATTGTCTCGCCCTTCTTCAGACGAGCGAGGGCGCCGTACTGCCACAGAATCGGTGCGGCGTCAGAAAGCGTACCCATCAGGCGCTCATGACGGCACAGCAGGGCACGGTGGCACAGCTCAAGGCGCTCATCGAAGATCTTCCAGAACTTATCCATGTCCTGATGCGAGCTCAGCGCGACATCGGGCAGGTTGATGGTCACAACGCCCTGGTTAAAGCGACCGTAGTACTTGGGCTTGTTCGGGTCATAGTTCAGCGCGTTGGCCACGTTGTTAAATCCGTTACCGGAGCGGTCGGGCGTCAGGAAGCTGCGGCAACCCATGCAGGTATAGCAGTCGCCGTTGCCCGCGGTCTCGCCCTTCGACAGCTTGAGCTCGCGCATCTTCTTCTCGGAGATGTAGTCGGGCACCATGCGCTTGGCGGTGCACTTAGCAGCCAGCTGGGTCAGGTAGAAGTACGGGGAATTCTCGTGAACGTTATCGTCCTCGAGCACGTAGATGAGCTTGGGGAACGCCGGGGTAATCCACACGCCGGCTTCGTTCTTAACGCCCTCATAGCGCTGACGAAGCGTCTCCTCCACAATCATGGCAAGGTCGTGCTTCTCCTGGGGCGTACGGGCCTCATTGAGATACATAAAGACCGTCACGAACGGCGCCTGGCCATTCGTGGTCATAAGGGTCACGACCTGATACTGAATCGTCTGAACGCCGCGACGGATCTCGTCACGCAGGCGGTCCTCAACAACCTCGCGGACCTTTTCGGGAGATGCGGAAACGCCAAGCTCCTCGAGCTCGCGGGCGACCTCGCCGCGAATCTTTTGACGGCTCACCTCGACGAACGGGGCAAGATGGGTCAGCGAAATCGACTGGCCACCGTACTGGGAGGAAGCAACCTGAGCGATGATCTGCGTCGCGATGTTGCAGGCAGTCGAGAAGCTGTGCGGCTTCTCGATCAGCGTGCCCGAAATAACAGTACCGTTCTGGAGCATATCCTCCAGGTTCACCAGGTCGCAGTTATGCATGTGCTGGGCAAAGTAGTCCGAATCATGGAAGTGAATCAGACCCTCATTGTGAGCATCCACAATCTCCTGGGGCAGCAGCACACGCTGGGTCAGGTCCTTGGAGATCTCGCCGGCCATGTAGTCACGCTGAACGGAATTGACGGTCGGGTTCTTGTTGGAGTTCTCCTGCTTAACCTCTTCGTTGTTGCACTCGATCAGCGACAGGATCTTGTCATCGGTCGTGTTCTTCTGGCGCTTCAGGCTCTGAACATAGCGATAGATGATGTAGTGGCGGGCAACCTCGTAGCAGTCGAGACGCATGATCTCGTCCTCGACCAAATCCTGAATCTCCTCGACCGAAACAGTGTGGCCCGCGTTCTCGCATGCCTCGGCGACGTTTTGTGCCGCGTAAACCACCTGGCGGTCGGTAAGACGAGAGCTCTCCTCGACCTCCAAGTTTGCGGCACGGATGGCATTGACGATCTTATCGATGTCAAAGACAACCTCGGTGCCGCTGCGCTTGATGATCTTCATCCTCTTGCCTCTTTCGCGTCGTAGTCTCATTGCGCTTCAGAGCCAAACGATGCCCGGCAGGGCGTGCCCCTGTCTTGCGGCGCCGTCGCGCAATCTGTGTTCTCGATAACCATAGTCCCTCATGCGGACAATCCTCGCAGCCAATCAAGGGGCTCAAAGATCTATCCAAATGGGGCGAATAAGGTTCTCGTTCTCTGTCCGCCATCTATCATACGACAAAGAGGCATCTATATCCTGTATTCTTTTTTTAGGTCAAACACAACATATAGTGTTTCAGCAGGTCAAAGCAATTAGTCATTTTGCAGACGCATTAAAAATGAGGGGTATTTGACAAGTCGGTAAAACGTTACCAACACGGCTACCTGCATGGCAGTTATAAAACCCCCTTAGTCAAGCCGCTGACAAATCCTACCAAAACCAAGCCGCTCACGCCAAAAGAATCCAAAAGATTATGCTTGACCAACATGTTGCGGTCACGGTCGGCCAGGACGTATGCAATCTGCCGGCACCTCTACGGGGACCTTGGATCAATATTTGGTGGCATATTTGACGGCGTGCTTGGTAGCAAAACAAAACAGCCCAGAGGACATAGCCTCTGAGCTGCGAACATTTGGTGGGCGT
>UQHV01000003.1 GCA_900540895.1 uncultured Collinsella sp. | reverse complement strand
ACTCCACGACGCCGAAGCGCTCGGGGTCGTCCACGTGGTAGCCGAAGACCGTGGCGCGGCCCGACTCGGCGTTCTGGACGGCGCGCGTCAGGTGGCGGGACAGGCCGTTGCCGTAGAAGATGTTGTCGCCCAGCACCAGGGCGCACGGCTCGCCGGCGATGAACTCCTCGCCGATGGTGAAGGCCTGCGCGAGGCCGTCAGGGCTCGGCTGCTCGGCGTAGGAGAGGTTCACGCCGTAGCGCGAGCCGTCCCCGAGCAGGCGCTCGAAGTTGGGCAGGTCGGTCGGCGTGGAGATGACCAGGATGTCCCGGATGCCCGCCAGCATGAGGGTGGACAGCGGGTAGTAGATCATGGGCTTGTCGTAGACCGGCAGCAGCTGCTTGGAGGTCACGAGCGTGAGCGGGTACAGGCGGGTGCCGGACCCGCCGGCGAGGATGATGCCTTTCATTAATTACACCTTTCAGTCGTCTTTGTTCGAGATAAGAAAACAAGTTGTTCGGTATCTAAGGCAAAGCTTGGCTTTCCTTACGGCGAGCATCCCAATGCAATAAAGGCGACTGAGGGTAGAACTGTCATAGAAATGCCGTGCATCGCGTTCAAAAATCGCTAAGCGTTTTAATGCTTTATCAACGTTATCTGACGCAAGGGAATAGCTCTGCTTCAGAAGGGGACCGCGTAAGTAAACGACCTTCATGCCAGCCTTTTTCACATCATCAATAAACTTGTGATCAACCAAATCCAAGAAGAGATCAAGGTCGTATGAAACAGCTTCGAATACGGAGCGCTTTACAATCATTCCACTGTTGATGCCACTCAGCTCAGAACAATCCGAAACAGAGTTAATGTCTGGAAAAGAATGGGCCCTAAAACCGTCAAAGGTACAAGGTGAAAGAACAGAATCGCCGCTCATAACAAGCGGAAGATCAACATCCCAGTCAGGTGAAGAAACGTCAAGGCCATCCAAAGCAGTGAAATAATCTTGATCAACCTCGGTGTCGTCATCGAACAGACAAACCAGATCACCATGGCATCTCTCGATGCCAGCTCGATATGCCGCAGGAAGACCCTTATTCCCAGCCATATCGACATAGCAAACACCAAGGGTCTCGCAGATTGCTCGGTTGCCATACTCATGAGTGCTATTATCACAGACGATGATTTCAGGTCTTACGAACGCATTTAGGGCTGCTTTAATAACAGGCACATCATCCACAGTCTGGTTGTAGACAACAACAATAAGGGAAGCAACACTCATTTAAGAGTCCTCCCCTTCTTGAAAAGCTCACAAAGGAGATTAGCTCGCTGAGCAGCAACAATCTTGAGCTTCCTTCGCGATGTCGTTACATTACCGCCGTGCAGTCTATGCTCCAAAAAGACACGATTGTCGAAGACAACCGTTCCGAATATTTCGCAGACCATACCGATCCAATGATCGTAATTGACGACACTAGAGGGCATAGGCATGATGAGTCGTTTTGAGCTTGCAGGAAAAGCCATACAGCATCCGCTGTATCGTGGTTTAGCAAAATTTCGCAATAAACCTCCCCTGATACCGTATTCCTCAAAGAGCGGCTTGGAGATAACGATACCCTCCCCATTAATATGAACCACATTGTGTATTGCTAAGTCAGCACCAGTTTCGTTCAAGAGTCGAAGCATGGCATCCTTTTTGCCGGATTTCCAAATATCATCCTGGTCGCTAATAAAAATGATGTCCTTGCAGCAGTTCTGAATTGCGTTGTTGAAGTTGCCGACCACGCCAGGCTCCGCATTACGAACAATCTTGACTCGTCCGTCAGTCTCTGCATATCTGGAAATGAGTGACAAAGTGCCATCTTGTGATTCGTCATAGGAAATAACAAGCTCATCATCCGAAGAGAGCTGCTCCAAGATAGAGTCAATCTGCTGTTCAAGGAATCGCTCCCCGTTATATACAGCCATTGCAACCGATGCAGTTTCAAGCATAGCTACACCCTCTCCCAACTTTGAGAGACATCATTCCATTTCCTGATAGCGCGTGCGGGAGACCCAGCGAGTACGGTATTGCTGGGAAACGATTTAGTTACGACGGTATTAGCGCCAACCGTACACCCATCGCCAATCGTAACGCCCGGCATAACGCATACGCCCTCGCCAATCCAGACATTGTCACCAATGACGGTAGGCTTAGTAGCAAGCTCCCTGTCGTCCGGCGCAACGTCAGGACACGCTGATGTACTGGTGAATTCACCGTGACTAGTATCAGAGATAAATATATTCGAAGCCATCAGTACGTTGTCGCCGATCGAAACGGAATCGTGCGCGACTATATGCACTCTGTCATTGAACTTGCAGTTGCTGCCGATTTTTAGGACGATACCCTCTCCACCAAGGTCAAAGCGACAGCCATAACCGAGCGTCAGGCCATGCCCATAAGAGAAGCGTTTCTTTCCACCTCGTAAGTAAAATGGCAACCTAATAAGCCTCGCCCCAGGAAAGCGAAGTTTAGTATAGGCGACGTAAATGCAGTTACCGACAAACTCCCCAAGGGAGTATTGGTTAATCAAGGCTACTCCTCGCCGCAAGAATCTTGCGAATCTTTGATGCATCGCCCCAGATAGCGGGCGAATCATACGGGCGATCGGGGTACTTGCCGTAACCGAGCTTGATCGAGAAGCCGTTATCATTAATAAAGTGCTCGATGTAATCACCAAGGCTGATTGGCTCACCGGAGCAGATGTTGATGATGCCGTTCACCTCATCCTGCTCGACGACGGCGACAACCTGTCGGCAGAACTCTTCATAAGGAAGGAAATCGTATTTGCATCGCCCACTCGTGAACGGGAACTCGTCCTTACCCTCGCGCTCAGCCGCGACGATCTTCGAGAAGATGGAGCATCCGCGTCCGTCGTTCGAAACGAGATAAAACCCGCGGAGCCACTGCATCTGGGCACCATGTTGGCGACAGAGCTCTCCAGTGAGTTGCCGGAGGGCGTTCTTCGCAACGCCGTAGGGCGTAGTGGGATTGCAGGGGGTGTTCTCGTCAACGGCACCCTCGTGGTAACCGACCTCGTGCATAGAACCCATAACGGCAATTCGCTTGACGCCCGCCTCGAGCGCCGCCTTGATAATCAGGTAGTGCTTAGAGAGGTCATCCAGGTGCGAAATATCATTATGTGAGAAGCCGTTTCGCCAGGCAAGGTGCAACAGGACATCCGGGTTCTCGTTGGACTGGAAATCGTAGGAGAACACATCGCCGACGTGCTCCTCAAGATTATCGTGGCTCAGCCCGCACGAGCAGAGCCCCATGGCCATGACCTTGTGCCCTGCATCCAGGAGTTGAGAGACGACTCCCCTTCCGATATAACCGTCGGCGCCGGTGACCATAATCCTCATAAGTTGCCTTTCTCGTAGCCTTTGTAGGCTGGCTCATTGCCCAACAGGGCATTCACAAAGGTTTCAATTGAATAACTGCGATACACTTCATCAGGAAGCTCCCGATAAGGCGTCGTAAAGAATTGAGGGGAGACGCTACCCTTCCCACGCCACACGGCGACATCACCTTTACTCGCGAAATCGTAGAAAGCCGCATCAGGATTAGCAGTGATCAGCTTTCTATGCGCTCCGATGGTCTCGAGAGTGCGCATGGTAAGGCCACGCTGTCCAGCCTGGGGAGAATCGACTATTGCTTTGGATCTCGCATAGATCTCGACTATCTTTTCGGCCGGAAGCGAGTCAAAGCTGAACTCCACGCCCCGATAGGCGGAGTTCGTAAGGCGGCGCAACAAAGCCGCCGACTTCGACGGCATAAAAAAATAACGAAACACCCGCAGGCCCTGCGATTCGAGGTTGTCGCAGATAGAGCTAACCGCCTCAAATTTGCTCGGCTGGTGCACACTCCCTATGAAGCACGCGTCATAGGTGAATCCACCGTCCGGGACAAGAGGCAGGCCATCGTATGCCCCCGAGAAAAAAAGAGGGCGAAACTTCAGACCATAACGCTCACAATCGG
The DNA here is from genome assembly GCA_900540895.1 of uncultured Collinsella sp. Classification (GTDB taxonomy): domain Bacteria; phylum Actinomycetota; class Coriobacteriia; order Coriobacteriales; family Coriobacteriaceae; genus Collinsella. The sequence continues at coordinate 122,436 of UQHV01000003.1, read as the reverse complement.
ACGGCTCAAAAGAATAAACATCGTCAAATAGATCCCGGCAGGCACCGAAACGCTCGCAATTGTTGAAAGCATCCCAAAGGTACGAGACAAAACGAGCGTTGCTTGTAGACCTGATGGATGAAAACTGATCGCGGGTGAAACAAAAAGACATGCCACCCATGAAGATCAGCAAATCATAATCACCTGTCGCGACATTCTCCTTAAGAGATTCAGCGTACTTAGCAATCTGCCCATCGATGAGTCTATAGCTGATCTTCGCAAGGGACCTGAAGGAGACAGACTCGCTTGGACGGTCATCAACACATACAACGCTATGACCTTGGCGGGAAAGCTCGTCACGCACCTGATCACGATACCCGAAGAAAGTTGGAGCTATAAGCAAAATACGATAACCCATCTATCGCCCCGTCCTCTTCTTGCCAAACATGGCACCAAAAGTGCCAGCAAAGCATTTCCAATCCATGCGAAAGCAGCGGTTCTGAACGTAACGAAGCTCTATCTTTTGACGCAGGCCACTTTCGAAAGTCGCCTCATTACGATCAGTCGCCTGCCAAAGTCCAGTAATTCCAGGCTGGACAGAGAGCAACTCAGCCTTTTCCTCATCCGAAAAATGCTGCTCAAGCTCATCCCTTGTAATGGGGCGGGGACCAATTACGGACAGATCACCATTCAGCACATTAAGAAACTGAGGCATCTCATCGATGGAGCACTTGCGAATAAACTGACCGATCTTAGTAATGCGGGGATCGTCATCGACCTTGCGCTCGACTTCCCACTGATGCAGTTGCTCAGGACTCAAATACTTCTGCACGTCACCCGCATCGGCGACCATGCTACGAAGCTTAAAAATCTTGATTGTCTTTCCACCCTTGCCAACGCGCTCTTGCGTATACATAGGGCTGCCGGGCGATTCAAGGCTAATGAGTGCACACACAATGGCGATAGGAATGAACAGCAGCACACTCATCAAAAGACTGAACACCAGATCAAACAGCCTTTTAATAAAGCGATAACCAACCGTGCCGCTCGGTTTAATCTCTTTAATGGCCAGTGCGTCCCCCACAGATACACAGCTCTCTGTTACTTCTTTAGCAGCCAAAGTCCAACGTACGGCCCTGTCCTCCAGGACCCCCCCCCAATCGGTTAATTCAAAAATGCGAACGAACAGCTAGTGCAACGTCTCCCTTACGTTTTGATGGGAACGTCGAGCGGAAGCACTTCCCTAAAACTGGAATCGCCTTCGCCTACGTCCACCAGGCACCAGCGCTTGCGACGGTCGATCTTATGCACGCGGGCCTCTTGCCCCACCAAGGGCCCCTGCTCTATGTGCAACACGCCGTCTTCTATGCGGGCGACGCTGTTGCGCACCACGCCGTCGTCGTCCAGCACGCTGCGGTACCAATCCTGCGCATCGTCCGGCATGGGCATGTACGCCCGCTCCCTACTACCGGCGATGCGACAGCCAAAGCTCAACTGGGCCAAAGCCCTATCGAGCGCAGCGGCATCGTGCGTGGCGACGAAGAAATATTCCTTGTACATAGGTTTGGTTTGGAGCGACCATGCGCCGTCCCGCTTAAACCAGAACTCCTTTTGCATCACAAAAGCGTCCTGCATAAGGTCGTGCGGGATAATGCGGCGAACCTTTTCGCAGGTCTCGCGCTCTTTTCCAATGGGGGTGTGGACCAGATACCAGCGGACGCGGCCGTGCTGGCTGTTGGTGGTGGCGCCGTTAAAAGCGCCCGGCAGCTGCTCTTGGCGCCGTGCCGTCTGTTCCATGTTCTCGCCCCCTCTTTTTGGCTTTGCGATGCACGCAAATGCAGGGGCGTTTAGAACAGGCTTCTCGCTCGCAGCTAGGCGCAGTCGCAAAAGTACAGATTTTTGTATCTTTCGACAGAAGACATTATACGAGCAATTAATCAGCGTTTGCCCAGATTACGCAAAATGTACTGCTAGTAGGTGCATCTCCATACCCCTCTATAAAAACCTGTACCTTTTTGTGCAACAAAAAAAGCCGCTCAACCAGCGGCTTTTCTTATTTGGGCATGAAAAAAGGCGACCGCCCTTTATGGACGGTCGCCTTTGTTAATTGTTGTGAAGCTTGCCTTAGGCGCGAGTCTTGATTTCCTCGGTCACCTTCGCAACAAACTCGTCAACGCTCATCTGAACGGTCTCGTTGGAACGATCGCGGACGGAGATGTTGCCGGCCTCGACCTCCTTCTCGCCCAGGATGAGCATGTAGGGCACGCGGTCGATGCTGCGGGCCTCGCGGATCTTATAGCCGATCTTCTCGTCGCGGTCGTCGCAGACCACGCGGATGCCGGCCTCCTCCAATTTGGCGCACACCTCGTGGGCGTAGTCGCGGCTCTTCTCGGAGACGGGAAGCGCCTTGACCTGCACAGGAGCGAGCCAGGTGGGGAACTTGCCCGCAAAGTGCTCAATCAGAATACCGATGAAGCGCTCGATGGAGCCAAAGCACACGCGATGCAGCATGATGGGGCGCTTCTTGGTGCCGTCGGCGTCCACGTACTCCAGGTCAAAGTTGAGCGGCATCTGGAAGTCGAGCTGCACGGTACCGCACTGCCAGGTACGGCCGAGCGAGTCCTCCAGGTGGAAGTCGATCTTGGGGCCGTAGAAGGCGCCGTCGCCCTCGTTGACCTCGTAGTCCATGCCCAGCTTCTCCAGAGCGGTGCGCAGGCCCTCCTCGGCGCGCGCCCAATCCTCGTCCGAGCCCATGGAGTCCTCGGGGCGGTTGGAAAGCTCAACGTGGTACTTAAAACCAAACTTTTGGTACACGGAGTCGATAAGGTTGACCACGCCCACGATCTCGTCGGTCAGCTGGTCGGGACGCACAAACAGGTGGGCGTCGTCCTGGTTAAAGCAGCGCACGCGGAACAGGCCGTGCAGGGCACCGCGCAGCTCGTGGCGGTGCACAAGGCCAATCTCGCCGGCGCGGATGGGCAGCTCGCGATAGGAGTGCGGCTTGGAGGCGTACACCAGCACGCCGCCCGGGCAGTTCATGGGCTTAATGCAGTACTCTTCGTCGTCGATGACGGTGGAGTACATGTTGTCCTTGTAGTGGTCCCAGTGGCCCGAGGTCTTCCACAGCTGCTTGTTCATGATGAGCGGCGTGGAGATCTCCACGTAGCCGGCCTTGTGGTGGATCTCGCGCCAGTAGTCCAGCAGCGTGTTCTTAAGGATCATGCCGTTGGGCAGGAAGAACGGGAAGCCGGGGGCCTCGTCGCGCATCATAAAGAGGTCCATCTCGCGGCCGATCTTGCGGTGGTCGCGCTTCTTGGCCTCCTCCAGCATGTGCATGTGCTCGTCGAGCTCTTCTTTGGTGGCAAAGGCGACGCCGTTGATGCGGGTGAGCATCTTGTTGTCCTTGTCGCCCTTCCAGTAGGCGCCCGAGACGCCGGTGAGCTTAAAGGCCTTCAGCGCCTTGGTGTAGCAGATGTGGGGGCCGACGCACATGTCGATGTAGTCGCCCTGCTGGTAGAAGGTGATGCGGGCGTCGTCGTCCAGGTCGCCGATGTGCTCGACCTTGTACTTCTCGCCGCGCTCCTCCATAAGGGCGATGGCCTCGGCGCGGGGCTTCTCAAAGACGGTGAACTTGAGGTTCTCCTTGACGATCTTTTTCATCTCGGCCTCGATCGCGGGAAAGTCGTCCTCGCTGATCTTGACGCCCTCGGGCAGGTCGACGTCGTAATAGAAGCCGTTGTCGGTCGCGGGGCCGTAGGCAAAGTCGGCCTCGGGGTACAGGCGCTTGATGGCCTGCGCCATGATGTGCGCGGCAGAGTGGCGGATGACGTGCGTGACCTCGTCCTGCGGGAGCTCGGCCACCGAACCGTCATTGTAGAGTGCCTTCATGGGTATGTTTTCTCCTCTCGGATGCCTGATGCAAGTGCGTGCGATGCGCTCGGCGTTTTTGACTTGCATCATTATAGGCAGGTTGCCTTGGTATACAAGCGCCCGCCGCACCTTAATGGCACGGCGGGCGATTTTCTACGCATGCTTCATCGTGTGGGCGGGACGCGCGTGTGGCTTGCGCAGAACGCGCGGTGCCCGTGGCTTGCGGCCGGCCCGGCGATGGATGCGTTACTGGATGCGAGTTCGGCAGTAGGGGCAGACCTTCCAGTGCGCATCGAGCGGGCGATGGCAGCTGGGGCAGACGTTGCGAACCTGGGTATCGCACACCGGGCAAACGACGAAGTCCTTCTCGATGGGCGCGCCGCACTGCGGGCAGGTACCGTACTGGGCAAGCTGGCGCTCGCGCAGGGCCATGTCCAGCTCCTGCTCCTCGCGGTCGGACGCATAGGAGTGCGGGCGCAGGACCAGGTAGGAGATGAGGCCCACAAACGGGATGAGGGCGATGATGCCCCATGCCACGTAGGCGCTGGCGCCGCGGCGGCGAGCGTCGATGAACACATAGACGACCGACAGCACATACAGGGCGATGATAAAGCCAACGAAGGCATAGACGACGCCCATAAGCTGCGGCGACATGAGCTCGGAGATGTACTTGGACATTACGGGTACCTTTCGGAATATTTACAGTCCGGATTAGTTTAACACGGGGGTCGTTCGAGCGGGACCCTGGTGGGACCCAGCGGCGGCCACAGACACAAACATCTCAATCTGTAACAGTTGCTCGGCAAATTCGGGTCTAGGTGTTACAGATCGAGACACAGGGGTCCCTCCCCGACTTCAATCTCGATCTGTAACATCTAGGGCCCCAAAACCCCTCTTACTGTTACAAATCAAGACAAACAGAGGAGCCGCCTGGCAAACGTCTCGATCTGCAACATCTGGAACCCAACTCTTCTGCTTACTGTTACAAAACGAGACAAACCTCTGATACCAGGGGCGGAAGACAAGGTCATCGATGCTCCCGAGTCCTGCCGTTGGCGGATACAGCGGGGCTGTTCACCGCATTGCCGCCGCACTGGGGGTGTGCAGACCGTAGGATAGTCCTATTGACGGCCTGTCAACTCGTCTGGGAGGCACTGTGGCAGAAACGTTTGATATCGCGATTGTAGGCGCGGGCATCACCGGGTGCGCCATCGCGCGGCAGCTCGCGCGCTATGACTTGTCCATTTGTGTGGTCGAGGCGGCCAACGACATTGCGCTGGGCGCGTCGAAGGCCAACGGCGGCCTGGTGCACGCCGGCTACGATCCTACGCCGGGCACGGTAAAGGCGCAGGTCAACGCCCGTGGTTGCGAGCTGTATGGCACCTGGGCCCAGGAGCTGGGCTTTTTGTTCCGCCGCACCGGGTCGATGGTGCTGGGCTTTAGCGACGAGGACCGCGCACACCTGGAGAAGCTGCGCCGCAATGGGCTGGCGAACGGCGTACCCGAGCTGTCAATCATTGGCCCCGAGCGCATCCACGAACTTGAACCGCGTGCCAGTGCCGACGCAACATGCGCGCTGTGGTGTCCCTCGACCGGTTACGTTGACCCGTTTGAAGTGGCCATCGCCACGCTGGAGAACGCGGTTGCCAACGGCGTGACGTTTATGCGCTCCGCACCGGTGGAGGCCATTGAGGTTGCTGGCTCGCACGACGAGGACGTTTCAGCCGACGGCAAGGTCCGCGCACGCTTTACGCTGTTGACGCCCGCCGGCGACGTGCGTTGCCGTTACCTGATCAACGCCGCGGGCAACGGTGCCGCGGACATCTCGCATATGGTGGGCGCCGAGGACTTCCAGATGGTCTGGCGCCAGGGCAACATCGTGGTGCTGGACAAGGAGCCTCGTGCGCTCATGCCGCTCTACCCCGTTCCAACGCCAGTGTCCAAGGGCGTTATCGTCACGGGTACCGTACACGGCAACACCGTGATTACCGCGACCGCTGCCGTGCGTGAGCCCGGCGACACGCAGACCTATGCGAGCGATGTCAATGCGCTGCTGAGCGGCGCGCGCAAGCTGGTACCCGATCTGGACACGCGTCGCGTGGTGCGCGCGTTTGCCGGTGGACGCCCGGTCATTAAGGGAACGAACGACTTTTTTATTGGACAGTCGGCCGTGGTGCCGGGACTGTTCCAGGCGGCGGGCATTCAGTCGCCGGGCGTGGCGAGCGCGCCGGCCATTGCCGAGCGCATGGAGCAGATCTTACGCGATGCCGGTGTTGCCCTGCGCGAGCGGGCCGATTGGGATCCGATTCGCCTCGCGCCGGACGACTTCGACCGTGCGCCGCTTGCGCGCAAGGAGGAGCTCATTGAGTCCGACCCTGCATGGGGGCAGATTGTCTGCCGCTGCGAGACGGTGCCCGAGGCCGAGATTGTTGCCGCGATCCGACGCCGCCCGGGCGCGGTTTCCGTCGAGGGCGTCAAGCGCCGCTGCCGTGCCGGCATGGGTCGGTGCCAAAGTGGTTTTTGCCAGAGCCGCGTGGTGGCAATCCTAGCGCGCGAGCTGGGCTGCGACCCCAGCGAGGTGCTGTTGGAGGACACTGGCTCGTGGCTCGTTGAGGGACCTTTGAAGGGGGTACGCTAGGATGGCGAAATTCAAATCGAGCACGATTGATAGCGATGCCGTTGAAGCGATACCTACGCAGGCCTTCGACGTGGTCGTTATCGGCGGCGGCCCCGCCGGCATGGCTGCCGCGCTTGCCGCGCACAAGGCCTGCGCGCGCGTGGCCATCGTGGAGCGCGAGCAGCACTTGGGCGGCATCCTGCGCCAGTGCATTCACCCCGGCTTTGGGCTATCGCACTTTAAGCAGGAGCTCACCGGCCCTGAGTACGCACAGCGCTTTATCGACCAGGTACGCGCGACCGACATTGCGCTGTTCTTGGACAGCATGGTACTTGGGATTGATTCGGGCGAGTCCACGGAAGACACCGCACTCCACACCGTCACGCTCATGAGCCCCACCGGCATGCTGCAGCTCACCGGGCGCGCGGTCGTCCTTGCCATGGGTTGCCGCGAGCGCACCCGCAGCGAGATCAAGATCCCCGGCAGCCGCCCCGCCGGCGTGTTTACGGCCGGCCTGGCGCAGCGATACATCAATATCGAGAACCTCAAGCCTGGCTCGCGCGCCGTCATTTTGGGCTCGGGCGACATCGGGCTCATCATGGCGCGCCGCTGCACGCTCGAGGGGATTTCGGTCGAGGGCGTGTACGAACTCATACCCTACGCCAACGGCCTGCGCCGCAATGTGAAAAACTGTCTGGACGACTTTGGCATTCCGCTGCATCTGTCTACCACGGTCACGCGCGTGATCGGGCACGACCGCGTGGAGGCCGTCGAGGTGAGTCGGGTCGATGAGCGCCTGGCACCCATTCCGGGGACCGAGCGAGTTGTTCCGTGCGACACGCTGCTGCTTTCGGTGGGCCTGATTCCCGAGAACGAGCTTTCGGTTGCCGCAGGCGTTGAACTTGACCCACGCACGCGCGGCGCCGTGGTGGACCAGAGTCTGCAAACGGGCGTGCCGGGCATTTTTGCCTGCGGCAACGTGCTGCACGTGCACGACCTGGCCGACAACGTGACGACCGAGTCCGAACGCGCCGGTGCGGCTGCGGCGGCAGACGCGCTGGGTGGCAGCTCAGGGGCCGACGTGGACACTGCGGGCACAAGCTGCGAAGCGGGCCCGGGTTGCCAACTCGCTGTCTCCCCCGCCGGTATCGCGGGCTACGCGCTGCCGGGGCGCATTACGGCTGTGACACTCACCAAACTCAACTTCCGCGTACGCCGGCCGGTCGATGCCGCCCGCGTGCGCATTCTGGCAGGCGACGAGGAACTGTTTGCAGGCAAGGTCCGCCCGTTCAAACCGAGCGTTATGGAAAGCTTCCCGCTGCCGGCAAAGGTGATTCAGCGCACCAAGCTTCCTGCGGTACTCCATCGGGCTCAGCCACCCGAGGGACTTCTTGATCCGCTCCTCACGATAGTACACGAGGTAGGCCTCGAGCCTTCCCATGAACTCCCCGGCCGTCACGCCCTCCCAGTCCCTGTAGTGGAAGAACTCGTTCTTGAGGCGCCCGAAGAAGCCCTCGCAGGCCGAGTTGTCCGGGCTGCAGCCCTTCGCGGACATGCTCCTGACCAGGCCGTTCTCCTCGCAGATCCCGATCCACTCCGGCCAGCGGTAGTGGCCGCCCCGGTCCGAGTGGATCGTCGTGCGCGCGCCCGCCGGCCTCGCCGCGCAGGCCTTGAGCAGGCTCGAGTTCGCGAGGCGCTTGTCGGGGTGCAGCCCGATCGACCAGGCGACGGGCATCCCGTCGAAGCAGTCGACGATCGGGCTCAGGTAGACCTTCTCGCCGCCCGGGAGCCTGAACTCGGTGATGTCGGTGAGCCACAGCCGGTTGGGCTCGTCGGCGCGGAACCTCCTGTTCACGAGGTTCTCCGGTGCCTTGGAGACCTCGCCGGCGTAGGAGCTGTAGCCCCGGGCGCGCCTCTTGTTGTAGACGACCTCGAGGCCCTCCTCGCGCATCACGCGGGCCACGCGCTTCTCGCTGGCGCGGACCCCCTCGCGGCGCAGGCGCGCCCAGACGGTGCGGTACCCCCAGCACCCCGAGCCCTCGCGGAAGATGCGCACCACGCGGTCGCGTATGTCGGCGTCGCGGTCGCGCGGCGCGGCGACGCGGGGCCTCCAGTACTCATAGGAGCTCTTCGATATCCTCAAGAAACCTGTGATCGAGCGGAGGGGCAGGGCGGTCGCCCGCCTCAATCTCTCGCCGAGCTCGCACTTGCTCCTGTTCGAGATCGAAGCCGGGTCCCACCCTTCCGCTTTTAGGTCGGCCAACACCGCCCTGAGTGTTAGCGCTACTGTAAAAACAACCAATTTCGCCATCGCACTTTAGCCGATTCCGCCAACGCAATTTCCCCAATCACGCCAACGCATTTTCACCATTTCCACCAACGCCGGGGCTTACGCTTCGACCGACAAGCGAACGATGCTTTCGGGAGGAGCGGCCGTGGCGGAGAAGAACCTGATCGGAGAGTTGGACATGTACAGGGAAGCGGGCATAAAGCCCAACTTCAGCGACATAGCGAAGCGCTACGGCAAGGACAGGCACACCGTGGCGGCGTACTGGAGGGCCGAGGGCGGCCGGCCCCGCGACGGGCGCGCCGACAGGGCGGGCTCCTTCGACGCGCACATCGAGGAGGTGGCCGCCAAGGCGCAGCTGCCGGGGGTCACCAAGAAGGGCATCCACGAGTGGCTGCTGCACAGGTATCCCGGCGAGAACCTGGCCGGCTACAACGCCTTCACCCAGTTCATGCGCAAGAACGGTATCGCCGTCGGGGCCTCCGTCGGCCCGGAACCGCACCCGCGCTTCGAGACGCCGCCCGGGCTGCGGCTGCAGTTCGACTGGAAGGAGTCGGTCAGGATGGCGAACCGCGACGGCGAGCTGTTCGAGTTCAACGTGTTCGCGGCGACGCTGGGCCATTCCCGCAGGCACATATTCATCCGGTCGGGGACCAGGACGACCGACGACCTGGTCAGGTGCATGTACGCCACGATCGCGAGGCTCGGCGGCGTGCCCCGCGAGTGGGTCACGGACAACATGTCCGCCCTGGTGACGGTCAAGGGCGGCAGGCGCCTCAAGGTCCAGCGCGCATACGAGTTCGCCAAGGCCGCCGGCTTCGAGCTGAAGCTGTGCCGCCCGCGCAGCCCCCAGACCAAGGGCAAGGTCGAGTCGTCGAACCGCTTCCTGTCGCGGCTCGCGGCCTACCAGGGCGACTTCGACGGCTGGGACGACATCGACGAGATCATCGCGCGGATCGAGGACGCCAGCAACTCCGAGCCCAACGAGACCACGGGGCTGCCGCCCTCCGCGCTGTTCATGGAGGAGAAGGACGCGCTGCTGCCCGTCGGCAACCTCCGCGCCCTCGAGGAGGCGATGGGCGACGTGGTGCGCGTGGCCAGGGTGCCGGCCACGATGCTGGTCAGCGCGCACGGCGAGCCCATGTCGGTGCCCAGGCGCTGCATCGGCAGGCCCGCCCGCATCGTCTGCATGCCCGGCGGCGCGATGGACTGCTACGTCGGCGGCGAGCTGGTGGCGACGCACGTGGCGGGCGGGCCGGCCTACGACCCGGCGCACTACGCCGAGGCCATGGCCGGGAAGCGCTGGTTCGGCGACGCCGCCGGCGACATCGAGGCGGCCGCCGCCAACCTCGGGCTGCTCGACTCGATAGGGGGCTCGCTGTGAGCGCCGCGGTGCAGGCCAGCCCGCTCAACCGCTTGGCGGCCAATCTCGAGGAGCTGGGGCTCGAGGGCATGGCGTCGTCGGTGCCCGAGTACGTCAGGCTCGTCGCCGACGGGAGGAAGAGCCTGGTCGACGCCATGCTCGAGCTCACCGACGCCCAGATAGCCCTCAAGCGGCGCGCCGACGACGAGCGCCGCACGAGGATGGCCAACTTCCCCTACATAAAGACGCTGGCCGACTTCGACTGGGGTTTCCAGCCGAGCGTGCCCCGCGGGCTGGTCGAGCAGCTGGCCACGCTCGAGTTCGTCGACCGCGGCGACAACGTCGTTCTCGTCGGCAGCCCGGGCGTCGGCAAGACCCACCTGTCGATAGCCATAGGCCACGAGGCGGTGATGGCCCGCAAGCAGGTGTACTTCGCCGACTGCTCGAGGCTGGTCGAGGACCTCAAGCACGCCTCGGCGAAGGAGGCGCTGGCGCGCAGGATGCGGTTCTACGAGCACTGCAGCCTGCTGATAATAGACGAGCTGGGCTACCTCGATATCGGGAAGGAGGGCGCCGACCTGCTGTTCCAGCTGGTGAACAGGCGCTACGCGCTCAAGCGGTCGACGATCGTCACGACCAACGTGCCGGTCGGCAGGTGGGGCGACGTGTTCGGCAGCAACGTCACGGCCTCGGCGGTCGCCGACAGGCTGTGCCACCACTGCGCGATGATCAAGATAACGGGCCGGTCGTACCGCCTGAAGGACGTGTCCATCGGCGGTGAGGACGGGAAGGAGGAGGGCGCCTAGGCGCCGAAAGCGGCACATCCGCGTTGGCGAATCCGGCGTATCCGCGTTGGCGCGATTGGCGAAAATGCGTTGGTGGAAATGGTGAAAATTATATTGACGCTAACACCTGAGCAGCAGGTTCTCTATCTGGTCCTCGTTGAGCCCGGCGAGCGGGCCGGTCGCTGGCGGGGCGTAGATCGACTTGTCGGGGCCCAAGCTGGCCTCCTTCCGTGGCGGTTTCCTCGCCCCGATTCTACAGCGCGCCCCGGTGTAGCTGTGCGGGAGGTGCCCCGTCGCCCACTTCTTGGCCGCGCCCACCGAGACCCCCGCGAACTTCGCGGCGGCGGTCGGCCCCATGCCGTCCTCCGTCGCCAGGAGGAAGAGCTCGACCTTCTCCCTGCTGTACATGCGAACCTCCAGTCCGGACCGCCCCGCGGTCCAACTTTCTGTCCGCACCCCCAAATAGGAACTATTTCACCGCAACTGATGAGGGGATGGGTTAACGGAGCAGGGCGGGCTAGCGTAGCAGCCCCGCTACTTCGCCGGCTAGGGTGATGGTGCCGGCGGCTACGAAGGGCTCGCCCGCGGCATCGAAGGCGGCGAGAGCCTCGGATACGCTGGGGTATACACCGGCCAGCTTGTTAACGTCCACCAGGGCAGCGAGCTCCTCTGCCGGCAGGGCGCGATCGGAATCGGTTTGCGTCACGACCACACGGGGGAACGCCGGAACAAGCACGTCGACGATGCCCGCAACGTCCTTGTCGGCCAGCGCGGCGCACAGCAGCGTGGGGCGATTCTCTACGCACGGATCGATCTCGTCCAGTGCGCTCACAAAGTTCTCGCAGCTCTGGGGGTTATGGCAGGCGTCGATCAGCTTGAGTGGATCGGTTCCCAACACATCAAAGCGACCCGGCGTGGGGCAGCCCATAAGCGAAGCGTCGAGCGCATCGTGGTCGAGCTCGCGGCCCAGATACCCCTCGCACAGCATAATCGCGCACGCGGCATTCTGCGGCTGATACGCCGGTTTAACCATCCTCGACGTATAGATCGCGCGCGGCGTGGTGCAGCTGAACTCAACCGTGTCGCCCACATGCGCCGGCACCTTAGTCGTGACATGGTTCACCACGAGCGGCACCACACCGCATTCGCGGCAACGGGCATCCATCACGCGCTGCACGCTCGCCTCATGCGTACCCTCGCCCAAAACAACCAAACGCCCGGGTTTGATAACCGCAGCCTTCTCCCCCGCAATGGCCTCGAGCGTATCGCCAAGGACCTTCGTATGGTCGAGTCCAATGCCCGTAATGGCGACGGCCACGGGATCGGTCGCACTCGTAGCATCCCAGCGTCCGCCCATGCCAACCTCAAGCACGGCCACGTCCACGCAAGCCTCGGCAAACATAGCCAAACCGGCCACGGACAAAAGATCGAAGGGCGTAATAGAACGAAGCTCCTCGCCCGCCGCCTCACGACGTGCGTTGAGACGACGACCTGCCTCATACGCCGCAGAGACACCATGGGCAAAGACCTCGTCTGAGACGACCTTTCCATCAATCTCCATACGCTCGGGATAACGCACCAGATGAGGAGACGTAAAGAGCGCCGTCTTAAGGCCCTCACCACGAAGAATAGCAGCCGAGAATCGCGTCGTCGAGGTCTTTCCATTGGTACCGGCTATCTGGACGCAATCATAGAACTCGTCAGGACGACCAAGCTCATCGAGCATCTCGACGACAGTCTCGAGCAGCGGCGTGGAATAGCGCGCAATCTTGCCCGTATCGGCCGCAAGTGCAACAGCCTCATCAAAAGAAAGCTCCGGAACCTCAAACGGCACCGAATACAACCCAGAACGCTTCGCCATAACCAAAGTCCCCTCAACATAAAAAGAGGCCCGTAAGCAACAACGAGCCCCTCCCATTCAAAATATCAGCCAAACAACGCTTTACAGCAGAATCAAGGCCACAACCCAGTGGCCCTAACACGCAGGATGCAAACAACTACGTAACCGCACTAGGAGCGGCCCGACGCTTTGCTCGATACAAGTTCCGCACGCAAAGGACAGCACTTAATGTGCTGTCCGTCTTGCGCAGGACTGTTCGCAGTAGCGAGCAAAGCGTCGGGATGCGTCCCTCAGTAAGATCTACGAGAAGTCAGCAACCTGAGCAGTCAGCGCCGCCAGGATCTCCTTAAGCTCAGCTGCACGGTCCCTCTTCTTCTGGACCACCGCAGGCGCGGCCTTAGCCACAAAGCCCTCGTTGGCGAGCGTCTTCTCGCAGCCGGCGAGCTCCTTCTGAGCCGCGGCAATCTCCTTCTCCAGGCGTGCCTTCTCGGCCGAAAGGTCAACCTTGCCCTCGAGCACCACAAAGACCTCGACGCCGCTATCGACCACGGCGATGCTCGCAGCCGGCTTCTCAACGTCGGTACCCATGACCAGCGAGGCGGTGTTCGCCAGCGGCTCGATGGTCGAACGCAGACTCTCGAGCTTCTCGATGTCCTCGGCACCGGCACGCACGACCACGTCGAGCTCGGCCTTGGGGCTCAAGCGATAACGCGAACGGGTGGCGCGGGCGGCAGACACGACGGTGCGGCACAGCTCAAACGCGCGCTCGGCGTCCTCGTCAATATACTTGGCGTAGTCGGCGGGCTCGGGCCACTTGGCGATCATGAGCGCCTCGGCACGGTCGACGTTGCCCTCGGCGTCCAGGTCGAGCACGCTCGCCGGCATGTTGTCCCAGATCTCCTCGGTGACAAACGGCATGAGCGGGTGCATCAGGCGAATGGAGGTATCGAGCACAAAGATCAGGTTGCGCTGCGCCTGCAGACGGCCCTCACCCTTCAGGCGGGCCTTGGTGACCTCGACGTACCAGTCGCAGACCTCGTTCCAGAAGAACTGCTGCACGCCGCGGGCCATGTCGCCAAAGGTGTAGTTCTCAATACCCTCGGTGACCATCTTGACGGCCTTTGCCAGGCGGCTGAACATCCAGGCGTCGGCCGGCGTCTCAACGACGGGCTCGCCGGGCGTGTAGCCCTCCATGTTCATGAGCAGGAAGCGGCTGGCGTTCCAGATCTTGGTCACAAACGACTTGGCCTGGTCGGTACGCGGGCTGTCAATGAGCTTCTTGGTCTTCTTGTCGATGTTCGCGTCGAACTTAACATCCTGGTTGTTGGTGCACAGCGTGAGCAGGTTGTAGCGCATGGCGTCGGCGCCGTACATGCCAATGAGATCCATGGGGTCAACGCCGTTGCCCTTGGACTTAGACATGCGGCTGCCGTCCTTGGCAAGGATCGTCGGGTAGATAACGACGTCCTTAAACGGAACCTCGTCCAGGAAGTACAGCGAGCTCATGACCATGCGGGCAACCCACAGCGCGATAATGTCGCGCGCGGTGACGAGCGCCGTCGTGGGGTGATGGCCCTCGAGCAGCTCCGGCTTTTGCGGCCAGCCCTGCGTGGCGAAGGTCCACAACTGCGAGCTAAACCAGGTGTCCAGCACGTTCTCGTCTTGGTGCACGTGATGGCCGCCGCACTTGGGGCACACGTCGGTGTCCTCGGTCAGGGCGTCCTCCCAGCCACAGTCCTCGCAGTAGAACACGGGAATGCGGTGGCCCCACCACAGCTGACGGCTGATGCACCAGTCCTTGAGGTTCTCCATCCAGGTGGTGTAGGTCTGCGTCCAGCGCGCGGGGTGGAAGGTGACTTTGCCGGAGTTGACGGCGTCGAGCGCCGGCCCCTTGAGCTTGTCAACGGCTACGAACCACTGCTCAGACAGCCACGGCTCAAGCGCGGCGTCGCAACGGTAGCAGTGCATGACGGAGTGATCGAGGTCCTCGACGTGGTCGAGCAGGCCGTGCTCCTCGAACCACTTGATGACGGCCTCGCGGCACTCATCGCGGTTCATGCCGGTAAACTCGCCATAGCCCTCGACGACCACCGCGTGTTCATCGAAGATATTGATTTGCGGCAGGTCGTGGGCCTGACCCATGGCATAGTCGTTGGGGTCGTGAGCCGGGGTGACCTTGACAAAGCCAGAGCCAAAGTTGGCGTCGACGTGGTAGTCGGAGAAGATGGGGATCTCGCGGTTAACGATCGGCAACATGACGGTCTTGCCCACGAAGGCAGCCTTCTCGGGGTCCTTCGGAGAGACGGCGACGCCCGTGTCGCCGAGCATGGTCTCGGGGCGCGTGGTGGCAACGACGATGTAGTCCTGGCCGTTAACCGACTCGGTCAGCGGGTAGCGCAGGTGCCACAGGTGGCCCTTCTCGTCCTTATACTCGGCCTCGTCGTCCGAGATGGCGGTGGTGCAGTTGGGGCACCAGTTGACGATGCGCTTGCCGCGGTAGATCAGACCGTCGTGGTACCAGTCGCAGAAGACCTTGCGCACGGCCTGGGCGTAGTCCTCGTCCATGGTGAAGCGCTCGTTATCGAAGTCGACGGAGCAGCCCATGCGCTTGATCTGCTCGACGATGATGCCGCCGTACTCGTGGGTCCAATCCCAGCAAGCGTCGACAAATTTGTCGCGACCGATCTCCAGGCGGCTGATGCCCTCGCTCTTGAGCTTCTTGTCGACCTTGGTCTGCGTGGCGATACCGGCGTGGTCAGTGCCGAGCACCCAGCGCGTGGACTTGCCGCGCATGCGGGCCATACGGACGATGGCGTCCTGGATGGAGTCGTCGGTGGCGTGACCCATGTGGAGCTTGCCGGTCACGTTGGGAGGCGGAATGGTGACGGTGCAGTCGCCCACGCCCTCGCGGCGCTTGTAGTAGCCGCCGTCGAGCCACTTCTGCAGGATCGCCGGCTCGTTGGTCGACGGATCGTAATTCTTGGGCATCTCTTCCATATATCTCTCCCTGTCCCGCCGGGGAGGAATGCAGGCCCGCTAGGGCCTACATTCCTCCCCTTAGGTATCGATTACTTCAGTCTGATATGACTTCGCTGAGGCTTAAACAAACACACAGAATAACACAGGTAGTTGGGGTTATTGCGCATATATAAAATAGCCTCCGACCGCGAATGGTCAGAGGCTATTTGCAAACACGTTTTAGGCTGGTTTAGCCGTAGATACGCTGGGGCTGCTCTTCGCCCTTTACGGAGGCTTCGGTCACGATGACCTTGGCGACGCCCTCCTCGCTGGGGAGGTCGAACATCGTCTGCTGCAGCACGTCCTCGCAGATGGAGCGCAGGCCGCGGGCGCCGGTCTTGCGGGCAAGCGCCATGCAGGCGATCTCGTGCAGGGCGGCGTCCTCAAACTCAAGCTCAACGTCCTCGAGCTGGAACATCTTGCGGTACTGACGCACCACGGCGTTCTTGGGCTCAGTCAGGATCGACACCAGGTCGTCCTCGTCGAGCGCCTGCGTCTGGGTGACGACAGGCGTACGTCCCACAAACTCGGGGATCATACCAAAGGCGTTGAGGTCCTGCGGGAGCACCTGGCGCAGCAGGTCGTTCTCATCGACCGAGGTGGGGCCGGCAATCTCGGAGTTAAAGCCCACGCCCTTGTTGCCCACGCGGTCGGCGATGATCTTGTCCAGACCAACAAAGGCACCGCCGCAGATAAACAGGATGTTGGTCGTGTCGATCTGCAGCAGCTCCTGCTGGGGATGCTTGCGGCCGCCGGTGGGCGGAACGCTTGCCACCGTGCCCTCAAGAATCTTAAGCAGCGCCTGCTGAACGCCCTCGCCCGAAACATCGCGGGTGATGGAGAGGTTCTCGGCCTTGCGAGCGATCTTGTCAATCTCGTCCACGTAGATAATGCCAACCTGCGCGCGCTCAATATCGCCATCGGCGGCATTGATGAGCTTGAGCAGGATGTTCTCCACGTCCTCGCCCACGTAACCGGCCTCGGTGAGCGCGGTAGCATCGGCAATGGCAAACGGCACCTCGAGGATGCGCGCGAGCGTCTGGGCGAGCAGCGTCTTACCGGTACCGGTGGGACCGAGCAGCAAAATGTTGGACTTGGCGAGCTCTACCTCGTCCATATCATCGTCGAGCTGCGAATCCAAGCCGTCGTCAAAGGCCGAAAGCGCAGCACCGCCCTCGAGCACGCGACGGTAATGGTTGTACACGGCAACCGACATGGCGCGCTTGGCGTCCTCCTGGCCCATGACATAGGCCGAAAGCTCGTCATAAATCTCGTGCGGCGTCGGCACATGCGTAATGACCTGACGGGCGTCGTCCTCGAGCTCAAAGCCCTCGGCCTCGGGGTCCACGGCGGGCTGAGATGCAGCCTGCCCGTGATCGTTGAGAAAGCCCGGCAGCTTGCCGTTGCGGGCAGCGTCCATAAAGTCCGAAGCCAGCGACTCCTCCAAGATCTCGGAGCAGGCGGCGACGCACTCGTCGCAGATAAAGATGTTGGTCGGACCCTTTACAAGGCGGCGAACCTGCCCCTGCTCTTTTCCGCAAAAGGAGCAGCGGATGGGGTTGCCGTTCTCGTCGAAGTTGTCCTGCATGTTACCGGCCATCCTAGGCGTCCTTCGCAGCGAGGTCGCGCGAGGTGACGATACGGTCGATCAGGCCGTAGTCGAGGGCCTCGGCAGCAGTCAGGTAGTTATCGCGCTCGGTATCGGCCTGGACCTTCTCGATAGGCTGGCCCGAGGCATCGGACAGGATCTGGTTGAGCTCGCGACGGGTCTTCTTGATCTCCTCGGCCACGATCTCGATCTCGGTCTGCTGGCCCTGGGCACCGCCGCTGGGCTGGTGAATCATGACCTTGGAGTGCGGCAGGCAGAAGCGCTTGCCCTTGGCGCCGGCCGAAAGCAGCACGGCGGCCATAGACGCGGCCATACCCACGCAAATGGTGGAGACCTGCGGCTTAATGAAGTTCATGGTGTCAAGAATCGCCAGACCGGAGTAGACCTCGCCGCCGGGCGAATTGATGTAGAGCGAGATATCCTTCTCGGCATCTTGGCTCTCAAGATGCAGCAGCTGGGCAACGACCAAGTTGGCGCTGACGGAGTTGATCTCCTCGCCCAAGAAGATGATGCGGTCGTTGAGCAGGCGCGAATAGATATCGTAGCTGCGCTCGCCGCGCGGCGTCTGCTCGATAACGTATGGCACGAGGGCGGAATCGAACTTAGCAATCATACGCATCTCCATTTCTCTCTTGCGGACCAAATTGGTTCTAGATAAACGTACGGTGCCCGCATGCTATGCATTGGCTGGCACCGTACGAAGCAACCGGATAACCGGTGTATAACTTTACCCCATCACGGGCGCACCCATGCGCTCGCGGGCAAGGTGGCGAGAATTACTCGGCGTCCTTGGCGGTCTCGTCGACCTCGGTCACCTTGGCGTTCTCGACCAAGTGGTCGACAGCCTTGGAGCGACGGATGGACTCGCGGACGGCAGGCATGCGGCCATCGGCGATGAACTCGGCCTTGGAAGCCTCGACGTCCTTGACGCCGGCCTTCTCGAACTCGGCGTTGATATCGTCCTCGGTGACCTCGATCTTGAGCTCGCGGGCGAGGGCGTCGAGAGCCAGGGACTCACGAGCAACGTCGTTGGCCTGCTTGTGCAGGTCGCCGATGAACTGCTCCATGGTCAGGCCGGAAGCGGGCAGCCAGGCGTCGAGCGTCATGCCGCGGGCAGCGAGGTTGGACAGGAAGTTCTGGCCAAGCTCCTCAAAGACGGACTGCTCGTAGTCGGCGTCCATCTCCTCGAGCTGCAGGCGCTCGGCGAGAGCGGAGACGCAACGGTTCTCCTTCTCGGCCGGGAGGCGAGAAGCCTTGTCCTGCTCGATCTCGATCTTGATGGCGTCGCGCATGGCGTCGATGCTGTCGAAGCCAAAGTCGGACTTGACGAGCTCGTCGGTGAGCTCGGGGGTGTTGCGGACCTTGATGCCCTTGACGGTGACCTCGACGGTGTGGGTCTCGGCCTCCTCGCCCTCCTCGACCTCGTCGGTCCAGGTGACGGTCTTGACGTCGTCGACGTTAGCGCCAATCAGGGCCTCGTTGAACTCCTTGGGGTTGCTTTCGCTACCGGCGATGAGCATGCGGCCCTCGGCGGCAAAGTTGTCGGCGTTCTCGACGGCCTTGAGGTCGACGGTGACGTAGTCCTCGGCCTCGACGGCGCGACCCTCGACGTCCTCGAAGGTGGCACGGTAGTTGAGGAGCATCTCAACTTGGTTGTTGATCTCGGACTCGGTGACCTCCGCGGGAGGCATCTCGATCTCAACAGCGTCGAAAGAGGAGAGCTCAGCGGCAGGACGCAGGGAGAACTCGACGGTGTAGGTGTAGTCCTCGTGATCCTTGGCGAGGTCGAGCTCCTTGTAGTCACCGTTCTTGGTGGGGACGATGTCCAGCTCGTTGAGGACGGCGGGCTCGTTGGCGGCGATCAGGTCGTTGGTGGCCTGAGCGAGGGTAGCCTCGGCGCCAAGAGCAGAGTCGATGACCGGACGGGGGGCCTTACCGGCGCGGAAGCCCGGGAAGCGGTACTTCTTGGCGGTGTCCTTGTAGGCCTTCTTGATCGCGGCGTCGACGTCGGCGGCCGGGATGGTGACCGTAGCGGTGAGCTTGGCGTCCTTGACGTCAGAAGCGGTGATGTTCAACACGTTCCTCCTCATACTGCCCAGCTTATCTGAGGTGCTGGTACCTTTATGCAACAAAGAGTTGCGACGGCGGGAGCCGACGCAGGTGCGTTGGTGCGGGCGAAAGGACTCGAACCTTCACGGGAATCCCACCAGAACCTAAATCTGGCGCGTCTACCAATTCCGCCACGCCCGCATGAGCGCACAGACTAGGAATGATAGCAGATACGAACGGCAAGCGCACGCACACCTTTTACAGGCTCACGACCTCACCACGAGTGCAAAAGGCGGGGCGAGTTGCCCCGCCCCGCCAATTACGACTTGTTCGCTGACCCGCTACTCCCCCAGCAGGGCCTTCTCGGGCGTGATGGGCAGCGAGCGCACCTGGTGTCCGGTGGCGTGTGCGACGGCCGAGGCCACGGCGGCGAGCGGCGTGTTGATGACGACCTCGCCGATCGACTTGGCGCCAAACGGGCCCGTCGGCTCGTAGCTCGGCTCAAAGGCCACGCGAATGCTGCCGATATCCAGGCGCGTGGGCAGCTTGTAGCTCATAAAGTTGCCGGTGCGCAGACGACCGCGGTCATCGTGCTCGACGATCTCGTAGAGTGCGTGACCGATGCCCTGGGCAATGCCGCCCTCGGCCTGAACGCGCGCGAGCGCCTCGTTGATCACGGTGCCGCAGTCCACAGCCGCCGCATAGTCCACCACAGTCACCTTGCCGGTGGCCTTGTCGACCTCGACCTCGGCAATGCCGGCCATAAACGGCGGAGGCGAAACGGGCAGGCAGGCAGAGGCATGCGAGGTGAGCGCGTCGCCGCCCGCGATGTTCTTGACGCACAGATTGGCAAAATCGCGCAGCGTGAGGTAGCGGTTCTGCTCGCGCGCGGCGCGCTCGTCGGACAGGCGCACGTACTGACCATCAAAGACCACATCGGCGGCGTCCACGTCCCACATCTGGGCGGCCTTGGCGCAGATCTTCTCGCGCAGCTCGGTCGCGGCGTTCTTGGCTGCCAGGCCTGTCACGTACGTGCCCGAGCTCGCGTACGAGCCGGCATCGAACGGCGACACGTCGGTGTCCACGCCGCGCACCACAATGAGTGAGCTCTCAACGCCCAGCTCCTCGGCGGCAATCTGCGCCAGGATCGTGTCGACGCCCATGCCGTTATCGGTGGCGCCGGTGCCGATGGTAATGAAGCCGTCCTCTTCCAGGCGCATGTCGATGCCGGCGATATCCACGTTGGAAATGCCCGAGCCCTGCATGGTGAGCGCGCAGCCCAGAGCGCGCACACGGTCGCCCAGGTCCACGGCCAGTGGCTTGTCGCGCCAACCAATCATGTCCATCGCTCGCAGCAGGCAGCGGTCGAGCGCGCAGGCATTGAGCTTCTCGTTGTAGTACTGCGGCATGATCTCGCCCTCGTGCACCATGTTCTTAAGGCGCAGGTCGGCGGGGTCCATATGCAGCATGTCGGCGAGCTCGTTGACGGCGCTTTCCACAGCAAACTGGCCCTGGGTGGCACCGTAGCCGCGATACGCACCGCCGCGGTTGGTATTGGTGTAGACGGCGTCCCAGCTAAAGCGGCTCGCCTTCACGTGGTTGTAGATGGGCAGGCTCTTATGGCCCGAAAGGCCGATTGTCGTGGTGGCATGCTCGCCATAAGCACCGGCATTGGACAGCGTGTGCAGATCGATAGCCGTGATGGTGCCGTCGTTCATGGCGCCGAGCTTAACGGTCATCTGCATCTGGTGACGCGAGTTGCCCGCGGTGATGGTCTCCTCGCGGGTGTAGCAGCAGTAGCTCGGACGGCCGGTCTGTTGGGTGACAAACGCCACGAAGATCTCGCAGCAGCCCGTCTGCTTGGAGCCAAAGCCGCCACCGATGCGCGGCTTGATGACCTGCACCTGCGATTGCGGAATGTCAAGCGACTGCGCGACCATGCGGCGCACGTGGAAGGGCACCTGCGTCGAGGTGGTCACCGAGATGCGCCCGAACGCGTCGGTCGTCGCAAAGGCGCGGAAGGTCTCCATGGGCGCGGTCTGCGTGGCCTGGCTCGTGTAGGTGCGCTCAAAGACGATGTCGCTCTGGGCGAAGGCCTCATCCAAGTCGCCAAAATCGCTGGTACCGCTGCACACCAGGTTGCGAGCAACGTCGCCGCCCTGCGGGAACATAAAGGTCACGTCGCCCTCGGGGTGGACCACAATGTCGTTATCGAGCGCCTGGGTAAAGTCGAGCAGGGGCTCGAGCGCCTCGTAGTCGACCTTGATGAGCTTGAGCGCCTTGTCGGCGGCCTCCTCGGTCTCGGCGGCGACAATCGCCACCTCCTCGTTTTGGTAGCGCACGAGGTTCTCGAGAATCAGGCGGTCGTAGGGACTCGGCTGCGGATAGCTCTGGCCGGCGATGGTAAAGCGGCGCTTGGGCACGTCCTCGTAGGTGTAGACGCCCACCACGCCGGGCACCTTCAGGGCGCGAGACGTGTCGATGGAGCGAATCTTGGCGCGGGCATAGGGGCTGCGCTTGAGTTTGACGATCAGGGCGCCGGCGGGCACCATATCGCCCGTGTAGACGGGACGGCCCTCGAGCAGAGCCTTCGAGTCCTTCTTGGGCTGCTTGTGGGTGATCTGCTTGTAAGTGACGCCGTCGCAGCTGGTGTCGTTGACCGGCAGCTCGGGCAACTCAAAGCCCACCTGTACGCCAGATTCGCTGAGGAATCGCACGATGGCGCGCAACTGGCTCTCGTAGCCGCTGCAGCGGCAGAGGTTGCCGGCGAGCTGGCGCGAGAGCTCCTCGCGCGTGGCGACGAGGCTCGGGTCCTCCTTGGCGGCGCGGGCAAGCGCCAGCACGTTCATGATGAGGCCGGGGGCGCAAAAACCGCACTGCTCGGCACCTTCGGCAGCCATCGCACGGGCCAGTGCCTCGGACTCGACCTTGAGGCCCTCGAGCGTGGTGATGGTGTGGCCCTCAACACGGGCGGCGGGAACCGAGCAGCTCAGCACCGGATCGCCGTCGAGCCACACTGTGCACAGACCGCAGTTGGTGGTCTCGCAGGCGCAGCGCACCGACGCGCAGCCCTGCTCGCGCAGCAGCGCAAAGAGCATGGTATCGGGGGCAATCTGAACCTTGACCTTGCGGCCGTTGAGCGTAAAAGAAAGATCGATAAGTTTGGCAGCCATTAGCGCACCTCGCTAGAATCGACGCCGGGCACGCGGCGGCAGGAATACTCGTCCGTGGCAAACTTAGGCGCTTGCACGGTCTCGAGCTCGCGGGCAAGCGCGGCCGAAAGCTCGATGCCGGCGGCGCGGCGCACGGCCTGAATCGCCAACGGGGCCGAGATGCGGCGGCGGTAGTCGGCCGAGCCCCACAGGTTGGTGCCGTAGCTCAGGGCGCGCACGGATGCGGCCAGGGCGCGCAGCTCGTCCTCGGAAGGTTGCTCGTTCACCAGGCCGCATGCCTCACCCTGCAGCAGGGTCGCACGCAACGGGCGGGCACCCACAGTGACATGCCAGCGGTTGTCCCACCAGGCGGCGGTGACATTAAGCGAAGGGAAGTCGGTCGCGGCCTTGCGCACGGCCTCATAGCTCGCGCGGTAGTCGTGCTTAACGACCACGACGCGCTCGATCACGTCGCGCACATAGCCCATGTCCACGAACTCGGCGAGCGGCACGCGGCCGGCGCCCGTCAGCTCAACATAGGAATCGAGCGCGAGGAAGGCGGAGAGCACATCCGAAAAACCAAAGCGGCCGTAGATGCTGCCGCCCACTGTGGCGGTATTGCGCAGCTGCACGCCCACGATATCGTGGACGGCGAACTCAAAGACGTTGTTGACAAGCGCGTTGATCTCGGCATGGCGCTCGAGCTGGCGCAGGGTGCACATGGCGCCGATGCGAAACTCGGTCTCGGTCTCCTCGATTTGATCGAGCCCGCAGGCCGAAAGGTCAATCGCCGTCGCCACTCGACGCGAACCCAGGCGCATCCAGATGCCGCCGCCCACAATCTTGTTGTTGCGGTTCTTCTGTAAGAGCTCATAGGCTTCGGCCGCGTTTCCAACACGGACGTAGGTACCGAACTTGAGCACGTTCTCCCCCATCTCTCCACTTGTCCAGTACCTTTAAGTGTACCAAACGTGAGCGCACAGCTCGTGTCGGGACAAAATGATCCGTTTTCCTCCGTCGCATGCGGATCAAAAAAGGCTCCCAGCCAAGATGACTGGGAGCCTCATCACATGCTATGTCAAGCAAAGATTTAGCAGACGCCCTGGGCGAGCATGGCGTCGGCGACCTTCAGGAAGCCGGCGATGTTGGCGCCCATGACAAAGTTGCCCTCCTGGCCATACTCCTTGGCGGTGTCGTCCACGTTGTGGAACATGCCGCGCATGAGCTGCTCGAGCTTGCCGTCGACCTCCTCGAAGGTCCAGGACAGGTGCTCGGCATTCTGGCTCATCTCCAGACCGGACACGAGCACGCCGCCGGCGTTGGCAGCCTTACCGGGCATAAAGGCGACGCCGTTCTCCTGGAAGTAAGTTGTGGCCTCGATGGTCGTGGGCATGTTCGCGCCCTCGCCGACCACCTTGCAGCCGTTGGCGACGAGCGCCTGGGCGTCCTCGAGCAGCAGCGTGTTCTCGCGAGCGCAGGGCAGCGCGATGTCGCAGGGCAGCTGCCACACGCCGCGGCCGTCGCCCTCGTGCCACACGGCGTTGGGCTTCTCGTCAACGTACATAGCGAGCGTGACGCCCTTGTCGCGGCCGGAGCGCTTCTTGTTGTAGACGTGCTCGAGCACGGTGTAGTCGATGCCGTCGGGATCCTCGACCCAGCCGTGGGTATCGGAACAGGCCAGCACCTTGCCGCCGAGCTGGGCGACCTTCTGGACCGCGTAGATGGCGACGTTACCGGAGCCGTGAACGACGACGTTCTTGCCCTCGAAGGAGTCGCCGCGGCTCTTGAGGTACTCGTCCACAAAGTAGACCAGACCGTAACCGGTGGCCTCGGTACGGGCGAGCGAGCCGCCAAAGGAGAGGCCCTTGCCGGTGAGGACGCCGGTCCACTCGTTGGTCAGGCGCTTGTACTGACCGAACATGTAGGCAACCTCGCGGCCGCCAACGCCCAGGTCGCCGGCGGGAACGTCGGTGTTGGGGCCAATGTGGCGATAGAGCTCGGTCATGAAGGACTGGCAGAAGTGCATGATCTCGTTGTTGGACTTGCCCTTGGGGTCAAAGTCGGAGCCGCCCTTGCCGCCGCCCATGGGAAGGGTGGTCAGGCTGTTCTTGAGAATCTGCTCCAGACCCAGGAACTTGAGCATACCCAAGGTGACCGTCGGGTTAAAGCGCAGACCGCCCTTGTAGGGTCCAATGGCAGAGTTGAACTCGACGCGATAACCGCGGTTGACCTGAACCTTGCCCTGGTCGTCGATCCAGGGAACACGGAACATGACGATGCGCTCGGGCTCGACGAGGCGCTCCAGCAGGGCGGCCTCCTCGTACTCGGGGTGGGCGTCGAGCGCCGGCTGGATCGTGCCGAGGATCTCGGTCGCGGCCTGGATGAACTCAGGCTGCTCGGGATAGCGGGCCTTGAGCTCTTCGAGAACTTTCTGCGTGTAGCTCATGCTTCCTCCAATGATGGGAAACGAAAAATGTCGGTCGCGGCACCCTATGCGCCGCGAACTTTATCGAGTATGGATAATATCGCACTGTTGCAGCAAAGTTTCGCATAAGCCGACGAGCAGATGTTTCGTTTTGATTACGATGCAGGTAGAAGCGTTTTTGAGTGCCTGACATGCAAAACCCGTGTTTCAAACCTGTTTCGTCCACGTGTTCCAAACCACCACATTGGGGACAGGCACCTTTGTGGTGGTGTTGGTGGTTAGAGGACGAGCTGATGGTAGTCGGCAGGGGTTATGCGGCCCTCAGTGGCGGCGCGGAAGGCGGCGAGGGCATCGCCCGAGAACGGCATGACCCAGCACAGGCCGCAGCCGGCGGTGATGGAGCCGGGCAAAGGCATAATGCGCCCGGGCACACCGGCATCCAGGCACAGCTGCTCGCATTCCATCACATCGAAGGTGCTATCGAACGAAACGATGATCTTGTGTTCGTGGTCGAGAGCATCACCGGACGGGCCTTCGCGGTGTGCCTCACGATACGCCTCGGCGGCCGCTTCCTCTTCCGCGGTATGTCCACAGCCACCGCAACCGCAGGTACAGGGTTCGGACCCGTCGCAAGTGCAAGGCTCTCCCGTGTCGGGACAAATATCGTGAGACATGACAACTCCAATCGTCTAGGCGAGTAACTCGGCCGCCGCAAACTCCTCGGGCGTATTAACGTTTTCGAAGCAGAGCGTCGAACCTGCGACCTCAACAATCTGAGGCTCATCCAAATACCCAGCGTTCACTCGGTCGATCAGGCAGCGAATTCGCTGACGGTCGCAGGCGAGCAGCTCATGGGCAACCGGCGTACACGCGTCACGGCGCCAGACGGCGCAAAGCGGCTCAATCCCCCGCTCCTCGCGCGGCACGCACACGTCGAGCGCCTCGGCCTCAACACGATTGGCAAGGGCACCGATCAGCTCCGAAGAGACAAACGGCATATCACAGGCGACGATAGCCACGAGAGGCAGCCGGGCTGCAGTCAGCGAACTCGCGATGCCGCGCATGGCGCCCGCCGGCCCCTCAAGGTCCGGCACTATTCGCGGCATCAGGCCGCCAAACGTGCGCTCCTCAAGGTAGGCAAGCTCGCTGGGACGCGAAGTCGTCACGACTAACTCACCGGCAACTGGCGCCAACCGACCCAGCACGCGCTCGATGAGCGGCTCGCCGCAAAACAACATCCGCGCCTTGTCGCAACCCATGCGCGACGACAGCCCGCCCGCTTGGACGACGCAAGAAAGATTGGCTCGTCTTACGGTAGTCATACGGCAAAACACCCCCATCGGCATGCTCGAAACCCGGCGCACGAAGCTAAATACCGCCGCCGAAATAGCGGCACCAGGAAAAGCTCGTGCAAAAACAAAACAGCGCCTTTGCGGCACGCAGCAAGACCGCGAGCACAAAAGCGCTGGTAGCGTATGGCGGGAACGTATGTGAATCGAACACATCCAAGACGTTTTGCACGCCTCGCAACGGTTTTGAGGACCGCGGAGCCCACCGGAGCCCATCCGTTCCCAAGTGCGGCGGTATTTTACCAAACCGAAACGGCTCCATCCCAAAAAGACGAACAAGAAGTTGCGGTGGAATAGTTCTTGTATTTGCTGCCAAAGCCTCCAAATAGGAACTATTTCACCGCAACTGAGGAGGCGGGAGCGAGTGACCGGCCTAGCGTAGGGAGCGCAGGCCGCCGGCTTCCTTGTCGAGCACCGTAAAGCGCACGGCATCCAGGTGTTCCAAGATGCTGATGGCGCGCTTGCGCGACACACCCAGGGCCTCGCGCAGCACGCTCGTGGTGGCAGCGCCACCGGCATCGGCGATGGCGGCGGCAACAAGCTCGCGCGCATGGGCCTCGGCGGCAGCGGACAGGGCAACGTCGCGCTCGACCTTCACGATCGAGCGGTTGAGCGAAAGCTCGCGCAGGGCACGCGTCATGGTGTCGCGATCGAGCTGCAGTTGCTCGCCCACCTCGGGCAACGTCGGTGCATCGAGGCCGGCTTCGTCCAGCAAGGCAACGATACGTTCGCAGGCTTCGAGAACCACGCGTGCCGCCGCGGCGGCCGAATGCGGATCGAATACCTCGGCGCCCTCGGCGGCGCACACACCACGCGAGCAGCCCTCGGCAATCAGAGCCGCGGCAACGCCTTCATCAGCGGCAGACCACGCAGCATGGGCAACGGCGCCAGGCGTAAAGCCCGTCTCCTTGGGAGCCGCCGTGTGCATGGCTGACAGGGTCGCCGCCAGTGCATCCATCGCGGCGTCGAGCACCGTGGCGTCCGCCAAGTAGTCCGCATCACCCACGGCAAGCTTGCGAACGGAGCCCTGCGACACCAACCCGCGCAGCGCGGCATCGACCTCGCCGACACCAAGATCCAAAGCGTCGATAACATCAACCGCCGTAACCGGCAGCATCTGCAGCGCCAGCCAAGCGCCCACACCGCCCGCGGTATCGCCGGCCTCAAGCGCTGCAAGCAGCGTGCGCTCCCCCGCCGAAAGCTCGCGCGAGCGGCGGCAGCGCGAAAGCAGCACGCGCCCGCCGCCGATGAGCATAACGGGCGAATACGACAGCACCACGGCGTGGTCTCCGGCGCGCAGCGGCAGCGGCTCCTCCAGGCGCACCTGCACGGTACGGGTCTCGCCCACCGCCATGGGGGCCTCGCCCTCCAAAAGCATGATGCGACCGACAACCTCGGCCGTGCCGGCCATCACATGCACGCGCGCACCCGACTCGAGCACACGCGGCTTGGATCCCTCACGGCCCAGGTAGGTGAACGTCATCATAAAGCGTAACGTCTGACCAAAGCGATTCGCCACGCCCAGCAACTCGCCGCGGTCAAGCGCCGCGACACCGTCACCAACTAGGTTGAGCGCCACACGCTGACCAGGCAGCGCGCGCGGCGTATCGCCATGCACCTGAATCCCGCGCACGCGACAGACCGTACGCGACGGCAAAGCCATCAGCTCGTCGCCCACCGCAACCGGCGCATCGTGCAGCGTTCCCGTTACGACAGTGCCGACGCCCTTAATCGTAAAGCAGCGGTCGATGGGCAGGCGCGGCGCGGCATCGGTGCGCTCGGCACGGTCGCGGCAGTCATCCCAGCAGGCACTTACCTGCTCGTCGAGCACCGCAAGCAGCCCGTCGATCCCCTCGCCCGTCTTAGACGACACGGGCACAATCGGCGCGCCCGCAAACACGGTACCCGACAAAAAGTCATCGACATCGAGCTCAGCAAGCTCGGTCATCTCGGCATCGGCAAGGTCGCACATCGTCAGCGCGACCACCATATGCGTGACGCCCAGCAGCTCCAGCACATGCACGTGCTCGCGGGTCTGCGGCATTACGCCCTCGACGGCAGAGACCACCAACACGGCAACATCAATGCCCGTGGCACCCTGCACCATGGCGCGCAGGTAATGCGCGTGGCCCGGCACGTCGACCAGGCCGACGATCTTGCCGCTCGGCAGCGCCAGCTCGCCAAAGCCCAGCTCCACGGTCATACCGCGACGGCGCTCAACCTCCAGACGGTCGGGATTCTTGCCGGTCAGCGCCTCGATGAGCGCCGACTTACCGTGGTCGACGTGCCCCGCCGTACCTACGATAACGGGACATTCCACCAATGCTTCGGCCCCACTCATCGGCGCACCGCCTTGGCAACGCATGCGGCAAGCGTCGACGCCGCCGTCTCAATATCGCGGTCGCCCACGAGCGTGCGCACATCAAACAGAATGCGGTCGTGCGAGGTACGCGTGACGACCGGCGTATCGAAGTCTTGGACGAGCGAGCGCTTGAGCGCGTCGACGGACAGGCACCCGTCGACCGGGCAGACGGCCACGCACATCGTGGGCAGCTCGACGGTAGGCAGCGAGCCGCCACCGGGCGTCGAGGACTCCTCGACAATCTCCACCTGAACGGCGCACGGGCAGCCGGCCTTGTCGAGCCCGGCGACCATACGATCGCGCAGCTTGCGGGCACGTCGCTCCAAATGGGCCTGCGGAAGCGTAAGCATGCTGAGCACCGGAATATCGCGATGGGCGACATCGGCACCGTCCATGTAGACGCGCAGCGTGGCCTCGAGCGCCGCCAGTGCGAGCTTACCCGGACGCAGGGCACGCATAAGCGGATGCGACCCGCAGGCCTGGACCAGATCGCGACGGCCCATGATAATGCCCGCCTGCGCGGCGCCCAGCAGCTTATCACCCGAGCACGACACGATATCGAGCCCCGCCGAAACCGAAGCCGGCGTGGTTTCTTCGCCACCGCGCACCAAGATGTCGTCGGGCAACAGCGCGCCCGACCCCTGGTCTTCATAGAACAGCAGGCCGTGCTTATGGGCCAGTGCGGCGAGCTCCCGAGAGCCCACCTCTTCGTGAAAACCCTCGATACGATAGTTGGAAGGATGAACCTTCAGAATCATAGCCGTATCGGGCGTGATGGCTTGCTCGTAATCTGCCAGATGCGTGCGGTTGGTGGCGCCGACCTCGACGAGTTTGGCGCCCGAGGCCGCCATGACGTCGGGGATGCGGAAGCTGCCGCCAATCTCGACAAGCTCGCCGCGGCTGACGATGACCTCCTTGCCTGCGGCATGGGTCGCCAGCACCAGCAGCACAGCGGCGGCGTTGTTGTTAACGACCAGCGCGTCCTCGGCACCGGTAAGCGAGCGGATCAGCTGCGCGGCATGTTCCTTGCGCGACCCGCGCGAACAGGTGTCGACGCTGTACTCGAGCGTGCTATACCCGCGCGCGACCTCGGCCACGGCTTTGGCAGCTGATTCCGCGAGCGGGGCGCGACCCAAGTTGGTATGGATAACCACACCCGTGGCGTTGACGGCGGGACGCAGGCTCGGCAGCGCGGAGCGATGCGCACGCCACTCGATCGCCGAGGCTAGGTCGCGCTTAGAGCGCGGGGCGGCGCCGGCACGAATCGCGGCGCGCTCCTCGTCGAGCTCGGCCGTGACGGCGGCATGCACCACCGCGTCGCAGGTCTCCCCCGCCGCCTTCACTACCGGCCACTCGGCAAGCAGCTCGTTGACGGAAGGAATGGCGCGCAGGCGGGCGCGTACCTCATCGGACATGTTCTGGCTATCGCTCATGTGCGGCCTTTCAAAAGAAACGTGGATCAGTCGAATACATCAGCTGAGTCAATTACTCGTTATTATCCTCGCGCGCCGCGATCTTTTCCACGCGAACGGCGTTTTCCTGGGTGAGCGCGGCACCCGTCAACGGGTCCCAGCGCAGCGGCGTATGGTCGAGCGGGCCCACGCCCAAGGCTTGAGCGCCACCGGCATCGGCGCCAAACGAACGCCCGCCGGGGGCGGCCGAGGTGAAGATGCACGCCGGATGCAGATACGGCGTCGTCTCCACGCGCACGCGGTCGCGGCCCAAATCGCTCACGAGTTCGACGACCTCGCCATCGGCGATGCCCATGTGCGCAGCGGCATCGGCATTCATCTGCACGGCATCCAGGTCCGATCCAGCCTCAGCGGCACCTTGGGCCGCGAGCCTGCGCGAGGTATGCGACTCAAAGGGACGGTTGCCGCTAATGAGGCGAAACATCCCCGGGCCGGGCTCCACCATCGGCGCGATCCAGCCTGGCACGCGTCCCAAGCCGGCACGCTCCCATACGTCACTTGCCAGCGCAATCTTGCCGCCGGCAAGCGGAATCACCGGCTCACCCGTGCGCGACGGCAGTGCCACGCCCGTATCGGCCCAACCGCGCTCCTTCAGCTCGTCCAGATCGATCCCAAAAGGCGCCACCTGGGCAGCCGCCAGATCGTCAGACGTAAACTGGAAGTACTCGCCCACGCCACACGCCTGCGCCAGACCGGCAAAAATCTCCCGACCGGGACGTGTGTCGTCATGCTGCACAGGCAGCACGGCGTTGCGGTAGAACACGCGCGCATCGTTGGCACCTGTCACCGCCCCCACGCCGCGGTCAGCCTCCAGATACGTCACGTCGGGCAGCACGAAATCGGAAGCACGCGCCGTCTCGGACCAGCGAATATCAATCGTCACGAGCAAGTCGAGCTGCTGCAAAATACTCAACCAAGCCCGTGCGTTGCCATAGCCCGCACCGGGGTTACTGGCATAGACGATAAGCCCACGCAAATCGCCGGCAAGAATCGACTGACCGATGGTCGTGCACAGGCCGCGCACCGGATCGACCAGCGGATAGCGCGCGGACCCCAACTTAGGCTCACGCGGCACCGGCGGCGTCGTAAAGCGCGTGGGATCGAGGTCGCCCAACACAAGCGGCGTGGGCGGATTGAGCACGCCGCCCACATGTCCAATACAGCCCAGCAGCACATCGACCATGCAGATAGCTCGCGCCGTCTGGGTACTGTTCGCATACGCGATACCGATGCCACCATGAAAGCCCGCATCCACCACAGCGGCAGGCGCGGCGGCAGCCAAATCACGCGCAGTCGCTCGGATATCGTCCGCCGGCACATCGCACATCGACTCAGCCCACTCGGGCGTCCAAGCAGCGGCCGCCTGCGCCAGCTCGTCAAAACCCGTGGTATAGCTGGTCACGAACTCGTGGTCATACAGGCCCTCGGCAATCAAGACATGCGCAATGCCCAGCAGCAAGGCCAGGTCACAGCCCGGGCGCACGCGCAGCCAGCGGTCGGCAAGCGCAGCCGAGCCACTGCGCCGGGGGTCGACCACGATAATCTTCGCCCCACGGCGACGGGCATCGTTGAGCGCATCAACGGTCCCCATCGTCGACGAATCGACGATGGAACGCCCCAGGTACATGATGCAATCGGTATGCGCCAGATCGGAGGCGGGACTATAGCCCAGGCTGTGCTCCCAACCTGTAAGTCGGCTTACCTCGCAGGCGCCATCGGCACCGTACACGTTGGGCGAGCCCAGCGCATGCATAAGGCGATACGCCCAGTAGCGGTCGAACGAGGGAACGCCGAGCGTCATGCCCAACGCACGGGGCCCGCGCTCGTCAACAATCCCCAAAAGGCACTCGGCAATCTGGGCAAACGCCTCATCCCAGGAAATCGCATCGAACCCCGAGCCATCAGCTCGTCGGCGCATGGGATGCAAAATCCGGTCGCGCTCGTCAAACGGCATTGCCAGGCGATGGCGTCCGCGGGCGCACAGGGCACGCGCAGCGCACGGATGCCCCGCAACCGGCAACTCAGCCACCACGCGACCGTCCTCAACGCGTGCCGCAAAGGCGCAATCGGCATAGCATCCCCCGCATGTGGTCACCACGGCGCGACCGTCACGCTTCACAGCAGATGCCATCTCGATTACCCCTTTCACAAGCCAAACACAACAGACCAACAGCCCGGGAACGAGCCCCAGGCCAAAAAAGCCTCCCGCACGGCAACGCCCCGCGGGAGGCCCAACGTCAAACAGGCGATACCTTACGCCTCGGACTTCTTGGCGTAGATAAACCAGTAGCCGAGCGCGACCAGAAGCGCGCCGCCCACGATGTTGCCCAACGTGGCGGCGGACAGGTTAAACGCAATGCCCGCGGCGTTGAGCGCATCGGCACCGGCGACGTCGGCACCGTAGCCGCACGCCTGCATCACGGCACCCATGGGCAAAAAGTACATGTTGGCAACGCAGTGCTCAAAACCGCAGGCCACAAAGGCGGCGATGGGCAGCAGAATGCCAACAACCTTATCGACCACGGTCTTGCCGGCGGTACCGATCCACACGGCCAGGCACACAAAGATGTTGCACAGGATGCCGCGGAAGAAGATCGTCACCCAGTCGAGCGTCACCTTGCCGGCGGCGACGCTCACCATGGAATTGGCGACCGCCTCGCCGTTGAGCTTGTAAATGCCGGCCATGTACACCAAAAAGACGATGAACAGGGCACCGACAAAGTTACCGACCCATACGACGACCCAAGCCTTGAGCATCTGGACCAGGGTGATCTTTTTGCTCTTGAGTGCGCAGACCATAAGCGAATTGCCAGTAAACAGCTCGGCGCCGCACACCAGCACCAGCACCAGGCCCAGGCAAAAGCACAGGCCGCCCACGACGCGCTGGGCGCCCCAGCCCAGCGTGCTATCGCTCAAGAACACGGTAAAGAACAGGCCGCCGAAGGCAATGAACGCGCCGGCGAACATCGCCAAAACAAAGGCCTTTGCGACCGGCAGGTTGGCCTTGGTCACGCCGGCGGCCTCGGTCTTGGCCTCGATCGCGGCGGGCGCAAGGCAATCGGGAGCGGGGTACTCCGCCTTGGAATCTGCCATGTCAATCACTTCTTTCCTAATCAGCAGGGACAAGCGCTCCTATTGCTCTTGTCCCAAGCGGACAAAGTGGGAAAAGTCGTTGGCGGCCACGGCGTCGTACACGGCGTCGACGGCGTCAAAGACCTCCGGGGACATAGGGTTGTAAAACTCCGTATCGCCCGGCTGAATCCCTATGAAGACGATATCTTCGCACGATTGCTCGATTTCCTCGATCAGAATCGACAAAGGGAGCGAATGCGTGGTGAACATCGACTTGCGGGCCACATCGCGCTTATCGAGCAGGCGGATAGACCCGACGGGCAGCGCCATGTCGGCGGCATCGACCAAGACCAGGCGAGGCGGACGCTCGCGCTTGACCTCGATGATGTCGTCCTCGGGCGTTTGGCCACCGTCGATGGTGTACCAACCGGCAATGGGCGCGTCCTCCATCTTTTTGGAGAGCACGGGGCCGGCGGCATCGTCGGCACGCAGCACGCTTCCCGCCGTGAGCACGATACCCGCAAACGGGGCGCCGTTCACACGTCCATCCACAACGCGACCCATTACTGCAACCTTCCCGTCAGGTACACGCCCGACACATCGCGCACGCGCTCAACCAGATCGCGGAACTTCATCAGAAACGCGACCTGCTGGGCATGCAGGCCAAAGTCGTTATCGAACACCGAGATGCCGGCCTTGGCCGAGCCGCGAAAACCGCGCTCGTCGAGCAGCGTGTCGCAGGCCTCGAGCAGCGACGGCACCGCCGCCTTGTCAAGCTGGCACTCGCCAAAGGAGCGGATGGCCTCGAACTTGGTCTTGGCCTCCCCCTCCGGCAGCGCGTCGACGAGCGAATAGAAGACATCCACCGGCACCGACAGGCGCGGCTCAAAGCAGTCGAGCACGCCGGTGTGGTGGCCCACGGCGAGCGTGTAGTACAACACGTCGCAGGCCTCCTGGGGAACGTCTTCCTCGGTCTCCACAAACTTACGTGTGAGCTCATAGAAGACCACCTGGTCGGGCGCATGGCCCAGGCAGGGGTCGGCGACGCCCTCGGCGGCCTCGTCGCTTGCGCGCGAGGCATCGCCAAAGGAGCCGCCGAGCATACCGGGGCCCGCAAAGTAACCAGAGCGGTCCGTGAGCTCCATCTAGCGACCTCCGGCCAGCACCAGATCCTGCAGCGCCGAGTAGACCTCAACGCGGCGCGGATCGTCCTGCTTGTCGATGAGCAGCGCCATGGCACCGCGGATATCGCCCTTGGGCGCACCCTCGAGCGTATCCATAAACTCATTGGCAAGGTCGCGGCCGTAACGGTAGCCGCTCATGGCGCGAGCCTCGCGCTCGATGGCAACGCGCAGCTTGTACGGAACGCCGGGGTGCAGGATATCGGCCTGCTCGCCGGCGGCCTCCACCGTGGTCTCGGCATGGAGCTTTTGGTCCAGCAGACCGAGCGCCATGGCAAAGCCGTAGACGGTCTGCGCGGGGCTGGGCGGGCAGCCGGGGATGTAGACATCGACCGGCAGAATCTTATCCGTGCCGCCCCAGACGCAGTAGTTGTCGTAGAAGATGCCGCCGGTGCAGCCGCACGCGCCATAGGACACCACGATCTTGGGATCGGGTGCGGCCTCAAAGGCGCGCAGGGCCGGCATGCGCATGGCACGCGTCACGGCGCCGGTGTACAGCAGCACATCGGCGTGACGGGGCGAGGGCACGACCTTGATGCCAAAGCGCTCGACGTCAAAGACGGGCGTGATGGAACCGAAGATCTCGATCTCGCAGCCGTTGCAGCCGCCGCAGTCGACACGGTAGACGTACACCGAGCGCTTGATCTTCTTAAGAAGGGTCGCCTTGGCCTTCTCGATGCTCTCGTCGAGCTCGATCTTGGTCGGGCGGTACTGAAGCCGCTCGGGCAAAAGCGTGGGTTCGGCCATGGTTACTCCTCCTTCGTTTCAAAATCCATGATGATGCCCTCGACCGGCGCCGGACCGGCGGGAATCTCGGGCGCATCGGGGTTAAGCTCGCGGTCGATATACTCCGGGTTCACACCGTGGCCGCCCAGATACTCCATGCCGGGGCCCTGAGGCTCACCGGACGCAAGCGTCTCGTTGGCAGCCATGCCGTGCGCGTTGCCGGTCTTTACGGCCGAGGCGGCGCGCAGGGCGTCGAGCTCGCGTTTGCACTCCTGGCACATACCGACGGTGCGGGCGGCCTGCTCGGCCTCCATGCCGCCGGCCTTTTGCAGCAGGCGCTTGGCGTAGTCGATCTCCTTGTGCGGGGCAAACGGCTTGCCGCAACGCGAGCAATGCTCGAGCGTGTAGACGCTCTTGCTGGTGAGGTCGTCCTTGCTCATGACGGCCAGCTCAAACTCCTCGGTGAGCTTGATGGCCTCCATGGGGCAGGCTTCCTCGCAACGGCCGCAAAAGATGCAGCGACCGTAGTCGATCGACCAGGTAATGGTATCGGCCGCAAGGTCGGTGTCCATGCGAATGGCATCGGCCGGGCACGCCACGCCGCAGGCACCGCAGGCGATGCAGAGCTCGGCGTTGTGCTCGGGCTTGCCGCGCATGTCCTTGTTGGTGGGAAACGGCGCAAACGGGTACTTGACCGTCGCGTCGCCGGCCTTGGCGTTAACCTTCCAAAGCTTCAGCATATTAGAGCGCCTCCTCATCGAGCGGAGCGGCCATGGTGCCCTCGCCCGCAAGCGGCGACTTGTCGCGCCAGACGTTCTCGAACTGCTCCTTGTCGAGCACGTGGTCGCGCTTGGCGGCGACATCGGTCACCGTCACGCGGTCGGTGCAGGAGTAGCACGGGTCGAGCGAGCCGACGATCAGCGCAGCGTCGCCCACGGTGTTGCCGCGGAACATGTAGCGCAGGACCGGCCAGTTGCTGTACGTGGCCGCCTTGGCGCGCCAGCGGTAGCACTTCTGGTTATTGCCGAGCATGGCCCAGTGCACGTCCTCGCCGCGCGGAGCCTCGGTGGCGCCGATGGCGTACTTGTGCGGGGTGTACTCCCAATCCGTGGTGAGGATGGGACCCGACGGGCAGTTCTCGAGCATGGTCTCGATCATGTCGATCGAATCGTAGACCTCCTGGATGCGAACGGCGGTACGGCCGAAGGCATCGCAGGTATCGGCCGTAGCGGCGTGCATCTTTTGGATGTCCGGATCGGCGTAGCCGTCGAAGGGATGGTCAAAGCGCACGTCGCGGGCATAGCCCGAGCCACGCATGAGCGGGCCGACCGGCGAGAAGTCGCGTGCGATCTTGCGGTCCAAGATACCGATACCGCTCGTACGCTCAATAAAGTTGGGCGTGGAGAGCAAAACGTCGACGAGCTCCTGAACCTCGGAGCGCAGCTGGTGGATGGTCGTGAGCGTGG
Source organism: uncultured Collinsella sp. (assembly GCA_900540895.1). GTDB lineage: Bacteria > Actinomycetota > Coriobacteriia > Coriobacteriales > Coriobacteriaceae > Collinsella. The sequence continues at coordinate 85,814 of UQHV01000003.1, read as the reverse complement.
AGAGCTTCTGCTCGGCCAAAATGTCGCGACGCACGCCGCCGATCACGTTGAGGCCGTAGGTCTTGCGGTGACCGGAGAGCTTCTCGGCCAGGTCCATGGACTTCTCGCGGACGCGGAAGAACTGCTGGAAGCCCGAATCGAAGCCGGTGTAGTGCGATGCGAGGCCAATGTTGAGCAGATGCGAGTGCAGGCGCTCGACCTCGAGCATGATGGCGCGGATGTACTGGGCGCGCGGCGGGACATGAATGCCCTGGGCGCGCTCGACGGCCTCGGCATAGGCCACCGAGTGGGCACAGCCGCAGATGCCGCAGATGCGGTCGGCGAGGAACGTCACGGCGTCATAGTTCAGGCGCGTCTCGGCGACCTTCTCCATACCGCGGTGCACGTAGAACAGACGGTAGTCGGCGTCGACGATCGTCTCGCCCTCAACGAACAGACGGAAGTGGCCGGGCTCGTCGGAGGTAATGTGCAACGGGCCCATGGGGACGAGTGTGGTCTCCTTGCCCTTGGTATCGGCCAAGAACTCGTAGTTTTCCATGTCGCTCGCGGGAGCGGGACGGAAGCGGTAGTCCATGGAGTCCTTGCGCAGCGGGTACAGGCCGCTGGGCCAATCGTCGGGCAGCACCAGGCGGGGACGAACGGCGTCACGGACGGGAACGTCATCTTGGCGGGATCGACCTCGGTGCGCACGGTCACCCAGCCGGGGTCCTCCCCCTCCATGGAGATGACGTAGTACACGGCGTAGCGACCGCACAGACTGCGCTCGTCGTTGCCGACGATCACGGGAATCCAGCCGTAGCGCTCGTAATACAGGTAGTGGACGGCCTCGGGCAGCTTGTCCTGCTTGACGGTAATCGTCAGCTGGTCCTCGCACTGCCACTCGACCTTCTCGATGCAGCCCGGAACGGCGCGGCGCAGGGCCTCGACATGGCTCTCGCAGCGACGGGCATACACCTTGTTCTCAGTTTCAATCATTCGTTACTCCACCTCGCTCTGAGCGGTCTCGGTACCGAACACAGCGCGGTACATCGGCGTCGCGTGAAGTTCCTCAGTGCTTTGCTCGAGCACGATGCCGGTCGCGGTCTCCACACCGTGCACGAGAGGCAGCGGGGTGGCGATGCCAAACCACAAGATCATGACAGCCAGGATGATTTCGGGGATAAGCATGAGCGCCGGGGCCTCATGCTTATCCATGCCCTGGGGCGCATGGCCGAATACCGACTTGAGTGCGATGCGGGTGAGCGCGGAGATGGCCACGGTAAGACCGAGGGCAACCACGACGACCAGCCACATGGGACCGGCGGTAACACCGGCGACAAAGGTCAGGAACTCGGAGATAAACATGCCAAAGGGCGGGAAGGCACCAAGGCCGAGCAGCGCCAGGACGGCGAGCGCGGCGGTTGCGGGAGCAACCTCGACGACACCCTGGATCTTAGCCAGGCTACGCGTGCCAAAAGCGTGCTGGATGTTGCCGGACACGCAGAAAGCAAGCGTCTTGGTAAAGCCGTGGAACACGCAGTGCAGCAGGGCCGCGGCGATACCCAGCGGGCCACCGATACCCAGGCACAGGGCGATAACGCCCACGTTCTCCACAGACGAGTACGCAAAGCGGCGCTTGAGGTCGTCCTGGCGAAACATCGAAAGTGCCGCCACCAAAATGGACAGCGTGCCGACGATCAACAGCAAAAGTTGCGGATACTCGGCGCCCACGGCCTGGATGGTAAAGCCGTAGAAGCGCATGATCACAAGCATGGCGCACTTAAGCAGCACGCCCGAAAGCAGGGCCGAGACAGGGCTCGGGGCCTGGGAGTGGGCATCGGGCAGCCAAGTGTGCATGGGGAACAGGCCGGCCTTGGTGCCAAAGCCGATCACGATAAACGCAAAGGCGAGGCGCATGAGCGTCGGGTCGAACTGGTCGGCATACGGCAGCACGCACGATAGGAATGCGGCCTCGTGGGCGTTGGGAATCACGTCGGCGGCGTTGGCGTAGATCAGCAGCGTACCGAACAGGCCAAAGGCCACGCCGGCGGTGCAGACCATCGCATACTTCCAAGAAGCCTCGAGGGCCGTCTTGTTCTTGTAGATACCCACGAGGAACACGGTGGAAAGCGTGGTTGCCTCCACGGCGGCCCACGTGAGGATCATGTTGTTGGACAGGCACGCGAGCAGCATGGTGAACACAAACAGGCTAAACAGCGCAAAATACTGCTTGGCGCGCTCGGCGGGCATGGAGCCCTCCTCGATATCGGCCTTTACATAGGGCAGCGAGAACAGCCCGGTAAGAAAACCGATAAAGCCGATGAGCAGCACAAAGATGGCGCCCAGCGAATCGAGGTGAAACCACAGGCCAAGAGCGCTCGCGGTGTCGCCGCTCATAAGGACGTCACCGGCTGTCACAATCGACAGCACCAGGACGGCTGCGACGGAGACCAGGTTGAGACCGGCAAACACGTTATAGGACGTGCTCTTGGGCAAAAACGCCATGACCAGCGAGAACACCAAAGGAGTCGCGAGCAGGGCGAGAATCAACGTTTCCATGGACTACCCCCTCAGCTCGGACAGGTCGCGCGCATCGAGCGAATGGCAGTCGTCCCAAATGCGACGCACGACGATGGACATGATGATGACGGCAAAGATGGCGTCGGTGGCGATACCGATCTCGATGATCTCGGGAGCGGTGGGGGCCAAAAGCGCGAGCGTCACATGGCTGCCGTTTTCCATAAGGCAGTATCCAAAGATCTGCTTCATGATGTTGCGCTGCGAGATGATGCAGGTGAGGCCCACAAAGAAGTGAGCGAAGCTAATAGCGAGCGCAGGCGTTGCGACCTCGGCCGTGGGCAGGCTGATCTGCGTCACGACGGCAAAGCAGATCGCGACCTCCACGGCGATGATGCAAATGGCCCACGCGGGCTTAAGGCCGGCCTTGAGCGATGCGTCGCTCGGCTCGCCCATCTTCTTGTACGCACGGTTGAGGATATAAGGGACCAGGACGACCTTGGTGATAAAGGCAGATCCAGCCCACATAAGCAGCTCCTGCGCACCAGTGGTGACACCGAGCGTGGCGAGAAGCCCCACGAGCACCAGCGACTGCACCGCATACCAGTGGATGGAATGTTTGATGTTCTTGGAGACAACCACCATGGTGGACGTGACGATCAGAAGGCCGCCAAGGATGTTGACGATCGAATAACCCATGTCGTTCTACCTCCTAACCGATCCAGCTGGCCGAAAGCGGGCCGCTGACGATGACCATGATGATGAGCACGATGAACACAAACGCCATCGCGCGGGGAAGCGGGGCTCCCGCAGCGACCTCTTCGCTCGGCTCGCCGGGCAGGCAATAGCCCATCCACTTGAGGAACCAGGCGAAGGTGGCGACGGTCTCGGCGACCATGATGCACACGAGCACCAGGATCGCGACGTTGCCGGCACCCACAGAGAAGCCACCGGCGATGATCTGGAACTTCGAGAAGAACGTGTTCATGGGCGGCACGCCGGCAATGGCGAGCGCCGCGACACCAAAGCCCACGCCCGAGATCGGGTACTTCTTTACGATGCCGCGAAGCTTGGGCAGCATACGCGTGCCGAGCGTAAAGGAGAACGAACCGGCGATCAGGAAGAACAGCGTCTTGGCGAAAGCGTGGTTAAAGATGTGGCACACGGCGCCATCAAAGGCCAGCTGGCTGCCAAAGACCGAAAGGCCCAGACCAAAGAACACATAGGAGAGCTGGGCGATCGTGGAGAAGGCCAGCAGGCGCTTCATGTCCTTTTGCGGCAGGTACATAAGGAAACCAAAGAGCATGGTGACCATGGCGTCGATAATGGCAACCCAGCCAACGATCTCGGGAATCTCGCCGGCAGAGACGAGTGCGCGCGCGAACACGCACACGCCGACCTTGACCATCGAGGCGCCATGCAGGTAGGCCGAAACAGGCGTCGGGGCCTCCATGGCCGAAGGCAGCCACATGTACATGGGGACCTGTGCGGACTTGGCCCAAGCGGCAAAGAGCACCAGCAGAAGGACGATGGCCTTGAGCTTGGCGTCGAGGCCGGCGATCGCGGTGATGGCGAAGGTACCGGTGTGGGCAAACACGATGGCGGCGCCCAGATACAGGCCGAGCGCACCGATATGCGTAATGATCAGGGCCTTCATGCCGGCCTTCTTGGCCGTAGGCGTCATGTAGTAGCTAATAAGGCCCCAAGAGCACGCACCCGTGATCTCAAAGAACACGAGCTGGCCCAAAAGGGTCGAGCTGTACACGAGGCCGGCCATGGCGCCGATGAAGGTCGCGAGGTACGCGTAGAAGCGACGACGCGGCGCGTCGGGATGCTCACGGTTATTCTCGCTCATATAGGGAATCGAATAGATCACGACAAGCAGGCCGATACCCACAAAGGCGGGCGCGAGCAGCGTGCTCATGCGATCGAAGGTGAATCCCATGACGAGGGTCTGCCCAAACGAGATCAGGGGGACCTGCGTGTCGGGCATGCCGGCGCCAGCGAAATTCGCGGCGAGGGCGATGGTGCAGGCCGTCGAGACGACGGCACCCAAAACGCTGAACCACTTGGCGTACGGACGGGGGAACAGGGCGACGAGCACCGAGGCCACCATCGGGGCCGCGATAGCGACCAAGCCGAGAAGGGACAGACTGACTGCAAATGACATTGTTTCTCCCTTCTCCTACACGCCGACGACCACGAAGACAAACGCCAGAACGGCGATGCCCACGACGGCCCAGGTCTGATTGCCAAGAACCTTAAAACGCGAGCGCGAGCAGGAGTTCTCGATCACGCCGCATACGACAAAGTCGATAAGGCACTTCACCAGGAAGATGACTGCGCCCAGAACGGCGGCTGCGCCTACGGTTGCGGGCTCGCCCCAGGGGACGAAGATCGCGCAGAACCAGGCGACGACCAGGACCTGCTTCATGGACATGGCGAGCTTGGCCATCGCAAGCGACGGGCCGGAAAGCTCGGCGAGCGGACCCTCCTGAAGCTCCTGCTCGGCCTCGGCCTGATCAAACGGCAGCTTGCCGAGTTCCATGTAGCAGGCGATCGCAAAGGCGATGCCGGCGAGGATCACGGCGACCGGCGCATCGATGGCGCCCGTCATGATGTGCTGACCCATGGTAGCGATGTCGGTGGAGCCGCACACCAGGGCGGCGGCAAACAGCGCCAGCAGCATGGACGGCTCGATGAGCACGCTCATGAGCAGCTCGCGAACGCCGCCGATGCCGGCGTAGGCGTTGGACGAATCCACGCCGCAGAGGGCGAAGAAGAAGCGGGCGAGCGCCAAGCTGTACATGATGGTGATGGCGTCACCAAAGACCGGGATGGGGCTTTGTGCCGTAAAGAGCGGCAGGCCCATCGCGAGCATAAAGGCGACGGCGAAGAACAGCGGCGGCATAATGCGCAGCGCAAAGCTCGCGTCCTCGCTCTGGGACTCGGGGCGCGCAAAGAGCTTGGCCAGGTCGCGATAGTCCTGCATGATGCTGGGTCCGCGACGGTTGTGCATCTTGGCGCGGATCACGCGGCCGAGACCGGAGAAGAAAGGCGCGACGGCCATGACGACCACGCCCTGCAGAACGGCAAGTACGATGTTGTTCATGCTCTCCCCTCCTTAACCCATTTGCACGGCGAGCACGAGGAACACCACGAGTGCCGCGACGATGTAGCAGATATAGATGCTGTAGTTGCCGCCCTCGAGCTTAGTCGCGAGGTCGGCGAGCTTCTCGACACCCTTATGCGGGGCATCGACGAGAACCTTGTCGGGTACGGGCTCCACAGCCTCGGCCACACCGGTGAGCTTCTGGAAGAAGTGCGCGATGGACCAACAGACGGCCGTGCAGCGGTCACGCAACGTGTAGAGCGGCTGCATAAACCAGGACACCTCGGAGGCAAAGGTCGTGGCCACGACGGGCATATGCTCGTTGGGAGCATAGCCGCATGCCCACGGCTGGGACTTCTGCACCTTGCCGACGGTCTTGAGCTTGCGATAACCGCAGGCAAGGCCGACGAGCACCACGAGCGCAATAGCGATCGCGGGCGTGGAGGTGGCAGCGCCGGAGTACTGGTTCATGAGCTGCATGCCCTCGGTAGCAAACACGCCACCGTACGGATGCAGCACGGACGCGGCGACATCGACCAGCACGGGCGCGATCACGGGAGCGCCAATGCCCAGCACGACGCAGATGGCCGCGAGCAGGCCCTGCGCAAACACCATGGGGGCGGGAACCTCCTTGGCATTGGCCGCGGCCTCGGAGCGGGGCGCGGAGGCAAAGGAGACGCCATAGGCCTTGACGAAGCACGTGACGGCCAGCGCGCCGGTAATGGCAAGCGCGACGGCAGCGAACACGGCCACGATCATGACGGCCTTGTCGCCCTGCATGGCGGCGTTAAACAGCGACTGATAGGTAAACCACTCGGACACAAAGCCGTTGAAGGGCGGGATGGCCGAGATGGCAAGCGCGCCGACGAGGAAGCAGATGGCCGTTGCCGGCATACGACGGAACAGACCGCCCATCTTCTCCATATTGCGCGTACCCGTGGAGTACAGCAGCGCACCGGCGCCCAAGAACAGCTCGCCCTTAAACATCGCGTGGTTAAACGTGTGGTAGAGGGCGGCCATCAGAGCCAGGACGGCGATGCCGACCGAGTTGAGCGCCATGGCGGCCATGGAGGCGCCGACGCCGAGCAGAATGATGCCGATGTTCTCGACGGAGTGATAGGCCAGCAGGCGCTTGATGTCATGCTCCTGCAGGGCGAAGGCCACGCCGAGGACCGACGAGATCGCACCGAAGACCATGACCATAAGGCCCCACCAGACCTGAACGCCCGAGGCGGAGAGCAGGTCGAGACCAACCTTGAGGATGCCGAAGATACCGATCTTGATCATGCCGCCGGACATGAGGGCCGACACGTTGGACGGCGCCTCGGGATGTGCCTTGGGCAGCCAGCCGTGCAGCGGGATGATACCGGCCTTGGCGCCAAAGCCAAAGAAGGCGAGCACGAAGCACACGGATGCGACCGCGGGGCTAAACTGCGTAGCGCGGAAATCCGCAAAGGCAAACGAGCCACCGGCGAAGTTGGTCATGGTGAGGAAGCTCGCCATGATGAGCACAAAGCCCACGTGCGCGATCACAAAGTAGAGCCAACCGCCATGGATGGAGTTCTCGTTCTCCTCGATCACGACCAGGAAGTACGAGGTCAGCGACATGAGCTCAAAGGCGACCAGGAACCAAAACACGTTGTCGGCGGTGATGACGAGCATCATGGACGCCACGAAGGTGTTAAAGAAGAAGCCGGCGCGGCCCTTTTTGCCCGGGTACTCATCAAAGTAGTTGAGACCGTAGATCGAACCGGCAAACGCGAGCACCGAGATGAGCGCCACGAACAGGCCGGACAGCTGATTGAGCAGCAGCTGGAAATGAGCAAACGGGAAGAACACGATGGTGTCGACCGACGTGACATCGCCCAGCACGGCCTGGATACCGGCCACAAACGAAAGCACCGCGGCGACGGCGCCGATAAGGCAGCCGGCGGTCTTGGCGGCGTTATCGGCCTTGATCAGCAGAACCGAGGCGAGCGCACCGATGCACGAGACGGCAAGCGATGCGATAAACAGCGTCATGCTATCCATTGTTTACGCTCCCTTCTGCTTTCTCGGACAGGCCCTGGGCCACAGCGGTAACGTCGACGACCGGACCGTTTTCGATCGAGCGCAAGCGCTTGGCCTCGTCGAGCTCGCGATCGGCCGCGCCGCCCATGACGGTCAGCGCCTTGGTGGGGCACGCCGCCACACAATGCGGGCCGTCCGGATCGAAGGCGCACAGGTCGCACTTGACAGCGCAGGTGTACTGGCCGGGAGCCCACGTAAGCAGGCTGCTCAGGGACTTAGGATACGAAGGCGTCGGGTCGCACATGCCTGCGACACCGGCGATAGACGTGCCATCGGGATGGATGGCTCCGAAGGGGCACGCGATGGCACACAGCCTGCACCCGATGCACTCCTGCTCCTTGACGTGGATGCGGTCGCCATCGTGCTCGATGGCATTCACCGGGCAGACCTCGGCGCAGGGGGCACCCTCGCAATGGTGGCAGGCAAGGGCGGCCGAAATACCGCCGGTCTTCACGAGCGCCAGGCGCGGCGTATCCTGAAGACCCTGCATCCGGTGGGCGTCGGCACAGGCGGACTGGCATGTTCCGCAACCGATGCACCTCTCCGGGTTGATGTCGATGAAGCGGTTCATCCCCACTTCCTTTCAAAATAACGGGCCGGGCTCCCGAACGTACGGGACGCCCGGCCCAAAAAGCCAACGAGAACGGGACTACACGATTTGGTTCACGTGCGTCTCGTCGTCGAACTTGGCGGCGCCGGGCTCAACGTCCTGGGGAGCGGCGGCGTCCACCAGAGCCTGCTTGAGCTCGGTGTACTGACGCTCGACCTCGCCCTCGGCCCAGACCTGGTCGGCAATGGCGTCGACCTGGCAGGCGGAGAACTTGTCCTCGGGCGTGTGCGAGACCGGATCGACCTTGTGAATGGTCAGCTCGTTGCACTTGCCGATCCACCACTGGTAGGTCATGTAGACCGTGCCCTTGTTGATGCGATCGCTCACGTCGGCGCGGCTGTATACCTGGCCACGGCGGCTGTGGATCGAGACGATGTCGCCATTCTTGATGCCGCGCGCATCGGCGTCCGCGGGATTCATGCGGACAAAGCCGGGCTCGTCGGCGAGCAGCGCCAGCGTCTTGCAGTTGCCGGTCATCGAACGGCAACTGTAGTGGCCGACCTCGCGGACGGTGCACAGGATGAGCGGGTACTCATCGTCGGGAAGCTCGGAGGGCGCCTCCCAGTCGTGCGCCATCAGGTTGGCGCGGCCGTCCTTGGTGGTGAACTTGCCACCAGCGAACATGTCGGGCGTACCGTGGTCGTTCACATCGGTGCTCTTGACCGGCCACTGGGCGTAACCGCCCTCGGGAGCCATCTTCTCGTAGGTTGCGCCCACAAAGTTGGGGCACAGGCTAATGCACTCGTTCCAGATCTGCTCGGTGTTGTCGTAGTGCATGGGATAGCCCATGCGCGTAGACAGGTCCGCGAAGATCTCCCAGTCGTGGCGGCACTCGCCCTTGGGCGGAACGGCCGCGTCAAAGTGCTGGAAGCTACGGTCGGATGCGGTAAAGACACCCTCGTGCTCGCCCCAAGAGGTAGCGGGCAGGATGACGTCGGCGAGCATGGTCGTCTGCGTCATAAAGATGTCCTGACAAATGAACAGATCCAGCTCGGAGAGCGTCTTGCGCATACCGGCCGAATCGGGCTCGGTCTGCACCGGGTCCTCGCCGTAGTTATAGAAGCAGTGCACCTTGCCCTCGTCGACCAGGTGGCCCAGGTCGGTGAGCTTGTAGCCCTCCTCGAGCGGGAGCTTTTCCTCGGGCACGCCCCAAGCCTTGGCAAACTTGGCACGCACTGCCGGGTCGGTGACCTTCTGGTAGCCAGGGTACAGGTTGGGCAGCATGCCCATATCGCAGGAGCCCTGGACGTTGTTCTGGCCACGCACGGGCGCGAGGCCGGAATTGGGTTTGCCGATCTGGCCGGCAACGCAGGCGATGGAGGCGATGGTGTGCACCGTCTTCAGGTTCTGCTTCTGCTGGCATACGCCCATACCCCAGCCAATGATGGCAGAGGGCTTCGCCGTGGCGTACATCTCGGCAGCTTGGTGGATCAACGCGGGCTCGACACCCGTGATGTCCTGTACGGATTCGGGAGTGTAGTTCTTGATGGTCTCCCACCACTCGTCAAAGCCGTTCGTGTGCTCGGCGACGAATTCCTTGTCGTAGAGGCCATCGTTGACCAAGCAGTTGGCAAAGGCGTTGAGGAACGCAACGTTGCAACCGTTCTTGATCGGAAGGTAGAGATCGGCGATACGCGCGGTTTCGATATGGCGCGGGTCGGCGACGATGATCTTGCAACCCTTTTCTTTGGCTCGCACGATACGCCTTGCGACGATGGGGTGCGAATCGGCAGGGTTATAGCCGAAGAGGAAAATGCAGCCCGCATCCTCCATACCGGGGATGGAGCATGACATGCAACCTGAACCAACCGTGTCCATCAGACCGAGGACAGTAGGGCCGTGTCAAGTACGGGCGCAGTTGTCCACGCTGTGGGTGCCGATGCACGCACGCGTAAACTTCTGCATGACGTAGTTCGCCTCATTGCCGCCGCCTCGCGAAGAGCCGGTGGTCATGACAGCGTTAGGACCATATTCGTCAATTATGGCCTGCATCTTAGATGCGGTGAAATCCAGTGCCTCGTCCCAGCTTACGCGCTCAAGACCCGCGCCCTTAGTGCGGCGGATCATCGGGTGCAGTACGCGAGGAGTCAAGATCTTGGTGTCGTTGATGAAGTCGTAGCCGCTCATACCCTTAAGGCACAGCTCGCCCTGATTGGTGATGCCGTTGAGCGGTTCGGTACCCACGACCTGGCCGTTTTGGACCAGGAGGTTAAACTGGCAACCGGCGCCGCAGTACGGGCAGATCACTTTATGCTTCTCCATGACACCCTCCTTCCTTTTTCTGCTACCGAATACTCGGTACTTATTTGACAATCATTGGGCCTGTCGCCCGACGCTTACGCCTCGTTTTCGATGGTGGCGCGGGCACGCTCGGCAGTCAGTTCTGCCAGACGCTCCTCGTCTACCAGGGTGAGGCCCTTGGTCGGGCATGCCTCGGCACACGCCGGACCGCCGGGACGGTCCACGCACAGGTCGCACTTGAGCACGAAGCTCTTAGTCTGCGAACCGACGCGAACGTCACCCATCAAGACGGGGACCTGCGTGGTCGCCACGCTCACGGCGCCAAAGGGGCATGCCATGACGCAGCTCTTGCAGCCAATGCAGTTGTCCTCGTTGACGCCGATGCGATGGTTCTTTGGATCAAAGAACAAGGCGCCCGTAGGACAAGCCTTGGCGCACGGGGCATCCTCGCAGTGATGGCAAGCCACCGGTGCGGAGATCTCGTACGTACGCGTCACGCGCAGGCGCGGCGCGGCGATGTTGCCGGGAATATCGTGTGCCTCGATGCACGCCGCCATACAGGTTTGGCATCCAATGCAGCGTGAAGAATCAGCCACGACTCGTTTATTGCCCATGTTGTTCACTCCCTCCTGAATCCCATGCCGGAGAGACCCTGTCGACGTTGCCCCAAGCCGCCCGTGGCCTGGCGTCGGCATATCGAATGCATGCGGCGAAACAGACACTCGGTAGAATTTCTCCAACGGTATACAGGTTGAATATACGCAGTTGCAGGGGGCAAACTTGAGCATAACCCCTGCAATACGGGTGTATTGCAGGGGTTTTGGCAGGTTGGAATTATTCTCTAGAAGCTATAAAGGTGAGTGTATTACATGCGTACATCCAAGGGAGATTTCACGCTCGTTTCTGAAAGATGTAGTACGTTTGTAATATCGTTTACACTCAATTACTCTAGTGCAATAAAGTAGTGGTTGTAAGATTGGCTATTATTAGCCGATGTTGTATTTGACTATTCAAATTGCACGCTCATTAAGGGAGGCCAGTGATGTCATCGACTCAAAAACGAGCCATCCTGCAGGTGCGCATTCGCGAGGAAGACAAGCAGCATGCCGAGCGTCTCTACGACGCCATGGGCACATCGCTCGCCGAGGCTGTCCGTCTATTTGTCGCGCAGAGTATTTTGATGCGCAAGCTCCCATTTCAACCGGTCGCCGTGCGCTCCAAGGACGGCACGGCCGCCTATGGACTGCTCAAAGCATACGGGGACCCCAATCGCCGCTCCGAGGAGCGCAATGCCTGGATTGAATACCTAGCCACAGAAAGCGACGAGTCGGTTTTGGGTCCCGAGGAAGTAGATATCCATGAGTAGCACCATCATCGACGAGACCGTCATCCTTCGCTACCTGCTTAACGACGACGAGGTCCTGTCACCGCGCGCCGCCAAGGTCATCGCCACGCGCACCGCACGTGTCTACCCCGAAATCATCACGCGCGTCGTGGTCACGCTGCGCGACGTCTATAAGGTTCCCCGCGTTGAAATTGCTGCGGCCATGAAAAGGCTGCTCGATGACGTCATGGTCGACGAGCCCACCGTTGTCGCCCTTGCCGTCAAACTCTTCGGCAAGACCCATATGGACTTTACCGACTGCCTCCTCGCAGCCCGAACCGCCATCTACAACGATGTTGTCGTGAGCTTTGGCAAGCCCATCATCCAAGGCATGATCGATTACCGCCGTAAACGCCAAACCGCCGCCGACGCTCGCGACCGCGCCGCCGAAGCCCGCAGCCGAAGCACCGACTCCACCATCGACAAGCTCCGCCATCACGGTCGCCACTAACCCCATCCCCACCTGAGTTGCGGTGAAATACGGACTGATGCCTTTAAAGGCCACAACAGTCCGTATTTCACCGCAACTTATTGAAGGTGGACCGCGAACGATTTCACCATCGGGAGTCGGCGTAGGGTTTTATTGTCGGAATGCCGTAACCGCGCATCATGGCACCGAACGATTCTACGTCGTAGGTGTCCGAGAGTTTGAAATGAATGACGTTGTGGCCCATGGCGCGAAGGTTCGCGTCGCGCATGAGGGCCGCTCGATACGTTTTTGCCGCCGCCCGCTCTGGATCATTTTGAGCCTCGTCTTCAAACTTGCCTAGCCCATGCAGCTCTGCCAGCGTCCATGAGCCGTCTGGCATCTGCCAGCCATAATCTGCTAGATAATAGCCAGCGTTTCCCGGTCGCGTTATCTCAACTTGAAGCTCGGGCGCGGCAACCCCAGCGAGAATCATCGCTGCTCTCGCCTCAGACTCGCCGCCATTGTCTGACCTGCCGTCCATATACTCAAAAACGTCAAAAGCACGCGCGATGCCATGCAGCCCTCGACAATTTGCCTGCGCATATGCTCGCAGCTCTTCGCGTTCGACATCGTACTCACGGGCCAAGCCATCGACATAACCCAGCGAATAGCGAAAGGCGCTCGATCGCGCGATATCAACAACCGTTCGACACGGATCCGTCAGTGTAAACAGACCAAGCCGCCACACTTCGCCCGGGCGCCAGCGCTTGTATTCAACGAACTCATACGTATCACGCCTTGTAGACCGTGGCAGCAGCACTTGCACTTTATCCAGAAGCGTATACGCCGAGCCGATGCCGTAGAGCAACGCTGCTGTCGCTCCGCAAAACACAGCATCCGGTTCAACGACCGCAATAGCGGATGCCAGCTGAAAGATACGATCTTCAACCCCAAGATTATTCCAATAGACCGGATCCGCATACACATGGTTGTAAAGACGAAGCATGAGCTCTTCCTGCATAAGCTCGCGCGCACGGCGTTCATCCCAAGGATCAATTGTTATAAGCAGCTGTCCATCTTGATGAATTCCAACGGCCGAGAATAGCATCCTTGCATAGGACTGCGGAAAATGTTTGCCTTTATCGAGCATGGCCAACCCCATAACCATCACGGCGGAGAGAATACCATTACGCTATCGCATGCTTCCGTCCGCAGGCCTTGCCAAAAGCTGACCAAAAGCTTGACGTCGCAGGTCAGAGCTTCAAAAAATATTTCCACTCTCGGTAGACGGTCGCTACGATCCTCCCAACGGCATCAAAATCCAACCTTACAAATAGTTGCGGTGAAATACGGACTACATGGGCCATAAAAGCCGAAAACAGTCCGTATTTCACCGCAACTTAGGTGGGGATGTGGGGTCCCCGGCACGTTTACGAAAACGGCTCTGATCCCAAAGGGAATCAGAGCCGTTAAGCTATCTTGTGGAGCGGGCGACGGGAATCGAACCCGCGTCATCAGCTTGGAAGGCTGGGGTTCTACCATTGAACTACGCCCGCAAGATATGGTCGGGACGACAGGATTTGAACCTGCGACATCCTGCTCCCAAAGCAGGCGCGCTACCAAACTGCGCCACGTCCCGAAGGTGTTGAGCAGCTAAGGTCTAAACCTTGCGTGTCCCAAAGCGAAGGAAATTATAGGGGAGACTCCCCGCCTGTGCAAGCGGCAATACCCTAGTTCCTCGAATGTGCGACAAACTGGCTATGAACCAGACCAATCACAAACGCGACCACAGCAACCGGCGCCCACGCAGCACCGATATCTGCCAGCGGCAACGCATCGAACGGTAGCCAGGCCCCCGCAAAGAACGCATCGCGGACCGAGGTGATCACGCTCTGCACCGCGACGACGCCGCCGACCCAAACCCACACCTGCGGATGCGCGTCACAAAAACCGTGCACCAGGCCCATCAGCACCAGCACGATGGCAACGGGATACAAGGCGTTGAGCATGGGCACCGAGAACATAAGGATCACGTCGAGGCCCACGTTGGAGAGCACGCACGAAAACGTTGCGAACACAAAGGCGAGAATCGCAAAGGGACGGCGCATGGCCTCCTCGGAAGCCTCCGCTCCCCCTTCGACCACATACGTCTCGCAGAAGTAACGCGAGCAGCAGCTGATAAGGCCGATACAGACATTCATGCAGGCGAGGAAGAAAATCGCAAAGACGACAACCGTGCCGGCTAGGCCAAAGTGCATAGAGGCCGAACGCGCAAGGATCGCGGCGCCGTTGGTGGCGTCGGGCATAACCGTGCCGAGCTGCATACCGGCAAGCGCCAGGCCGCAGTAGATGATGGCCATGAGCACGCCGGCGATCACACCGGAACGCGAAATCTCGAAGGCCACGCGCTTGTCATCGGTAACGCCCAACTCGTGGATGGTCTCAGCGATGATGATGCCAAAGGCGAGCGACGCGAGCAGGTCCATGGTCTGATAGCCAGTCAAAAAGCCCTGCACGGCGGCGCCGGCATTGTAGGGGGCCTGTGGCGCGGCTGCGGGACCCAGCGGCGACACCACGGCGGCACCCACGACCAGCACGATGAGCGCAATGAGCGCGGGGCCCGTAATGCGGCCGAGCACGCGTGTGATAACACCCGGGCGCAGCGTGAGCACAAACGCGACGACGAAGAACCCGATGGCAAACACCAGACGTGCCGTGCCGAGCGAAACACCCTCGGGCAGCAGCGGCACCAGCATTTCGAACGCCGTAGAGCTTGTGCGAGGAATGGCCAGGCACGGGCCGATGGCCAGATAGACCGCCGCAACGAAGAATTCGCCAAACTTGGGATGCACGCGGCCGGCAAGCTCGCGCGCCGTTCCGGCAAGCGCCACGGCGATAAAGCCCATGACGGGCAGGCCGATGGCGACGATGAGAAAGCCGAGCATGGCGACCGGCGTGGCAGAACCTGCCTGCAGCGCCAGCAGTGGCGGAATAATGAGGTTGCCGGCGCCAAAGAGCATCGAGAATAGGGCGATGCCGACGGTGACGACATGGTCGGAGCGCAGACCGCGCGGCGCGGATGAGGCCATAGACACACCTTTCGGGTCGAAACAAAAACGGGACGGGCAAAAACACCCATCCCGCAAGTATATACGCTCTAGCAGGCTAAATCGCGTAAAGCGTCGATCGCGGTGTCGACTTCCTCGTCCGTGTTGAAATACCCAAACGAGAAGCGGACGACGCCCTGGCGCTCGGTACCCAGTGCACGGTGCATGAGCGGGGCGCAATGGGCGCCGGGGCGCGTCGCAATCCCCCACCCTTGCATGAGCGCATCCGAGATCTCGGCCGAATCGATATCGCCCACGTTGAGCGACACAATTGCAGAGCGCGTCGGCTGGTCAAAGGCGCCGTAAAGCTTGATCTCCGGGATTTCGCGCACGCCGGCAAGAAAGCGATCAGCGAGCGCACGCTCGCTGGAAGCAATCGCCTCGACCCCACCCTGGGCCTCGATAAAGTCGAGACCAGCGGATAGGCCCGCTATGCCGTGACCGTTGAGCGTGCCCGCCTCGAGGCGCGTGGGCCACTCAAGCGGCTGCAGCGCATCGAAGCTGCGCACGCCCGTGCCGCCCATGGCCCACGGAGCCACGTCAATGCCCTCCGCCACGGCCAGGCCGCCGGTGCCTTGGGGTCCCATGAGCCCCTTGTGGCCGGTAAAACACACGACGTCGAGCCCCATGGTATCCATGTCAATCTTCGCCGTACCGGCAGACTGAGAGGCGTCGACGATAACCAGCGCGCCGGCCGCATGAGCCACAGCCGCCACACGTGCAACATCAACGGAGTTGCCGGTCACATTGGAGGCGTGCGTCACCACCACGGCACGCGTGCCCGGCGTGACCAGCTGCTCGAGTTCGTCGTAGTCGAGCACGCCGTTCGCGTCGCAGCCCGCATACTCAACGGTCACGCCCTGCTCTACCGCCAGGCGATTGAGCGGACGCAGCACGGAGTTATGCTCGAGCACCGTCGTGACCACACGATCGCCGGGACGCACCACGCCATTGATGACGGTGTTGAGCGCCGCGGTGGAGTTGGGCGTAAAACAAACATGGTCTGCCCTCGGGCAACCTAAAAAGCGCGCAAGCTTAGTGCGGCAGCCATGAATCGTGCGCGCCGCATCGAGCGCGCCCGACGTCGCGCCACGTCCGGCATTGCCGAGCGAGCACATCGCCTGCGTCACGGCATCGATCACCGTCTGCGGCTTATGCATGGTCGTCGCCGCGTTATCCAGGTAGATCATCGCACGACCTCCCACATGTCGATTACCGTAAAGCCCTCGGTGGGGACGCCCGCCGCGGCAAGCTCGCCGCGCAGCAGGTCCTCATCGGCAGGCAACGCCTTCCATGCCAAACCGCAGCCGGCAGCGACCTCCCCGGGTACGGGAATCGTTCGCCCGGGAAGGCTGCGCTCGATGCACAGGGACTCGCACCCCATGGCGGCCGCCGTGGTGGGAAACGTGATGACAAGCGCCGGGCGCTTCTCCCTCATGGCAACTCCAACCAATACGCTACGGGCGCACGACGCGCACGGCCTGCTCCATCTTCTCCACAATCACGTACATGTTGGTGACCTCGCCCACCGCAAGCTGGTCTTTAATGCCATAGTGGTCGAGGCAGGTACCACAGGTGAGAATCTCGACACCCTGCTCGGCCAGACCCTTCAGGTCGTCGAGTACCGGTGAGCCCTCGACGGTGAGCTTGGCGCCGCCGTTGTAGAACAGCATGGTCGCGGGCAGCTCCTCCTGCTGCGTCACGGCAAAGATGAAGGCCTTCATGAGCTTGTGGCCCAGCTCGTCGTCGCCGTGGCCCATACAGTCGGTGTAGACGGAAATGACGAGCTTGCCCTTGCCGGCGCTGGCATCACAGAAGGCAGCACCATCCTGCTCGGGATCAGCCACGGCAACGGCGCCAGAGGTCGCCACGGTCACGTGCCACTCGGCGTCAGAAACCTTCTCGACCGAGGCCGTGCAGCCCTTCTCCTGCGCCATCTTGGAGATGTTCTTGACGGCGGTCTCGTTATCGACCGAGGTCACCACGGCACCCTCGCCATCGAGCTGTTTGAGCGCCTTGAGCGTCTTAACAACGGGCAGCGGGCAGGCATCGCCCATGGCATTGACTTCAATCTTGGTAGACATAGCTTTTCCTTTCGAAAGAACCGTTCTAGAGAACGGTAAACAGTTACATAAACGTGCGGGCTAGCGAACAACGTGGACGGCAGGACCGCCCGGCACCGGTTCGCACACGCGACCGACGACGGCGGCGATACGTCCTTCGGCATGCAGACGGCGCGCGAGCTCATCCACATCGTCAGCAGGCGCCGCAATAAGCAGGCCACCAGATGTCTGCGGATCGTACAGCGCGTCGAGCATGCCCGGCTCCAGGTCCTCGCCGGCAGCCACACGGGGGCCAAAGAAGTCCTGGTTGCGGTAGGAGCCCGCGGGGATAATGCCCAGGCGCGCCATGTCGAGCACCTGATCAAAGAGCGGTACCGCTCCCGACGCAAGCTCAACCTGCACGCCCGAGCCCTCGGCCATCTCGCACGCGTGCCCGATCAGGCCAAAGCCCGTGACATCGGTGCAGCCGTGAAGCTCAAGTCCCTCGGCCAGACGAATCGGCGCCTCGTTGAGGGTGCACATCGAGTCAAACATGGCTGCGGCCTCGTCCTGCTCGATGAGCTCGCCCTTGATGGCTGTGGTGATGATACCCGAGCCAACCGCCTTGGTCAGCAGCAGGACATCGCCCACGCATGCACCGCTGTTAGCGAGCATGCGGTCGAGCGCGACAAAGCCGCTCACGGACAGGCCGTACTTGGGCTCGTCGTCGTTGATGGTGTGGCCGCCCGCGATGGTGCAGCCGGCCTCGACGCACTTGTCGGCGCCACCCGCCAAAATCTGCCCGGCAACCTCAACGCCCAGGCAACTGGGTATGCAGAGCAGGTTCATGGCATGACTCGGCCGCCCGCCCATGGCGTAGATGTCCGACAGCGAGTTGGCCGCGGCGATTTGGCCAAACAGGAACGGGTCGTCGACCATCGGCGGGAAGAAGTCGATGGACTGCACGAGGCCTAAGTTATCGCCAACGCGAAAGACGCTCGCATCGTCGGAGGTATCGAATCCCACGAGCAAGTTGTCGTTATGCACATTGGGTAAATCGCCCAGGACCTGGGCGAGGGCTCCGGGAGCCAACTTAGCGGCTCAACCGCTCGCGGCTGTCATAGACGTGAGCTTAATAACATCGTCAGCCATCGATTCCTCCTCTCATAGGTCAATCAGTTCCTCCCAGTATACGCATGGCGGCGCCGAGAGCGGACGGCGAATGACACCGCCCCTTACATGAGCGCCTGGGCTCGAATGGCCGCGCCGATCGCTCCGGCAAAGCGAGCCTGGGGCGAGGTGGTCACCGGCGACCCCAGTAGCTCGCCCAACCGCTCCACCACGAAGGCGTTCTCGCACAGGCCACCGGTCAGATAGTACGGGGCGCCCGCTGCCTGCCCGGCCATAGTGGCCACGC
Source organism: uncultured Collinsella sp. (assembly GCA_900540895.1). Lineage (GTDB taxonomy): Bacteria > Actinomycetota > Coriobacteriia > Coriobacteriales > Coriobacteriaceae > Collinsella. The sequence continues at coordinate 66,926 of UQHV01000003.1, read as the reverse complement.
GCGAGACCACGCTGTCGATCACGCCGCGCGCAATGTTCTCGCGCGGCTCACCGCGACCGATCAGGCTGATGACCTCGCTTTCGGCAAAGACCGTGCACATGCTGGATATCTTGGTGGGCTCACCGGAACGCGCAAGGTCGGCCATCTGCTGCTGGGTAATGCCCAGGCGGTCGGCCATGATCTCCAGAAAGCGCCCCGTGCCGGCGGCGCACTTGTCGTTCATGGCAAACTTGGCCACGCGGCCGCCTTTAAGCTGAATGACCTTGGTGTCCTGGCCGCCCACGTCGATCACGGTACCGTGGTCACCAAACAGGAGCACGGCACCGGTACCGTGGCAGGTAATCTCGGTCACGACCTTGTGCGCATAGGGCACGGCGACACGACCGTAGCCAGTCGCGACCACGCGAGCATCTTCAGCCGTCACGTCATAGCCGGCTGCAGCGAGCTCACCGCGCAGGCGCTCGGCCGCATCGACCGAGGAAAACCCGGTTGGCTGCACGCACGTCCACGCCACCGAACCCTCCCCATTGACCACAGCAGCCTTAGCCGCCGTAGACCCGATATCGATCCCGATCCCTATCATGGCTCTTTCCCAATCTAAACATCAAAGGTAGCGGCGCGTTCAGGCGCCTTAGCTCTAGGTTTCTCAGGTGCCGGAGATTGCCCCGAAAGAGGAGCGCAGCGTACTTTGGGTACGCAAGCGACGGTTTGAGGGGCAAGATCCGGTGCCTGAGAAAGCTAGAGGGTTTCGATGAAGGCGGCGATGCGAGTCTCGATCTGACCCATGTCGCCGTTGCTGTAGTCGGTCTCGATCTTCATATACGCAATACCCGCGCTCTCGACAGCCTCCTGCATGCGAGCACTCTCCACGTTAAAGGTGTGGCAGGCCTGGAGCACGTTTTCGACCACGCCATCAACGTGATACTTCTCGCACATGGCCAGCGTATTTTCCATACGACCGACGTTGGGCGTCATGACCGAGCAGTTGATGTCCAGGTAGCGGTCGGCGATGGCGCGCAGGATATCGGGAGCCTCCGGGTCGATCATCATGGCCGCCGTGCGCTCGCCCGAGCAGTCGTCCATACACACGACCACACCGCCGTTGGACTCGATAGTACGGCCGATCTTGTTGATCACGCCGCCCACCGGGCAACCGGTGATCAGAATGCGCTTGGCATCCGCCGCAACCGGGCGCTCGCCCGCATCGTAGGCCTCGCGCAGCTTGGCGACCTTTTGCTCCAGCTGCTGCGTATAGGCCTCGATATCAAAGCTGAACGTACCGGCAAACATAGTGCTCATCAGGTCAACGCCACTCATGGCCGCAGGCTGGTTGGCCTGAAGCGCGAACATATCGAGCTGCGCCGCACGCAGGCGATTGCGGCGACGGACGGCGGCGCGCAGGTCGTCATCAGTAATCGTAATGCCGTAGAAGCCCTCGAGCTCCTCCTTGAGCAGGCGGCACTCCTCGTACCAGCTTTCACGCTCGTAGGCACGATCGCGACCCTGCGGAAGATGCAGAATGTGCGTGCGCTTGAGCTCGTTGAGCAACTCGTACATCTTCTTTTTGCCGTCGCAGGTGGTCTCGCCGATGATCATGTCGCTAAAGTACGTAAACGGACACTTTTGCGAGTAGGCAAAGCCGTAGGTCGACTTGATGAGCGGGCAGAGGTTTGCCGGCAGCACCTTCTCGGCCTCGGGAATCACCTCATCGGACGTGCCGCACAAGGCCACACTTGCAGCGCCCGCGGCGTCGATAATCTCGAGCGGCGTATAGCTGCACAAAAAGCCGACCAGGCGATTGCCGGCCTGTTTGTAATCCTTGACGCGAATAAACGCCGCCTTGCGCTGCTCGTTGAACTCCTCAAACGTGGACGGCAATGGCTGCTCAATATTTTCCGACATATAACTCCTTAACAAACCTTTTAGCCAACCAAGGAAACGGCTTTCCCAGGTGCCCGAGGTTGCCGTGAAAGAGGAGCGCCGCGTACTTTGACACGCAAGCGACGGTTTGAACGGCAAGATCGGGTGTCCGGGAAAGCCGCCGGGACGGATAGCCCTAAATGGTTTCCAAGAAAGCCTCAATCCTGGTTTGTAGCTGGCCTGCATCCTCGCCGGCGTAGTCGGTCGTGATGTGCATAAACGGAATGCCGGCCTCCTCGGCAGCCTTCTCCACGGCAAACGACTCCATCTCGTAGAGCGTGCAGAACTGCAGGGCCACGTCGACGATACCGTCTGCATGCAGGTCCTTGGCCATCTGGACAATGTCCTTCATACGCTGGTCGTTGGGCGTAAAGACAGCGCAGTTGATCTTAAAGTAGCGCTCGGCGATGGCGTCGAGCATCTCGTCGACCGTCTCGCCGGACTCGTCGACCAGGTCCTTGTAGTAGCGCGAGCCCGTGCAGGACTCCTCGCCTACCACAACGCCGCCGGCCTTCTCGATGAGGTTGAACAGCTTCCAGTTGGGCACGGCCATGGGCGTGCCGGTGTACAGGATGCGCTTGGTCCCCTTGGGCGCCACGCCCTCGCCGGTCTCAACACGCTGCTCGCACTCAGCCGCCATATCGTTAATGGCTCCGGTCAGACGCGGCGTGTCGTCCATAAAGGCTGCCTGCACGGTCAGCAGGCTATCGAGACCGCTGATAGGCACCGGGTCGGCAGTGCGCGTGGCAGCGAGGCGCTGCAGGGCGCGACGCTTCTCATTGACGGCGCGGATGGCGGTCTTCAGACGCTCAGGCGTAATCTTGACGTCACACTCTTCCTCGATCTTGGCGGCAAGCTTTTTAACCTCGGCCTTCCAGGTCACGAGCGTCGACTCGTCGTGTACGTTGGGAATATCCATGACGTACATGTTCTTTTGCGTGGCAAAGAACTCGTAAGCTTTCTTCTTGCCATCGCAGGTGTTCTCGCCTACCACCAGGTCGCTCGACTCGATATAGGGGCAGACCTCGCCCAGCTTAAAGCCGGCAAAGCTCTTGATAAGCGGGCAGGTGTTGCGCGGCAGGTGCTCCTCGACCTTATCGGTTGCCCAATCGGCACCCGAGCACAGGCCCACGGGGATGCCGTCGCAGGCAAGCACGATCTCCTCGGGCACGTACACACAGAACGAACCGACGATCTTGGTGGCCTCGCCGGCCTCCTTCTTGTCGAGCATCTCCTTAATACGGCCGCTATGGATGTTGGTGGCGACAAAATCCAGGTAGGACGTGGACTTGGGGCGATTGTTCTGCGTCAGGAACATGTCGCCGTACATCTGACCCACGGCGCCCAGCAGCATGTCGTGGTCGGCAAGATTCATGCCGAGGCTCTCCCACATCGGATGGAAATCAAATTCTTCAGCCATGACGGTTCCCCTCTCGAACCAAAAACGGATAACGGCGGTATCGATGCACGACGGACGGCGATTGCCCGGCCGTGCTCAAACCCGGAATTTTGGGGAACCCGCTTTGCAGCTGATTATTTAGTTGTGCGTCGTCTCTCCCGGAGCCGTGAACATACCTGCTCATATGCGGCTCCGAGCCATATACAGGGCGCGCGCGGCAACGCGACGCGAATATGTCATCTGCAGCACCGGCGCACCCTCCTTTTCTCGTCGAAGGTAACTATATCAACGGTTGTCGTCCAGACGAACACCGCCGACATGCGTACGACAGCGTCGTGTGCCGTCGTTTAATAATTTATTATCTGTGTTGATAAGAGTTTGTCATCCATCATTCGGCGAACGGCAAGACAAAGCCGCCGAGGCTTATATCCCCGACGGCATTACCCGGCGCTATCGACAAACCAAATGGATCTTACTCGCATCGAAGTGCATGCGTAGCGTCTCGCCTGCTTGCGGCAGCTCGTCGACAGGCACGCCCACCTTGTTGACCTTCCACTGCAGACGCGTGGGCGCATCGACGCGCGGCACGTCCAGCAGCACCAGCCGCTCAAAGCGCGAATCGCTCACACGAGCCACGTGCAAATCGTAGCTGTTACGGCCCCGCTCCGCGCGATTGTCAACATGGAAGTAGCTCGCACGAATACCGAGGTACGCCACGTCATCTCGAACCTCACGGCCCACATTAAAGGTCATGCCCCAGTCGAGGGCCTCAACTTCTTCGTCGCCGATCTTGCGCGCGCGGCTCGTATTCTTGCAGCCCGTCAGGCGCAGTGCCGCCAGCGTCTGCGGACGACGGACCACGTCCTCGATGGAGCCGATCTCCTCCACATGCCCGTCGTGCATCACGCAGATGCGCTGACACAGGCGGCACGCTTCGTCGATGTCGTGGCTCACGTAGAGCACGGTACGGTTGCAGACGTCGAACAGGTCGAGCATGTTTTGCTCAAGCGCGCTCTTGAGATACGCATCGAGTGCGCTCATGGGCTCGTCGAACATAAAAATGCCCGGATGCGCCGCCACCATACGGGCAAGCGCCACGCGTTGCTGCTGCCCGCCCGAGAGTCGCGCGGGGTAGCGATCGACAAAATCGGCCAGACCGAAAATGCCCAGATAGCGCTCGGCGAGCTTTTTGCGCGCGGCGGCGTCGCCAGCATCCTTTACACCGGCGCATACGTTATCGGCCACCGTCATGTTGGGAAACAGCTGATAGTTTTGGAACAACAGGGCGCATTTTCGCTCCTGGGGTGACAGGTTGATGCCAGCCGCCGAGTCAAAAAAGGTCACGCCGTTGACGACGATCTTGCCCTCGTCGGGCGTCTCCACGCCGGCAATGCAGCGCAGCGTGCAGCTCTTGCCACATCCGGAGGCACCGAGCAAGGCCACGCGCTCCTCGCCGGCCTCAAGCTGCATGTCGAGCATAAACCCGGGATAACGCTTTTTGATATCCAGAACGAGTGACATGACCTATAGACCTCCCTGCGGCGCAGCATCATCGCGCATGAGCTCGGCCAGCGCCTCGCGATCGATACGCAAGGCATCGCCGCCCGCCGGATCGAGCGAATCGCCCTGTCCGGCAAACTCTTTGGCCTGCTTGCGCTCCGCACGGGAAAGGCCCCGTTCGCGATACTTTTGCGAATGCGCCGTGTACATGTTGATGAACAGGATGACCAGGAAACTAAACACGATCACGACGGCGACCCAAAAGAGGGCCACCGAGGTGTTGCCGCCCATCCACTCAAAGTAAATGGCGATGGGGATGGTCTGGGTAATGCCGGCGTAGTTGCCCGCAAAGAACAGGGTGCAGCCAAACTCGCCCATCGCACGGGCAAAGGCGAGCACCGTGCCGGCGGCAATCGAGGGCCAGCCAAGCGGCATCATAAGCTTGGTGAAGATGCGACGCTCGGACCAGCCCAGCGTGCGCGCCGCATCGAGCATCTGCGTGTCGAGACTCTCGAAGGCTCCGAGTGCCGTACGATAGACGAGCGGGAACGACACCACCACGGCAGAGATCACCGCCGCGGGCCACGTAAAGACAATCGAGATGCCGTGCGCAATGAGCCACTGGCCCACCCCGGTCAAGCGGCCAAACAGCATAAGCAGCAGAAAGCCGCAGACCGTGGGCGGCAGCACCATGGGAATCGTAAAGACCGAATCGAGCAAACCCTTCACGCGGCTCGAGGTACCCATAGTCTTCCACGCGGCGAACAGGCCCAGTGCAAAGGAGATCAGCAGGGCAAGGCCACTCGTTTTAATAGACACCCAAAACGGTCGGTAGTCGATGCCGCCCAATAAGGAGGCCAGAGAGGTCAAGGGCCCCCGCTCATCCCGCAACACGACAGACGACGCTTCTACCATTTGAGCGCTATCAAGCCAACGCGCGCCGCCCTTGGCATCACCCGAGGCTGATGCAATCACCACATAACGGTCCCCATCCGCACCGCGCTCGTCAAAGCCATAGGTATACCCGCCGGCATCAAACGTTGTTTCCGCCGTGACATACCAAGGAAGATCCACGTCCCCTAGCTGCGCACCTCCCATGCAGTTTGCGCTGTCGAGCTCACAGACGAGGGCTTTGAGACCCGATACGCACTCGTTGTCCTGCGGATCAAATCCATACTTCTCGACCGCCTTGGGCGATATCCACACAACAACGCGATCGGCAGCAGGCGCCACCACAAGGTCCACGTCCTCGTCAACGGGAAACCGGTAGCCCTCAGGCTGGCCCTCCATGGCACGAGCGGTCCCCTTGGGCAGCCGCTCAAAACCCTCGATCCCATAGGAAAGCCCATGAGCGGTCGCAGCAACCTGGGCCCCGTCCTCAGCATCCCCAGCAAACGCAAATCCCGGCACCCAGCAAAGCGCAAAGGTCAAAGCACAGGTGACAAGCATGCGGAATCTATTAAGCACGAAAAGCTCCAAGCGAATACAAGGACGGAGTGAAACACAAAACGATGGAATTATCGCGCCAAGCCGCACTACGCGGAAAGCTCAAAGCCGTACTTAGCCCAAATCTTCTGAGCCTTCTTGTTGGTCAGACAGAAGTCGATGAACGCCTTGGCCTCGTCGGCATGCTCGGAGCTCTCGGCAACGGCACCCGGATACACGATGGGCTTGTGCGAATCCTCGGGGCACACGAAGGCCTCCTCGATGCCGTCGTAGCGGAAGATATCGGAGCTGTAGACAAAACCGGCCACGCAGTCGCCCGTAGAGACGTAGGCGGCAGCGGTGCCGACCTTATCGGCCAGGGCCACCTTGTCGGCGAGTTCGGGCGCATACTCGCCATCGTCGCCCTCGGTGCCGGTGTAGAGGCCCACGGAGGCCAGGGCCTGGTTGGCATACTTGCCGGCGGGAACGGTCTTGGCGTCGCCAATGGCAATCTTGCCGTCCAGGTTCGCGACGTCGGCGATGGCCTCGACCTTGGCGTCGGAGCCCTCGGCGCGAATGATCACGAGGTCGTTGACGAACATGTCCTCACGCGTGTCGGCGTCGACGAGTTCGGCGGTCTCAGCGTCATCCATGGTGCCCTTGGAAGCGGTGATGAGCACGTCGACGGCGGCACCGGCGCGCATCTGCTCGACAAGGTCGCCGGACGCTTTGAACTGCGTGTCGGCGAAGGTGGTGCCGGTCTGGTCGGTGTAGAGCTCCTGGACCTCGGGAAGGGCCTTCTCGAGGGAGTTGGCGGCAAAGACCTGCAGTTCGACGGTTTCCTTCTTGGAAGAGGCCTTGGCGGAGCCGGCATCGGATCCGGCCGGCTCGGACGTCTTGTTGTCCGAGCAGCCGGCAAGACCAAGGCCGGCAGCGACGGCAGCAGAGAGCGAGACGAATCCGCGGCGAGAAACCATATCGAACATGTTCAACCCTTTCGAACGCTATGCCCGGGCACCCCGCCGCAGGCTTTAATCTGCAATCAGATTATACTTCCGTGCGAATAATGGTAGTGAGAAATTATTCTCGCTAGAGAATATAGTTTCGAGTTACCGTACACCTCGGCGTCGATTCGGCGGAAAACAAAAGCGGAGCGACCGATAAGGTCGCCCCACCGCAGGTAAATAGCTTAGTTGGTATGTCCGCCGCCCGCTGTCATCTGAGCCGCGTGCTCCAGCTGGTCCGCTATGGCCTCCCAGCTTTCGCGGGCGGCCTTCGTGGAACCGGGAAAGTTTACGACAAGTGTATGACCTCGTTGCATGCAAATAGCACGCGAGAGCATAGCGCGGCGCGTCTTGGTCATCGAGTACGCACGAATTGCCTCTGCAATACCCGGCACATCGCGGTCGCAGACGGCACGCGTCGCCTCGGGCGTCACATCGCGCATCGAAAGCCCCGTGCCGCCGCAGGTGAGCACGACATTGGCGTGGCACTCATCGGCGGCTTCCACAATGGCATCACCAATCTCGCTGACGTCATCGCGCACGACCACATGTGAGGCGACCGTCCAGCCCTGCGCCTCGATAAGTTCCTCGAGTGCGGCTCCAGCCTCGTCCTGGGCAAGATCGCGCGTATCCGAGCACGTCACAATCGAAATCTTCAACTCCATAGCGATCCTCCTATAGCACCGTTCCCTCAGGCAGGTCGACACGCACGACGTCCACGACATCTCCCGCCTTGAGCTCGCACGGTCCTTCGTCAATACGCAGCAGGCAGTTGGCCCGCTGCATCGTGCCGAGCAGCGCCGAATTCTGCGTCTTGGCCTCGGTCACCAACAGCTCACCGGTCTCGGGGTCGCGCAAAACCGTGGCGCGATCGAAGAAGCGTCGGTCCTGGCGCTTTTTCACACCGTGCGTGAGCGTCGCCTGCTGCACGGGACGCGCGCCCTCGGCAAAGCCGCGCATCTTACGAATCGCCGGGCGGGCGAGCATCTCGAAGCCCACATACGCCGCGGCCGGATTGCCTGAAAGCCCCAGGTAAGGCTTACCCCCGAGCAAGCCAAACGTAATGGCCTTGCCGGGACGCATCGAGATCCGATCGAACAGAACCTCGCCCTCGCGCTTGACCAGCGCCGTCACATAGTCGTAATCGCCCGCCGAGGCGCCACCGCTCGTAATGACAAAATCGCACTCCTGCACGGCACGATGTACGAGCTCGGCAATCGCCTGTTCATCATCGGGAGCGATGCCGTAGAACACGGGCTCGGCTCCTACATCGAGCGCCTCGGCCATCAGCGCCGAGGAGTTGGAATCGCGAATCTGACCGCGTGCCGGTACCCTACTCGGTGCGACCAGTTCCGTGCCCAGCGAAATGATGCCCACGCGCGGGGCAGCGTGCACCTTCACGCTCGCGTATCCGGCGCTTGCCAGCAAGCCGGCGCCGGCCGGAGCCACGACCTCGCCGGCGTGCATCACAACATCGCCGGCATGGGCCTCCTCGGCAGCCGAGCGAACGTTCTCCCCTACCTTGGCAGGCGCCGAGAAGCGAACGTGCGAGCCCTCGTTGCCATCGCCATCGAGTACGTCGACGATCTCGTACTTCACCACGGCATCGGCACCTTCGGGTACTGGCGCGCCTGTCATAATGCGGACCGTCTCGCCCGCGCCGACCACGCCCTCAAAGACATGGCCCGCTGCCTCATGTCCTACGACGGAGAGCGTCACCGGAGTGTCACCGGTGGCCGCAGCAAGATCGGCTGCGCGCACGGCATACCCGTCCATAGCGCTGTTGGCAAACGGCGAAATGTCGATATCGGCCACCGCATCCTCGGCCAAGGGAAAACCAGCCGCCTGCCACACGGGAATCTCGACGAGATCGGTCGGAGCAACGTGCGACAGGACAATCGACTGCGCGTCCTCCAGCGGAATGAGTTTCTCTGCCATATGCACCTCTTAATGCCACGGCGCACAACAAGGACGCCGATTCTTTATGCTTGCCTCAGTATAATCCCCCGACGCATGGCCGCGACTCGGCCTGAACCCGCAAATACACCTGTCGGTTGCAGGCCGCGAAACAGAATGGAAACCAACCCACCGGCTCGTCGCGTTTACCGCGTTTTATAATGCTTGCGTTGCAACCTAAAAGAGGAACGTATGGCTCATAACGACAAACCCGAAAGCGCAAACGAAGCGCAGGATCATCCCCAGCCGCTCGACGATGGCGGTTTTTTCTCCCTGAACGACGTCATCATGGCAGGCAGGCATCAGCTCACCCGCTCCGAGCATCTCTTGGCTGCCGACACGCGCCGCAACGTCCGCAACCTACTCGCGAGCGCCAAGTTGCTCGCACTCGTCGTCATCGTCTCGCTCGCCATGGGTGTTGCCGCTTGGGCATTTTTGGCCTCGCTGAATATCGCGACCGATTATCGCGAGCACCACGTGTGGATTTACGCGTTGCTTCCCGTTGCGGGCGTTGCCACCGCATGGGTGTACAAAAACCACGGCCTTGCCGCCAAACGAGGTAACAATCTGGTCATCGACTCCGCCCTGGGCACACGCCTTATCCATATGCGCATGGCCGTTCTCACCTTCGTCTGCTCCACGCTCACGCACCTCACCGGCGGATCGGCCGGTCGCGAGGGGGCTGCGGTGCAGATTGGCGGCACCATCGCCAGCAACATCTCGAGCCTCGCCCACCTCAAAAAGCATGACCACCACGACCTCATGCTCGCCGGCATCTCGTCGGCCTTTGGCGCCGTATTCGGCTCGCCCCTTGCCGGAGCTTTCTTTGGCATGGAGATGTGCTTTATCGGCAAAATCGACTACACCGCGGGCATCTACTGCCTGGTCGCCTCGTTTACCGGCTACTTTTCGTCGCTTGCCTTGGGAACCGAGTACGAGGCGAATGTTATCGCCAGCGTTCCCGCTATGACGCCCAAAACGGTCGTCATCGTTGTTATCAGCGCAATTATCTTCGGTCTGACGGCACGCCTCTTTGCCTGGTCGGTTCGAACCGTCAAGAGCCTCTACGGTCGCTTTATCACCAATTACCTCGTTCGCGCACTCATCGGCGCACTCGTGGTTTTGGCCGCCTATGCCCTCCTCGACGCCTGGAACTACGCCGGCCTTTCCACGTGGCTTTCCGGCGCCGGATTTGCCGGCAACACCACCCTGGCGGACGCAGCCATCAAGTTGGTCGTCACAGCGCTTACCCTGGGCGCGGGCTTCCAAGGCGGCGAGGTCACGCCCCTGTTTGGCATCGGTGCGGCGCTCGGCGGCTGGATAGGTTGCCTCGTCGGAATCGATCCCAGCTTTCTGGCAGCGCTGGGCATGCTCGGCGTGTTCTGCGCCGGCCTTAACGTGCCTATCACCACCTGTATGATGGCCATCGACCTGTTCCACGGCACGGCTGCCGGGTTCTTTGTCATCGTGGCCTTTATCAGCTACCTAACCGCCGGACACCGCGGCGTGTACCCCGCCCAGCGCATTATCTCGCCCAAGCGCCGTTCGCTTATTGTAGATGAGGGCGGTACGGTAGCGGATGCTATCGAGCGCCACAACGACCTGATAGAGTAGACGTAAGTATTCGACGTGCAGCCACAATCGGGGGCAATTCGACCTGAGCGCGACCGCACCGTCACGTCATACGCCGGGAGTCGCCCCATGCACGCAACTGATTTTGGCCTCACGCTCATCATCGCCAACCCAGCCGCCCAGTTGGGTGCGGCGCGCGAAGTTGCCGAGCGCCTGCAACGCTTTATGGACATGACTGCACGCGCATCCCAGTTTGACCTGGTGCTAACCGAGCGCATGGGACACGCCAAGGAGCTTGCCGCACAGGCTCAGGGCTATCGCACCGTTATCGCCCTTGGCGGCGACGGCGTGATTCACGAGGTCGTCAACGGGCTTATGACGCAGGATGAGGCGGTCCGCCCCGCTCTCGCCATCCTACCCGTGGGCTCCGGCAACGATTTTGCCCAAACACTCGGCATCGACGATTTCTCCGGTAAGGATTTTGGCGCGCTGCTCTCCTGCGAGCTGCAGCGTCAGGACATCGGGCGCATTCGCTCATGGAACCCCGCAAGCGGTAGCGGCGAGGCTTCCGTTGAGTACTACGACCAGACGCTTTCGATCGGCATCGATGCCGCCATCGGCCTGGGCACCACCGAGCTGCGCAAAAAGACGGGTCTCGCCGGCACTCCGCTCTACACTCTCTCGGGACTTGAGCAGTTTGGCCTACGCTATCGCAATTACCCCATGACAGCCAGCTTTGACGACGCGCCCGCCGAGCGCGTGAGGGCGATCATCATGGCGATTCAGCTGGGCCCCACGTATGGCTCGGGCTATCGTATCTGCCCCGATGCCGACCCCTGCGACGGCATGCTCGACGTCTGCTACGCCTGCGGCCCCGTCCCTCGCGCGGTTGCCCTGCCTATGTTTCTTTCGGCTAAGAACGGCCACCATACCAAGTTGCCACCGGTTCGCATGCGCCGATGCCGCCATGCCGCGCTCACCTTGGAGGAGCCCGACTACCCCATCCAGGCCGACGGCGAGCCCGTTGTCGCCTCACGCATCGAGGTCGACATCCTCGCCGGCGCCCTCGAGGTCTGGCACCCCACCCGCTAACCCCACCTAAGTTGCGGTGAAATAGGGACTGTCTTACGGCTTTAGCTGCATAAACAGTCCCTATTTCACCGCAACTTACGAGGAGGCTATTCCTCCCCGCCCGGCTTGCGACGGTTGGCCTTTTTAATGGCGTTGAAGTGCTTGTCATTAAGCCTGCGCTGGCGAGAGCGCTGAGGCACCTTGGTCTTTACGCGTCGACGCGGTGGACGCCCGCGACGCTCAAGCTCAGCGCGCAGCTTACGCAGGCAGCTGCTACGGTTTTGGAACTGACTGCGGCTCTCGCGCGCCGTCACGACAATCCCCGTGGGCCCATGTTTCATGCGCACCGCAGAGTCCGTCGTGTTCACGCCCTGCCCACCCGGACCCGTCGCGCGAAACACCTGTACCTCGCAATCGCGCGCCAGCTCCTCAACCGACATCTCGGCAAAGCGCGCATACTCGCGCCAGCCCATCTTGTTCTCGTCCATATCAACACCTCCCCTCATACAAAAAATGTGACAAAGGGACAGTCCCTTTGTCACATCGCATACCAATCGCTTATGTTGCGCGCTTAGGCGAAGGTGATCTCGCCGTTCTCGCAGTCCATATCGGCGATACGGGCCAAGCTCTCAACGCGGAAGCCGCGCTTACGGAGCTTATCGCCGCCGCCCTGGAAGCCCTTCTCAACGGCAATGCCAATGCCGGCAACTTCGGCGCCCGCAGCCTCGCAGATCTTAATAAGGCCCTCAAGCGCGCAGCCGTTGGCCAGGAAGTCGTCGATAATCAGGACCTTATCGCCCTCGGACAGAAAGCGCTTGCCGACAATGACCGGGTACTCCTTCTGCTTGGTAAAGGAGTAGATGGTCGTGGCATACTGCTCGCCGTCAAGGTTGATGGACTGGGCCTTCTTTGCAAAGACCACCGGCACGCCGCCAAAATGCTGAGCTGCGATGCAGGCCATACCAATACCCGAAGCCTCAATCGTCAGGATCTTGTTGATCTCGACACCCTCGAACAGACGGGCCCATTCGGCGCCCATGTGGTCGAACAGCTCAACGTCGCACTGGTGGTTGAGGAAGGCATCAACCTTAAGGACGTTACCGGCCTTTACGATGCCGTCATGGCGAATACGATCCTCAAGCTCCTGCATGGCGCAACCCCTTCTCGCGGCAACGATACCGCGCGATTAATAAACGTTGTTCGATAGTCTACCACGGACCGACCCCCGCCCGCCCCACAAGCCACATCGCACCACAAACCAGTCTTTTTGGGACGGCGCGAATCGTGGCAGACAGCCTCCCAACATGCTAATGGCGGGCGCGCATCTTCACCAAACGCACCATGGCAAGCGCAAAGCCCACGGCGGCCACAGCCATGAGTACGTAGAACACCGAGCGAAAGCCAAACAGGAACACGTCCGGACGACCTGTAACAAAACTGGTCACGGCCTCGCCCATTGCCACGCTCATCTGCCCATACAGGATATGCGACGCCGCCGTAATGCCGAGCGCCATGCCGGCGTAGCGTGCCAAACTACCCAGGCTGCCCGCAAAGCCGAGCGCTTCGCGCGGAGCCGAGCCCATATACAGCGAGTTGTTGGGGCTCTGGAAAATCGACGTACCGCACGACATAAACGCGGCACAGCACACAATCACAGGGATGGAAGAGTGCTCGTCGAGCGTACTTACCGCAAAGAGCCCGCACACGTACACGCCCAGGCCGACCGCCGTGGGACCCTCGCAGCCAACACGGTCCGAAACCGCACCCGAAAGCGGGCCGATAAAGGCATTCACCATCGGCAGCGCCAAAAACAGCAATCCGGAAATGTCGGAACCAAAGCCGTGGGCGTCCTGAAAATAGAACGGCAGGATAAACTCGGATGCGCCAATACCAACGAACACGATGAGCATGCAGGCAAGGTTGATGGTGAAGGCCGAATTTGCAAAGCAGCGACGCGCGGCCTCCGCCAGCGACATGGGGCGCTCGCCGGCCTCCGGCTTTACATGCGGCAGCGTGTAGAGCCCCACGATAAACGAGATGACGCCAATGGGCAGGTTGATGAGGAAGATGCTCTCCCAAGGAAAGCTTGCCACCAGCATGCCGCCGAGCACGGGGCCACACATCATGCCGAGGGCCACAAAGGTCGCGAGAATACCCATAGCACGGCCTCGTTCGCGCGCCGGAAACGACTCGGTGATGATACCCATGTTGTTAGCCATGGCCGCCGCGCAACCGACGCCCTGAACAATGCGTGCCAGGATAAGAACCTCGAGCGAGGCCGAAAGGCCGCACAGCAGCGAACCGACCGAAAAGACGATGACACCCAGCTGGAACACATTCACCTTGCCGCGCACGTCACCCAGACGGCCAAACGGCAACATAGCCACGCATGTCGCAAGCAGGTACACCGAGCTCACCAGCTGAATGCGATCGAGGCCCACGCCCAGCTCCTTTTGCATCACGGGCAGCGCCACGGTCACGACGGTCGAATCCAAACACACCATAAAGGTCATGACGAGCACGGTGAACAGAATCGCCCATTTATTCTTACCGTGGGTGTCGCCCTCTAGGGCAATGTGTTCGCGGCGCAGCTGCTCGGCAGTTTTCTCCATGTATATCCTTTCTATCGTGCAACGCAAAAACGGGACCCCAATCGCCTACAAACGGACACGATCGGGGTCCCGCCTACGGAATCGGAACTATGAGGACGTCGTCAGCCGAAAAGCCGTCCCACGCCTCGCACGCACGCTAGCCTAGCACTGCTCGAGTGCCTGCTCAAGGTCGGCAATCAAATCGGCCGTATCCTCAAGGCCGCACGACAGGCGCACCATATCGGCGGAGATGCCGCAGGCGATGAGCTCCTCGTCGTTCATCTGGCGATGGGTGGCGTTTGCCGGGTGCAGGCAGCAGGTGCGGGCATCGGCCACGTGCGTGGCAATCTGGGCGAGCTTAAGACTCTTCATAAAGGTCTCGGCCGCCGCACGACCACCGGTAAAGCCAAAGCTCACGACGCCGCAGGTACCGTTGGGCATGTACTTCTGAGCCATGTCGTAGTACTTGTCGCCCTCTAGGCCCGGATAGCTCACGAAGCGCACTTTGGGGTGGCCCTGCAGGAACTTGGCGACCGCCAGACCGTTCTCGCAATGGCGCGGCATACGCACGTGCAGGCTCTCGAGCGAGCTGTTCAGGAAGAACGCCGCCTGCGGGTTCTGCATGGGGCCGAGGTCGCGCATGAGCTGCGCGGTAGCCTTGGTAATAAAGGCGCCCTCGCGGCCGAACTTCTCGGCATAGGTCACGCCGTGGTAGCTCTCGTCGGGCGTGGTGAGACCCGGGAACTTGTCCGCATGGGCCATCCAGTCAAACTGACCGTGATCAACGATCACGCCGCCCAGGTAGGCCGCGTGACCATCCATGTACTTGGTGGTGGAATGCGTGACGATGTCGGCGCCCCACTCAAAGGGACGGCACATCACGGGCGTCGGGAAGGTGTTGTCGACCATCAGCGGCACGCCGTGGTCGTGCGCGGCCTTGGCAAAGCGCTCAATATCGAGCACGGCAAGCGCGGGGTTAGCGATGGTCTCGCCAAAGACGAGCTTGGTGTTGGGCTGGAAAGCGGCCTCCAGCTCCTCATCGGTGCAGTCGGGTGCGACGAACGTGCAGGTCAGGCCCATGCGGCCCATAGTGTGAGCCAGCAGGTTGTAGGTGCCGCCGTAGATGGCAGAGCACGCAACCACGTGATCACCGGCACCGGCGACGTTAAAGATGGCGAGGAAGTTCGCAGCCATGCCCGAGCTCGTGAGCATCGCGGCGGTGCCGCCCTCCATCTCGCAGATCTTGGCAGCAACCAGATCGCACGTGGGGTTCTGCAGGCGGCTGTAGAAGTAACCGGACTCCTCCAGGTCAAACAGCTTGCCCATATGCTCGGACGTATCATACTTCCACGTGGTGGACTGGTAGATAGGCACCTGGCGCGGCTCCGCGTCACCCGGGCGGTAGCCGCCCTGAACACATGTGGTACCGATAGTCTGCTCGCTCATATCTTGCTCCCTTGCCTGGGTTTTAGTTTTATTCGGTTCACGATACCGCTACCCTGCACCCCTCTCAACCCATCCCAAAGGTAGGTTATGGGACTAATTAATCAAGGGTTTTATCTCAAGCCTTGGGCATTTGCTCGATAGATAAAAATGAGGCATACATGAAGCTCTCGATGATTACATGCACCGTCACGGGTACCATAGGCGAGTACACCGTAACCAAGGAGACAACGATGAAGCAAATCGATACGGCCCAGCTCGACATCAACGCCTGTCAGGCTCAGGCTGCCGAATACCACGCCCGCGGCTTTAACTGCGCCCAAGCCGTCGCCTGCACCCTCGCGCCTGCCGTCGGACTCGACCCCCAGATCGCCTTTACCCTCACCGAGGGCTTTGGTGCCGGCATGGGCGGCATGACCGAAACCTGCGGCGCCATCTCGGGCGCCGTGGCCATCATGGGCTTCGTGATGAGCGACGGCATGGAAAACCCCAAGACCAAGGGCCAGACCTACAAGCTGTCGCGCGAAATCGCCAAGCGTTTTGGCGAGAAGAACACGACGACCGTCTGCGGCACGCTCAAGGGCATCGGATCGGACAAGGGTCCGCTTCGCAGCTGCCCCGGCTGCATCGACGATGCCGTCGAAATCGCCTGTGATGTACTAAAACAGCTCGCCGAGTAAACGGCAGCACAGAAAAACGACGGCCGGCGCGCTTGGGATCCATCCAAAAGCACGCCGGCCGTCGCCGTTAGAACTCGGCAAATACGGGAGCACCGACCTCGATCTCCTCGCGCCCCGCCATAAGCTCGCGCATCCTGGCGCAAAAAGACTCCTGCTCCCCCGCCTTAAACACCAAGTGAAGTGTCACGGCATCCGCGTAATCGGTATCCGAAACCTTGGCACCCGAATCCTGCGCCAAGCGAAGCACCTGCTCGTACTGCGGATAGGCCACATGCACGTCAACAGGCACGACGCTCGTCATCTCGACGATCTGCCCGGCCTCCCGAGCCGCGGCCACCGCCGCTTGCGTCGCCGCGGTATAGGCGCGTACCAAGCCACCAGGCCCCAACAGCGTGCCACCAAAATAGCGCGTCACTACGCAGCAAACATTTTTGAGCCCCGCGCCGCGCAACACCTCGAGCGTCGGCATACCGCTCGTGCGGCTCGGCTCACCGTCATCGCTTTGACGCTCGCGTCCATCGACCAAAATCCACGCGGGAACATTGTGTCGAGCGTCGTAATGACGTTTGCGAACGGTCTCGATAAAGGCATTCGCCTCATCCTCGGACTCAATATGGACCAGCTGGGCAATAAACCGGCTCTTGCGGTCCACAAATTCGCCCGAAACCTCAATATTCGATTGCAGAGTAAAATAGCTGTCCAACAAAGCCCCTCAACAACAAGCAAAGCAACAAACAGCCTCAATAATACGGCAAAGACCGTACCGATAACCCCAGTAAATAGAACGGCAACGCCAATGACCAGGCAAAAACAGTGAGACGTCAAGGATGACGGCGCCGATGAATCCGTCAACGAAAGCGAGAACCCGTCAGCGCGAGCAAGGTGCCTTGAAAGACGAGATTGCAACAGAAATGAGGCTGCCGATGATCAGGCACAAGCAGCGAGACGGCGTCAGCTGAGTCGATTTGGCCCGAAAGAGGAGGGAGCACGCCTTATGGCGGCGACCGACGAATGAGCGCCAAATCGGCCAGCTGACGCCGTCGCAGCGTCAACATAGTTGCTGAGTGGGCCTATAAGCCGGGTTCTGTCGTGAACGGTCATTTATCTTGTCTGCACGTTACCGTGCAGTTCCACGCACGCTACCCGAACGCGGACCGGGCCGGCCCATAGCGTTCCTATTCGCGCTTGCTCCGGATGGGGCTTGCCAAGCCGCCGTGTTACCACGACGCTGGTGGTCTCTTACACCACCGTTTCAGCTTTTCCCTTTACGCCTTGCGGCGCAGGTGGGAGTCTTCTTTTCTGCGGCGCTTTCCGTCGGATCACTCCGCCCGGCCGTTAGCCGGCATCCCGCCCTCTGGAGCCCGGACTTTCCTCACGCGTGCTGCAAGCAGCACATCGCGCGACCGTCTGGCCCACTCAGCAGTGCAAGAGTGTAACACACAGTTGCCGCAGGCAATGGCACAACGCAAACGCTCGACACGATAAACCAAGAACCGCCATGCGCTACAATGGTCCTGTCGATGGGCAACGTCGTCAGTCGAGACGCGACCGCGCTCCACACCCCTCCGTCTACTCGGTGTGTTCCCGCCTCCTCCCCGAGGCGGGATGTCGGCATTTTTCATGCACTGACAACCCAATAGCCTGTGGACAGCCCGGGCAGCATCGCGCATCTCGGCACCAAATGCAAAAAGGGACCCGTCCATTGCGGACGGATCCCTTAAAACAAGTGATCGTCAAACCGATTTACTCGGCGTCGGTCTCCTCGTCCTTCTTCTCGGAAGGCAGCGGGGTAACCTCGATCTCGACGCCCAGAGTCTCAGCAGCGGACTTCATGGACAGGGAGATACGACGACGGTCGAGGTCGATCTCCATGACCTTGACCTGAACCTTGTCGCCCACGTGGGTGACCTGAGAAGGCTGATCGACGTGCTTGTTGGCCATCTCGGAGATGTGCACCAGGCCCTCGATGCCCTCGCCCAGATCGACGAAAGCGCCGAACGGGACAAGCTTGGTCACAGTGCCCTCGACGATAGCGCCGACGGGGTACTTCTTGACCAGTGCGCGCCACGGATCCTCGGTGGTCTGCTTGAGACCCAGGGAGATGCGCTCGCGGTTGAGATCGACGTCGAGAACCTCGACCTCGACCTCCTGGCCGACCTTGACAACCTCGGAAGGATGGTTGACGTGGTTCCAGGAGAGCTCGGAAATGTGGATGAGGCCGTCGATACCACCGAGGTCGACGAAGGCGCCGAAGTCGACGATGGAGGAAACGGTGCCCTGGAGACGCATGCCAGACTTGAGCTTGGACAGGATCTCGGAGCGCTCGGCCTTACGGGACTCCTCGAGCACGACGCGACGGGAGAGGACGACGTTGTTGCGGTTGCGGTCCATCTCGATGACGCGGGCCTCGATGCGGGTGCCCATGTAGGAGGTGAGGTCCTTGACGCGACGGAGGTCGACGAGGGAGGCGGGCAGGAAGCCACGCAGGCCGATGTCGAGGATCAGGCCGCCCTTGACAACCTCGATAACCTCGCCCTCGACGTTCTCGCCGGAGTTGAACTTCTCCTCGATGCGGTTCCAAGCACGCTCGTACTCGGCACGCTTCTTGGACAGGACCAGACGACCGTCCTTGTCCTCCTTCTGGAGTACCAGAGCCTCGATGGGATCACCGAGTGCAACGATGTCTGCAGGGTTAGCGTCCTTGCGGATGGACAGCTCGCGGACCGGGATAACGCCCTCGGACTTGAATCCGATGTCAACGAGCACCTCGTCATGCTCGATCTTAACGACAGTGCCGTTAACGAGATCGCCCTCATCAAAGTCGGTAATCGTACCGTCGATGAGGTTGTTCATCTCCTCCTCGTTGACATCGTCAAGAGAGAAAATGGACGAGTTCTGAATCTCACTCAAAGGTGGACCCCTTTCGAACTACGGGGCCCCGATTGCTAGGACCTACAGAAGGGTGCGACAAGCACACAACGTTTAGGAACACTCGGGAGCCGACAGATACTAATGTGACGCTTATGCAATCACGTTCGTATAGGTTACGGGGAAATGAGTTCGATTTCAAGCGTGAACTGCGATTTTTTACTCGTGTGGAGACTTTTTCGTAATCTTATGAACACACGTCTCCGCAACTTGACGATAACCAGCCAGGCATTCGGCTTTGGGGTAAAGTATCCGGAGCCAACGATTCTAGATCGATTTTTCGAGAAAGGTGCCCGCGTGCTCAAAGCAGTCGTTTTCGATATGGACGAAACGCTTCTCAGCATCAACCTCAACGCGTTCATCCTTCGCTATTTTAAGGATGTCTCTTCGATGCTCGCGGATATCGGGCGCCGCAGCCGCGGTGGCACGATGGCGCGCCTCGGCACCATCCTGGTCGACCTCAACGCCAATCGCCGCAGCGGCACGGACAACCGCACCAATCTTGAGTTTTACCAAGAAGAGGTCGAGCGCCGATGCGGGATCTGCCTCTCCGATCCCCTCATCTACGAGGCGTTTACCTACTATGACCGCGAAGTTCTTCCGTACAAGAACGACGATATCATTAACGCCCACGCCATGCCGGGCGCACACGCCGCGCTCCAGGCCGTACAGGACGCAGGGCTGCGCTGCGCGCTCTTTACCAACCCCAGCTTTCCCCAGGGGGCCATCGAGTGCCGCACGGGTTGGGGCGACCTGGCCGACGCCCCCTTTGAACTCGTGACGCACATGGGAAACGCCACCCGCTGCAAGCCCGATGCCACCTACTATCTAGAGCAGCTTCAGGTGATGGGGCTCGAGCCACACGAGGTCCTTATGGTGGGCAACGATCCCAAGCGCGACTTCCCCAGTCCCGCCTGCGGCATTCAAACTGCCTATGTTGGCCAGGGAAAACCCGGCCGAGCCACCTGGCGCGGAACCATGGAAGACTTCGCCCGCGACTTTAACGCCGTAATCGAAGCCTTCTACGAACACCAAGTAGCCGACGAACTGTCGTAGGACCCCTCGCTCCAAACCAAATATCGCCGCAGGTTGAGCACAAGTCAGCGAAAATGCCCCTAAGCGAGCAATGTGCCTTGAAAGAGGAGGGCATAGGCCTTCTGGCCATGCCCGACGATTGAAAGGCAGATTGCCGCTTAGGGGCATTTGCAGCGTCGACTGGTTACGCGGTTTGGTAAAACCGCGTAACTAGCACACCTGGGTTTTGCCGATCATGATGTTGAGGATCTCGACGTCGGTGTCCTTCATGCCTACGCGGCCTACGTAGCCCATACTGGCGATTGTCTGCTCAACGGTATCTTGGATCAGGCCCTCGCCGGCGCGGAAGCCGCGGCCCTGCATGGCCATATCGTGGCCCAGAATCGCAGCATCAACGGCAGCGGAAATCTTAGCCGCGCAACTCGCCTTGGCGCCATCGCACACGATGCCGCCCACGTTACCGAGCGTGTTCGAGACCGTCGCGCCAATCTGCTCGCGCGTGCCACCGCACAGCCAGGTAATCGCGGCGCCGGCGCCGCACGCGGCGCAAATAGCACCGCAAAACGCCGAGAGCGCACCAATATAGCTCTTGATATGCACGGCGATAAGATCGGACAGCATCACGGCGCGCACCAGGCGCTCGTGGTCGCAACGCAGGTACTCGGCATACTCCATGACGGGCAATGCGCAGGTAATGCCCTGATTGCCCGAGCCGCACACAATGGCGACCGGCAGCGCGCAGCCGTTCATGCGGGCGTCGGACCCGGCGGCCGCACGGGCACGGGCACGGCAGGCGACGTCATCGGCACGAGCACCCAGCAGCGTACGACCCACCTCGGCGCCCCAAGCGTGCGCAAGGCCCTCGGCACTGATTGCGCCATTCAGCTCAATCTGACGCTCAACGGCAGCACGGGCGTCCTCAATGTCACCGTCCTCGATAAAGTCGATGATGGTCTCGATCGACATGGGCGTGTCGGCGTTATCTGCCGCCCGCTCGGCCACGACGCGCTCGGCGCAGGCGGCACACTCCCCCGCCGACTTGCCGCACACCGGAATACCGTCGAGGGTATGGCACGTGACATTGGTGTGGTGGTCGGTAATCTCGACGACCGCGGTATGGCCCCCGGCCGTGGCAGTCACCTTGATGTAGAGGTTGGGCACACCCTCGACAAGCGATACATCGCAGTAGTCGGCGTCGGCGAGGAGCTCGGCCACGCGAGCACGGTCTTCATCGTTAACGCTCTCGAGCACCTCGAGCGCGCTTTTGGCGTCGCCGCCCACGGCACCCAGCACGGCCGCGGCTTCAATACCGTGCATACCGCCCGAGTTGGGCACGGTCACGCTCTTAACGTTCTTGATGATGTTGCCCGAGCAGGCAACATCCATATGATCGGGCTCGTAACCGAGCGTCTGGCTCGCCAGCGCTGCTGCATAGGCAACGGCAATGGGCTCGGTGCAGCCGAGTGCACAGACAAGCTCGCGGTTCAAAACATCGCAAAACGCGGCATCACGAAGGGAATCGGTAGACATAGGTATCTCCTGCTTGCATAACGGGCTGGGCTCTCAAAAAAGTTAGCTCCTTTATTTGATAACAATGCATCAAAAACCGCAACCATGGTTCCGGCAGACGGCGCTCAAGCGCAAACTGACGACATTCATTCACGAGAAGCCAGTCTTGTTGCCTGCTAAAGCGTTTGACCAAAAAACGCTCGAGCGTTTACGCAAAAGTCGCGCTATCATGCAGTCGAACGCGGTAAACACCTTTAGCATTTGCGCCGCACAGACCAGAGAGGAACCATCCATGAAGATCGGTATCGGTAACGACCACGCCGCCGTCGAGCTCAAGAACATCATTTCCGAGCACCTGAAGGAGCGCGGCTGCGAGGTCGTGAACTTTGGCACCGACACCTCCGAGAGCTTTGACTACCCCATCGCCGGCTACAAGGTGGGTAAGGCCGTTGCCAACGGCGACGTCGACCTGGGCATCCTCATCTGTGGCACCGGCGTCGGGATCAGCCTGGCTGCCAACAAGGTCGAGGGCGTACGCGCCGTTGTGTGCTCCGAGCCCTTCAGCGCCAAGCTCTCCCGCATGCACAACAATACCAACGTGCTCGCCTTTGGCGCCCGCGTCGTGGGCTCCGAGCTCGCCAAGATGATTGTCGACGAGTGGCTCGACGCCGAGTTTGAGGGCGGTCGTCACGAGCGTCGCGTTAACCTCCTCAACGAGATCGATCACACGCGCGGCCTTAAGATCGTCGACGAAGCCTAAACTATTCAGTGCCACAAGCTAACAGCAGGGGCCCGCTCGGAACACATGTCCGAGCGGGCCCCTGCATAGATTTTGGAATAAAAGGGCGCCGCAGATGGAGCTCCGCGGCGCCCAAGCCACACGCTAACAGCTTTAAGGAGTCAAAGCTGGTTTAGCCAAAGAAGCGCTTGATCTCAATCTCGGCGTTCTCCAGGCAGTCGGAGCCGTGGATCACGTTGGCGTTGACATCGACGGCAAAGTCGCCGCGGATGGTACCAGGAGCAGCGTCAAGCGGATTAGTAGCGCCCATGAGGGTGCGCATCTTAGCAACAGCGGAGAGACCGGAAACGACCATCTTGACGACCGGACCGCTCGTCATAAAGTCGCAGAGACCGCCAAAGAAGGGCTTGTCGGCCAGATGGGCGTAGTGCTCCTCGACGGTAGCGCGCTCGAGCGTGGTCATCTCCATGCGCTCGATGACAAGGCCGCTGCGCTCAATGCGAGCAACGATCTCGCCGATCTTGCGGTCGCGCACGGCGTCGGGCTTAATCATGATGAAGGTCTTCTCGATAGCCATAAAAGTAGCCTTTCAAGTAGGTTCGCGCGTGCCCAAGTCCCATTCCGGCACCCGCCTGGACTGCATCGTAACAGAGTTTTAGCTGTAGTTAAACAAAAAGCTGTTTATTGAAACGTTGCAATTTATTAAAGCGCTCCATATGTGTCACTTCTGTTTCGAAGCCCGATTAGAGTACCATCCGACAGCCCATCAACCGCATCGAACAGAGCAGGCGGTCGGTTGCCGTCCGCGAACGTAACCCCTTCACAACCTGCCCAAAGGTCCTACAGAAGTTCTCGACAAGCCCCTCCCCCATAGCAACAAAATACGGGCGTCCGCATCAGCAGACACCCGTAAAAGCAAAAAACGATTCCTCAGTAAATGGCAAAAACGGCTTCGGCCAAACCCTTACTTTATCCCGTGGCCCATCTCGACGACCTTGGTTAGCGATCCAAGCACGCCTTCGTCGACCACGAGCTGCGCCTCGGCACGCTGCAGCTGCACGGCAACGGCGGCAGGGGCGGTACCGCCCTCGGTCGTGCGTGCAGCGACAATCGACGGGATGTCGAGCGCCTCGGTAATGTCGCGCTCAAAGAGCGGGCTTGCCTCCTGGAACACCTCAAACGGCAGGTCCTCAAGATTGCAGCCGCGCTTCTCACACATCAGAACCAGATGCCCCACCACGGCATGTGCCTCGCGGAACGGCAGACCACGCTTGGCCAGGTAATCGGCAACATCGGTGGCGGCAAGGTGACCCACGCCGCACTCGCGCGCCATGGCATCCTCGTTGACGGTCCAAGTCGAAATCATACCGGCCATAACCGACAGACACTGCATGAGCGTATGGGCGGTATCGAGCGCGCTCTCCTTGTCCTCCTGCAAGTCCTTGTTATAAGCAAGCGGCAAGCCCTTCATGGTTACCAGCAGCTGCACCAGGTTGCCGTACACGCGACCGCTCTTGCCGCGGATAAGCTCGGCAAAGTCGGGGTTCTTCTTCTGCGGCATGATAGACGAGCCGGTGGAGTAGGAGTCTGAAAGCGTGATAAAGCCAAATTCGGAGCTCGACCACAGCACGATCTCCTCGGAAAGACGCGACAGGTGCATCGCCATGACGGATCCGGCGTAATGCAGATCGAGCAGGAAATCACGGTCGGAAACCGCATCGAGCGAGTTGGGAATCACGCCCGCAAAGCCAAGTTCGGCAGCCGTCATCTGACGATCGAGCGGATAGCTCGTACCGGCAAGCGCGGCAGCACCCAGCGGGCAGCTGTCGGCGGCATCAAAGGCGGCCTTCAGGCGTGTAAAGTCGCGCGCGAACATCCAGGAATACGCCAGCAGATGATGCGACAGAAGCACGGGCTGAGCGTGCTGCATGTGCGTGTAGCCCGGCAAAATCACCTTGTCGTACTTCTTAGCCGCATCCACCAGCACATGGCGCAGCTCTAGATTGGCCTCCATGAGCTCCTTGGCCAGCGCCTTGACGCCCAGGCGCGTGTCGGTCGCCACCTGGTCGTTGCGCGAACGCCCAGTATGCAAGCGCTTGCCAGCCTCGCCGATGCGACGCGTCAGCTCGCTCTCGATGGACATATGAATGTCCTCATCGTTGATATCGAAGGTGAAGTTGCCGGCATCGATATCCTGTTCGATTCCGGTCAGGCCATTGGCAATCGCCTGCTCGTCCTCGGCACTGATGATGCCCTTGGCCGCCAGCATTTTGGCATGCGCCTTAGAGCCGGCGATATCCTGTTTATAGAGATGTTTGTCGACCGGCAGCGACGCGCCAAACTCCTGCGTGACCTCGGCCACGCCTGCCTCAAAACGACCACCCCAAAGAGCCATGGAACCGTCCCCTTTCTCCAAATACCAATACAAGCGCCCAAAGCAATACGCCATATCGCTAACGCGATTTTTCAACCGCTAGTTTTACACATTCCCCACCGTGTGCGGAGCCATGTAGCTAATTTGCAAAGAAGTGACGCGCCATGCACTTGGCGCCCAACGTCTCCCTCCGGATGTTGCCCTGCGAACCATCGATCCAGGCCTTCAGGCTCATAGGAACGTCCTCGACCTTTGCAGCATCGAACTCGGGCGCGAGGGCAAGTAAAGCATGCGCGATAGCATTGAACATAATGGATACTCCTCATATATATAGGCGCAGAGCCGCCAAATTGATAGAAGGAGCCCCACCGGACAACCCCGGCGGGGCTCGGACTCAGCCGCAGACGCGGCATCATATATGCGGGCGGAACGTAGGGGCCACCGATGTTAAGAAGTGTCAGCAAGCATAACGAAAGGTAGGGACCCCGTGCGCCCGTTATGTATCACGCGGATGGGCCGCGCGGATACCAAGGGAAGGAGGCGCTAGGCCTGGGCGGCAGCAGAGCTGGGGCCCTGGACCTTTGCCCACGTCTTGAGCGACAGCGTATCAATCTCGATAAAGCCGGCGCTGGCCTTCTCGTCAAACGTGGTGTCGCGGTCGTAGGTAGCCAGACCGTAGTCGTAGAGGCTGAAGGGGCTCTTGCGGCCGACGACATGGCAGTTGCCCTTAAAGAACTTCAGACGGACAGTGCCGGTCACGAACTTCTGGGTATCGGCCATAAAGGCATCGAGCGCGTTTTTGAGCGGGCTGTACCACTGGCCGTTGTACACGGCGGTGGCCCAATCCTGCTCGAGCTTGATCTTGGTCTTGAGCAGGTCGCCCTCGACGCAGATGTCCTCGAGCGCCTTGTGGGCAGTGATGAGCGTCAGGGCTCCGGGAACCTCATAGCACTCACGGCTCTTGAGGCCCACCAGACGATCCTCGACCAGATCGAGGCGGCCAAAGCCATTGTCGCCGGAGATCTTGTTGAGGGCGATGACGATCTCGGAGAGCTTCATCTTCTTGCCGTCGACGGCGACGGGCTTGCCGGCCTCAAACTCAATCTCGGTGTAGGTCGGGGTGTCCGGCGTGTCCTCGGGGTTCTTGGTCATAACCCAAGCGTCGTCGAGCGGCTCGTTCCAGGGATCCTCCAGGTGACCGCACTCAATGGCACGACCCCACAGGTTGTCGTCGATGGAGTAGGGGTTGTCGTTGGCACCCTCGGGAACCGGCACGTTGTGGGCGTGGGCATAGGCGACCTCGTCGGGACGGCACTTCAGGTCCCACTCGCGAACCGGGGCGATAACCTTGAGCTCGGGGTCGAGGGCCTTGACGGCGGCCTCAAAACGGACCTGGTCGTTACCCTTGCCGGTGCAGCCGTGGGCGACGTAGGTCGCGCCAAACTCGTGGGCGACCTCAACAAGCTTCTTGGCAAGCAGCGGGCGAGACAGGGCGGAGAGCAGCGGATACTTGTTCTCGTACATGGAGTTTGCGGCGATAGCCTTGGTCAGGAACTCATCGGAGAACTCGTCGCGCAGGTCGAGCACCTGGCAATCGAGAACGCCCAGGTCGAGCGCCTTCTGCTTCTTGGCATCCAGTCCGGTCTCTTCCTGGCCCACGTTGCCGCAGACACAAACGACATCGAGATTCTTCTCGTCCTGGAGCCACTTGACACATACGGATGTATCAAGACCACCGGAATATGCGAGAACGACTTTTTCCTTGCTCATGGCTGTTTCCTTTCGCCCTTGGTAGCTAGTTAGAACATCGGTCAGTTGCAAGTCACCTTGAGGTCAAAAACCGTGCAATATCAGGTTATTCAGCAGAATGCATCACAGGCATGCCCTAGAAACATGCAGCTATGTCGTGCTTAAACCCAACGACCTCAAAATGACTCTGTTGAGGCATTGCGCCCCATGCGGACAGAGACGATTGTTATCGTCGTCGGGAAATTGCGCGCTGGCGTCGGATGGCATTGTCTGCAGTGGTGATGATCTTTACGAACTGCATCTGCCTCTCCTTTCACGTATCGCCGGGCGCAATTCAAATATCGCAAACGGTACCTTTTCCTCGGTAAACGGCTCTTTTGCCGTCTCCGTTTTCGATGTTCGCTATATTACGATAAAGTGCACGCTGCGCAAGCGACAAATTCAAATTTCTGAAAAGTTTTTTCATTAGTTTGTGAATTGCAGTGCAAATACGCACCATTCCTGCGAAAATACGCTCGACTGCTAGTTGATGGTTATAACGTCTGAAACAATCTCGAAACGAAAGGCGCATTTTTATGCAAACTTACGAATCGGACGCCAACATCGGCAACATTAAGCTTCTCGCCGTCGATATGGACAAGACGCTGCTGACCGACGAGCGTGTGCTGCCCCAGGGTCTTGATGAGCGTCTGGACAAGCTCGCCGACGCCGGCATCGTATTCTGCCCCGCCAGCGGACGTCCCGCCCCCAAGCTCGAAGAGATGTTCGAGGGCATCAAGAACCGCCTCGCCTTTTGTCCCGACAACGGAGCGTGCGTGATCTATCGCGGCAGCTATATCTATAAGAGCAATATTGACGTGGAGCTGTATCAGCAGGTCTTGAGCCGTGCCTCGGAGGATCCTCGCGCTGTCCCCGTCCTGTGCTGCTTCGACGAGTTCTACGTGCTTGCCCGCGACCATCAATACCACGACGAGATCAGCGTCTACTACAACACAATCAACTACGTCGACAGCTTTGAGGGCATTGATTTCGAGTCCAACAAGATTTCGGTCTTCTTCCCCGGCTACGACGCCGAGCCCGCTTTCCGCGAGACCTATAGCCCCGAGTTCTCGGACAAGCTCTACGTCACCAACGCCGGGCGCGAGTGGATCGACTTTATGAACCTGGGCGTCGACAAGGGCGCCGGCGTCGCGCACCTGTGCGAACACCTGGGCATCGATATCGCCGACGCCGCCGCCGTGGGCGATACGTACAACGACATCCCCATGCTGGAGCGCGTCGGTCACAGCTTTATCGTGGACAATGCCGAGGAGCACATGAACGCGCATGCCAAATGGCGCATTCCGAGCAACAACGACGGGGGCGTACTGACGCTCATCGACGCCATCTTGGCGGCTCGTTAACGTGGCTCGTCGGACCTGGCCGGGCGAGACGGGTAAGTTTTTCGTTCGGTCAGGTCCTGGGCTCGCTCGGAAAGCACATTAAGTGCTTTCCGGCTCGTGCGGAATCTACGAAAAACTTACCCGCCTCGCCCGGCCAGGTCCTAGGGTGACTTGCTTGCCGCCTAGATGGCGTCTTGGCGTCTAGATACTTGGCTGAATAATTATGGATGAAGGGAGTTCCTTGCTGAAAGGGACTCCCTTCTGGTTTGGCTGCTTTGGACCTGTGGCTGTTTTTCTATTTCGCGTCGGCCCAGGTTATGCCGGTGCTGGCTTCGGCGATTAGGGGGACGCGGAGGTCTACTACGTGCTCCATGACGTCGCGGACCATGGTGGTTAGGCGCTCGACTTCGTCGATGGGGCACTCAAAGTCCAGTTCGTCGTGCACTTGCAGGATCATGTGGGCGGCAAAGCCTTCCTCTTCCAGGCGGCGGCTTACGCGGGCCATCGCGATCTTGATGATGTCGGCGGCGGTTCCCTGCATGGGATGGTTCATGGCCGTGCGCTCGCCAAAGCCGCGGAGTTGCGGGTTTTTGGCCTTGAGCTCCGGAATATGACGACGGCGGCCGTACATGGTCTCGGCGTAGCCCGTCTGCTTGGCGCGTGCCACCACGTTGTCGAGGAACGTGCGCACGCCCGGGTAGGCCTCGTAGTAGCGGTCGATCATGTCGCGTGCCTCGACCATCGAGATATGCAGCGACTGCGACAGGCCGTAGGCCTGCTGACCATACACGATGCCAAAGTTCACGGCCTTGGCGCGACTGCGCAGGTCGGGCGTTACCTCGGACACCGGCACACCAAACACGCGCGCCGCCGTCTCGGCATGGAAGTCCTCGCCCTCGTTAAAGGCGCGCACCAAGTGCTCGTCACCCGAGAGATGTGCCAGCAGACGCAGCTCTATCTGCGAGTAGTCCACCGCCAAAAAGACGCTTCCTTCGCCTGCCGAAAACGCCGTCTTGACGGTACGACCCAGCTCCGAGCGCGTCGGGATGTTCTGCAGGTTCGGGTCGCTCGAGGACAGACGCCCCGTTGCCGTGATGGTCTGGTTGTACGTGGTGTGCACGCGACCGTCACCACGGCGCAGCGGGCCCAGCGTATCCAGATAGGTGGACTTGATTTTGGACTTTTCACGCCAATCCAAGATCAGACGCACGATTTCGTGGTCGCGGGCAAGGTCGCTCAACACCTTGGCGTTGGTCGAATAGTAGCCGCGCTTAGTCTTCTTGAGGCCCTTGGTCGGAAGCCCCATCACATCAAAGAGCACATGCGACAGCTGCATGGGACTGCCAATATTAAAGGTCTCGTCACCCGCCAGGTCGCGAATGCTGCGCTCGACCTCGGTGATCTGGGTCGCCAGGCCCTCGGACAGATTACGCAGGCGGTCGGGATCCACGAGCATGCCCGCGCGCTCCATCTTGGCAAGCACCGGCACGAGCGGCATCTCGATGCCATCGAACACGTTGGCGGCATTCTCACGGGCCATGCACTCGCGCAACGGCGTCACGAGCGCCAGTGTCAGAGCCGCAGTACGGGCGGCAGGCGCTGGAGCGTCCTCGCCGGCACCCTCTGCGCCGCGCGCCGCAGGCAGCGCCATCTGCAGATACGTATCGGCCAGATATGCCTCATCGAACTCGGAGCGATCGGAATCCAGCAGATAGGCAGCGACCACGGTATCGAAGATACGCGTGGAATCGGTAGCGAGCGGATCCATGAGCTCGAGTTCAGAAGAATCGATGGGCGAAAGCTCGTGCAACAACGCCTTCATATCCGGGCTCGCCACGCGACCCTCCATAAACAGACGCGCGAGCACGCCGGCAATCACGCCGTGAACGAAGTTGAAGCCCTCAACCTCAGCCGCCGCACAGCTGTCGCCCTCCTCGAGCGCGAACAGGCCCTTGGACGTCGCCAACCACAGCGTGCGCGTCAGTCCAAAGAGCGCGCCCTCTTCCTTGTCGTCGTCCACCACGGCGGCGACCCACTCGCCGGCATCAATCGCGCGGGAGACCTCAGCCGCAACGGCACCAAGCGCGTCGGCATCGCCGGCGGCTGAGCGAACCATAGCAGGTATCTCAAACACACTGGAGGCAGCAGCCCCGCCCTCGCCGCCGATCAGCGCCAAGAAACGGTTCTGCATGGCGGTGATACCAAGCGTACCCAGCGCCGCGGAAACCTCATCGGCAGAAAACGCCGGGAAGGACGTCGCCTCAAAGTCGAGCTCGACGGGCGCATCGGTGCGAATTGTCGCAACCTTGCGGCTCAGTAGTGCGTCATCGATGTGTGCACGCAGGTTCTCGCCCATCTTGCCCTTGACCTCGTCGGCATGCGCGATGACTTCGTCCAGGCTACCGTACTTCGCAATGAGCGCACTCGCCTTTTTGGGGCCGATGCCCGGTACGCCGGGGATGTTATCCGACGTGTCGCCCTTCAGACCGTAAAAATCGGGCACAAGCGCCGGCGTAATGCCGTGATACAGGTCATCCACGCTCTCGGGCGTCATAATCGCTACGTCGGACAGGCCCTTACGGGTCGAGACCACGTTGACGTGCTCGGTAACAAGCTGATACATGTCGCGATCACCGGTCACCAGCAGCATGTCACAGCCGGCCTGCTCGCCCAAGCGCGCCATGGTTCCCAGGATATCGTCGCCTTCCCAGCCCTCGGACTGCAGAATCGGCACGTTGAGCGCGGTGAGCAGCTCCTTAATCATAGGGAACTGCGCATGCAGATCGGGGTCCATGGGCGGGCGTTGCGCCTTATACTGCGGCAGCATCTCCATGCGCACGCGCGGCTTACCCTTGTCAAACGCCACGACCACACCGTCGGGGTTAAAGGCATCAATCATCTTAAGAAACATGTTCAGAAAGCCAAAGATCGCGTTGGTGGGGCGACCGTCCGGCGCGTTCATGGTCGGCGGCACGGCGTGAAAGGCGCGGTGCATGAGCGAGTTGCCGTCGATAACGGCAAAAGTGCGGCGCTTGTCAGACATATTAAATACCTCGCTTTGGGCTGGGCACGGTTTGCTCACTCCAGTTTACACGCTCCCCGCCCCGCGGCCACCTCACATCAAGCTCCCCCGCCACCGTGAGCCCGCGCGTGATACGATGGCTCACGGTACATCAACCAGCACGATCGATCCGAAAGGAGCCTGCGTCATGGAGCGTCCCTGCGCATGGAAAAAGTACACGCCACAGCAAGTCGAGGAGCTCGAGGAGCTTTGCCGCGGCTATAAGCAGTTTTTGAGCGAGAACAAGACCGAGCGCCTGTGCGTCAAGACCGGCATCAAGATGGCCGAGGAGGCGGGATACGTCGACCTGGAGACCGTGATCGCCGAAGGCCGCGAGCTCAAGGCAGGCGACAAGGTGTACGCCGCCAATCACGGCAAGGACCTCATGCTCGTCAACCTGGGCAACGCCCCGCTCGAGCAGGGCTTTAACATCCTGGGCGCCCACGTGGACTCGCCGCGCCTAGACCTTAAGCAGAACCCCGCCTTCGAGGCCGGCGACATGGCCTACCTCGACACGCACTACTACGGCGGCGTCAAGAGCTACCACTGGGTGGCCTCCCCGCTCGCACTCGTGGGCGTCATCTGCAAAAAGGACGGCACCACCGTCGACATCAATATCGGCGACAAGGCCGACGACCCGGTCTTTACCATCTCCGACCTGCTGATCCACCTCTCGAGCGAGCAGATGGCCAAGCCCGCCAAGGACGCCGTCGACGCCGAGATCCTCGACGTGATCGTGGGCGGCCGTCCCGTCAAGTTCGATGAGGACGACAAGGACGCCCCCAAGGAGCCCGTCAAGCAGATGTTCCTGGACATCCTCAAGGAGCAGTACGACGTCGAGGAGGAGGACTTCCTCTCCGCCGAGATCGAGGTCGTGCCCGCCGGCCCCGCCCGCGACATGGGCCTCGACCGCTCCATGATTTTGGGCTATGGCCACGACGACCGCGTCTGCGCCTACCCGTCCATGCTCGCCCAGATCAACGTCACCAACGTGGAGCGCACGAGCATCACGCTCATCGTCGACAAGGAGGAGATCGGTTCCGTGGGTGCCACCGGCATGACGAGTCGCTTCTTCGAGAACACCGTCGCCGAGATCATGACGCTCGCCGGCGAGGACAGCCCGCTGGCCCTGCGCCGCGCACTCGCCCGCAGCCGCATGCTCTCCTCCGACGTGTCCGCCGGCTTCGACCCGGGCTATGCCGGCAAGTTCGAGACCAAAAACGCCGCCTTTATGGGTCGCGGCCTGTGCTTTAACAAATACACGGGCAGCCGCGGCAAGGGCGGTTCCAACGACGCCGATGCCGAGTACGTGGCCTTCGTCCGCGACATCATGGACGAGGCCGGCGTGGACTTCCAGACCTGCGAGCTCGGCCGCGTCAACGCGGGCGGCGGCGGCACCATCGCCTACATCATGGCCAAGTACGGCATGAACGTCATCGATTCCGGTGTTGCCGTCCTGTCCATGCACGCCCTGTGGGAGGTCGCCAACAAGGCCGACATCTACGAGGCCTATCGCGGCTACAAGGCCTTCATCGAGCGAGCCTAACCAACCCTTCATCAGTTGCGGTGAAATACGGACTAAACTGGCCCATAAACAGCCAAAACAGACCGTATTCCACCGCAACTTCCTTTTTGGCAGAGGAGAGTCCATGCTGCAGGTCATCATTTCGCCCGCCAAGCAGATGCGCGCGGCCCTAGATGCTTTTGAAGTCCTGGGCATCCCACCCTTTGTGCGCGAGACGGCTCGCCTCCACCGCGCACTGCTAGATATCGAGCGGAATGAAGGCAGCGACGGCCTGCAGGCGCTGTGGAACGTGAGTGACAAACTGCTGGGACCTTGCCTCAACACCCTGCATGAGTTCGGGCCCATCCTGAAAAGCGGCGATCTCGACAATCCCGCACTCGCCCGTCACCTCTCCCCTGCCGTCATGTCCTATCACGGCATTCAATACCAGAGCATGGCACCCGAGGTGATGGATTCCACGCAGCTCGCATGGCTGCAAGACCATCTGTGGATCCTCTCCGGCCTCTACGGGTGCGTTCGTCCCTTTCATGCCGTCGAACCGTATCGGCTGGAGATGGGCGCGAAGCTTGTCGTCGACGGTGCCCGAGACCTCTACGCGTTTTGGAGCGACAAGCTCGCGCGGGCTATCGCCCCGGCAGGCTCAAACACCACGATCGTCAACCTCGCCAGCGTAGAGTATGCCAAAGCCGTTCTGCCCCACCTCGCAGGCGGCGCCACGGCCGTCACATGCCTCTTTGGCGAGGGTATCCGCAACGGGAAGCCCATCCAACGGTCGACCGCCAGCAAAAAGGCGCGCGGCTCCATGGTGCGGTGGATGGCAGAAAACAAGCTCGAGGATGCAAGCGAACTTACCGCATTCAACATCGGCTATCGGCACATCCCCGAGCTTTCAGACAAAAACACCCTGGTATTCATGAACGCGCAGGCACAATAGGCCCGCCGTTTCCAAACACCCCGTTACTCCGCCAAGCCATCGGCCTTTGTAATCTCGCTCGTCGAGCCATCTTGGTAGGTAATCTTAACGTGCTCTACGTCGGATACCGTAACGCCCGACGGAGGTTCCAGACGCCACTCCGTCAGAGCGATATCCATGGTCGTGGGCACATCGCCCTGATCTTTGAGCTTCACCATGAGTGTTTTGAGTGCCTCATCAAACGTCACGCGTTCGATTTCTTCGCCCGGAATAGACCCGCCGCTCAACTGCAGCTGCACAAACTCGTCGCGCGGATACCAATAGTCGCCCGGTGCGGCAACCGTGTTGCCACCAGAAACTTTCATGGTCATAATCGGCAGGGCATCGTCGGCTTCAAACCCCCAGGTGACGCCGCCACGACCGCCGAACGTCCAAATACAAAAGGCAATCACCAACACGGCAAGCACCGCAAAACCAATCGCGACAAGGCCATGGTGCGCACGGCTTTCCTCGGCCGATACATCCCATTGTGTCTCTCGATATAGATGCTTGTCTTCCATGTTCGCCTCCCCACAGGCACGCTCGTTGGCCCAATCGTACCCATTCAGGCTATACTTGAGCCCACCACATAAACGGGGAGCTTGCAGGACAAGACGGCAGGCTGAGATTGGGCGCGCCCGCCCTGACCCGCAAACCTGATATGGGTAATGCCAACGAAGGGAGCCGTGCCAATGAGCACACAGACCGAGCCCAAGCTCGTCACGCAAATCGACTTCGCCCGTGCCGGGCAGATCACGCCGCAGATGAAGGAAGTCGCCGAGCGCGAGCATCGCGACCCCGAGTACATCCGCGAGCGCGTGGCCGACGGCCGCATCGCCATTCCCGCCAACATCGTGCATATCAAAAAGGGCATGCGCGCCTTTGGTGTCGGCGAGGGCCTTTCCACCAAGGTCAACGTGAACTTGGGCATCTCGGGCGACAAGGCCGATGCCACCGAGGAATGGAAGAAGGTCAAGATCGCCGAGGACTTTGGCGCCGACGCCATCATGGACCTCTCCAACTCGGGCAAGACGCGCCAGTTCCGCCAACAGCTCATCGACGAGACGCCGCTCATGGTAGGCACCGTCCCCATGTACGACGCCATCGGCTACATGGAAAAGCCGCTGGTCAAGCTCACCAAGGACGACCTGTTCGAAGTCGTGCGCGCGCATGCCGAGGACGGCGTGGACTTTATGACCATTCACTGCGGCATCAACAAGTCGGTCACCAAGACCTTTAAGGAGACCGGCCGCCTGATGAACATCGTGAGCCGCGGCGGCTCACTGCTGTTTGGCTGGATGGAGGTCACCGGTAACGAGAACCCGTTCTATGAGTTCTACGCTGAGTTGCTCGAGATTTGCCACGAGTACGACGTGACGATTTCGCTCGGCGACTCCTGCCGCCCGGGCTGCCTCTACGACTCCAACGACGCCACCGAGACCGCCGAGATGATCGAGCTGGGCAAGCTGTGCAAGCGCGCTTGGGCCGCCGGCGTCCAGGTCATGGTCGAGGGCCCGGGTCACATGGCGCTCGACGAGATCGCCGCCAACATGAAACTGCAGAAGCGCCTGTGCCACAATGCTCCGTTCTATGTGCTCGGGCCGCTGGTGACCGATATCGGCGTGGGTTACGACCACATCACCGCTGCCATCGGCGGCGCCATCTCCGCCAGCTCCGGTGCCGACTTCCTGTGCTACGTGACACCGGCAGAGCACCTATGCCTGCCCAACGCCCAGGATGTGCTCGACGGCCTCATGGCCACCAAGATCGCCGCACACGCCGCCGACATCGCCAAAAAGGTGCCCCACGCCCGCGACATGGACGACAAGATGGGCCAGGCACGCCGCAAGCTCGACTGGGACGCCATGTGGAAGTGCGCGCTCGACCCGGTTACGGGCAAGAAGCGCTACGAGGAGTCCCCCGCCGCCACCGAGGGCACTTGCACCATGTGTGGCAAGATGTGCGCCGTCCGCACCGTCAACAAAATCTTCGAGGGCACCACGATCGACCTCGGCATGGAGGACTAGCCCTGTCGCCGCGGCCGCTTCTGGCGGCGAGCCGGTGCCTGTCAATTGTTGACGTGTGAACATTTGCTTGCAACTGCGTAAAGATTGCATCGCCCGCCCGGGTTCGACATAGAGTCGGCCCGGGCATCTTTATAATGCTGGCTTATAGACCCATTTGATTCCGACCGAACAAGGGAGCGAACATGGATCGCAGTAAGGTACCTGCCGTTCTATCCATCGCAGGATCCGATTCCAGCGGTGGCGCCGGCATTCAGGCCGACATCAAGACCATCACGGCGCACCGCCTGTATGCCGAGACGGCCATCACCGCTATCACCGCACAGAACACCCTGGGCGTCACCGCCGTGCAGAACATCTCCCCGGATATTGTCGCGGCACAGATCGATGCCGTTTTTGACGATATCCGCCCCAACGCCGTCAAGATTGGCATGGTTTCCTCTGCCGAGATTATCGAGGTTATCGCCGACCGCCTGAGCGCTTGGAACGCGACAAACGTGGTAGTCGACCCCGTCATGGTAGCCACCTCGGGCGCACGGCTGATTGCCGAAGATGCCGCCGAGGCGCTCACCCGCCGCCTGTTCCCGCTAGCGACGGTTATCACGCCCAATATTCCCGAGGCCATGGCCCTGCTCGACTACGAGGTCGACTCCGAGCGCACGCAGCAAAATGCTGCCATGCTCCTCACCCGCCGCTTTGGTTGCGCATCCCTCGTTAAGGGTGGGCATCTTGTCAACGAGGCCAACGATGTACTGGCCGAACCCGCGCCACTCGATGACGAGGGCAACCATCTGGGAGATCCACTCACCACGTGGTTCCGCCACAAGCGCATCGAGACCGACAACACACACGGCACCGGCTGCACGCTCTCGTCCGCCATCGCCTGCGCGCTGGCGCAGGGCATGGATCTTGCCGACGCCATCAATGCCGGCAAGGCCTACCTGACAGGCGCTCTGGCCGCCGGCCTGAACATGGGCAAAGGCTCCGGCCCTGTCAACCACATGTGGCAGTATTAAGATTCGCAGCCCAAGCCACCGCAAAGGCGCCCGCCCCCTTTGTGGTGGTTTGGGGTCGCGCTACTCTCCGAGCATCTCTTGGAGCTTGGCCGCCACGGCGTGACCCAGGCTCTCATGGCTTTCGGGCATCATATGCAGATAGTCGATATCGCCCGGCTCGGCAAAGTCGGCTGCATTCAAAAAGTCGCAGCCAAACTGCTCAGCCACATGCGCGTAGTACTCACCAAAATGTTCCGAGGCTTCTACGGAATGCTCGTCAAAATCGGTCATATATACGTCGGCGATCTGCGGCTTAATCTTGATAGGCGCCATCAGCAGAATGCGTGGACAAGGCGCAGCGTCGGTCCACGGAAACGCGCGGACGGCGCGAATCAGCGCCATGGCGCCACGGGCGATATCGGAAGCTGTCACGTTAAAGACCGTCTTACAGTCGTTGGTGCCCAGCATGATCACAATGGCGTCCAGCGGCTTATGGGCCTCGAGCAGCATCGGAAGTGCGCGGATGCCGTTAAGATTGGTGTCCAGATGGCACATGTCGTCGCGTACCGTCGTGCGGCCGTTGAGGCCTTCTTCAATTACATGCCAGCCCTCGCCTAAGTCACGTTGGGCCACGCCGCACCAGCGCACATCCTGCGCATAGCGCACCGCGGTGCCGTCGCGCATGCCCGCCGGATCGTAACCATAGGTGTTGCTGTCGCCAAAGCATAGAACGTTTTTCATCGTAAGCCCCTCGCTCAGTAAAAAGCCGACGGAAGCAGCCTCTCCCGCCGGCTCGACCTATCTGTCAGCACGTACCGATTACAGGTACTTGCGCCAATCGTCCTCGTCCTCATCATCCTCGGTAGCAGCCTGGGTCTGCTCGGCGGCGCGAGCTGCCGCAGCGCGAGCGGCAACCTGGGCATAGGACTCCTCGTTGCGCTCGGGGAAGTTTGCCAGCACGTGCTCGAACTTGGCAAAATCCTCATCCCAGCGCGTAGAAGGCACGGCAAAGAAGACTTGCTTGACCTTAAAGTCGCCCGACGCGAGCTCCTTGCGGAAGAGCTCGGCCACGGCCTCTGCGTCAAAGCCGTTGTTGTCGCAGCCCCAAGCGCCCAGCACGAGCTTCTCGCGACCTAGCTCGTCGCAGATGGCAAGCACAAAGCGAATGCGGTCGCGCAGGGCATCCAGCAGAGCATCGTCGCTCACGCGATACTCCTGGCGGGCGCGCTTAACGTTGGGCGCGGCGGCCACGATCACGTCGGCGTATGCATGCACGTGGTTGCGGTCGAAGCGCACCGCAGGCACCACCAGCGCACGGTTTCGGTAAAGCTCGCAGTTGATGTTGCGGCGACGGTTCTCGCCGTACCATTTGCGCTGCTTATCGAGAACGTTGTACAGATACGAATCGGCGCACAGCGTGGCCTCCTGGCCCAGATAACCCTGAATATAGCCACCGCCCGGATTGGTGAACGAGGCAAAGGCGAGCACGGCCATGTCGCAGAACTGCGCATAGCCACGACCGTTATCCAGAATGGCCTGCGTGGCAGAGGCGTCGAGCACGGTGACCTCGGGCAGGACCGGAGCGGGCTCCTCGGCGGCAGGCGCGGACTCGGTCTCCGTGGCCTCCTCTGCGTGTGCAGGCTCGGCCGTAACCTCGGTCTCGGCGGACGCAACCTCAGCGGTCTCGGCCTCGGCGGCCTCAGACTCCTCGGCAACCTGTTCTTCGGTGGCCACAGCACTCTGAACCTTGGCCTTCATCGCCGAGACAAAGCCGGCAGGCATACCGTCAAACTCGCGAACACCGGCAAGCGAACGCTCGATATCCTTGGCGCACGCTTCGGACACAGTTGCCACGTGACGCTCGGCGGCCTTGGCACGGGCCTCGCGCTTGGGATTGGGCTGACCCGCTCGGTTGGACCTGCGGTTACGGTTCCTGTTGTCGACGTCTGCCATAAGTGGTCACCTTTCTCGGTCTCTGCCGCTATCGGCTTTTCCCATCCATGATACCCCGTCGCGTACAAAAAAGACGGCCCCGAAGGA
This sequence comes from uncultured Collinsella sp., assembly GCA_900540895.1. Lineage (GTDB taxonomy): Bacteria > Actinomycetota > Coriobacteriia > Coriobacteriales > Coriobacteriaceae > Collinsella. The sequence continues at coordinate 28,052 of UQHV01000003.1, read as the reverse complement.
CCGCCTTTCGCATCGATTTGCATGCACGGCAAGCACCGCCGCAATTCGCCACTAGTCGCGACGGCCGAGGATGTTCAGAATGCGCAGGAACACGTTGATAATATCCACGAACAGGTTAGAGGCCATAAGCACGGCGTTGGGCAGTGTAGGCGGCACTGTCGTGGCAACATAGGTGTCGTAGCCAATAAAGCCGGCGAACACCACGATCACGATCAGGTCGGTGATGGTCTGCGAGACGCCCATGAACATCAGCACGATCTCAACCAGAATAGTGGCGAGCAGAATGCCAAAACCGATGCCATATACGCGCTGGAAAAACTTGGGGAACGTCACGCCCAAGGCGCCAAAGACAAAGGTGATGGCGGCCGTGGCGATAAAGGCAGTGTTGATGGTGGGCAGGTCGTAGTTGGCAAGGCCAAACGACGCGGTCAGGCCAAAGGTACTCGCAAAGATTACGTAGCCCACAAGGGACAGGCCCACGGACTGTTTGCTGGCAGCAGCCGACATCATAACCATGCCGACGATGGTCAAAATAAACGAGCCAAAGACCAGCGGCAAGGCGGCGCCGCTCATCATCATGCGCGCAAACGACATGGTGCTCGTAAAGTAGGCGCCGGCGCCCATGGCGCAAAAGCCCAAGAAGATCAGGGCAGACATGGTGAGATTGTACGCGCGCGGCGACATCTCCTTGGCGCGGCTTGCGCCGCTCTCGACGGGGCCGTTCTGATAGCCCTGGATATCGTTCATAGGTTCGTCCTTTCAAAAAGCGCCACAAATAACGGCGCAGTAGCTGACAAGATTCCTGTCATTGTACCCGAACGCCGTGCGTCCTTACCTACGGCGCTCGCCCTCAAGCGTACGGTCGAATGCCCACACCCACCAACGCATCAGGTGGGCCTGCGAGCCATCTGGTCGTTCGCGCGTCTGGTCCTCCAGATACAACTCGGTCGCGTGCCCGCCAAAACGCACCTTATAGGTTGCCGTACGGATGCCGTGAACCGTCAGGCCAAACCCAGCGGTCGAGACAATCTCGTCAATCGTAAAGCAACGACCGTCGACCCAGCAGACGGTGACCGGCACGACCTGTCCGCCCGCGAGGATGCGAGCCACGACGTCCACATACTGCTTGTGCACGCGCCGAGTTTTGCCATCTGTCTGTCGATATTCCATGTCTCCTATTATCGAACGCATGTTTGCATGTTGTAAAGCGAACAGACTGTGGTTTTGGAGTGTCGGAGCGAACGCGCGTGTCCGCATGGCGTGATAGCAAAAAGAACACCCACGGTCAACAGGGCTAATATTCAATTTTAGTGCCAAAAAATTACTTCTCCCATCAGAACTCGGCAAAGAAACCCGTAGGAGGTGATACGATTTATCATGTTTTTGTAACGTGTCTGCAAACTTCGAGAAAGCCCATATATGGACGTAACGTTCTCAACCTTCCTCGGCCAAATTGTGTCGAACCCAGTCCTTGCCGTCACCGTGATCCTCGCGTTGGGCGCCATCTTCGTCAATGGATGGACCGACGCGCCCAACGCCATCGCGACCTGCGTCACTACGCGTTGCATGCCCGCCCGCGCCGCCATTCTCATGAGCGCCGCATTCAACTTCCTCGGCGTGCTCATCATGACGCACTTTAATGCGAGCGTCGCCAACACCATCTCACATATCGTCGATTTTGGCGGAAACAGCACCATGGCGCTCGCCTGCCTGTGCGCGGCGTTGTTCTCCATCGTCGTCTACGGCGCCACAGCGTCGCGTTTTGGCATCCCCACCTCGCAAAGCCACAGCCTTATCGCCGGCCTGACCGGTGCCGCTATCGCCCTCGGCGGCGCGAGCAGCGTCAACGTCCACGAGTGGATGAAGGTCATCTACGGCCTGGCGCTCTCCATCGGCCTGGGCTTTGTCATGGGCTGGGTCCTGTGCAAACTCGTCTCGATTCTTTTCGCCGCCGCCAACAGGCGACGTGCCAATGTCTTCTTTAAATACGCTCAGATCGCGAGCGCTGCGGCCATGAGCTTTATGCACGGCGCGCAGGATGGACAGAAGTTCATCGGCGTGCTCTTTTTAGGCGTGGCCTTCGCAAACGGCCAGACCAGCGTCGGCGATGCCGGCATCCCCATCTGGATTATGCTGCTGTGCTCGGCCACCATGGGTATCGGCACCAGCGTGGGCGGTGAGCGCATCATCAAGTCCGTCGGCCAGAGCATGGTTAAGCTCGAGAAGTATCAGGGCTTCTCCGCCGACCTCGCGGGCGCCGCGAACCTGCTGCTTGCCACCCTTACCGGCATCCCCGTGTCCTCCACACACATCAAGACCTGCGCCATCATGGGCGTCGGTGCCGTCAAGCGCCTCTCGGCCATCAACTTCGGCGTCGTCAAGGACATGATGTTCACCTGGTTCTTCACCTTCCCCGCCTGCGGACTCATCAGCTTTGTCATGGCCAAGCTGTTCATGATGTTCCTCTAGTCAAACCGAACGTCCATCTGGACCGCAACACTTCGCCCACCCGTCTTCGCCTCGAAAGGACCCACCCATGGCAAAGAAACCCGATTCGTTCTACTTTGACAACTACGTCGCCTGCGCCGACCTTGCTGTCCAGGCCGCAGAGTTGCTCATCAAGATTTTTGAGAACTTTGATCCCGCGCAGATCCACGACATGCTCGAGGAGATGCATGCGATTGAGCATGCGGCAGACAAGAAGCACCACGAGCTCGAAGACGCCCTGCTCACCGCCTTTATCACCCCACTCGAGCGCGAGGATCTGGATCTGATGAGCTGCGCGCTCGACACCGTGCTCGACCGTATTGAGGGCGTCGTGCAGCGCGTCTACTTCACCAACATTCAGAGCATCCATCCCGACGCCATCGTCATCGCCCACAAGGTGACTGACGCCTGCCGCGCCATGAAAGACCTGATGGTCGAGCTTCCCAACTACCGCAAGTCCAAAACGCTGCGCGAGCTGGTCATCCAGATCAACACCATCGAGTCCGAGGCCGACGAGCTATACATCAACGCCATGCGCAACCTGCACGTTAACGGCAAGGATCCGCTCGAGGTCATCGCTTGGCGTGACGTCTACGCCTTCCTGGAGTACTGCGCCGACTGCTGCGAGAATGTGGCCGATGTTGTGGATTCGATTGTCATGAAGAACAGTTAATTGGGGGTACGTATCCCACCGGTCGCGGGCCCGACCACTAATACCTTTTTCACTCCGGCTGCAAGCAGAGTCGTTCAAAAGGTATTAGTGGTCGGGCCCGCTCCCTTACGTACCACCATTGGGAACTTTGGCTGAGGGGTTGAGCGTGGTGGGGCCTTTGCTGTGATGGCCCTTGATTGCTCGGGGTTTTACTTTGGTATTCGATGAGCGATTGGCTGATTGCCGCTTTGGGTACTCTTTGGGTTACTTTGGGTTTGTTTGATTTTTAATTGTTGGAGGGCTTGTATGTCTTATTTGGATCTGGCTCGGGGTCGGTATTCTTGTCGTGAATTTCAGGATCGTTCTGTTGAGCAAGCTGTTGTGGATGCCATTGTTGAGGCTGGGCGGATTGCTCCTTCTGCTTGTAATAATCATCCTTCTCGTGTGATGGTGCTGGATACGCCTGAGCTTCTGGAGAAGGCTGCTGCTTGTCAGCCTCGGTTTGCTCGTGATGGATCTATCTTTGGCGCTCCGCTCATCTTCCTTATTTGTAGCGTTACCGAAGACGCTTGGGTGCGCCCGTATGACCAGATGAATTCCAGTGAAATCGATACGTCCATAGTGTGCGATCAGATGATGATGGAGGCCACCGAGCAGGGCCTGGGAACGTGCTGGGTATGCCATTTTAAGCCCGAGGTGGCACAGGAGCAGTTCAACCTGCCCGAGGGCGTCTATCCCTATCACATGCTCGTCTGCGGATATCCTGCCGACCACATCGCCGACCCCGAGCATCGCGAGGCCCGTACCATTCCCCTCTCCGACTTCCTCCTCAAGTAGATTTTGGGACACGCCCTAAAACCTATCCTTGACCGCTCACCGGTTCGCCGAGTTCTGCGCCACTATGTGCAGGGCTCGGTTTTTTATGTTGCGCGCCCCGGTACAGTCATAAAAAAGGACCCGCAAGCTGCGGGTCCTTTCTAGGCACTAAATTGTAGGCCGAATGTTAGTCCAGGTCGTCGGCAGCGAAGTTGTCGATCGGGGCGAAGGGATCGGCCACGGGGACAACCGGGTCAGCGACGGGCAGCGGCTCGGCGGGAACAGTCACCGCAGGAGAAGCGGCAGAACCGACCGGCGTGGAGGCCATGAGGTCGGCCGGGAAGGAGTTCTGGGCATCGTCCATGAAGTGCTGGATGAGCTTGAGATACTCGGCCTTGAACTCCTCACGAGAAGCCTTGAGACGATCGATCTCCTCGAGCTCAGCCTGCTTTTCGGTCAGAGCCTGGCGGATAACCTCGCGGGCCTTGGCGTCAGCCTCGTTGCGAATACGCTCAGCGTTCTCATTGGCATCGTTGACGATGGTCTCAGCGGTCTGCTGGGCAGCGATCAGGGCAGCGGAAATCTGGCGCTCCTGAGCGGAGAAGTCAGGGGCGGGAGCAGCCACGGGGGCGGCAGGAACGGCCTGGGCGGGGGCATCCTGAGCCTGGGCAAGCTGAGCCTGCGCATCGGCAAGCTGCTGCTCGGTAGCAGTCAGACGACCCTTAAGGTCGACGATCTTAGCGAGCATAGCGTCAACCTCGGAGGACAGCGTCTCCAAGAAGACGTCGACCTCAGCAGGATCGTAGCCACGCTTGGCCTCAGAGAAAGTCTGAGCCTGGATGTCTGCAGGGGTAATAGCCATAACAAGTCTCCTTTTTCATCGCCTCGGCGCTACACGCCCGACGTAAGTTACTAAGTCAGTTCTACACGAGTATACCTATAAGAAGCTGCAGAACCAGCCTCTGCACCAACTGCAACGCAATAATCGCAACGACCGGCGAAAAATCGATACCGCCCATCGGCGGGATGAAACGACGGAACAGGTTGAGCCACGGACCGCACACGCTATCAAGCACCGCGGCAATATCCTGAAGCAAACCACCCTGCTTCATGGGAATCCACGTCATAAAGCAGTAGACGACAATGAGCGTGGAATAGAAGTTGAACAGCGTATTGACCAGCTGGACGATAGTGTAGATGTTGATGGGAATCTCCTCGTCTTGTCTTTACTTAAGGTAGCCGTCGGCACGAAGCTTCTTGAGATCGGAATCTTTGACCTCGCAACCGGCGGGCAGCACCATGAACACGCGGTCGCCCACCTCCTTGACCGTGGCACCCAGACCGCAGGCAAAGCCGTAAGAGAAGTCCAAGACGCGCTTGGCAACTTCGGTGCGTACGCCCACAAAAATCAGTGCGACAGGCTGCTTGGTGCGAACGCGGCGCACCACGGTCTCCACGTCGTCATAGCTCTCGGGGCGCAGGACATAGGCCGGCAGCTGCGGTGTGGCGTTGATGATATTGCTCGCATAGGCCGAGGCATCGCTCGGTGCAGGCGCAGGCGCAGCGGCGGCACGGGCGCGGGTGTTCTCGGCGTAGCTCGACGGCGTGTCATAGGCACCAGGACGATAACCGCTCGCAACACTGTCCTGCGAGCGCGAAGGCGGGTTATACGTCGTGGCATGGCGGGAGTCATCGCCGACCAGCTGCCCGGAGCGTGTATACACGGCAACCGACTCAGCTTCACCACGGCGCGTCTGACCAAGCAGGCCGTTGCTCGGCTCGTCTTGGGTGTAGAAGCCCTCGCCCGAAGCACCGCTGTAGCCGTTGCCCTGATAGCCATCGTCATAGCCATCATCGTAGCCGTAGTCGTCGTCCTGGCCATAACCCTGGTCGTAACCCTGCTGGCCGCCCAGGTGCATCTTATTTTTAATCTCGTCAAGGAAGCCCATGGTTGTGTCCTCTCGCGGTTTAGTGCAGGCGCCCCGATAATCAGTGCGCACTTCAGAGCCTTATTTTACTGCAAACTCCGGGCTAAATACTACCCTGCCCAGGCGAACGAGCGTAGAGCCCTCCTCAAGGGCAGGCTCAAAGTCTTCGCTCATGCCGCAGGAAAGCTCAGGCAGGTTCAAATCGGGATGCGCCGCCTCCAGCTCATCCCTCAGCTCGCGAAGCCCCGCAAAGGTGCGGCGCGGCACATCCTTATTCCCCCGGGGCGCCATAGTCATAAGCCCCTGTACGCAAATTCCCTCAAGTTCCGCAAGCTCACCCGCGGCGGCGCGAATCTCATCGGGCGAAAAGCCTCCCTTCGACTCCTCACCACTCACATTGACCTCAATGAGCACACGCTGGGGGCCGGCGAGTTCGCCTGCCTCAATCTTGCGGGCAGCACGGCTCGAGATCGCCTGCGCCAGATGCAGCGAACCCACCGAGTGAATCAGCTCGGCTGAGCCCAGCACCGCATTGATCTTATTGGTCTGCAGGTTGCCGATCATATCGAAGCGTACCTCGGGCAGCTCCGGATGCTCCGCCAAACCTGTGAGCTTGCGAACCAGCTCCTGCGGGCGATTCTCGGCAAAATGGCGATACCCCGCCTGGATGGCGGCAACGGTCTCATCGACACCAACGGTCTTGGACACGGCAATGAGGCGCGCGGCGTCGTGGGGACGGCCCGCGCGATCGAGCGCCGCATAAAAACGTTCCAGAATCTGCTCGCGGCGAGCGCGCATCAAGTCCAAATAGTTATCCATTGCCAATCGCCTCCGCTGACAGCCAAACAAGTAGTCCCATGCTAACGCAAGAGCGCGGCCCCGCATGTGCAAGGCCGCGCTCACTTAGGTATTTACAATCTTTCGACGAACGGGGTTACTTACTCCTCGTCGTCCTCGCCATCGTCCTCATCCTCAAGATGATCGAGCAGGTAGCGAAGACCCTCGCTGACCTCGTTAACGGGCACCTTGGCAACGTAGCGTGCATCGACGGCGGGCCTCATGATAACACCCTCGCCCGAAGGCACGCGCATGCTCTCGAGCTCATCCTCATCAGTGCAGGCGATATCACCGGCAGTCATACGCTGTCCGGTCAACAGGAAGGTCAGACGGCAGGCGGCATCGATGGAAATCGAGGCGATGCGATCGAGATAGCGCGATACCATGATGGCGCGGCGCAGGTCGTCATAGTTGCTGTCGTCGTCCATAAAATCGCCCGTGTCCATGCGGTTAAAGGTGCGGAAGAACTTCTCGTAGGCGGCGTGCACTGGCTCGTCCTCGACGGCCAAGTTGCAGATGATGGACATGTCGTTGGTGACGAGCGCAGAAAGCGAAGAGCCCAGCACCTGGTAGACGGCCTCAGCCTCGGCCTCGACCGTGCCGACAAGCTCCTTGGGCAGCGAGATGTCGGCCTTGATCATATGACGCGTGGCGCGGCAAATCTGGCGAACCTTATCGGTCATGCGCTGCAGGTTAAAGTCGACGTAGATGATCGTCTGCAGCAAGCGGAAGTCGGAGGCGACCGGTGACTGCGTGGCAATCAGGTTGTAGCAGACGGCCTCCAGGTTGGCGCAGCGTGCGTCAATCGAAAGCGTGCGCTTCTTGGTCTTGGTGGCGAGCTTGCGGTCGTCGGTCACATAGGCCTTCACGGCATCGTGGAGGGCCAGATCGACGGCCTCGTAGATGCTCAGCATCTCGTGACGGGCCTCGATGAGCTGACGGGAAAACAGTTTGCGCATGGTTCACTCCAATCAGTTGGGTGCGGTCATGCCGCCCGCACAGTGAATACGCACCGGACCAGATCCGATCGGCTTGGGACTAGTCGCACCGATCAGCCAAAGCGGCCGGTGATATAGTCTTCCGTCCGCGAGTCCACCGGGCTGGTGAAGATCGCGTCGGTTTGACCATACTCGATGAGCGTAGCGGGCTCGCCGGCAACTTCCTGCAAGAAGAATGCGGTGTAGTCGCTAATGCGAGCTGCCTGCTGCATTGAATGCGTGACGATGATGATCGTCATCTCGGGCGCCAGCTCGGCCATCAGATCCTCGACCTTAGAGACGGACGTGGGGTCGATGGCGGAGCAGGGCTCGTCCATCAGAAGGACATCGGGTTGCACCGCAAGCACGCGCGCGATGCACAGACGCTGCTGCTGACCGCCCGAGAGCGCCAAACCATCCTTGTTGAGCTGATTGGATACCTCTTTCCAGAGGTTGGCGCGCTTGAGCGATTCTTCCACGATGTCATCGAGGTCACTTTTGCTAGTCACGCCCTGCAGACGAGGGCCAAAGGCGACATTCTCGTAGATGGATTTGGGAAACGGATTGGGCTGCTGAAAGATCATGCCCACGCGGCGACGGAGGTCGACCGGGTCGACACCCTCGGCATAGATATCGTTGCCGTCGAGCGTCATGGTGCCCTCGACGCGCGCACCCTCGATCAGGTCATTCATGCGGTTGATGCAGCGCAAAAACGTCGACTTGCCGCAGCCCGAAGGGCCAATGAAGGAGGTGATGGCGTTTTTGGCGATGTTGAGGTCAAGCCCCGTCAGCGCATGAAAGTCACCGTACCAAAAGTTGAAATCCTTGGCCGTAATGGCCGCTTGCTCCAACGCGGGAGCGGACTGATAAACGGACATGGGACTCCTTAACTAGCGACGCTTACGCGACAGGAAGCGCGCAAACAGGTTGAAGGCCAAAATGATCACCATCAGCAAAAGCGCAGTGCCGTAGGCTGCGTTCATGTTGATGCCGTCGTTGGCAAGCAGGTACAGGTGAACCGTCATGGGGCGGCCGGAATCGAGCGGCGAAATAGGCAGGTTGATGGCCTGGCCCATGGTGTAGAGCACCACCGCGGTCTCGCCAATGGCACGGCCGATGGCGAGGACGATGCCCGTGGCAATACGGCCAAAGGCAGAAGGAAGCACGATCTTGGAGACAACCTGCCACTTGGTGGCGCCCAGGCCGTACGCGCCCCAACGGATATAGCGCGGAACGGCGCGAATGGCCTCTTCGGTGGTGCGCATGACGATGGGGAGCATCAAGAGCGCGAGTGCCAGAGCGGCAGAGACCATCGAAAGGCCCAGGCCCATAGCCTCGACAAACAAGGCGTAGCCAAACAGGCCCATAACGATGGAGGGCACCGAGGCCAAAGCGTCAGCAGCGTAGCGAATGAGCTCGACGACCTTGCCCTGCTTGGCGTACTCGGCCAGATAGACGGCTGCCAGCACAGCGATCGGCGTGCAGATAAGCATGGCGAGCGCCGTCACGTAGACGGTCGAGACGATCGTGGGCCAAATTCCGCCCTCGGCGTTGACGCCCTGGGGCCAACCGAAGATAAAGTCGAGCGAGATGTGTGGCAGGCCGTTGATGACCACGTAGGCGATGATAGCGACCAGCACCAGCGTGGTGATGTAGGCAGCGGCACGGAACACGCCAAGCATGATCTTGTTGGACAGGTCCTTGTTGATGCGGCCCTTCTTGCCGTGGGAAAGGGCACGCTTGATGCGCTCGCGCGACGAGGTCGCATCGACCGTCGCGTCAACGGAATCGGACATAGCCTACCCCCTCTTCTTCTTGGAAATCAGACGGACGATGCCCACCAGTGTGGCGGAGATGATAAACAGGACCACGCCCATGCCGAACAGCGCCGAGCGGTGCAGACCCGAGGAATAGCTCATGTCGAGCGCAATCTGGCTCGTGAGCGTCGAGATGGGGCTCGCAATGCTATCGGGAATAACCGGGGCGTTACCCACGACCATGAGCACGGCCATGGTCTCGCCGATGGCACGGCCCATACCCAGCACGATGGCATCCACGATACCCAGCTTGGCGGCAGGTAACACGACCTTATAGATGGTCTGCCACTTGGTGGCGCCCATGGCATACGATGCCTCGCGAATGCCCATGGGAATGGAATTGAGAGCATCGATGGTGAGCGTGGTGATGGTAGGGACGATCATGATGGCGAGCACAAACCACGCCGTCAGCGCACCAAAACCAAGGCCGCCGGTCAGTTGTGCGATAAACGGGCGGATGATGATCATGCCAAAGAAGCCGTAGATGATGGAGGGTATGCCCGCCAGCAGGTCAACGGCGGGGCTGATGAGCTTGCGCACGCGCTTGCTGGCAATCTCGACCAGGTAAACGGCCGTACCCACGCCCAGCGGCACGCCCATGGCGAGCGCACCGACGGTCACCAGACCCGAGCCGGCAAGCAGCGACAAGATGCCGTAGTGGCCCTCGGAAGGCGCCCACGTAAAGCTAAAGAAGTCCGCCAGACCGATGTCAGTAAAGACGGGCAGCGCCGAGTACGTGGTAAAGACAAAAATCAGGATGACGGTAACGACCGCCAAAAACGCGCAGGCAAAGAAGATCCACTGCAGCGCCTTCTCCTTGATATAGGTACTGCGCGATACGAGCGCCAGCTCGCGCTTCTTGGGTGCCTGAGCATTCTGCTCAGTCTGGGAGTTTTCCTGTGCTTCCATGCTACTCACTCCCCTTCTCGTCGTTGGTGACGGGAATAAAGCCCGCCTCGCGAATCTGCTTGTCCATCTTTTCGGACGTCACGTAGTCGATGTAATCCTGCGCCTGCTGCGAAGGCGCACCCTTCACAAAGAAGTAAAGGTCGCGCGAGATGGGATAGCCGCCACTCGCGACCGTCTTCTCGGACGCCTCAACATGATTGACCGAGACGGCCTTGACCGAGGTATTGGCGTTGAGGCTATCGACGAAGCCCAGCGAAATGTAGCCGATGGCCCCACGCGAACGAGATACCACGTCGCGCACCTGGCCCGTACCCGAAAGAACAGCCGAGCGGCGATCGAACGGCGTGCCATCCATCACGATGGTACGGAAGGCCTCGCGCGTACCGGACGCCTCGTCTCGGTTGATGACCTGAATCCTCAGGTCCTCGCCACCGACCTCTTTCCAATTGGTAATCTTGCCGGCGTAGATATCGCGGAGCTGCTCGGTCGAGAGGTTATCGACGGGGTTGTCGTCGTTCACGATGACCGCAATACCGTCGTGGGCAATGACGATGGGAGTCAGGCCCAGATCCTGTTCGTCGGCATTGAGTCCACGGGAGGAGCTGGCGATATCGGCCGTGCCGGCGCTGACGGCCTCGATCCCAGCGGAAGAACCCAAACCGGAAACGAGCACGTCGATGCCGGTCTCCTCCTTAAAGCCCTCGGCCGCAATCTCGGCGATAGGAAGGCAGGTCGTGGAGCCGGCCACGGTAATGGAAGAGGTAGAAGATCCCGAAGAACAGGCGCACAGCGTAAGCGTAAGCACAGCGGCGCTCAGGACCGATACGATCTTTCTCATAGCATCACGCCGATCGCAGCATGGCGCCCACAGGTGCCGTCCTCGTTACGGTAGGAATAAAAGCGGTCGTTCTGACGCACGGTCGAAAGCTGGGTATCCACGATATTATCCGCGTCGACACCGACATCTACCAGCGCCTCGCGAATGGCAGCGGAAAGATCAAGCATGCGAGAGGTATTCGCATCGATGCAAGAGAACTCGGCGGCAAAGCGATCCATGAGTTCCTGGGATACCTCATATTCGTCACCCAAGATATGGGGGCCGATATAGGCGGAAACGTCGCTCGCATCGCAACCGGCAGCATCGCAAAGCGCCTGGCACGCCTTGGCGGAAATACGTGCAATCGTGCCCTTCCAACCGGAGTGCACCACGGCAAATCCGCCGGGGGCCACCAGCACCACGGGAACGCAGTCGGCAAAGCAGAGCAGCACGGGCACGTTATACGCCGTGCAGACGATGGCATCACAGCCCTCGGCAATCTGCTCGCGAACGTCCTCAAGGTCATCGGCGCCGTTCGAGGTCACCGCAACGATATGATCACCATGGACCTGATTGGGAACGAGCAGGTTGTGCTCGCACTCGGCGGCACCCATAGCCTCGAGCGCACGACGACGATTTTCTTGAACAGCAAAGGGGTCATCGCCAACATGCGAGCCCAAGTTGAGTGAGGAGTACGCATCTTCGGAAACACCACCGGCGCGCTCGGTGAAGGCAAAGCGAACATCGGATGTCGCGCCTTCCACCAACGTAACTCCATCATGGTCGACACGCGAAACGTTGTCCGCACGTGCTGCCATACTAAAGCCTCCTAATAACACAAGTACCGCGGCATCGCCGCTACAGCCCGCGTTTATACGGCTGTCATACTTCTCTAAAAGGATACCTGCTGCGCTGGAGGCAATCGTAAAGGGAACGTAAAGAGATTGGAGGTTCTAGTTTACAAAGTCGAAATAAAAAGGGCGCGTCCATACGGACACGCCCCTGTGCACAACAATGCAAAGAACGACTTAGAAGCTACCGCGCTTCAGGAAGTCGGGAAGCTCGAACTGATCGTTGCCGAAGTTAGGAAGCTCGGTGCCACCGACGTTGCGGGTCGGAGCGGCCTGAGCCGGGCTGGTGGCCGGAGCGGTGCGCTGCGGCTCAGCGGAAGCAGCGGCCTTGCTCTGAGACTGCTGAGCGGCAAAGAGCTCATCCTGACGGTTGACGTTGGAGTCGGAGAAGCCCGTAGCGATGACGGTGATACGCACCTGATCGCCCAGGGACTCGTCGACAACGGTACCGAAGATGATGTTGGCCTCGGGGTCGACGGCGTTGGCGACAACGTCGGCGGCGTCGCTGATCTCCTGGATGCCCAGGTCCTTGGAACCGGCGATGGAGAGCAGCACGCGTGTGGCACCATCGATGGAGCTCTCGAGCAGCGGGCTGGAGATGGCCTGCTGGGCAGCGTCGACGGCACGGGTATCCCCAGAAGAGGTACCGATACCCATCATGGCGGTACCGGCCTGCTTCATGATGGTCTTAACATCGGCGAAGTCCAGGTTGATGATACCGGGGACGGTGATGAGGTCGGTGATGCCCTGGGTGCCCTGGGAAAGGACGCCATCGGCAATCGCGAAGGCCTCGAGCATGGTGGTCTTCTTCTCGGCGATGTCGAGCAGCTTATCGTTAGGGATGACGATCATGGTATCGACGCAATCGGAGAGGGTCTTAATGCCCTCCTCGGCGCTCTTCTTGCGCTTGCGGCCCTCGAAGGTGAAGGGCTTGGTCACGACGGCGACGGTCAGTGCGCCGACCTCGTTCATCGCGATATCGGCAACGATGGGAGCAGCGCCGGTACCGGTGCCACCGCCCTCGCCGCAGGTGATAAACACCATGTCGGCGCCAGCGAGCGCCTCGGCAATGTCGTCGCGGGACTCATCGGCAGCCTTGCGGCCAACCTCGGGGTTGGCGCCGGCGCCCAGGCCGCGGGTAAGGTCGGTGCCGATGTGCACCTTGATATCGGCATCAGAGATCGCGAGTGCCTGAGCATCGGTGTTGATGGCAACAAACTCGACGCCGCGGATGCCCTCTTCGATCATTCGATTGACCGCGTTGGTACCGCCGCCGCCGACGCCGACCACCTTAATGACGGCAAGGTAGTTGTTGATCTCTGTCTCGTGCATGTCGGTCCTCCGAACAAAGGTTATAGCCATAGCATGGGTCGACCCCTGCGCACATTAACCTTCAGGTTGAAAGTAAATGCAAAGGTAAACCGTATTATGTTTGCACATTATGAACGTATCAGTCAAATAATTGACCGTGAAAACCAAACAAACCAGATAAACGGCGTGGTATGGCCCCTCAACAAAGCATCAACCAGCGCTACGAGGTCGGAGCATTCCTAAATGTGTAGTTGCCCGGAGAGCGCACATTGATATACGTTACGCCCTCTACCTGCGAAAGCAACTTGGTGACTACGCGTTCCTTCTTGGCGATATCGTCCGAATCGCCCAGCGACACCTCAATGCCGTTATTGAGGTTTGCCGAGATGGCTTCGACCGAAGGCGTGGAAATATCCTTGACTTGTCCCAAGAACTCGCTCGAAAAACCACGCACATAATCCAAGCCGGCCTTAACGGCCTTGGAGCTCACTGCCTGGCCGGAAACCGGAGCGACATCCGCCGAAACATCAGTCAACAACACCGCGCCATAATGCTTAGCGAGCGCCAGCGCGGCATCGATTCCGGTCAGGGTATTTGAACCCTGCCCCGTCGTGATGACGTTGCCCTGGTCGTCCACTTCGACCGACGTCGACAGTGGGGCGATCCAGGTGTCATCATCCCCGATGGCCCAGGCAAGGTCATCGGAGCTGATATAGGCAATTGCGATGACCTTGCGCTCCATCGGCGTAATGATGAGCGTATGCGGGAACTGACGCTGGACATCCACGCCCAAGACCCACGGGTTCTGCTTGAGATCCTCGGTAATCTGGTCGGGATCGACGTTAAAAAGCGACGTTCCCTCGGGCAAATCGATCAGCTGGATAGCATCGTGCTTCGTCACATGCTCGCTGCCTTGAATCTGAATATCAGTGGCGGTAAACAATCCAGAGTTGATCACCACGATGGCAACGACGACGAGCACGGCCAAGACGGCCAGAACGCCGCCCACGATTTTGCCTTTGCCTGTAACGACAGAAGCGGCGTCTGATGTTTTATTTGCCATCGCCCCAAGTGAAGACAACGGGTTGACGCCTTTTTTACCCGAAGGCTTCTTGGCGGTAGCCGGCACCGATGTCAGCGAGCGCGGTTTCGATGCGCCCAGCGTGCGACCCGGACGCAGCGTTTTAGTTCCCGTCGGTGGCTTAGGAGTTGCCATGGGACGGGCAGGCTTGGCGCCCATAACAGGCTTTGACGTCACCGAGGGACGCGAGGACTTTTTTGCGGCCGGACGATTACCGAGCTGCGAGCCGACGACCGGACGACTGGTCTGTCGAGCATGCCCGACAGACTTAGAGTGCGCGACGGTATTGCGTTGAGGTTTGGCAGGCGCGCCGGAACGCCCTCCGGCGCGGCGGAAGGTGGGTTTCGATGCTCTAGAAGCCGAGGAATTTAACTTCCGGTCTGAGCTCGATGCCATACGCCTCCCTCACCTTTCCGTGCACATGTCTGATAACCGCGGCAACGTCATCGGCCGAGGCAGTTCCGTTATTAACGATAAAATTAGCGTGAACGGGCGAAACTTCCGCGCCGCCAATCGAAAAACCCTTTAATCCACAATCCTCGATAAGCTTGCCCACGCTCGCATCGGGCGGGTTGCGAAAGACCGACCCGCAGGATGCGCGACCCATGGGCTGTGTACGCTTGCGCCTCGTCAGGTACCGCTCCATGCGCTCGCGAATGTCGGCCTTGGGCGCCAGTTTAAGCTTGAGCACGCACTCGAGGATGATCTCATTGCGGGGAAGGCTACATTCGCGGTAGCCCCAAGTGATCTCGGACCCCGCATAATGTTTGATACCGGATGCCGGGTCAAACGTTACGACATCCTCAACCAGCGAGCCAATCCACTCGGTCCGTGTGCCGGCATTCATAGATATCGCACCGCCAACCGAACCAGGGATGCCAACGGCAAACTCAAGGCCCGAGAGGCTACGCGACAGGGCATCGTTGACCAGGCGCGCAAACATCACGCCCGCACCGACCGTCAGCGTACAACCGTCATCGGCAACAACCGTGCGCTGAAACTCACGTCCGAGCGAAATGACGGCGCCGCGATAACCGCCATCGGCAACCAGCAGATTGGAGCCCTTGCCGATGATGACCCACGGCACCTGCTCGCGATCGAGCACCGCCACGGCGCGGCGGAGGGCATGATAGCTATGGCACGTCACAAAGAGGTCGGCCTTGCCGCCGATACGATAGCTCGTATGACGCGCAAGGCGCTCGTCCTCGATCACATCCGTGTCGATCATGCCCGAGAGCGCCATGACGGCGTTAAACAGACCCATTAGACTTAAGCGTCTTTCTTGGCAGTCAGATACTCAATGAACTCGGGACCGACGGTCGTAACGTCACCGGCACCCATAGTGAGCAGCAGGTCGCCCTCGCCCACCATCTGCTCGAGCTCCTGATTGAGCTCAAGACGGCTGGAGCAGTACACGACCTCCTTGCCAGGATGCTTGGCGCGCACGGTATCGGCGAGCATCTTAGAGGTGACACCCGGAATGGGCATCTCGCCAGCCGAGAACACATCAATCAGCAGCAGTTTATCGGCATTGGCAAATGCATCGGCAAAGTCGTCGCACAGGGCCTGCAGGCGCGAATAGCGGTGCGGCTGGAACACGACGTCGACGTGCTTGTAGCCCAGCGACGAAGCAGCAGCAAGCGTCGCCTTGATCTCGGTGGGGTGATGGCCGTAATCATCGACCACGGTGATGCCATCGATATCGCCCACGTGGGTAAAGCGACGGCGGACGCCCTCAAAGCTCGAGAGCGCCTTGGCGGCGGCGTCGATGTCAAGGCCCAGGACATGGGCGACGGTGAGCACCGCCGTGGCGTTGAGCATGTTGTGGCGACCGGGATTGCTCTTGATCTCCACAGCGTGCTCAGTGCCGTCCTCAAAGCGAACGATAAAATCGCTCTGGATGCCCTTGACATCCGGGTGCATGCAGACGATGTCGTTGCTCTCGGCAAAGCCGTAGGAAAGCACGTGACGACCCGTCGACTTGGCGAGCTCGACCAGATGCGGGTCCTCACCGCAGACGATGACGGTGCCGTCCTCGCCCACCAGGCTCATGAATTTGGCGAAAGTTGCCTCGATCTCCTCGATACCCGAGTAGTGATCGAGGTGGTCGGCCTCGACGTTGGTCACGATGACCACGTTGGGGTTCAGGAACAGGAAGGAGCTGTCGGACTCGTCGGCCTCAGCGACAAAGTAGTCGCCCGAGCCGTTCTTGCCGTTCGTGTCATAGCCCTCGACGATGCCACCGATCAAGAAGCTCGGATCCAGACCCATGCGGTCGAGCATGGTGGCGCACATCGAAGACGTGGTGGTCTTGCCATGCGTGCCGGCAACAGCGACGGTGGTGTAGCCGTGGCCCAAAGCAGAGAGCATCTTGGCACGGGGCCACACGGGAATACCAAGCTCGCGAGCGCGCACGAGTTCAGGGTTGGACTCCGGAATAGCGGTGGAGACAACAACCACGTCGGGCTTGACCTCGTCGATCGTGGCGGCCTCATGGCCCACATGCACCTTCACACCAGCGCGGGTAAGCTGGCGGATATAACGTGACGTCTTAAGGTCGGAGCCGGTAACGGCATAACCGCGCTCGTGAAGAACGAGGGCGATGCCGCTCATGCCGGCGCCGCCGATACCGATAAAGTGGGCGCTCTTAAACTCGGGCGCGGAGGTTGCAGTCTGGGAATCAGCCATGTGCTCGTGTACTCCTTGCGTAAACACTGCCTGTAACCCGTTAACTGTACCGCACCTACCGCATCAGCGCGAGGGCGACCGACGATATCCCGTCTAACTAACGCAAACCCTCTACCGCATCCGCCAGAAGAGCGGCGGCCCTATCCTGAGCCAGACCACGCGCCGCCTGACGCATGGCGTCGCGCGCCGCCGCGTCATCGACCAGGTGCAGCAGTTCATCGGCAAAGGCAGAACCGTCGATATCGGCATCGGCGCAGAGCACGCCGGCCCCAGCGTCGACCAGATAACGGGCATTGGTGGTTTGGTGGTCGGCCGTCGCATGCGGGTACGGCACGAGCACCGAAGGCACGGCGAGTGCAGCGATCTCGGCCACGCTCGATGCGCCCGAACGCGAGAGCACCAAATCGGCAGCAGCCAGCATATCGCCCATGTTGTCGATGTAAGGCTGGACGCGGTAACGCTTCGCCTCCTCGGGCGTCAGCGCCAAAGCGCGCTCGGTCTCCTCAAAGCCGTCGGCACCCGTCGAATGCAACACATAGAGGTTCTTGCGCGGAAGCAGCTCGTTTTTGAGCGAAGCCACACGCTCGTTGAGGTGCTGGGCGCCAAGTGAACCGCCAAAGACGAGCAGCAGCGTAGCGTCCTCGGGAACGCCAAGTGCCTTGCGGCCGCGAGCGCGATCGCCCTCGATCACCGAGCGACGTACGGGGTTGCCGGTCATGAGCACGTGGTCAGGGTCACCTTCGCGCTCAAAGACCGAACGCGCTGCCGGCACCGAGATGCACACGCGAGCGGCGTGGGAATTCATCATCTTGTTGGCCAGGCCCGGAACAGAGTTCTGCTCATGCAGCAGATACGGAACGCCTGCGCCCTTGCACCACCCCAGCAGCGGAACCTCGACATAGGCACCAAAACCAATGGCGGCATCGGGCTTGCCGACCTTTGAGAAATGATTGGCGAGCGCACGCTTGGCCTTATTGACACGCCACAGCGAGGTCAGCGCCGTCCAAGGACGGGAGCGGTCGAAGCCCGTGACCGTAATGGGCACAAAATCAAACCCAGCCTCGGGGACCAGACGACCCTCGAGCTTGCGCGACTGGCCCACGAACACAACGTGGTGGCCACGGTCACGCAGCTCTTCGGCCAAGGCGAGCGCGGGGTTGATGTGTCCTGCCGTACCGCCGGCTGCAATAGCAACGGTCATCTTATCGGTCATGGTAGTCCCTTCGTACACGCGGTCCCTGGTCGTCGGTGCGCAAGCGCGCCGACGGGTCCGAGTTCAAATCGATTCGATTATATCCGCCGCCCGCGTTGCGAGGGCTGGGGCGCTGAGGACGACCTTGCGGCGCCGTTCGCTGACGCGGGCGGGCTGCCGGCTCGGTCGCAGAGCCATCCAGGACGGTAAAACCGTTACGCGAAGAACGCTCGCCGCGCACGTGGGGCACGCCGGCGGTACTCTCATCCATAACGGCAAAGCTCTCACGTCGGCGGTCATACTCATCGCGGCGGGCGCTCTCGTACGAAACGCGCAGGATCAACCCGGCAAGCATGAGCGACACAATAATCGACGAACCGCCGTAGCTAATAAACGGCAACGGTTTGCCCGTCATGGGAAACACGTTGAGGATGCCCAGCGCGTTAATCAAAAACTGCACCGCGAGAATGACCGCGGAGCCAGACGCCATGAGCGCGCCCCGACGATCGGTCGCCTGCTCGGCAATGCGAAACGCCGAGTAGATCAGCATCGCAAACACCAAGAAGAACAGCACGGTTCCAACAAAGCCGACTTCCTCGCCAATGATAGCCAGGATGTAGTCATTGTGCGCCTCGGGCAGATACGAGTACTTCATGGTTGAGTTGCCGATGCCACGGCCGAACAGACCGCCCGAGGCAAAGGCCATGATGGCAAGCGTGGCCTGATAGCCGTCACCATACTCGTCGGCCCAAGGGTTCAAGGCAACCTGAATACGCACCATACGGTACGGCTCTGCGACAAGCGCAATCACGATCACGAGAATGCCGAAGATTAGCACGCCGATGATAAATCTGGGGTCGAGACCCGCAAACAACGCCATGCACATGAGGGTCAACAGGATGATCAGGACAGTACCGAAATCGGGCTGGATAAAGATCAGAAAGAGCGAAATGCCCAGGTAAATGCCCATCTTGCGAAGGAATTCGTTGATGTTGCCACCGGGCGAAAAAAAGCGATCAAGCATGATAGCCGAATACGCAATGGCAAATGGCTTTAAAAACTCGGAAGGCTGGAACTGAATGCCGGCGATGTTGAGCCAGCGCGTGGCGCCACGGCTGCCGCTGCCCACCAAGAACACCAGAAACAGTAGCCCTATCATGCCTATGAGGAAGATCCTGAGCACATCCTCCCCAAACCAGCTGTCCGGCAAAACGCGCACGATGGCAATCAACGCCAGAACACCAACCACGGCAAAAGCGGCCTGTCGACCCAGAAAAAACGTCGCCGAGCCATTCTCGTGCAGCGCCTCGACCGAAGACGCCGAGTACACCATCAGCAGGCCAAAGCATACCAAGGTAAACAAGCAGGCCATGAATATCAAACGGGGGCGCATGATACGGGCGGGAACGCCGGCAATATAGCGTTCGCTAAACGACTGCCCGCCGCGGCTGGAACGCGGTGTGGTGCGACGTGAGGAAGCACGGTCCGAGTTGGGCCTCCTCATACCTTGTCGGGGGCTCTCCTCTCTCACCGCAACCCCTATTCCATTTGTGATTTCGCCGCAGCGGCAAGCTGGGCCACGTAGTCCTTAAACACGCGGCCGCGCTCCTCATAGCCCGAGAACTCATCGAACGAAGAGCAGGCAGGAGAAAGTAAGATCACGTCACCACGGCTCGACAGCGAACGGGCGACGTCCACGGCGTCGCGTAGGTCATCCGCCTGGGCGATATCCACATCGCCATCGACATCGGCCTCGTCCATAGCGGCGGTGAAGCGCTCGCGCGCATCGCCAAAGCAGACGACCGAGCGCACGTTGTCCATAACGACGCGCGCGAAGTCCGTGAGCGGCGTGCCCTTATCGTGGCCGCCGAGCAGCAAGATCACGTCGTCATCGGGAAATGCCGTCAGTGCCTTCTCGACCGCATCGGTGTTGGTCGCCTTGGAATCGTTGACGTAGCGCACGCCGTCAATCTCGCCACACGGCTCCACGCGGTGCTCGAGCGGCTGGAACGAGGCCAGACCGCGGCAGACACCATCGACATCGGCACCGACTGCCAAGGCAGCCGTGGCGGCGCACAGGGCATTGATAACATTGTGATGGCCCGAGATCTTGAGCTCGGATGTAGCGATGAGCGGGGTCTCGACGCCCTTCAGGCGCACGACCATCTTGCCGTCGCGCACAAAGGCGGCATCCTCGCCCTCAGGCTCGTCAAAGGCAACCTTGCAGATGCGACGACCCGGCGTGTAGATGTACTCATCGAACTCGTGAATGCCGGCGTCTTCGACGTCGACAACCGCCAGATCGTCATCGACCATATTGTCAAACAGTTTGATCTTGGCAAGCGCGTAGTTCTTATGGCTCTTATGCCAGCCCAAGTGGTCGGGAGTGATGTTGAGCAGCACCGCCACGCGGGGGTGGAGCTCGGTTGTCGTAGCAATCTGATAGCTCGAGAGCTCAGCCACAAACCACTCGTTGTGGGCTCGGCCGTCAATCTCGTTGACCGGCGGCTCGCCGATGTTGCCGACAGCAACGCTGGCCTCGCCGGCAGCCTTAAGCAGATAATCAGCCAGCGACGTGGTGGTCGTCTTGCCGTTGGTGCCCGTGATGGCAATCCAGTTATCGGGCGACAGGCGATAGGCAAACTCGGGCTCACCCATAATCTGGGCGGCATGCTCGCGCCCGGCCTTAAAGAAGCCCGAGAACTCCGAGATGCCCGGGCACGTCACGCATACGTCATAGGCGCCCTCGACCTGTTCGGTCCCATAGACAAACGACGCACCAGCAGCCTCGAGCGCACGCGTGGCGTCATTGGGTTCAGAGGTGCCACCGCCATACACGGTAACGGCACTTACGCGCTCGGGATGTGCCAGCGCCCAGCGGGCGACATCGAGACCGGATTTGCCCTGACCCAAAACGAGCAGGCTAAAGACATCAGCAAGAGGCATGAAAGACCACTATCCCAACTGGAAGAACAGGGCAAGGCCAACGGCACCAAAGGCAGCAGCGATAATCCAAAAACGGATGACGACCTTGGTCTCGGCCCAGCCCTTCTTTTCGAAATGATGATGGATGGGCGCCATAAGGAAGACGCGCTTGTGCGTAAAGTGGAAGTAGACAACCTGAATCATGACCGACAGGGTCTCAACGATAAACAGGCCGCCGATGATGAGGGAGACGACCTCGGTGTTGGTCATGATGGACGTGCAGGCAAACGCGGCGCCTAGGGCAAGCGAGCCGGTATCGCCCATAAAGATGCTCGCCGGATAGCAGTTGAACCACAGAAAGCCCAAGCAGGCACCGGCACACGCGGTGCAGAAGATGGACAGGTTCACGTCTCCGTGCAAAAACGCCATGGCAGCCATGGCGAGCATGGCAATCATGGAGGTGCCGCCAGCAAGACCGTCAAGGCCATCGGTCAGGTTCACGGCATTAGAAAGACCGGCGATCATCAGCCAGCAAAAGACAATGTAGAGCCACGGGAACGAAAGGCCGCAGATGGTGGTCGAAAGCACGCCAAGGTCAATCGTCAGGCCGCCGGGAAAACGAATCTCGGGGGCGACGCCGCACCAGTTAACGGCAAGTACCGTAAAGGTGACACAGATAATGGTTAGGCCGATCATCTTGGCATGAGGCGTCAGACCGAGCGAGCGCCCATGCGTAACGGAGGTCAGGTCGTCGATCAGGCCCAGCACGCCTGTCGCCAGCGTGGCGAGCAGCACGAGCACGAGCTCGGTGGTGAGCTTGCCCATCAGCAGGCAGGTCAGCGAAATCGCGACGAGAATGACAACGCCACCCATGGTGGGCGTTCCCTGCTTAACCAAATGACGCTTGGGGCCGTCGGCACGAACCTGCTGGCCGATACCCTCGACCTTAAGTAGCTTGATCCACCACGGCATGAGCAGCAGCGCAATGGCAGCGGCGATGCCAAGCCCCAAAAAAGCCTGATACGTTGGATACGAGGGATTGCCGAACATGGGCTAGCACACACCTTCCACAAAGCGGTCGAGCTCAACAAAGCGGGAACCCTTGACCAGTACAACATCATGTTTTTCAAGCGCGCCGCCCATGCGGTCGAGCACCTGCTGATAATCGGAGAACACCTGGATGCGGTCCTCGTCCATGCCCATCATGCGCGCGGCATCGGCCATAAGCTGGGCCAGCTCACCACCCACGCACGCCAGCATGTCGAGCTTCTTGGCGGCGGCATAGGCGCCCACGAGCTCATGCATGCGAGGAGCCTCATCGCCCATCTCGCCCATCTCGCCCAGGATCGCCATGCGAGACCCCGTGCACGAAAGCGAGCACAGCAGATCGAGACCAGCAGCCATGGATTCGGCGCTGGCGTTATAGGAATCGTCGATGACGCGGGCACCGCTCTTGGCGCGCTTGATCTCCTGGCGGTGCCCGGTGATCGTGAGGCCCCTAAAGGCAGCATCGATCTGCTCGGGCGTCACGCCCAGGCGATAGGCAACTGCGGCGGCCTTAACGGCATTTGGGACGGACTGCACGCCGGGGATGGCAAGCATGGTATCGACCGTGTCGCCCTGGCCAAAATCGAGCGTAAAGACCGGACGGCCCTCGTCATCAACACGAATGTCGCGGGCACGGACCTCATCATCGTCCGAGACGCCGGCCAGCATCACATCGATACCAGCAGGCTGGGCGAACGTATCGCGAATGAACGGCGTAAAGTCGTCCTCACCGCCCAAAACCAGCAGCGGCAAGAAGTCGCCGGCGGCGCACATACCCTGGACAATCTCGGCCTTAGCGCGGGCGATGTTCTCGCGGCTGCCCAAAATGCCGATGTGAGAGGTACCAATCTTGCTCACGATGGCAAGGTTGGGATTGGCGGACTGGGACAGGCGCTCAATCTCGTGGAAATGGTTCATGCCCATCTCGAGCACCAGGACCTCGGTATCGGCCGGAGCAGAAAGCACCGTGAGCGGCATGCCGATCAGGTTATTGAAATTGCCCTTGGTGGCCCAGACACGATAGCGCTTGGCGAGCACGGCGGCGAGCACGTCCTTGGTCGTCGTCTTGCCGATGGAACCGGTAATACCAACGACCAGGCAGCCAAGCTCCAGACGGTACGCGTGCGCCAAACGCAGCAGAAAGTCCTCGGGATCATCGGTCAGCAAGATGGCACAGCCCTTGTCCTGCGCCAGCGAGACCAGCTCGGCCTCGGGCTCACGCGTCATCACGACGGCGCCGGCACCCGACTGGACGGCACGGGAAGCAAAATCATTGCCGTCGACGTTTTCACCGGGAAAGGCGACGAAAATCGTCCCTTCCTCGACCTGACGCGAGTCGATAACGCACCCGCGGCATACCCGATCGGCTTCTCCCGTCACGGTTCGGGCCCCTGTTGCGGCCGCGAGGTTGTTGACGGCGATCTCTATCATTGCAGCTCCCCTGTAAACCTAATAATGCTATCGGCGTATTGTATCCCAGCGCCGCACATGCGTGGTGCAGGGCATGTGAACACCCTCATATGGGACAACAAACCACGCCCCAAAGATTGTAACCCCCTACTTCGTGTGCGGGATACCCAGCACGTCGAGCGCGTTGGCCATAATGGACTGGAACGGCACCGCAGCGGCATCTGAGCCGCTCGGCGTTCCGTCGAGCGTGATATAGCACAGCACCTTGGGCGATTGTGCCGGCGCAAAGCCCATAAAGGACGACATGTAGTTCTCCTTGAGGTAGCCGCCGTTCTCGTCGGCTCGTTCGGCCGTACCGGTCTTACCCGCCACGTCATAGCCGTCAACCGCGCCGCCAACGCCCGTTCCCTCGGACACGACCGTCTGCATGCACGATGTCACCTGGGATGCGGCGTCCTCAGAAATCGCGCGCTCGCCTTCGCCCCAGTCCTTCTCGTCGCCTTTGCTGGACTTATAGAAGTGCGGTGTCATCATCACGCCGCCGTTGGCGATGCCGCCCACGGCACGTGCGATCTCAATCGGCGAGACAGACAGTGCCTGTCCAAAGCTCATCGAGCCCAGCGTGGCGCCGTCATACTGGTCACGCTCCTTGACGATACCCAGGCTCTCGCCCGGAAAATCTACACCAGAGCTGTGACCGATGCCCCACTTGTCCACATAGGCGGCAAAGTCGTCGGCACCGATCTTGCGCCCCACCAGGACAAAGCCCACATTGGACGAACGGCGCATCATCTCGCGCACATCCATGGTCATGCCATAGTCGCGCTTGTCGGCATCGGTAACGGTATCGTCGCCCACCTTGATGCTCGCCGGCACCTCAAACGACGTACTCGATCGCACGACACCCAAGTCGAAGCCGGCGCCCGCCACGAGCGTCTTAAAGACCGAGCCGGGCTCGTAGGCGTCGGTGACCAGGCGCAAGTTCATATCCTCGGTCTTGGCGTTTTCCAGATCGGTCTGGTCGTAAGTCGGATACGAGCAGGCTGCCAAGATCTCGCCTGTCGTAGGATCGGTGACCAGCGCCGAGCCGTTCTTGGCCTTAGTCTTCTCAACTGCCTCTGCCAGGGCATCCTCGGCCGCTCGCTGGATATTGACGTCGAGCGTCGTCACGATATCAACGCCGTCGACCGCAGCCACCTTTTTATAGGCACCGCCCGCGATATAGCTGCCGTCCCTCGCGCGCTCGCGCACGAGAGAGCCGTTCGTGCCGGTCAGAAGCTTGTTGTATTGCTTTTCGAGACCCGTCAAGCCGTCGTTGTCTACATTCACTACACCCAGCACCTGCGATGCCAGATTGCCGTATGGATATACGCGCTTCATGGCCTGCTCAAAAAGCACGCCGGGCAGATTCTTCTTCTCCAGCGCCGCAGCATCGTCTTCGTCCACCTGGCGCTTGATATACACCCAGGTGCCATCGGACTCGACGAGCTTGCGGCAGGTCTTTTTATCGATTCCAGTTGCCTTGACCAGCGCCGACACCGTCTTGTCGACATCCTCGACAAGCTGCGGGTTCACGGCGATGTTGCGACATTCGACCGACGACGCCAGCACGTTGCCGTTGCGGTCGTAGATGGTGCCACGTTTGGCATAGAGGGTCTGCGCAAGCAGGCGGCGCGCATCGGCACGCTCGCGCAGTTTATCGGCTTCGACAATTTGATAGTCGGCAAGACGAAAGACGCCCAAGCCCAAGCCAAACCCAATGAAACCCATGACGGCTTTGCGGCGAGGCAGAGGCGTGCCTGTGAGCCATTCGGTCGACGAACTCTTGCGCGACCTGGTGTTATGCACTTGAGGGCCGCCCGAGCCGCGAAGTCGCGACGCCGGGTCGTTGCCACGGGACCGCCCGGCGTTGTAAGATTGCCGACCCGTTCCTTGATAACCAGAACGTCCCCGCGACGAGGGACGTCCAGAACCGCGGCCCCCATCGGAACCGCGGCGATAGTCATTTGTCATACTCAGCTACCGTCTTGCTACTGAGCGGTCGCGGTCGCGTTGGCGCCCGCGGCTGCATCCTGCGAAAAGTCAAGTGTAACGCTCTCGCTGGGCTCCACCATGCCATAAGCGCCCGCAAGGTCGCGAATGCGCGTGTCGGCGCCATAGACCGAATGCATGACCTCCAGGTCGGAGCTCTCATCGGTCGCCTTTTCGAGCGTGTTGGTAAGCTCGGCGTTGCTGTTGAGCACCTGGGCCGTAACGCCGGCGAGCGCCACGCGGGCGACGCCGATCGTCATGAAGATAGCCGCAATGATGCAAAACGTTTTAAGAACGCTCATGAAAACCGGGCTTACCGCCTGGTTTGCCTGACGGCCCGCGCCCGTGTAGACATCAAAGCGCGGCGTGCGCTGCTCACGGGGAGCAACGGGAGCCTGCGGCGTCTCACGATAGGCGGGCATGGCGTTCATATCATAGGCGAGTGCTGCGCTTGAAGTGTTGTAGCCCATGATATGCCGCCTCCCATCCCGAGTACGTTGGTAGTGTGTTTAAGCTTCGTTTATGGTGCGAGCGGGAGGTCCAATATCGCGCGGTCGCGCCTACAGACGCTGCGCCACGCGGATTTTGGCTGATCTCGCCCGAGGGTTGCGCTCAACCTCATCAGGCTGGGCAACCAAGGGTTTGCGGGTGATGACCTTGAGTATCGGCACGTTGCCGCACACGCACACCGGAATCTCCGGCGGGCACGTGCACCCCTGGCTCATCTCCTTAAAGTGGTTCTTTACGATACGGTCCTCGAGCGAGTGATACGAGATGACGCAGATACGTCCGCCCGGGTTGAGCCACCTGGTGGCGGCATCAAGCCCTCGTTCGAGCACATCGAGCTCGTGATTGACCTCGATGCGAATGGCCTGGAAACTTTTCTTGGCCGGGTGTCCGCCATGCCGACGAGCGGCAGCCGGGATACCCGCCTTGATGATCTCAACAAATTGGCCGGTGGTTTCGATCGGTTCTTGCTCGCGGCGGCGCACGATCTCGCGCGCAATCTGCGAGGCGAACTTCTCTTCGCCGTAGACGCGTAGAATCCGGGCGAGGTCGTGTTCGTTATAGGTGTTGATGACCTCAGCTGCGTTTAAGGTGTTATTACCCGGATCCATCCGCATGTCCAATGGGGCGTCCTCGTTATACGAAAAGCCCCTGCCAGGGATATCGAGTTGCGGTGACGAAACGCCCAAATCGAACAGGAAGCCATCGACCCCGGGCACCTCGGCCGAGCAAAGCAGCTCGTCCAAGTCGCCGAAGTTGCCCTTCAGCAGCTGGTGCGGAACGCCGGGAACCTCGCGGTCCAGACGGGCGCCAGCGGCCTCGAGGGCCATGTCGTCCTGATCGACGCCGAGCAAAAGGCCCGTCTCCCCCACCTGCGCGGCCATCTTTACCGAATGGCCGGCACCGCCAAGGGTGCAATCGCAGACAACGGAGCCGCTCTTTAGCCGCAGCGACTCAAGCACTTCGCCGAGCATGACAGGTTCATGCCGATATTCTTGTGTCAAGATCCCACGCTCCATCCGTTACCCGTGCCTTGCCCTTACGAGAAGAAGAGGTCCAGCAGGGCCTCATCGTCATCGTCCTCATCGGCCGCGGCGCGATCCCAAACCTCAAGGTGGTCGTAGTTGCCCACAACCGTGACCTCGCGGTCGAGGTTCGCCTGCTTGCGGAGAGACTCGGAAAGACCGATACGACCGGCGCTGTCCACGTCCATCGACGTGGTGCGCTTGTTGATCGCCCTCATGAGCTTCTGGTCATTAATGTCACGCGGGTTAAAACCCTCGTGGCCCTCACGACCCGCGAAGAGTCCTTCGACCCACTTATCGAAGGCCTCGGCAGAGAACACGTACAGAGCATCGACATCCAGGGCTTTGAACACGCGAACGTGCTCTCCAAGCTCCTCGCGAAGGGGTGCAGGCAGGGACAGACGACCTTTTGCATCGAGATTGCGCTCGTATGCACCAGTCATTCCCATGTGCGCCCTCCCCTCGG
Source organism: uncultured Collinsella sp. (assembly GCA_900540895.1). Lineage (GTDB taxonomy): Bacteria > Actinomycetota > Coriobacteriia > Coriobacteriales > Coriobacteriaceae > Collinsella. The sequence continues at coordinate 278 of UQHV01000003.1, read as the reverse complement.
TTACTCAGATGGCACGTACGCGGGGAACCACCCCGCCTGTCGACGTCATCAATAATATGGGGAACCGCCCCATTTTTCAACACCTTTCCCCACCCCTTCCCCCACCCCGCCCCTCCACTCCACTCACCATATATTGCAAAACACCCCCAAGCATATGTTCGAAAACACAATATGTTGTGTTTTCAGCAAAGGCGTGATGCCACCTGTAGAACCACACCCGCGAACCTCAACCTTCAAGTTGACCTTGAGGCGATTTTTACGTCCCTTTACATGCCGTT
>UQHV01000002.1 GCA_900540895.1 uncultured Collinsella sp. | reverse complement strand
TCTCCACCCGAGCATTGAATGAGGCTCCAACGCAAGTTGGGGCCTTTTTTCATATAGGCACACAAGGTCAAAGGCGGCACCATGATCCTCCTGGTCGACAAGATCGAAAAAAGCTTCGGCGCGCGCGTCCTCTTTAGCGGCGCATCCTTCCAGATCAACCCCGGCGAGCGCTTCGCGCTCGTGGGCCCCAACGGCGCCGGCAAAACCACCATGCTCAAGATCATCATGGGCATCGACAGCCCCGACGCCGGCCAGGTCCAGTACGCAAAGGACTGCCAGGTGGGCTACCTAGAGCAGGAAACCAACCTGGAGCAAAAGGACACCACCATCCTCGCCGAGGTCATGGCGGCGGCCAAGGAAATCCGCCGCATGGGCGAGCGCGCCAACGAGCTGCAGGCCCAAATCACCGAGCTCTCCGAGCAGGGCAAGGACGTCGACGCACTCCTTAACGAGTACGGCCAGGTCCAGGACCGCTTTGAGCACCTGGGCGGCTACGAGCTCGAGAGCAACGCCCGCAAAATCCTGTCCGGCCTGGGCTTTAAGGTCACCGACTTTGAGCGCCCGTGCTCCGAGTTCTCGGGCGGCTGGCAGATGCGTATCGCGCTGGCAAAGCTCTTCCTGCGCCACCCCGACCTGCTGCTTCTAGACGAGCCCACCAACCACCTGGACCTCGAGAGCGTCCAGTGGCTGCGCGGCTTTATCGCCAACTACGACGGCGCCGTCCTCATCGTCAGCCACGACCGCGCCTTCATGGACGCCTGCGTCGACCACGTCGCCGCACTCGAAAACCGTCGCGTGACCACCTACACCGGCAACTACAACAGCTACCTCAAGCAGCGCGAAGACAACCTGGAGCAGATGCGCGCCAAGCGTGCCGCCCAGGAGCGCGACATCGCCCACATGCAGGTCTTCGTCGACAAGTTCCGCTACAAGCCCACCAAGGCTGCCCAGGCTCAGGAGCGAATCCGCAAGATCGAGCAGATCAAAAAGGAGCTTGTCATCCTGCCCGAGGGCCACAAGCACATCGACTTTAAGTTCCCCGACCCACCGCGCTCCGGCGACATGGTCGTGGGGCTCGAGGGCGTCTCCAAGTCCTACGGCAACAAGCATATCTACAGCGACATCGACCTCAAGCTCTACCGCGGCGAGCACGTGGCGCTCGTCGGCCCCAACGGCGCCGGCAAGTCCACGCTCATGAAGATCCTCGCCGGCCTGGAGCCGCCCACCACCGGCGCCCGCGACCTAGGCACCAACGTCGGCGTCGCCTACTACGCCCAGCACGCACTCGAGGGTATGACCGAGTCCAATACCGTCCTGCAAGAGATCGACACCGTTACGCCCAAGTGGACCGTACCGCAGCAGCGCAGCCTGCTGGGCGCCTTCCTGTTTAGCGACAACGACGCAATCGAAAAGCAGGTCCGTGTCCTCTCCGGCGGCGAAAAGGCACGTCTGGCCCTTGCCAAGATGCTCGTGGCCCCCGAGGCGCTCCTGTGCCTGGACGAGCCCACCAACCACCTGGACATCGACTCTGTGGACATGCTCGAGAACGCCCTGCAAAACTTCCCCGGTACCATCGTGCTGATCAGCCACGACGAGCACCTGGTGCGCGCCGTGGCCAACCGCGTGATCGACATCCGCGATGGCAAGGTCACGGTCTATGACGGCGACTACGACTACTACCTCTACAAGCGCGAGGACCTCGCAGCCCGCGCCGCCGCCGAAGCGGCAGGGGAGAGTGCGCCGACCGCGGCCAAGCCCGCCAAGGCAACCGCCGCCCAGGCCGATGCGCCCGCCGCCACCCCCAAGCCTGCCGAGGGTAAAAAGACCAAGGAGCAGAAGCGTGCCGAGGCCCAGGCCCGCGCTGCGCTCAACAAAAAACTCAAGGGCGTGCGCAACCAGCTCAAGAAGATCGAGGCAGAGCTGGACAAAAAGCGTGCTCGCTATGACGAGCTTATGGAATTGATGGCAAGCGAAGAGCTTTATGCCGATCAGGACAAGTTCAATGCCGCGCTGGGGGAATATAACGGCCTTAAGCAAGAACTGCCCAAGCTCGAGGACGAATGGCTGGAGCTTTCCACCCAGATCGAAGAGGAGACCGCGCGTGAATTCTCGTAAGGCCGCTGCCGTGGCGATGAGCGTCATCGCCATCGCCTGTCGCATCTGCGGCATCTTTATGAGCGCGATGACCGTGCTGCTGTGCTTTAGCGGCCTGACCGCCAAGCTGCAGATTGTCGGCTTTGTCGTTGAGCTTTCGCGCGCGCTGCCGAGCGCCATCGCTGGTTACGGCGTCATCACGTCGCCCTTTGGCGGCGTGTTTCGCCTGGATTACGCCATCGTAGCCGTCATTCTGTTTGTGGCCGACTACCTGCTCACGCGCGCCTCGCGCCGCGTCCGCTAGGGGAGCGCCATGTCCAGCAGCTACATCATGAACCTGCTCGCCAGCGCCGTCGCCGTCATCGTGGGCATCGTCATCCACGAAAGTGCGCACGCCGCCGCGGCCTGGGCACTCGGCGATAAGACAGCCCGTTCGCGCGGCCGCGTGTCGCTCAACCCGCTCAACCATATCGATCCGTTTGGCACTATCATCCTGCCGCTGCTCATGCTCGCCGCCGGTGGCCCGGTGTTTGCCTTCGCCAAGCCCGTGCCCGTCTACCTCAACAACCTCAAGCACCCCAAGCGCGACGAGGTCCTGGTGAGCGCGGCCGGCCCCGCATCGAATATCGCGCTCGCGTGCCTGGCTGCAGCCCTCATGCACCTGGCCTATGGCAACCTCTACGCCAGCATGTCCTTTGCTGTGGCGTCTCATATCATGAACTTCGGCGCCACGTTTATCGTGGTTAACCTGTCGCTTGCGTTCTTTAACCTTATTCCGATTCCGCCGCTTGACGGCTCGTCTATCATCGTGCCGTTCCTTAAAGGCAAGGCGCTGACCAACTACTACCACCTGCAGCAATACGCTATGCCCATCCTCATCCTAGTGCTGTACCTGCTGCCCATGTGGACCGGCATCGATGTGATCGGCCGCTATTTCGACGTTACCGTGTATCCGCTCGCTGAGCAGATGCTCAACTTCGCAATCGCCGGCATCTAAGGTAAACTTACAGGTCGACCGTGCAAAACGGTCGCAACATGCACCCAAACCGCGCCGCGAAGGCGCCGTCAAAGGAGGTCGAAGATGTCGTATCGCGTGTCGACGCAGGTCTACAGCGGACCGTTCGACCTGCTGCTGCAGCTGGTAACCCGCCAAAAAGTAGATATCGGCGCCATCTACATCAGCGAGGTGGCCGAGCAGTACCTTGCCGAGGCCGAGCGCATCGAGGCGCTGGACCTTGACGTGGCGAGCGACTTTTTGCTGGTCGCGGCAACCCTTTTGGACATCAAGGCTGCCTCTCTGGTGCCGCAGGAGGCCCCGCGCAAAGCCGATGACGACGATGACGAGTTCGACGAAGACCTCGAGGAGCTCAGCACGCTCGACGGCGACGCCTTGCGCGAGGTCCTGATCCAACGCCTGATTGCCTACAAACAGTTTAAAGGCGCGGCTGCGGCCCTCGGTGCCCGCATGCAGGCCGAAAGCCGCATGCACCCGCGTGTGGCCGGCCCCGACCCCGAGTTCTTGGGCCTCATGCCCGACTACCTGGCCGGCATCACCCTGCGCGGCCTCGCCGTCATCTGCGCCGACCTGGACGGGAAGCGACAGACCTTCTTGCTGGAGGCCGAGCACGTGGCACCCCATCGCGTTCCGCTCGACCTGACGGTGGCCTCAGTCGACCGCTTTACCATGGCGCACCAAACCTGCACCTTCCGCGAGCTACTGGACGGCGATGCCACCACCGAGCAGCTCGTCGTCACCTTCCTAGCTATGCTTGAGCTCGCCAAGCGCGGCTCGCTCACGCTGAGCCAGGACGAGATCTTTGGAACCATCCGTATCAACCGCGTCGAAGGCGCCGAGGCCTATGTGCCCGGCGAGGGCCCCGAGCTCACCGAATAGGAGCCGCAACCATGTCAACCCTTTCCACGCTGGAGGCAAACAGCCTCAAAGGCGCCCTCGAGGCGCTGCTGCTGGTGTCAAGCGACCCAGTGAGTGCGCCCGCGCTGGCCGGCGCACTGGATATCGCCCCCGGCGAGTGCGCGTCGCTGCTCGCCGAGCTCAAGGTTGAGTACGAGGAGGCCAACCGCGGCTTTCAGCTGCGCGAGGTCGCCGGCGGCTGGCGCCTGTTCACGCACCCCGCCTACCACGACGTGGTCGAGGCCTATGTGTTGAGCTGGGACACGCAAAAGCTGTCCCAGGCGGCGCTCGAAACCCTGGCCGTCATCGTATACCACCAGCCCGTAACGCGCGAGGTGGTCAAGGGCATCCGCGGCGTCAACTCAGACGGCGTCATCGCGTCGCTCGTGGACAAGGGTCTGGTGCGCGAGCTCGGCCGTGACCCCCAGCGCGGTCAAGCCATCATCTACGGCACGACCAACGCCTTCTTGGAAAAGTTCGGTCTGCGTTCCACCCGCGACCTGCCCGATCTGGAGCAATTTGCCCCCGACGAGCAGTCGCGTCAGTTTATCCGCGAGCGTCTGAGCGGCCGTAGTATTCAGTCCACACTCGAGGAACAGGCCGAGGACCTGGACGAAGAGCGCGAACTGCTCGATACCGATGTTGCGGCAGTCGAGGACGAGGATACGCTGGTCATCGACGAAACCTCGGAGGATATGCATGACGAGGACTAACGAAGTAGAGGAGACGCGCGCCATGGGCAACGCAGTACCCGCAACCAACGCCCAGCCCGTCTACCCGCACACGATGCGCCTGCAGCGCTTTTTGGCGCGCGCGGGCATGGCAAGCCGCCGCGGCTCGGAGGACCTGATGACCGCCGGCCGAGTGACCGTCAACGGCGAGGTCGCGACCGAGCTGGGCACCAAGGTCGACGTCGACCGCGATCACATCGAGGTCGACGGCATGCCCGTCAAGCTCAACCAGGGCGCCGTGTACCTGATGCTCTACAAGCCGACCGGCTACCTCACCACCATGAGCGACCCGCAGGAGCGCCCTTGCGTGGCCGACCTGGTACCGCGCGACCGCTTTCCGGGACTTTTCCCGGTGGGTCGCCTGGACCGCGACACCACGGGCCTTTTGCTCTTTACCACCGACGGCGACCTGTCGCAGGATCTGCTGCACCCCAGCAAGCATGTCTACAAGACCTACCAGGCACTCGTGGACGGGCAGCTAACCGACCGCGATCTTGAGCCGCTGCGTCGCGGCATAGAGCTCGACGACGGCCTATGCCAGCCGGCGATCTGCCGCGTCATTAACGCGCGCGAGGCAGAGGCTGTGGCTCCGCAAGGCGTCAAGCCCGGCACCACGGCCGTGGAGGTCATCATCCGCGAGGGCCGCAAGAATCAGGTCAAACGCATGCTGAGCAAGATCCACCACCCAGTGATCCGCCTGCACCGCTGCAACTTTGCCGGCCTGGAGCTCAAGGACGTGGTCAAGGGCTCCTGGCGCGAACTCACCGACCGCGAGGTGCAGATCCTCAAAAGCGGCGGTATCCCGCCCAAGCAGGCCAGCGCCAAGCGCGGTGGCAAGCCCCAAGACACGCCCGCCAGCCGCACGCGCCACCACGGCAGCCACGGCTCCGCACCCAAGCGCAACACCTACCGCGAGCGCTACACGGGTTAGGCAACCCGCCGCGCCCCAACGCCTGCGAACCATACCAGCACGTCAACCATCGAAAGGAAGCATTGCATGATCGTCGCCATCGACGGCCCCGCCGGTTCCGGCAAGTCCACCATCGCCAAGGAGATCGCCCGCCAGCTGGGCTTTAACAAGCTCGACACGGGCGCCATGTATCGCGCCGTCACCTTCGCCGCGCTCGACCGCGGCATCGATCTGGACGACGAGACGGCCATCGACGCCCTCGCCGAGCAGATCGAGATCCGCTTTACCAACGGCACCGGCGAGGACACCCGCCTGACCATCGACGGCCAGGACGCTTCGGCCGCCATTCGTACCCCGCAGGTCGACGCCAACGTGTCCAAGGTCTCGGCCTACCCGGGCGTGCGCGCCGCCATGCTCATCCACCAGCGCCGCGCCGCCGAGGACCGCGATATCGTGGCCGAGGGTCGCGACATCGGTACCGTCGTGTTCCCTAACGCACAGGTCAAGGTCTTCCTGACCGCCGACCCGCGCGAGCGCGCCCGCCGCCGCGTGCTGCAGCGCCACCAAAACGACGCCCAACCGCTCACCGAAGAGCAGCTCGAGGCCGAGGTCGACGAGACCCTCGGCGCCCTCAAGCAGCGCGACAAGCTCGACAGCAGCCGCGAGGTCGCACCGCTCGTGCCCGCCGAGGACGCCGTGCACGTCGACTCCACCGCCCACACCATCGATGAGGTCGTCTCGATAATCGAGGACCTCATCAACCAAAGGAGGTAGCCCATGCGCCTGTTTAAGCAGACGCCCGAGGATTATTACAACGCTCCTTATGCAGAGTTCCCAGCGCTCATCCGCGGCACCGTCGTCGTAGTCATGGCTATTCTGTGGGTCTTCTCCAAGCTCATGTGGCGTTGGAAGGTCGAGGACGCTGACCTGCTGTTTGAGCGCCAGGACGGCCGCGGAAGCGTGGTCATCTGCAACCACACCTCGATGGCCGAGCTCTTGGCCGTGGAGACGGCGCTGTTCTTTGGGGGGCGCCGCATTCGTCCCATCTTTAAGTCCGAGTTCGCCAAGAGCAAGATTGTGCGCTGGGCTTTTAGCCGCGTTGGCGGCATCCCCGTGGAGCGTGGTACTGCAGATATGAAGTGCGTGCGCGCCGCCCAGCATGCGCTGCAGCGCGGCGAGGACGTTCTGATCTTCCCCGAGGGCACGCGCATCCGCTCGCGCGAGATCAAGCCCGAGGTCCACGGCGGCTTTGCGCTTATCGCTCAGATGGGCAAGGCACCTGTGAACCCGCTCGCCATTTGCGGCTGGTCCGACATCACGCCCGCGGGAAAAAAGATCATGCGTCCCAAGAAATGCTGGATCCGCGCCGGCAAGGCCGTCTCGCTTTCCGACGCACCGGCCGGGCTTAAACGCACGGAGCGCCTGGAATGGTTTGAGTCCGAGGCCATGAACCGCGTCTACGCTATGCGAGACGAGCTGTGCGCCGAGCATCCGGGCAGGTTCTAGCCATGAGCGAGAATGTGACGAACACCGCCGCGACTGCGTCCGACCAGGCAACCGCGCCTACCATCGAGATCGCCGCCCACGCCGGCACTTGCTACGGCGTACAGCGTGCGCTCGATATGGCGCTGGCGGCCGCGCCGCAGGCAGGAGAGTGCACTCAGGTCCATACCTTGGGTCCGCTCATCCATAACCCCATCGTGGTACGCGAGCTCGCTGAGGCAGGCGTTGGCTTGGCCGAAACCCTGGATGACGCCGCAACCGGCACCGTGATCATCCGCGCCCACGGCGTGGTGCCGCAGGTAATCGATGCTGCCCGCAAGCGCGGCCTAAACGTGGTCGACGCCACCTGCCCCTACGTGAAGAAAGTCCATATGGCAGCCGAGCGCCTGGTGCGCGAGGGCTACCGCGTGGTGGTCGTAGGCGAGCCGGGTCACCCCGAGGTCGAGGGCATTCTTGGCCACGCCGGCAAAGATGCACAGGTCGTGAGCTGTGCCGCCGACGCCAATGCCTTGTCGCTCAAGGGCAAGGTAGGCCTCGTCGTGCAGACCACCCAGACCGCGCAGAACCTCGCCGAGGTCGTGGCAGCTATCACCCCGCGCGTGCAGGAGCTGCGTGTGATCAACACCATCTGCGCCGCCACGAGTGAGCGTCAACAGGCAGCAGCCGCACTTGCCGACCGCTGCGACTGCATGGTAGTCGTGGGCGGCAAGAACTCGGGCAACACCCGCCGCCTGGCGCAGATTTGCGCAGACGCCTGCGAGCGTACGTATCACATCGAGGAAACTTCCGAGCTCCAGGCCGCGTGGTTTACCGACGCTCACCACATCGGTATCACCGCCGGAGCCTCCACCCCGCAAGAACACATCGAACGCGCCGTCACGCGCATCAAGGAGCTTTGCTGCTAACCATGGACCAGACCGTACCCGCATACGCCGCCGAGGTGGCCGATTACGGGCGCAGCCGCGACCCCGAGCCGGGTGAGGGCGCGCTCGTTAAGAACGTGCGTCCCGAATCGCCCGCATGGGATGTGGGTATCGAGCCGGGCATGCGCGTGCTCACGGTCAACGGCGAGCAGCTTACCGACATGATCGTGTGGCTCTGGGAGGCAGACGACGACACGGTCGACCTCGAGGTTTTCGACCCGCGCGATGGCACCGTCACCCCCGTGGAGCTCGATCGATTTCCCGGAGAGGATTGGGGTCTGGAGTTCGACGGCCCCATCTTCGACGGCATGCGTACCTGTGTGAACGCCTGCGTGTTCTGCTTTATGACGATGCTCCCCAAGGGCGGCCGCTCCACGCTCTATATTCGCGACGACGACTACCGCCTGAGCTTTTTGCAGGGCAACTTTGTCACGCTTACGAACCTCACCGACGAGGACGTGCAAAACGTCATCCAACGCAACATGAGCCCTATGAACGTGTCGGTCCATGCCGTGAGCCCCGACGTCCGCCGTCGTATGATGGGCCGCAACGCCCAGCGCGGCATGGACGTACTCGAGGCCATCATGGCCGCCGGCATCGAGATTCACGCGCAGATCGTGTTGTGCCCCGGCATGAACGACGGCGAGGAGCTGGAAAAGACCCTGCGCTTTTGCGAGGAGCACGAGCAAATCACAAGCCTGGGCATTGTGCCGCTCGGTTTTACCAAGCATCAAAACCGCTTTAGCTGGTCATACAGCGACAAGCCCGAACTGGCGCGCGAGACCATTGCCATGATCCGTCCCTACCAGGACCGCGCCTTCGAGCGTTTTGGCCGCCACACCTTCCAGATGAGCGACGAGTTCTACCTGGACGCCGGCATCGATCCGCCCGAGGCGGACTTTTACGACGGCTATCCGCAGTACTACGACGGTATCGGCATGATCCGCTCATACCTAGACGAGACGGACGATGTGCTTGCCGCCGATGCCGAGCGACTGGCCCGCGTCCGCGAGGCCATCGCCGCTCGCAGCCAGCACCTGCTGTGCCTCTCGGGCGCCAGCGCACGCGACACCGTGGCACGTTTCGTGGAATCGCCGCAGGGGCTCGCCGGCACCGTCACGGCCATCAAGAATCGCTACTTTGGCGGCAACGTGGACGTGACCGGCCTCATCGTCGCCTGCGACATTCTGGAACAGCTGCCGCAGGACCTCTCGGGGGTTATGCTCTTTGTGCCTAAGCTCATGTTCAACGCTGACGGCATGACGCTTGACGAGTATCATCGTGACGATTTACTCGCAAGCCTTACCAGTCGCGGCGCCGAGGTTCATGTGGTGTCGACCATGCCGCATGAGCTGCTCGATACCCTGGAGCACTTCCTTGGCATTGTGCCTGCCGACTCTAACACTTCCACTGACCCTACCCATTAAAGGAGTGCAGATGAAACCTATCGTCGCCGTCGTCGGACGCCCCAACGTGGGCAAGTCCACGCTCGTTAACCGCCTGGCCCAGACCTCGGACGCCATCGTCCATGAGTCCCGCGGCGTCACGCGCGACCGCTCGTACCACACGGCCGATTGGAACGGCCGCGAGTTCACCATCGTCGACACGGGCGGCATCGAACCGCTCAAGAGCGATGACGTCTTCGCCACGTCCATTCGCGACCAGGCCCTCGCCGCCGCCGAGGAAGCCGCCGTCATCCTGTTTGTGGTCGACGGCCGCACCGGCGTCACCGAGGAGGACGAGTCGGTCGCTCGCATGCTCAAGCGCTGCGACAAGCCGGTCTTTCTGCTGGTGAACAAGCTCGACAACCCCGATCGCGAGAACGACAGCATCTGGGAGTTCTATTCGCTCGGCATCGGTGAGCCCACGCCGCTCTCGGCCCTGCACGGCCACGGCACGGGCGACCTGCTCGACGACATCGTGGCCCTGTTGCCCGAGGAGGAGGACGAGATCGCCGACGAGTTCCCCGACGCGCTGAACGTCGCCATCATCGGCCGCCCCAACGCCGGTAAGTCCTCGTTGTTCAACCGCATCCTGGGCGCCGACCGCTCTATCGTGTCCAACATCGCCGGCACGACGCGCGACGCCATCGACACCGTCGTGGAGCGCAACGGTAAGCACTACCGCATGGTCGATACCGCGGGCATCCGCAAGAAGAGCACTGTGTACGAGAACATCGAGTACTACTCCATGGTCCGCGGCCTGCGTGCCATCGACCGCGCCGACGTGGCGCTGCTCGTCGTCGATGCCTCCGTGGGCGTCACTGAGCAGGACCAGAAGGTCATGGGTCTTGCCATCGAGCGCGGCTGCGCCATCGTGGTGCTGCTCAACAAGTGGGATCTGCTCGACGACGACCGTAAGCGCGAGGCCTGCATGGAGACCATCGACCGCCGTCTGGGCGTTATGGCTCCCTGGGCCCAGTACCTGCGCATCTCTGCCCTGACCGGCCGCAGCGTCGAGAAGATCTGGGCAATGGTCGACGCCGCCGAAAAGACGCGCTCGCAAAAGATCAGCACCTCGCGCCTCAACACGTTCCTCACCGACCTGCGCGAGTTCGGTCACACCGTGGTGGACGGCAAGCGCCGCCTGCGCATGCACTATGTGACCCAGACGGGCGTCAACCCGCCGACGTTTACGTTCTTCGTCAACCACAGCGACCTGGTCAACGACACCTACCAGCGCTACGTCGAGAACCGCATGCGCTCGACCTTCGATTTTTCCGGCACGCCCATTCGACTCTTCTTTAGGAAGAAGGAGCAAAAGGATGCATAATCCGATTCTGCTGACCGCCATCTGCGCCGTGGTCTCGTTCTTTATCGGGGCGATTCCGTTTGGCCTGATCCTGGGCCGCGTGTTCAACCACACCGACATTCGCAAGGCGGGCTCCGGCAACATCGGCACCACCAACGCACTGCGCGTGGCCGGCCCCAAGGTGGCCGCACTCACGCTGCTGCTCGACTGCCTTAAGGGCGCCATCTGCGTCCTTATCGCGCGTCCGCTCATTGCGAGCCTGGGCTATGGCTTCCCCGTGAGCATTATGGCTCCCGGTGCCGCCGGCGACTGGATGCTCGGCGTCATTTGCCTGGCAGCGGTGTGGGGCCATATCTTCTCGCCCTACCTCAACTTCCATGGAGGCAAGGGTATCGCCGTGGGTCTGGGCGTTATCCTCGCCTGGTACTGGCCCATTGGTCTGTCGCTGCTGGGCATGTTTATCGTGGCCGTCGCCATCACCAAGTTTGTGTCGGTGGGCTCGCTTGCCGCGGCCATCGGTCTTCCCATCGCTGCCTGCGCGGTCTTTCCGTACAGCAGCCTCGGACTTAAGTTTTGCATGGCGCTGATCGGCATCACCGTGGTGTGGGCCCATCGTGCGAACATCAAAAAGCTCATGACGGGTAAGGAGTCCAAGCTCTCGTTTACCAAGCGCGTCACCGAGCCCGACGATAAGTAGGAGAGAGTCATGAATGTTGCGCTGATTGGCTCCGGCTCCTGGGGAACCGCCGTCGCGGGCCTTGCCGCCGCGCGGGCCGAGCGCGTGACCATGTGGGCCCACAGCGAGCAGACGGCCTCCGGCATTAACGGCGAGCACCGCAACCCCCGCTACCTTGTGGGCTACAAGCTGCCCGGCAACGTCGTCGCCACGACGGACCTGGCGCAGGCGCTCGACGGTGCCGAGGCCATCATCTTTGCCGTTCCTTCGACGCACCTTCGCAGCGTGTGCCACCAGGCCGCTCCCTTTATCGCCGCCGATACCCCGGCGCTCTGCCTCACAAAGGGCATTGAGCCCGAGTCCGGCCTGCTCATGAGCGAGGTCATCGCCAGCGAGATCGGCAACGAGTCGCGCGTGGCGGCGCTCTCGGGCCCCAACCATGCTGAGGAAATCTGCCGCGGCGGACTTTCTGCCGCCGTCATCGCAAGCAAAGATCCGCAGATAGGGGAGACCTTTAGGGAACTGCTCCTGTCCACGGCCTTCCGCATCTATCTGTCGCAAGACATGACCGGTGTCGAGGTCTGCGGCGCCATGAAAAACGTCATCGCCATCGTATGTGGCATCTCCGCCGGCACCGGTGCGGGCGACAATACGCTCGCCCTTATCATGACGCGCGGCCTGGCCGAGATCAGCCGTCTGGTGCATGCCCGCGGCGGGCAGGCTATGACCTGCATGGGGCTTGCCGGCATGGGCGACCTCATTGCCACCTGCACCTCGGAGCATTCGCGCAACCGCACCTTTGGCTACGAGTTCGCTCATGGCGTATCGCTCGACGAGTATCAGACGCGCACGCATATGGTGGTTGAGGGCGCCGTCGCGGCCCGCAGCGTCAGCGAGCTTGCCCGTTCACTGGGCGTAGACATTCCGCTCACCTTTGCCGTGGAGCAAACGCTCTACAACGGTGTTACTTTAGATAGGGCGCTCGAGATTCTTACCGATCGCGTCCCTTCTCAAGAGTTCTACGGACTCACCGACTAGCGCAGAAAGGCTTCTACCATGGGTTCCATCAAAATCGCTCCGTCAGTCCTTTCGGCCGACATGGCCAACCTCAAGGGCGAGCTCGACAAAATCGCCGGCGCCGACTACGTGCACTTCGACGTTATGGACGGTCACTTTACCGGCAACCTCACCTTTGGCGTTGACATCCTCAAGGCCGTCAAGCGCTCCACCGATGTACCGGTCGACGCGCACCTGATGGTGTCGAACCCCGACGAAACGGTCGATTGGTACGCCGACGCCGGTGCCGATATGATCACCGTGCACTACGAGGCCTCCACGCACCTGCACCGCACGCTCACGCATCTGCAGCAGCGCGGCGTCAAGGCCGGTGTGGTGCTCAACCCCGCCACCCCCGTGTGCGTTCTCGAGAGCATCATCGACGTCGTCGATATGGTGCTGCTGATGAGCGTGAACCCCGGCTTTGGCGGCCAGAGCTTTATCCCGGGCACCATCGCTAAGCTCCACGAGCTCAAGGCGATGTGCGAGCGTCACGGCGTTTCGCCCCTCATCGAGGTCGACGGCGGCATCTCTTCCAAGAACATTGCCGAGGTCGTCAAGGCCGGCGCCAACGTGCTCGTTGCCGGCTCCGCCGTATTTAAGTCCGAAGATCCCGCCGCCGAGGTTGCGCTGCTGCAGAAGCTGGGCAACGAGGCCGCACAGGAGGCATAAACCCTTATGACCGCAGGTCAAAACCGCATACCCGTGAATCTTGACTTCGCCGCCTCGACGCCTATGCGCGCCGAGGCGCTCCTTGCGCAGCGCGAGTACGACGACAGCGAGCTTGCCGGCGTCAACCCCAACTCGCTGCATTCGCTCGGCCGCAAGGCTGCCGCGCGTCTGGAGGTTGCACGTCGCGAGATCGCCCGCAGCTTTGGCGCGCGCGTCCGCCCGTCCGAGATTGTACTGACCAACGGCGGCACCGAAGCCAACCAGCTGGCACTGCTCGGTCTTGCCGAGGGCGCTCGTCAGCGCGATCGCAAGCGCGATCGTGTAATCGTTTCGGCCATCGAGCACGATTCGATTCTGGACAACCTGCCGTTGCTGCGTGCCGCCGGCTTTACCGTCGACCTGGTGCAGCCCTGCCGCATGGGCTACATTGAGCCTGCCACGCTTGTCGAGCTGCTAGGCGACGACGTGGCGCTCGTGAGCATCATGGTTGCCAACAACGAGACCGGCGTGGTGCAGCCCATCCGCGAGCTTGCCGCGGCCACGCATACCGTTGGCGCCCTGTTCCACACCGATGCCATCCAGGGGTATCTGCATATTCCGCTCGATGTCACCGAGCTGGGCGTCGACGCCATGTCCGTCGCAGCCCACAAGATTGGCGGTCCCGTGGCATCTGGCGCACTCTACCTTAAGAACCGCACGCCGCTGCGCCCGCGCATCTTTGGCGGCGGACAGGAGGCCGGTCGTCGTGCCGGCACGCAAGACCTGCGAACGCAGCTCGCCTTTGCCGCTGCCGCCTCGTCTCTGACGCCCCATGTGGCTCAGGAGCGCGCGAAGCTGCAAGCCCTTTCCGACAAGCTCTACGCCACGCTTACGGCCCACCAGCGCATTCACGCCACCATGGGCGACTACGCACAGGCCGATCGCCTGCCGGGCATGGTGTCGATCTACGTTGATGGCATGGACTCCGAGGAGCTCATCGTCAAGCTCGATGCCGCCGGCTTTGAGGTTTCGGCCGGCTCGGCGTGCTCGAGCGGCAGCATGGACCCGAGCCATGTGCTCAGCGCCATGGGCATTGGTCGCGAGCAGGCACTAGGTGCACTGCGCATTTCCTTTGACGACCGCGTGAATCCGGACGATCTGGACGAGTTTGCCCAGACGCTGCTCTCGATCGCAGGTGCCGCATGATCGTCGCCGAGCTCGAGCGCGCGCTACTGGCACGCTATCCCAAGACGGACACCGAGCCCTGGGACCACGTAGGACTCTCCGTTGGCGATCCGGCCGCGGAGATCACCGGCGTTGCCTGCGCACTCGATGCGACTGAGGCTAATGTTCGCCGCGCCCAAGAAGCAAGCGCCAACGTGCTGCTGACGCATCATCCCATATACATCAAGGCACCCGAGGCCTTTTGTCCGGCGGATGCCACACGTCCCCAATGCAGCGCGGCGCTCTACGAGGCAGCGCGTTGCGGCGTGAGCATCATATCGCTCCACACCAACCTGGACCGCTCGCACGAAGCCCGTGTCCGCCTGAGCAAGCTGCTGGGTGCTGCACCCGTAAGCTCACTGGAGCACGTGGACGACCCCGAAGCCACCGGCCTGGGCGCGCTTGCAACGCTCAACGACCCGTATACGCTGCGCGATCTTGCCGCCCGTGCTGCCACGGCCTTCGGAAGCGACCCGCGCGTATGGGGCGATGCCGAGCGCCCGTGCCGCACCGTCGCCATTCTGGGCGGCTCCCTGGGCGACTTTGGCGAGCTCGCCATCGCCGCGGGTGAGGATGTCGTCGTGACGGGCGAGGCGGGCTATCACGTGGCGCAGGACCTCGCTCTGCGCGGTCTGGGCGTCATCTTGCTCGGCCACGACCGCTCCGAGGAGCCGTTCGTTGATATATTGATGAACTCTGCAGTTGACGCCGGGGTCAACCCCCGTCATGCGATTAAAATACAGAACCCTTGCCAATGGTGGACTGTGACAAAAGGAGAGAACTTATGAGCGCCGGCGCTACGCTACTCAAGCTGCAACAGATCGATTTGGAGCTCGCCCGCAACAAGAGCGAACTTGCCAATATGCCGGAGCTCAAGGAGCTCGCTTCCAAGCGCAAGACCTATGTGAAGCTCAAGTCCGAGATGACCAAGCTCTACGCCCAGCGCAAGGATCTGGACATTGAGCTCGACGATCTCAACACCACCGAGATCCAGACCAATAACGCCATCGAGGCAGCTAAGAAGCGCCACGTTGACGGCTCCGACTACCGCGAGGTACAGGACCTGGAAAACGAGCTCGCCACCCTGGCCAAGCGCCTGGACAAGATTGAGCACACCCGCAAGGATGTCGTTGTCGCCCATAAGGAGGCGCTCGACCGCGAGACCCGCGCGCAGGCCATCATCGCCAAGTTCGAGGAGGGCGTGAAGGCCGATACCAACGCCGCCCGCGCCAAGGCTGCCGACCTGCAGGCTCAGATCGAAGCCGCCACTAAGGAGCGCACCGCTCTTGCCGCCACGCTGCCGGCCGACGTGCTCACCGACTACGAGCGTCTGCTCAAGCAGTTCCGCGGCTTGGCCGTCGAGACCATCCAGGGCAACATCCCCACGGTCTGCCACACCGCGCTGCAGGCATCGTCCATGAGCGACCTCAACCACGACGGTAGGTCAATTACGCACTGCCCGTACTGCCACCGCCTCCTGGTGCTCCCGAGCAAGGAAGCCTAGCGATGACGGCGGCATCCAACAATTCAATGCAACTTGAGGGAAAAACGATCCTGCTGGGCATTACCGGCGGGATCGCCGCCTATAAGTCGTGCAATATCGTGCGCCTGCTGCAAAAGCGCGGCGCACGTGTCAAAGTCGTTATGAGCGAGCATGCCACGGAGTTCGTGGGCCCGCTCACGTTCCGCGCGCTCACCAATGAGCCGGTCGCGGTTGGGCTATTCGACGACCCGTCTGACCCCATCCACCATATCTCGCTTGCGCAGGAGCCCGATCTGGTGGTCGTGGCGCCCGCGACGGCCAATATCATCGCCAAGATGGCCAACGGCATCGCCGATGACCTTATTTCCACCACGCTGCTTGCGACGCCGCGACCCATCGTGATCGCACCCGCTATGAACAACGGCATGTGGAAGGCGCCGGCGACGCAGGCCAACATGGCCACGCTGCGCGAGCGCGGTGTCCATGTTGTGGGACCCGGCAGCGGCTACCTTGCCTGCGGCGACGTGGACACGGGACGCATGAGCGAGCCCGAGGACATCGTCGAGGCTGTCTGTGAGGTGCTCAAACCCGTGCCTCAGTACCTGGCAGGCAAGCGCGTCGTCATCACTGCCGGCCCCACGCACGAACCAATCGACCCGGTGCGATTCATTGGCAACCGCTCATCAGGCAAGATGGGCATCGCCCTGGCAGGGGAGGCCGCTCGCCGCGGTGCTGCGGTCAAGCTTGTGCTGGGACCGACATCGCTCGATGTCCCCCGCGGCGTGGAGTGCGTGCGCGTGCAGACCGCCGCTGAAATGCTGCAGGCAGCGCTCAGCGCCTTCCAGACGGCCGATGCGGCAATTTGTGCGGCCGCCGTCGCCGACTATACCCCCGCCACCCCTGCGGACCATAAGCTCAAAAAGGCCAACGAACGCCTGGATCGCATCGAGCTTGTCGAAACGGTCGATATTTTGGCCGAGCTCTCGCGCCAGAAGGGCAAGCGGTGCGTAATCGGATTTGCGGCCGAGACCGATAACGTTGTCGAGTACGCCGAGCGCAAATTGGCCCGCAAGGGCTGCGATGCCATTATCGCCAACGATGTCTCGCGCGCCGATTCGGGCTTTGGAACCGACACTAACAAGGCCTGGATTGTGAGCACAACGGGTACGCAAGAACTTCCCGTGCTAACAAAACCCCAGCTCGCAGATACAATTTTGGACTTGCTTCAAAATTTATAAAAAAGTTCTTGCACAAGTCTAAAGTTTCGGGTTAATATACTCCCTGTTGCAAGCGAGAGCAGAGCAACAAACATAAGCTTCGGGACGTGGCGCAGCTTGGTAGCGCACTTGACTGGGGGTCAAGGGGTCGCTGGTTCGAATCCAGTCGTCCCGACCAGAAGTTTGCAGGTCAGGCACCTAGTGCCTGACCTTTTTTGTTTTAAGCAATTGCTTAATTTTGATTAAGCAACAGGGTGCCAAAAAACTACCTGCGCGATAATCGCTTTTTGCGGTTACTTGCGCGTTTTGCACGCGCTTGAGCCGATTTATTAACGCGACATGAATCTACATACGCGTAGCTGGTATACAGACGAGTACAGGCTGTATTTATCGCGGCGATTTACGCAGATATGGCGACTGTAACGAACTAGTGTGTCGCTGTATTTATTCCAGCAGTTCACTTGATCTGTGGACAAGTGAGCGGTTACAACAAAACGCCAACCAGGATGGACTCCATACGAGGATGCCGCAAAGGTAATGGCGGGGAAGTGCGGCAGGCGCTCTGAGAGCCGCTGTATGCCCCCATTTCTCCTCAACCCGATTACCTGTACAATGAACCTCGAATTGTTTGAGTAATCGCCAAAAGAAAAGCCCTCGCAGGATTGCGAGGGCTTTGCGATGAAAGAGATCAGAAGCAGAAAGCGGGGAGGACATAAAACGAGTCCGTCGCGCTGTAGCTGTAGCAAATACCGCCGCTTTGAACATAGCGAAAGGATGTGGAGCTGCGCGGTCTCACGGAACGAGTCCAGTGGCTATAGCCTGATGCACCGGAATAGTTCGACCTCGTCACGCCCTTGGATTTGTAGCACTCGTACTGGATGCCGTCAGATTGCATATCCCCGTATACTTCGGTTGCCGAGAGCAGAAAAACCTTGTCGGTCGTCGCCGAGGGGGCACCGCCCCCGTTACCGCCAACGTTATCGGTTGTCTTTGTGACGGGTTTCACCTTTGACTGGAGCTCGCTGGGCAGGAGCAACCAGAGGTCACCGCTGCTGAGGCGGGTACGGAGCTCGGACTTATCCCAACCACCGGCATTGGTGTCCGTAGCGTTCATTCTCTGGCTACCCAAGGCAGAGTTGGTCGCCTCGAACGTCAAGCCTGCCATGCCGCTACCATCGGCCAAGTCGTCGTGGTTGATGCCGATGATACGGTACTCGAGCGTCTTGCCATTGGTCAGCTTCATCGAGAACTTGGTGCCGGCATCCATGGCGGCCTTGGCCTTGGCGTAGGCGATAGACGATGTACCGTTCTTGGCAATGTCTTTGGCAACCGCCTCCTGCTCGTCGAGGGTCCAGTCCTTCGCGTCCTTGGCGATGGCCACCTGGACGGCCGCGGAATCGGCGCCTGCGGAGCCGCCACCGGACGCGCCTCCCTCGACGCCGCCGACCGTTCCATTGTTCACCGTGTTGCCGACCAGGTTGGACTGGTTTCGGATGGCTCCGGCCACGCCGGGTCCCGCGAACACGATGACCAGGCCGATGACGGCAATGATCAGGACGTACTCGATAATTGATTGCCCTCGGAAGCGGGTCGTTTCAGGAGCGACCCCCCCCCGAAGGTTAATTGCCGCTGCATGCATATACGGCTCCCTTCACTCGGGGTTTGCAATACGAGCCGAGCGTAGGGCTATTCCAAGTATTTGCAACGGTCTTGCCGCTGCGGCAACGATGACGGCAGGGGAGAAAGTCATGCGCTATTAGCGCGGCTATAACGTCCGCTTCGAATGCCGACCGTATTCATATCGAGGCAGCCATTTCATACCTTCAGAAAGACAACTGAAAGCCGCAAAAAAGCGGGACCCGGCTATAAGCCGAACCCCGCCCAAGAGAAGCCTTTAGAGCCGAGACAGACAACGCGTGTGGACAATCACTCAGCCTCCACCGCCATGCGCACGACCTCTTCCATCGGGTAGCGAGTGCCGCCGTCCCCGTCCAAAGCCTCGTTGTAGGCCTCGATGTCCGCCATGTCCTCAGCCTTCTCGAACGCGGCCCTTCTCACGAACTCGGAAAAGGTCATGCCCGTGGCGTCCGCATGGCCCTGAATCAAGGCCATTTCGCCCTCATCGAACTTGACCGCGATCTCGCGCATCGCCATGGTCGCTCCCGTAAACGCCGTCATCGAAGTGAATCCATTATCCACCCACCGTATACGCCCCGAACTCGAAACACCAAGCAGGATGGACTCTATACGAGGACGCAGCAGAGGTAATGGCGGGGGAGTGCGGCAGGCGCTCTGAGAGCCGCTGTATGACCCCATTTCTCTTCAATCCGACTACCCGTGCCATGAACCTGAAGCCGTTCGTTCGGTCGCCAAAAGAAAGCACGCGCGGGGTAACGCGGGCTTTGCGCTAGACAAGCTAGAAGCACCAGGCGGGGGAGACGCAAAACCAGCCCGGCGCGGAGTTGCTGTCCGACGGATTGCCGCTGCTGTCGACATGGAGGAAGCCCTTCGAGGCGTTCGGAAACACCGAACGCTCCCACCAACCGCTGCCAATGGCAATGGCAGAGTTGGGATTATAGTTCTCCGTCACCTTGCCTTTGAAGGCCTCGTACTGGGTGCCCTCGGAGGAAGTCCAGGGATAGAATGCCCAATAGGAGGTGGGGGGCGATCTCAGAGTAGCTGAGCAGGAACAGCTTGTCCGAGGTAGCCGTCACGGCGGCGTTCTTGTTCTCATCACCGCCCCCGACATTGTTCGATAGCTTTTTGACGGCCTTCACCTTGGACTGGAAATCGGAGGGCATCAGATTCCAGATCTTGCCGGAGTTCATTTTCTGACGGAGTTCAGACTTCTCCCAACCGCCGGCGTTGGTGTCAATCGCGTTCATGGGGGACCAAATGCCCGTCGTGGTGGTGAGGAACGTGAGGCCCGCCTTGCCGGATCCGCCTGCAGGGTCATCATGATTGATGCCGATAATGCGGTAAGTCAGCGTCTTGCCATCGGTGAGCTTCATCGAGAACTCGGTGCCGGCATCCATCGCGGCCTTCGCCTTGGCGTAGGCGGGCGACGCCTCGCCCTTGGCGGCGATGTCCTCGGCAACTGCCTTCTGCTCACCGAGGGTCCAGTCCTTCGCGTGTCCTTCGCGTCCTTGGCGAGCGCCGCCTGGACGGTCGCGGAACCCGCGCCGTTACCGCTGCCGGAACCGCTCGGTTCCCAAGTCCCACCTGCTGTCCCGTTTACCAATACTCCCGCCACCGTGTTGAACTGGTTCCTGATTGCCGACGAGACCCAAGGGCCGGCTATCATCACAACCAGGACGATAATCGCGATGACCAGAACGTACTCGATGGCTCCTTGGCCTCGGAGGCGGGTATTCCTAGGAGATACCCGCCCCCCGAAGGTTAATTGCCGCTGCATGCATATGCGACACTCCCTTCGCATGGGGATTGATATTGCATGCAGAGCGTACGTTAAATCGAACCGACTAGCCCGTAACGTGCCGCTGAGGCAACGGCGGCACGGGTGCCCGCGCCACATAAACTGCTTGCCGTTTTGTTTCTTCAGACCTACTGCCACGCCTTCGGGAGGATAACGCCGGGGGCGCAGTGATTGAAGTCACTATGATTGGCATAGGTTGGGACATTCCAATCGGAACAGTCGAGGTTTAGATTTTTGCAATAGCTAAACATGCCGAGCATATCCATAACATCTGAGGTCTTCCACCCTGGTCCAAATTTCACGCTTTTCAGCGAACTGTCGGTGGAAAAAAGGAGACGTAAATCGCCGGCTTTCCGCGTCGACCATCCGGAGATGTCAATCTCCTCGACCTTGTAAAGGTTTTTGAGCGCCGAGTCGAATTCGACGACCGAGGACGTATCCCAGCTTGAAATACTGAAGGAAGTCGCATTGCCGCAATACGCGAATGCGTGCTGCAGATTTGTGCAGTTCGACATGTCGAACTTTGCCAGATCAAAGCTCTTGCAGTTCTCCATGTACTGAAAGCAAAATGCCAACGAGTGGATTTCTATGCCATCGTCAATGGCCTTTACGGCCACGATATTATTTCTGTTAGGCCACCAGGGGGCAGTCGTCTTGCCGTCGTTTCCCACGGTCGCGGTGGCGTATCCATTTTCGAACCCCGTATACACCGCCGTCACGCGGCGGCTGTTGAGCATGTCACCGACTCTGGGGACCCCGCGGCGCTTGTAGAACATGAGGCTGTGGTCGTCCTCCGAGTACACGGCGAACGCTATCCCGTGAACGGGGTCCACGATGTCGGCGTCGGTCAACGACCCGTTGCCGCCGCCCGTGCCGCCCGACTCCCAGCTCCCCTTTGAGATTCCGTTGCCGAGCGTCCCCGCCACCGTGTTGAACTGGTTTGTGATCGCCGACGAGACCCACGGTCCCGCGATCAGCACCACCAGGACGATGATCGCGATGATCAGTACGTACTCGACTGTCGACTGCCCCTTCGGGCGGCGGGTAAATCTGGGAGATACCCCCCCCCGAAAGGAATTTCCGCTGCATGCATGTGCGGCTCCTCTCGGATTGCTTTGGCTGATGCTGCAGAGGATAGACGCGATTACTAAGGATGAGTCAACAATGCCGCAGCGGCATTCACACTAAGAGGGTAAGGCGTTCGGAGTGACATCCCGTTCCAAAATGTATACTTGATTTAAGGCGGAGTGGAATGTGGGCGCGCAAGGAGATGCGGAATCGATGAGAGCCTCAAAAAAAACTACTGCAGTGTTATCATCTTTCATCCTCTCTATTCTTCCATTTCTGATTCTATGGGCGGCTTGGTCAGTCCTCCCTGATACAATTCCCGCTCATTGGAGTGGGGGTGTGGTTGATCGATGGGGTAATAAGCTTGAATTGCTGGTTGTTCCGCTGTTTTCTCTGATTGGTTCTATTGCAATTTCTGTGTACCTTATTGTTTCCACGCGGCGAAGAGAGTTCGCGGATTTCTCTGCTCGAATGCGACGGGACTTTGTTGCGTGCTATATTTCTAGTCTTCTTTTATCGACAACCTGCTCAGTGATAATTGCCGTTTGGGTTCAGTTGATTCTTACGCAAAGCACTGCGGTTGATGGGGGACTTGGACTATCGATCCTGTATTCCCTTCCCGGGCTATATGTGATCTTGTGCGCTTTGCCGCCTTTTTATGCGAGCGGCGAGAGCAAAAAGGCAGAGCGCCTGATAACGGTTCTTATTGGCTGCGCGGAGATTGTTCTTTGTGGAATAGTGCTTGAAGGTTCGGCTGCCTCTTATACGATGATTGGACTGATGATTCTGTTCTGTGCGTTTGAGATTGTGTCACAGGTAAGGGATAGCCGGTCCTTATGAGTTGAATTACGCGCGTGCGGATATAAAGGTTGGCATGTTAAGCTGGTCGTTTTCTCGTTCTGGGACATTTGCAGTAGGATGAGTGGGACTAGGCGCGCTGCGGCGTGATGGTGACGGTTGAGACTTGTATCGCTGCAAATCCGCTGATGCACATTTTGCTATTGGGCTTGAAGGTGGGACCTACAGGCCTTTGTTTGGGATGTTCCGGTCGTCCAACACGTGTTGCACGGCTTTGTATTGTTACGCTCGTTCGGCGCTCCGTTGGAGCATTTCCGGGTTTGTCGGCATCATGACTTGGCCAAGTGACACGCTTGCCGGGACGGTTGTAACGCCGCGCCGGTTCCGTGTGCTCCTTCGTTGTTGGCCTGTCCAGCCGGGGGCGGATTCGGCCTCATGTTGTGGCGCACGGCCTTCAGGGGCTTCCCCTGGCGAGTTATGTTCGTCCGTATGGGTAAGGGTCGGGTTGAGCTGACAATCCCGTGTCGGAAGGGGCTTGGACCATGCGCGCGATGACAGAGATTGAGTGGCTGGACGGCCGTGTGACGAAGGTGCCGGAGCTCGCCCTGGGCGATGCGTTCGGCGAGAGCGTCCAGGCGGAGCTCGATTTCGGGTTCGACGATGTGTTGGAGGGCCTTTGGGTCGAGGTGCGCCATCATGAGCCGGATGAGGACTCGGACGGCGACCCGCGCGGGAGGGGCTGCGCACTGTACGCGGACTGCCGGTACAGCCTGGTCGAACCGTCGGACCTCGACCGTGTCTTCTGCATCCTTTACGAGGGGCAGCCGAGGGTCTGCCGCGTCGCGGGGGAGCTCGTGAACCTTTCGCGGGCCTGCGCGTTGTCCTGCCTCATGCTCGGATCTCCCTACCCGCCAGGCGCCCTCGAGGCCCTAGCCGCGTGCGCTCGATACCTCTGCGGTCCGGCTTTCACATCCGACCTCGCCGCCCGCGCCCGCGCCGCGGGGGAGCTAGGGCCCCCATGTGTCGGGACCTCATTCAGGGCATCGACTGCATCCGGCCTTTGGCATTCGCCGCCCCGCCCTCCGGTCCCGCCCGGCCGACGGGTTTCCCGTCTACGGCAAGACGATCGCACTTATATATATGTGTGCATTCCCGGATCGGGAATATGTTTCGGCATACTCCGCCACAGGGCTACACCCGCAGCGCACTACATCGCTACGCGGCTACACGCCTACAGGGCTACACGCCGCCGCCCGGCCGAACGGCGGGAGGGTCGCCCATGGACGCCCTCGGGCCATGCTCTTATTTTTGAGAGAGGTGCCGTCAGGGCCTCCCGAAAGCCGTCTGCATTTGCAGGCCTTTTTGCGAAATTGTGCGGCGCGGCTGAAAATCCACGCCTGAGACGCGGGACCCCATCTGCATTCCCGCGGACGCATTGCGCAATCATAAATAGATAGGCACGGGCATCCGCGTTCGCGGAAACCCGTGCCGTATTTGCGTAACCGAGAAGACCGGGTAGAATCTATTTAAACGCGTTTCCACATTCCCGTACTTGCACTACGGATTTGGGAAAGCGCATGCCTCAGCCTCTACTCGACCACGGTCGCCTCGGTCGGGATGGCCCCCAGCACTGCCGCGTACTCGGTGGGGTAGAGGCGGCTGATAGTCTGAACGTCGCGGATGAGGACGTTACGGTCGTCGGGCTCGGTGATGCCGTAGCCGAACGCCTCGAGCGTCTCGATCGCCTCGCGGATCTTCTGCTGGAACATGGGGCCGGGGTCCACCCTCAGGCCGAGATAGCCGCGCCACAGGCTCGGCGACACGCGCAGCATGTTCTGGATCTTGGACATCGGCTCGATGTCGGCGTAGACGTTGAGCGTGACCATGGCGTCCTTGTGCCCCAGGATCGACTGCAGCGCCTTGATGTCGCCGCCGTGGCGGATCCACTGCGTCGCGAAGGTGTGGCGCAGGCCGTGGAACGTTATCAGCTCGTCGTTGGTGCCCATGAGGCCGTTGGTCTCCGAGAACGTCTTGAACGCCCTGCGGATGTAGCTGGTGGTGGCGAAGGAGCCGTTCGGCCGCGACACGACGTAGCTGTCCGCGAGGTCGCGCAGGCCGAGGGTCGACGCCTCCCGGAGCCTCTGCGAATCGATCTCGTGTATCTCCTTCAGGAAGGGGAGCAGGCCCACCGGGTCGATGGGGATCGTCCTCAGGTCGTGGTTCTTGGTGTCCTTGATGAAGGAGCCCCTGTCCTTGACGTAGGCCACGGAGTGCCTGACCGTGATGAGTCCCGACTCGAAGTCGACGTCGCACCAGCGCAGGCCGCAGACCTCGCCGATGCGCATCCCGGTGTGCAGGGCGAGCACGACCGCCCGCCTGAAGGTCGAGTCCGACATCATCGACGTCACCGAGTTGAGCTTCGGCACGAGGTCGGAGCGCAGCGCGTTCCTGGGCCTGGCGATGACCCTGGGCGCGAGGGCGCCGTCGAACGGGTTCCTCCCGATCGTGTCGTTGCTCCGCTTGAGGAGCACGGCGTAGAGCCGGTTGCCGAGCTTGAATGACTTGTTGAACGTGTCCGGCGCCGTGCCTAGGGCGATCCTGCGCCTCGACCACGCGTTGACGTCGTCGGTCGTTACCTCGTTCACGGGGACCAGACCCAGCTCGTCTCGCTCGATGTGCAGGGCGCTGTAGTGGTAGTCGTCGCGGGTCGTCGGGGTGATCCTGTTCATCTCCAGGCAGAAGTCGATGAACTTCTCGAGCGCCTCGAAGAGCGGCAGCGCGACGTAGTCATCCCGCAGTTCGGCGGGAAGCCCGGCGCCGATAGCGGCCCTCGCCTCCTCGGCCTCGGCGAGTTCCAGCTCGACCTCCGACCTGAATTCCGCGAGGACGCGCATCGCCGCCGCCTTTCCCCGCGTGCTCTGCTTCAGGCAGGGCACGCCGGTGTTCCTGGTCCTCTGGACCTTCTTCCCGGTCATCTCGTCGGCCACCGTCACGACAGCCTGCCATTTGCCCTTGTTCTTCCTCACGCCGCCGGCTCCGCATACGCGTAAGGTTTTATTGCTGCATTTCTCGTTCTGCATGTCTGCTCCTAAATCCGCAGTTGATTAGAAACAGATGGGCCCACCTGCGGGAAACCGGAGAGGCGACGATTCGGGGCTCCTACCCCCGTTGATTAAATCATCGGCTGCACCGCGCTCCTCGAAGCCGATAATATGCTATCTGGACAGACCGCGCTGAGCTGGTAAAATTTACAAATGCGGAAATGCGCTACTTGCGCTATCTGCGCGTGTTTTAACAAAATAAGCACAGGTCAGGGTCATTCTGACCCCGCTGGGGGTCAAGGGGTCGCTGGTTCGAATCCAGTCGTCCCGACCAGAAGTTTGCAGGTCAGGCACCTAGTGCCTGACCTTTTTTGTTTTTAATCACCATGATTATTTTGCTTAATGCAACAACGTTCCCGCTCGATGTAATCACCGAATCAAAACGTGTACACCAGCCACCAAAATCGACATTATTCGACTTGTTTGGAGGCTGATGTACACGAATGCAGAATCCCACACAGCCCAGAACCGCCCTCCACATGTCTGGACTCTCTATGGCTGCGCTGGATAGACATCGCCGGAACGGGTATAGTATCGAAAGTTTTGTCGTTAACCAGCGGGGGAGTCCTGTGGGCATCAAAAAGAAGATCAAAAAGGAGCTTATCGGCACTTCCGATTGCCCGTCGAATAAGATCTTTACGATCTCCAATTTCATCACCTTTACGCGCCTGATCCTCACCCTGGTATTTCTGTACCTGTTTGTGACGGATAACAACCGCGTCATCGCCATCGTTATCTACGCCGTTGCCGCCTCCACCGACTGGATGGACGGTCAGATCGCCCGCATGACTAAGACGGTCTCATGGCTCGGCAAGGTCATGGATCCCATCTGCGACCGTGCGCTGCTGTTCACCGGCGTCTTGGGACTGGTGGTCCGCGGAGAGCTGCCCATCTGGGTCTGCGTGCTCATTATTGGCCGCGACATCTATCTGGGCATCGGCACGCTTATCGTGCGTCATTATCACCGTCGCCCCATCGATGTCGTCTTCCCCGGAAAGATTGCCACAGCGCTGCTCATGACCGGATTCTCGCTCATGCTGCTCGGGTTCCCCGTTGTTGACGGCCTGCAACTTTTACCTTCAACCCTTACGGCCTTCCCGGGCCTCAACGGAAGCTCGGTGCCCCTCGGCATCTTCTTTGTGTACGGCGGCGTGATCTTCTCCATGCTCACGGCTGTCATCTACTCCATTAAGGGCGGAGTGGCCATTAAACAGGCTCTCGCGCATCCCGAGGACGAGGACATCGACTTTCTGAACCCTGAAATCGAAGACTGATTCGTTGGGGTATGATTACGTACGGTTCATTATTTACGGCACGTCCGCGATAAGTTAGGGGTTGTCATGGACAACATGGTTAACAATATGCCTCAGAATGATAAGACTGCTGACGCTACCTGCGTATTCCGCGTGCCTTCAAGCGACGTCACCGTTCCCGACCTCATGGCCAACGTGCGCATCACCGCCCCCGTTCTGTCCATCGTCAAGGGTCCGCAGACTGGTGCCGCTTTTGAGCTCGAGGACGACGTGACCACCATCGGCCGCGATCCCGCGAACGGCATCTTCCTCAACGACATGACTGTTTCGCGCAGCCACGCGCGCATTATTCGCGAGGGCCTCGGAGCTCGCATCGAGGACCTGGGCTCGCTCAATGGCACCTGGGTCGACGGTGCCATAGTCAACGCGGCCCCGCTGCACGACGGTTCTTCCGTCCAGATCGGTACGTTTACGCTCATCTACCACGAGAGCACGCCGGAGCGCATCGAAACCGGTGAGTAGGGAATGGCCGAACGCAACTATCTGAGTATCGGCCAAGTCGTCAACCTACTTCGAGGCGCATACCCCGATCTTTCGAACTCAAAAATTAGATTTCTAGAGGATGAGGGGCTCATTACCCCTCATCGTACGCCTAAGGGATACCGTCAGTACTCTAAGGAGGACGTTGATCGCCTGGAGGTCATCCTGCACTTGCAGAAGACCCGCTACATGCCGCTCAACGTGATTAAGCAGCGCTTGGAAAACGCCACGGACCTGTCAACGCTCGCCTACGAGGTGGGGTTGCTATCCGATGTTCCGCTCAAGACGGAGCCCAAGGAGACTAAGCAAAAGCTGCATCCCATCGAGACCATTCCCGATATGTTGGGCGTCGAGATTTCATTTATCCGCTCGCTCGCCGAGAACGACCTCATTCGCATCATCAAGAGTCCGCAGAATCGAGAGCTCGTCGATGGTCGCGATTTCCCGATCATCCGCTACTGCTCCGAGCTGTCACGCTTCCATATCGAGCCGCGCAACCTGCGTCAGTACGTGTCTTCCGCCAACCGCGAGTCCTCGATGTTTGAGCAGGTGCTCGTGAGCATGCTCGGAATGGATACCTCCGATGACGAGCGCGACGCCAAGCTCGAGCGTGCGTTTAAGAAGCTTCACGACCTGACGGAAGGTGTGCACACTGCGCTGCTCAAGAACCGCGTTTTTGAGTCGCTCAACGCCGTGGTCGAGGACGCCGACATCGATGCACTCGATGAGGAAATCACTCGCTCCGAGTCCACCAAGGCCAAAAACGAAGAGACAGCCGCGCCGGCTTCGCACGAGGATTCTCTCGTAAAGCCGCTCAAGGTCGTCGCCCCTTCGCAATCCGGCACAGCCACCGCGGGCATATAACCGCTGCCGAAATTTCGGCAACCCATTGAAAGGGCATGCAATGTACGACTTCGAATCTCAAATCGTCGATATCCCCGACTATCCCGAGCCCGGAGTCATCTTTAAGGACATCACGCCGCTCTTTGGCAATCCCGAGGCGCTCAAAGCCATGACCGATGCCCTCGCCGAGCACTTTGCCGGCATGGGAATCACCAAGGTCGTGGGTCCCGAGGCTCGCGGCTTTATGGTTGGCGTACCGGTGGCTGTAGCCCTTGGCGCCGGCTTTGTTCCCGCACGTAAACCGGGCAAGCTGCCGCGTGAGACCGTAAGCCAGAGCTACGAGCTCGAGTACGGCACCGATTCAATTGAGATCCATGCCGACGCTATCAGCTCTAAAGATACCGTGTTGATTCTGGACGACTTGGTCGCGACGGGCGGAACCGTCGAGGCAACAGGTAAACTGGTGCGAGATATGGGCGCAAAGCTTGTCGGTTACGGTTGTATCCTTGAGCTTGCGTTTCTCAACCCGCGCGAGAAGCTCACGCCGTCTGATGACGATGTGGAGCTCTTTAGCCTGGTGACGGTGGACTAGCCGTTACCCTTAGTTACTGGAAAGGAAGCTACATGCGCACAGCAAACACGCACAAAAACATGGCACGCTGCGCTGCTACGGCAACCCTCGCTTGTGTTTTGGGCTTGGGCCTCGCGGCTCCTGCCTACGCCGATACCGCATCCGACCTTGCCGCTGCTCGTACGAAGCTCGAGCAGATCGGTACCCAAACTCAGCAGATTTACGATGAGCTCGCCACGCAGACGCAGGCGCTCGATCAGACTGCCGGCGAGATCACGCAAAAGCAGCAGGAGATCGCCGATGGTCAGGCTAAGCTCTCGACCTATGTCGCCGGCGAGTACAAGACCGGTGGTCTGAGCCTACTTCAGGTTCTGACGGGCGTCGACGACCTGAGCGATATGCTCAACCGTCTGTTCTACTACGGCAAAGTTTCCGATAAGCAGGCTCAGACCATTCAAGAGGTCAAGGAGCTTAAGCAGCAGCTCACCGATAAGCAGGCCGAGCAGGAGAAGAACGTCGCCGCCACGCAAAAGAAGGTCGACGAGCTTAACGCCCAGCAGGCTGAAGCCCAGAACGTCGTAAACTCTCTGGATTCACAGCTGCAGGCCGAGCTTGCCGCCGAGGCCGAGGCCAACGCCGCGCTGCAGGCTGGCATCAACGCCAGCACCGCCGAGAAGGCCACGGTGAGCAACGAGACTGCCGGTACGACCGAGAACACCAACAACGGTGGCCAGACCAGCAATAACAACAACCAGGGCGGCAACACTCCGGCTCCTACGCCGGCACCTGCTCCGACGCCGCAGCCCTCCACGCCCGCTCCGGCTCCGACGCCTTCTGCTCCGAGCCAGTCTGTTGATGGCGGTTCTGTTGTCTCGCGTGCATACAGTAAGCTTGGTTGCGCTTATTCCTGGGGCGGAATTGGCCCGAACAGCTTCGACTGCTCTGGTTTTGTTAGCTATTGTCTCACTGGTCGCTATTGCCGCCTGGGCACCACGGGCACCTTTATGGGCTGGACGCGTGTGTCCGATCCGCAGCCCGGTGACGTTGTTGTCAACTCGTACCACACCGGCATTTACATCGGTGGTGGTCAGATGATTCATGCTTCCGACTACAACACGGGTGTTATCATCAGCTCCGTTGCCGCCGGCATGAACAATAACTACATCTTCGTGCGCTACTAAGTATTCAGATAAAGCAAGCGGATATGGACCTCGTGGCTTTTAGTCATGGGGTCCATTCTTTTGCCTTTAGTGCAGGCCGCTATCTAGTTTTGAATACTAGATAGCGGCCCAATCGGTCTGCAAGAAGGCTATAATTGTTTGGGAACAATTAGAAAGGACCCTCTATGAGCTGGGCACTTATCTCAGATTCAAGCTGTAACCTCCGCGATTGGCAACCGACCGCGCCCCATACCACCTTTGCATTTGCGCCCCTCAAAATTCGAGTGGGGGAGCGTGAATTCGTCGATGACCTTTCGCTCGATGTTCATGAGCTCAACTGCGCTGTTCAGGCGGAGACGAACGCTTCTTCGAGCGCTTGTCCCAGCGTAGGGGAGTGGGCCGAGCTCTTCAAATTGGCAGACAAGACCATCTGCATGCCGATCTCTGAGGGCGTGTCGGGCAGCTACAACGCAGCAGCCACGGCTCGCGATATGGTTCTTGCCGAGGAGCCCGACCGACAGATTCATCTAGTCAATTCACGCGCAGCTGGCGGCAAAATGGACCTCATTTTCTTGCTGTTTGACCGCTATCTTGCAAGCAATCCGGATGTCGCATTCGAGGACGCTTGCGCATACTTCGATAGCCTTGAGCAGAACAGCAAAATCCTCTTCAGCTTGTGCAATTACGAAAACCTCGCCAAAGCCGGACGTATCCCTAAGGCAGCCGGCGTCATTGCCAACAAGCTCAATATCCGCATTTTGGGCACGGCGAGTGAGGCCGGTAAAATCGAACTCGTGGGGCACACGCGTGGCGAAAAGAAGATGCTCAACAAGATCATCGACACTATGGAAGCCGAGGGCTTTACGGGCGGTGAGGTCATCATCGATCACGTTGAGAACGAAGCTGGAGCCCAGGCGCTTACTGATCGCATAGTCGAACATTGGCCCGGCTCCAAGACCATCATCATGCCCTGCAACGGCCTGGATTCCTATTACGCCGAGATGCACGGCCTAATCATCGGCTACGGCATGGGCGTAGCTTCGGGCAAATAAAGTCCAACCAAGCAAAAAAACGGGCGGGACAAAGCGACAGATGGCTCTTTGTCCCGCCCGTTTTATACGTCGGCTAGCTATTAAACCCGTTGAACTTGAGATAGCTCATCAAGTAAGCCTTCGAAACGAAGGATGAAACCGCGCTGCGCACAAGCAGCGACTCACGCGTTACCTGATGCGCCGTATCGGGAACCGGCGTCTGCTCGACGGAAAACGCCGAACGAATCGATGCCTCGAGCTGATCGACCACATAATCAAAGGCCGTCGGGGCATCGTAGCTCAAACGCTGAATGTTAAAGAGTGCCTGCACCGCAGCAATAGGTAGCACCTGCTTAAAGATGCAGATAGCGATCAGGCGGGCAATCTGCTCGCGGCCATATTGCTTTTTGACCGGAGCAGGCACCAGGCCGACCTTCACGTAGTTATTGATCATCGATGGCGTAATGACAGGCTGCTCAACGCAAATGGACAGCGGCTCCATCCACAGCGCAACATACTCAATAACCTGGTCGCGGTAGAGCGTCACATTGGGCAACTGGTTATAGCGCGGCAGACTCAACGTATTAAGTTTGCGCACGATATCGGACTGAATAAATGCATCGGGCAGCACAGTGGGCTGAATATCCTCAGGCTTAATGCTGACCGATGTATCGGACATCGGGATAACGCGTTTGGCGTGGTTCATAAGGATCCTCCGTTCATTAGCTATATTGTATTCTAGGTTATCTAGTTTTGCATACCATATAGCCGGCAAGTAAAAGTGGTTGGACAGCACATTGATGCACCGTCCAACCACTTTGTTTTAAAGATAGCAACCTTACATAAGATATATTATCGTACTTATCCACGGAGAAACACGTATGCACTAGTTGCTGCTATGGCTCCGTCAGAAACGGCGGTCACAACCTGGCGTAAACGCTTGGAACGGATATCGCCGGCTGCGAATAAGCCGGGCGTACGGGTGGCCATCGAATCGTCGGTGACAATGCCTCCGTCAGGAGCCAGATCGACGAGATGCTCAACAAGCTCGGTATGTGGCTGCGTCCCCGTAAAGACAAAGATGCCAAACGAGCCAGGTTCAAATGACTCGGTATGAGTCTCACCGGATGCATTGTCCTTAAAGGTGATCGTCGTTGGCATGGCTTCGCCCGAAAGCTCCACAATACTAGTTTGGTACCTAACTGTAATATTATCCTTTTCGAGCACCTTCTGAACAACACCATCAGGCGCACGAAACTGGTCGCGGCGCAGCACGATGGTCACGCTGCTGGCAATATCGGACAGGAACAGTGCCTCTTCGCATGCCGAATTGCCACCACCGATTACAAAGACCTGTTTGCCGCGGAAGAACATGCCGTCACATGTTGCGCAATATGAAACGCCACGACCGCGATACGTATCCTCGCCAGCGAAACCTGCCGGACGCGGGGTGGCACCCATGCAAGCGATAACGCTCGAGGCCAGCGTATCGCCCATGTCGTGATGCACCGTAAACAGCGCTGCATCGGCATCGTAATCGATACCCGTAACCATGCTCCATGCGACCTGCGCTCCCAGGCCCTCTGCATGCTGCTGAAAACGCTCGCCGAGTTCGGCGCCACTCAAGAGCGGAATGCCCGGATAGTTCTCGACTTCATTGGTCGTGGCGATCTGTCCGCCCGACATGCCCTGTTCAATCACGGTCGTCGTTAGGTTGGAGCGCGCCGCATAAATGGCCGCAGCATAGCCCGCAGGGCCGCCACCGATAATCGCAACATCGATCGGCTGATCGGTAGTCATGAAGAGACCTCCTGTCGAAAGATTGGCGTTCTTTGCGCTCATACCCAAATTTAGGCAAACGTGACACTCATGCACTACAATGATTCTTTGCGAAACAAAGATTAAGGGGAGTTATCTATGGATCAAACGCAGACGAGCAATAGCGCTCCCCTGCCCATGCAAGCCACTCCCCAACCGGAGCAAATGACCGTTTCGCCTACACAAAAACCCCTGGTAACCATTGTGCACGCATCGGTTGGATCGGGCCACAAAGCCGCCGCCAACGCGATTGCACAAGCATTTGACCTTATCCGCGGCACCAAGGGAATCCCTGAGGATATTGAGATCGAAGTCCGAGATATCCTCGATTTTGGACGCATTAGGTTCGATGGTAATAAGACCGCGGCTTCTTTTACGGGAGCCACACGCCCCATTTACGACCTGACCTGGCGATATACGCTTACAGGACATCTGCTCTGGGGCGGCGGCACAGCATGGTCACGAATTATGTTCCCCGCCTTCAACGAATACGTCCGGACCCGCAGGCCCATAGCTGTGGTCGCAACACACATTACGGCGGCCAACGTCGCTGTGGGCGCCCGCGTCATCACGGGTATCGATTACCCGGTCATCTGCGTGCCGACCGATTACGAAGTCGAAGGCTTTTGGCCCCACAAGGACACCGACGTGTTCTGCGTAGCCAACGAATTTATGGCCGAGACACTTCGCCCCCGTAAGGTTCCCGAGACCAAAATCCGCATTACAGGCATCCCCATTCGCGCCGGGTTTGATACGGACTACAATCGCGAGGAAGAACTCGAGAAGTTCAATCTCCCCGCTGACAAGACCGTTGTGTTGGTGATGGCCGGTGCCAGTTTGCCTCAACCGTACGTTCGCTTTCGCGCGGAGATGGACCGCACACTCCCCTTCCTGCGCAGCTTCGAGGACATGCACTTTGTCTTTTTGCCGGGCAAGGATGAGGAATACGCCACCCGCCTCAAGACGCTCTTCGACGCCATGAAGCTCGACAACGTCACGGTTCTGGACTACGTGGACGACATGGCGGCCCTCATGCACGGCTGCGACCTGGCAATCCTCAAATCGGGCGGACTCACCGTCACCGAGTGCCTGTGCGCTCATCTGCCGATGATCCTGCTGGGCAAATCATACGGTCAGGAAAAGGCCAACACCACGATGCTTACCGGCATGGGCGCCAGCATGCATGTCACCACCGCACGAGAACTCATCGTAACTCTGCGCCATCTGCACGATCATCCCGAATCACTCAAAGCCCTACTCATCAACGGCGAAGTACTACGCCGCCCCCACGCAGCCGAAGATATAGCCATCGCAACCATGGAGCTCGTAGGCAAACCCCAAAAGCGCAAACGAGCCTTCTGCCGCTTCTACTGGGGCGATAAACCCGCGCATATTCGCTAGGGTCTTAATGTCCGCTAGCCTGCGGGAGGCCCTATATATCATCCCGTGCTCAAACATTCTCGCTTCGCTGCGAAACTGCGCGCGGGACGATATATAGGGCCTCCCGCAGGCTAGCTGCGTTAACGTACTAGCAGCTATACCAGATTCCCCACCAGTAAAATCTGCAAAGGGGAACCAGAAAATATAAATACAGTAAGCCGACGCTACAAGGGGACGGTCCCTTTGTAGCGTCGGCTTACTAGAAAAGTAAATATTGTTTCAAGCGAGTAGCCGCCCGCCCGCCTCTCACACATATCGTTCCACGCGCAGTTTCGCAGCGAGCGAAGCGAAGCGAGAATGTTTGAGCATGGAATGATATGTGTGAGAGGCGGGCGGGAGGGATACGAGCGCCCCTAGGCGACGCCGGAGGAGCCGAAGCCTCCGTTGCCTCGGTCGGTTTCGTCTAGTTCTTCTACTTCTATGAGGTTAACCGTGGGGACTTCTTGGATGACGAGCTGGGCTATGCGGTCGCCTTTGTTGATTTGGATGTTGTTGGAGGGGTCCAGGTTGATGAGGATAACCTTGAGTTCTCCTCGGTAGTGGGCGTCGATGAGGCCCGGCGTGTTAACTATAGACAGGCCCTGCTTGATGGCCAAGCCGCTGCGGGGCTGGACGAAGCCGGCGTAGCCATCGGGCAAGGCGATGGCCAGCCCAGTAGAGACCAGACGACGTTCGAAGGGCTTCAGGACGCAGTCCTCGTTGGAGCGCAAATCCAAGCCGGCATCGGTGGGATGGGCGTATTTGGGAAGCTCGACGGTGGGGTCGAGACGCTTTATGTTGACGGTAATGTTGGGCATGGAATCACCTTAGCTTGTCGAGCTCTTGCAGAAACTCATCGACGTCTTTGAAATCGCGGTAGACCGAGGCAAAGCGGATGTAGGCCACCTTGTCGATCTTGGCCAAGCGCTTGAGCACCATGTCACCCAACTCATGGGACGTGACGGCCGTCAGCGTGCGAGAGCGCAGCTCGACCTCGATGTCGTCGATAATCTCATTGAGCTTCTTAGTATCGATATCACGCTTGATGGTGGCGCGCATCAAGCCGACGAGCAGCTTATTGCGATCGAACCGCTGCTTGGTTCCGTCTGACTTAATGACCTCGATTGGGTCTTCGCATCGCTCAAACGTTGTAAAGCGATAGTTACACGAGCAACATTCGCGACGGCGCTTAATGGTGTTATTTGACTCCTGCATACGGGAATCAACGACGCGGGTATGTGCCTTGCCACATTTGGGACAGCGCATGGTACCTCCTCTTAAACGATAACAAGGGTACCATGCGCAGCGCGATAATGATTACGAACGAGCAGGAACCTTAAGATGCGCACCGGCGGCGAGCGAACCATGCTCCAGATGATTGACGTTACGGATCATGTCGGAAGTCTCTTGCGTGGAAAGGCCTTCGATAGGATATTCCTCGGCAAGCGACCAAAGAGAATCACCAGGCTGAACGCGAATAGTCTCGTAGGTAACGTTGGAAACGGACTCGGCATACGCGGCGTGACGAGCGCTAAAGACCGACGTAGCGAGGACAACGAAGAGCGTAAGCGCAACGGCAACGGCGACAATCGTCGGAACCTTCAGGGCAACGCGGGCCGGCGCAACTACAGCCTGCTGATTGCGAGCAGGCTTTACGGTCAAAGGCTGAAAGCCGGAGCGGCCACCCTGAACAACCGTAAAAGTGGGTTCTGCAGGCGTCTCGAGTTTAAGGGCAAGGTTTCCCTGGACCATATTCGTTGCGTTCATCATGTTCTCCTCTCGCGTGTTTTGCTGAGAACAGTTTTATCAAGCCGCGCGGACAAAAATGTCTAGCGCGAGAACGAATGTTCGGTTATTATTATCTTCGAACAGTTGTTCCTGTCAAGCAAAATTCGAACATTTGTTTGACATGGGTAGAGAGGATGCCCTGATGGCTCGCAAAATTACCAAGCGTCAGCAGCAAATTTACGACTTCATCAAGGAATATCAGCAGGAGAAGGGTTATCCGCCCAGCGTGCGCGAGATGGCTTCTGCCGTGGGCCTTTCCTCCCCCAGCACCGTGCACGCCCATCTATCTGCTCTGGAGGCGCGCGGGCTACTCAAGCGCGATGCCACCAAACCGCGCGCCCTGGAACTCTTTAACGAGGACGGTTCCTCTGTCTCAATTTCTAAATCTGACGAGCCCACCGCACCTCGCGGAACGGTCTCGCTACCGCTCGTTGGTCGCGTCGCGGCTGGGATTCCCATTCTGGCCGAGCAGAATATCGAAGACACTTTTACTATCCCGACCGAAATCGCCACCGATCAGGGTTCCTTTATCCTTGAGGTGCATGGGAGCTCAATGATCAATGTCGGCATCTTCAATGGCGATTACATCATCGTCCGTGAACAAAAGAGTGCCATGAACGGCGAAATTGTCGTGGCCATGATTGATGGTTCAGCGACCGTCAAGACGTTCTACAAGGAGCAGGGACGCGTACGCCTGCAGCCCGAGAATGACACCATGGAGCCTATCTATGCAACGAATCCCGTTATCTTGGGCAAAGTCGTCGGCTTGATGCGCCGGTTCTCGTAATGCAAAAACGCATCACTATCTTTGATACCGTCCGCGGGTTTACGATGATTTCAATGGCAGGTTTTCACGCTTGCTACGATCTCGCCTACCTGTACGACTGGGATATGCCCTGGTTTACCCAGACTGTCTTTCAAGACATCTGGCGCGCCAGCATCAGCTGGGTATTTTTGTTTATCGCGGGTTGGATGTGCACCCTTTCGCGCAACAATGCTAAACGAGCGGCCAAATACGCTGCCGCAGCTTTGGTCGTCTGGATTGCAACAACGCTCGTATCGGTCGACGATTCAGTGAACTTTGGCATCATTTATTGCATGGCGACGTGTACCGCTGTGGCAGCCGTAGCACGACCGATGCTTAAGAAAGTGCCTAGCACGTGGGGCATTACGATATGCCTCGCTCTCTTCGCAGCGACATGGGGCATCCCGAAATCGACCTATTCATTCTCCTATTTGGCGTGGCTAGGATTTCCCGGCCCCTGGTTCGTTTCAGGCGACTATTATCCAATCATCCCGTTTATATTCATGTACCTCACAGGATACTTTGCTGCGCGCACCGCTCAAAGATGTGAACATCCCGCCCCAAGCTGGGCCTACGCCAATCCCGTCCCGGCGCTCGCCAGCCTTGGACGTCATGCACTCCCCTTTTATCTGCTGCATCAGCCCATTATTCTGGGCTTTTTGGAGCTCGTCTACTCGGTGCGATAACGCTTGAGCCGCGGCGCGATACGAGCCGGCAGCTTCGCCACAATACGAACGCCGTCCTCAAGATATTCCTCGTGCACAAGGGTTCCCTGTTCATGCACCAGCGTGATGAGGGCGCCCTCGCGATACGGGATATCAGCAGAGAGCAACACATCGGTGGCAGCAGCCTCACGAGCAATACGGTCGACGAGATCGTCGAGTCCCTCGCCCGTCTGGGCCGAGAACAGCACGGCCTCGGGATAGCGACGACGGAAACTCAATCGATCAACGCTATCGAGAAGATCGATTTTATTGAACACCGTAAGCGTCAAACGCTCGCCGGCACCGATCTCGTCAAGAACGCGATCGACTGCCTCGAGCTGGCGCTCGTAGTCCTCGTCAGAGGCATCCACAACTTTAAGAATCAGATCGGCACCAAGAACCTCAGACAGCGTGGACTTAAAGGCATCAACGAGACCATGCGGTAGCTTTTGAATAAAGCCAACGGTATCGGTAATCGTCATGCCACGACCGCCGGGAAGGCGATACGAACGCGTCGTCGGGTCGAGCGTAGCAAACAGCTTGTCCTGCGAAAGTACCGTAGAGCCGGTCAGACGATTGAGCAACGTCGATTTACCCGCATTAGTATAACCGGCCAACGCGACGCGAAAAGCCGGTGACTCAATGCGGCTCTTGGATTGAACATCGCGACGCTGTTCAACCTGCTTAAGCTCACGACGAAGCGCGGCAATCTTATTGCGAATGAGGCGACGGTCGACCTCGAGTTGACTTTCGCCCTGACCAAAGCGTGAGCCGATGCCGCCGCGTGTCTGTTCCTTGGCGAGATGACTCCACATGCCACGCAGACGGGGCAACAGATATTGAAGCTGTGCCAGCTGTACCTGTAGGCGCCCCTCACGAGTCTGAGCATGCAGGCCAAAGATATCCAGAATCAGTGCTGTACGATCGATAATCTTTACCGGCTCGCCCACGGCTTTCTCCAAATAGGATTGCTGCGAGGGCGATAAATCGTCGTCGAAGATAACAACATCGACATCCATACGATGCACGAGCCCGCAAAGCTCCTCAACCTTACCGGAGCCGATAAACGATTTTGGATACGGCTTGACCAGACGCTGTGACAAGCGTGCCACGCACTGGGCGCCAGCCGTATGGGCCAGGCGCTCAAGCTCGTCAAGCGAACGATTGAGCGGCCACGCATTGTCGCGCCACTCAACACCAACTAATATGGCACGCTCGGGCTCGGGCGCCGTGGGAACAAGGGGGAAACGGGCCATTAGGCAGCCTCAATACGATGCAGGATGTCCTCAACGACCTCATCGATCGTAAACTCGTCCATATCAAACCACACGATACGGTCATCGCGCTTAAACCACGAAAGCTGACGTTTGGCATAGCGACGCGAACGCATCTTGATGAGTTCGCGAGCCTCATCCATAGAAATCACGCCATTGAAAGCATCAATGATCTCTTTATAGCCAATTGCCTGCATCGAAGTCAGGGCATCTCCCAGCCCCTGGTCCATAAGACCGCGAACCTCATCGACAAGACCCTGCTCAAACATCAGATCGACGCGCAGGTTAATGCGCTCGTAGAGCACCTCGCGATTACGCGTCAGACCAAACCATAGAGCATGATAATGCTCGCGCGGAACACTAAACTGACTTTTTTGCTGTGCATAGGAGATACCATCATCATGCATCTCGAGCGCACGAATCACACGGCGCACATTATGGGGATGAATAACAGCAGCCGATTCTGGGTCGCGCTCGGCAAGCAGGGCATGCAGCTCTTCCTCGCCAATACGCTCGGCAAGCTCCTGATAGCCCATACGACGATCGTCCTCAAGTTCACCCGAAGGAAAGTCCATTTCATCGAGGGCGGCCTTGAGATACAGCCCCGTACCTCCGCAAAAAACCGGCAGGCAACCCGAACCAAGGAGACGTTCAACATGCGCGCGAGCGTCAGCCTGATAAAGCGCAGCAGAATATGGCACACCCGGCTCTACAATGTCGACGAGACGCAGCGGCACCGTACACTCATCGGGCGCCATCTTTGCGGTACCGATGTCCATGCCGCGATAGATTTGCATCGCATCGCACGACAGCACTTCGGACGAAAGACGAGCTGCCAAACGGTCGGCAACATCACTCTTACCAACCGCCGTCGGACCGACGATCGCAACGGCGGAAAGTCCTGCCCTGGGAGAAACCATTAGCGCGGCTCGCCCACAACGGAGCCGGACAAATACCAGGTCTTGGCAACGTCAACGTCAACATCAACGATCTTGCCAACAAGCTGATCGATGCTGTAACCCTCGGGGATAGGCGCATGCACGGTCTGATTCTTGGGACTCTTGCCCAGCAGGACCGCGTCGTTCTTTTTACTCGTTCCCTCAATGAGCGCCGGCACCACAGTATGAAGCTCACCCTGGTTATACTCGTGTGCCGTAGTCTCGATAACCTTAACCAGGCGGTTGAAACGCTCGAGAATAACCTCATGCGGCGTAGGATCGTCAATCTCTGCGGCCGGGGTACCGGCGCGCTTGGAATAGATGAAGGTATAGGCCTGAGCATAGCGGACCGTCTCGGCAAGTGAGAGCGTCTGCTCAAAGTCCTCTTCAGTCTCGCCCGGGAAGCCAACGATAATATCGGTAGAGAGCGCGATATCGGGCATGCGGTTGCGAATGCGATCGACCAGGCCCAGATAGTCCTCGCGTGTATAACGGCGATTCATCTCTTTGAGGATACGCGTGGAGCCCGACTGAACGGCCAAGTGAAGCTGCGGCATGACGGCGGGCGTCTCGGCCATGGCGTCGATGGTCTCGGGCAGCAGATCCTTAGGATGAGAAGAGGTAAAGAAGATGCGCTCCACACCCGTATCACCCACGGCACGCAGCAGATCGGCAAAACGCGGCTTGCCAAACAGATCGCGACCATATGAGTTAACGTTTTGGCCCAGCAGCGTAATCTCGCGCACGCCCTGGCGCACCAAACCGGTCACCTCGTCGACAATTTCCTCGAAGGGGCGGCTCTTTTCGCGACCGCGCACGTACGGCACGATGCAATAGGTACAGAAATTATTGCAGCCCGTCATAATGGGCACCCAGGCGTGATACTGGGTCTCGCGATGCCACGGCATGCTCATGGCATCCGTATCCTCATGCTCATTGGTGCGGATATGACGCTTGCCATCAAGGAACGCCTCGGCAATGAGCTCGGCCACATGTGCGATGGAATGCGTACCAAAGATGACATTGACGTTATCGACGTTGGTGAGCAGGCCCTCGCCATCGCGCTGCGCGATGCAACCACCAACGGCAACCACACGCTTGCCCGAGGGTGAGGGCGGGAGGCTCTTACAAGAGTTGCACTGACCGTACAGGCGAGTATCGGCGGCCTCGCGCACGCAGCATGTCATGAAGACAACAATATCGGCATGCTCGGGATCGAGCGCCATGAGGCAACCATACGAATCGAGCAGACCGCTCACGCGCTCAGAGTCGTGCTGATTCATCTGGCAGCCAAAGGTGCGGATAAAGTAGGTTTTACCGGCAAGAATATCGCGTACGGAACGCTGGTCCATGTGCATAAGTCCTAACGATGGAGAGGGGGGGCGAATCGAGGCAAGCAGAAGCTATGCCACAGGCTTAACATCATCCATGACGACGTTATCCATAGCAGCTCGATTGATCTGGTGAACGTAGATAGAAAGGCGGATGGCCGTGCGCGACTCCCCGTTAATGAGGATGTCGGAGAACACGGGCGCGCAGGAAATATCAAAACCGGTTGGAATCAAAAAACCGCGCGCGATAGCCACGGCCTTAATGGCCTGGTTGACCGCACCGGCGCCGACACACTGGATGTTGACGGGTACACCATCCTTGACCATGCCGGCGATGGCGCCGGCAACGGACGCGGGCGATGATTTGCTTGATACCTTCAGGCAATCCATGAAGAAACTCCTGCGTTTAAAAGTACGTTTTAACTGCAATAACTGTATCGTACCGAGTGGACTCGGTAAAGGCACTATTCCTCTTTGGCAAGATCGAAGGTCACGGTGATTCGATCACGCGAAACACGAATCTTTGGGTCGCCGCAAAGGTTGAGATAGTACCGGGCGGCAAGGTCATTAAAGTCGCGCTCCACAGCACGCGAAAACTGTGCCATGTCATCCTTGGCAATACGTAGCCCGCGACGATCCTTCGCGAGATCGACAGGAGCCGGCGCATGCGAGGACGAATCACGCTCGCGCAGCAGACGCGCAGTCACACCGCGAACGGGCTTAATCTGCCCTGCCAAAATGCGATGGGCCGTGCGCTCAGACATCTCAAGACCCAAACCCGAACAGATACGGATAAAGTCCTCGGCATCAGAGGCAAGGCCTAAACGGTCGACAACCGGAAGCTCGCTCTCGTCATCAATAAACAGGAGACGCGACGTATCGAGCCGACTTGACGCCTGAGCATAAAGGGTCGCGGCAATCTCAGACGGAGAACCAAGATAGACATCGCAACCACGCAACTCCTCGAGCGCAAACTCACAAGCAGCGCGAATAATATTATGCGGGCCGCGAGCACAGACATAACGTCCGTCCTCATCCTTGACGGCCTGGGGCCAGCTGGACTGA
This sequence comes from uncultured Collinsella sp., assembly GCA_900540895.1. Classification (GTDB taxonomy): domain Bacteria; phylum Actinomycetota; class Coriobacteriia; order Coriobacteriales; family Coriobacteriaceae; genus Collinsella. The sequence goes on along the minus strand of UQHV01000002.1, from coordinate 99,250 downwards.
TCGGCACGCTCACTGAGGCGGTCGGCCGCAACGCTCACCTTAAAGGCCGAGCCAAGGTCGACACCAGACGTGACCACACGGGCCTCGTCGGTGTTCTGCTTGATCGAAAACAATGCCATGCCACGACCGTGAACGCCCCAACGGTCCATCTTCATGCTCTCGAGCTTGGAGGTAACGCGGGCATCGAAGATTCGCTCTTGCATATCCTGCGGAACACCCGAACCGTTATCCAGAAAGACAAGCGTGCGGACGCCATCTTCCTTGGTCGTAGCGAGATAGACTTTGTCGGCGCCGGCATCGCGAGCATTACGGAGCATTTCGATGACGATATCCTCGACATGCTGAATGTCGTGCTTTGCCTGGCGCCGCTCGGCTTCCGAAACGCGGAGACGGACATACCCCTCGCCAAGGTTCTCCTCGACGCGAAGGTTGCCCTCCCCCGACATCGACGCGATAAATGAGATGAGCTCGTTCGCGTCGCTCATGTTATTTAGCGATATCGACAGCGCGGCTCTCGCGAATCACGACGACGCGCACCTGACCGGGATACTCCATCTCTTCCTCGATCTGATGGGCGATATCGTGAGCCAGGACCGTGGACTGGGCATCGGAGATCTTGTCCGGCTGAACCATGACGTGGACCTCGCGACCAGCCTGCATGGCATAGGTACGCTCGACGCCTTCATGGGAGTTGGCGATCTCCTCGAGCTTCTCAAGACGCTTGATGTAGTTCTCGGCAGACTCGCGACGGGCACCGGGGCGAGAAGCAGAGACAGCATCAGCGGCCTGTACCAGGACATCGAGCACCGTGTTGGGGTCAACATCGGCATGGTGAGCCTCGATAGCATGAACGATAACAGGCTTCTCGCCATAACGGCGGGCAAGCTCGGCGCCGATGACGGCATGCGGGCCCTCGACGTCGTGGTCAATTGCCTTGCCCAGGTCGTGCAGCAGGCCGGCGCGCTTGGCGGTCACAACGTCCAGGCCAAGCTCGGAAGCCATCACGCCGCACAGGTCAGAGACTTCGAGGGAGTGCTGAAGCACGTTCTGACCAAACGAAGTACGGTAGCGCAGGGCACCAAGGGTCTTGACGATCTCGGGGTGCAGGTCGTGAATGCCGGTATCGAAGGCAGCCTGCTCGCCAGCCTCGCGCACGCGCTGCTGAACCAGGTCGGCAGCCTTGTGATACATCTCCTCGATGCGGGCGGGGTGAATGCGGCCGTCGGCGATGAGGTTCTCGAGGGCGACACGGGCGGTCTCGCGACGGACCGGGTCGAAGCTCGAAAGAACGACGGTCTCGGGCGTATCGTCGATCACGAGGTTGACACCGGAAACCTGCTCGAAGGTCCGGATGTTGCGACCCTCGCGACCGATGATACGGCCCTTGAGGTCATCAGAGGGAATGTGCACGGAGGTAACGGTGACCTCGGCAGTGTGGTCGGCAGCGCAGCGCTGAATCGCCAGGGAAAGAATCTCCTGGGCGGTCTTGTGGCACTCGGCGCGAACCTGCTGCTCGGACTCGCGAATGATCGTGGCGGCCTCGTGGGTGACCTCGCCGCGAACCTTATCGAGGAGCTCCTTGTGGGCATCCTCGCGGGTAAGGTCGGCGATACGCTCGAGCTCGGAGGTCTGCTTTGCGCAGAGCTCCTCGAGCTCACGGGAGCGCTTCTCGACCTGACCGGCCTGACTGGACAGCTGATGCTCGCGCTTGTCGAGAGCGTCGTTGCGGCGATCGAGGGATTCCTCGCGCTGCATCACGCGGTTCTCGAGCGTACGAATCTCGCTCTTACGCTGCTTGTCCTCGGCCTCGGCGGCCTGCTTGTTCTTGATGATCTCCTCTTTAGCCTCGAGCAGAGCCTCTTTTTTGAGGGTCTCGGCCTGACGCTTTGCATCACCGATCAGGGACTCAGCCTGTGCGTGTGCCGACTGGATCTTTTCGTCGGCCTCGTGAAGACTACCCTGCTTGGCGGTGCGCATGTAGGCAATGGCGGCGATGGCACCCAAAACGATGCCAACGAGCGCTGCAATGATAGGCATGCTCACTCCTTTTTATGGATTCGTTACACAACAAAGCGAACCGTCCTTATGAACGGCTCGCGACATTTGAGTAATATGGGCGCAGCTTATGCGGGTCGGATACAGATAAACATATAAACAAACTCATCACAGATGAGCACATATCACAAAGCAAATGACAGTGTTTATCGTACGTTGAACCACAACAACTGTCAAATAAATGGCCCCAGTACGGCGGCTAAAACGCGGTGAACGGCGGGACCACAAAACGCATACGCCTAAAGTGCACATTCCTCGCATTCGGCATCGAGACGTGCCTTAACGGCATCGGCGGCGATGTGATACGAGAAGCCCTTGCCCATCAAAAACCGAACCAGTTTTTCGAATCCGCGCGTCTCTGGAACACGCCGCTTGGCGAGCAGGGCTGACGCACGCGTCAAATCGTCTTCGACGGCAAAATAATCCTCGGGATAACCGGGAATGTCATCGAGCACGACATGACGTCGCTTGAGCTCGGTCTCGATTTTGCGCTGTCCCCAACCGCGCCGCTTGCGTTCCTCGATAAAGTACGAGCAAAAGCGGTTCTCGTCTAAAAAGCGATACTCGGTGGCGCGCTCGACGGCGAAATCGATCGCGGGCTGGCGAAAGCCGTAGCGAGCCAACTTGTCACGGACCTCACCCGTCGCATGGTCGCGGCGCGATAACATCTCGGTCACCATGGTAAGTGCACATTTACGCTCGATGAGCTGCACCGCCTCACGAAAGTTGTCCCAATCACAGGGAAGATCGGGGCGGTTTTTGACATACAGCCGCGCGACCCGCACGGGAATCCAAATGGACCGCTCAAAACCGCCCTCAAGCTCACAATCGATATGTGCGCAAGGCTTTTTGGACGCATACCCGCTCGAGAACGAGGAGGCCGCCTTCTTATCGGGAAAGACGACCGTGGCCTCGGTCACCGTATACGACATGAGCGTAACCGCTACTCGTCGTCATCATCGAGCATGGCGGAGCCATCGATGGCGTAAAGCTCATCAAACTCCTCAGGCGCAGGCTGATCGGTCAGCTCCACCTCGGACGGAGCATCGTCATCAAACTCAAGCCCGCAGGCAAGGCGGACCTTATGCTCAATCTCGTCGGCGCAATCGGGATGTTCGCGCAGGAACGCCTTAGCGGCCTCGCGACCGTTGCCGAGCTTGTCCTCGCCATAGGCAAACCAGGAGCCCATCTTCTTGCAGATGCCGCACTCGACAGCCATGTCCAGAATCGAGCCCTCCTTAGAGATGCCCGTACCGTACATGATGTCGAACTCAGCAGAACGGAACGGAGCTGCCACCTTGTTCTTAACGACCTTGGCGCGCACGCGGTTACCGATAACCTCGTCCTTAAGCTTAATGCTGTCGATGCGGCGAATGTCGATACGCACCGAAGAGAAGAACTTAAGGGCGCGGCCGCCCGTCGTAGTCTCGGGGTTGCCGAACATGACGCCGATCTTCTCACGCAGCTGGTTAATGAAGATGCACGTCGTGTTGGACTTGGACAGCGAGCCGGCGAGCTTGCGGAGCGCCTGACTCATCAGGCGAGCCTGAAGACCGACCGTAGTATCGCCGATTTCTCCCTCGATCTCGGCACGCGGGGTCAGCGCGGCGACGGAGTCGACGACGATGGCATCGATGGCGCCGGAACGCACGAGCATGTCAACAATCTCGAGCGCCTGCTCGCCCGTATCGGGCTGGGAAATGAGCACCTCGTCGATATCCACGCCGATGCGCGCGGCATACGTGGGATCAAGCGCGTGCTCGGCATCGATAAATGCCACAACGCCACCCATTGCCTGGGCCTCGGCCAGGATCTCGAGCGAAAGCGTCGTCTTACCGGAGGACTCAGGACCGTAAATCTCGACGATACGGCCGCGCGGCACGCCGCCGATACCCAGCGCGGCATCGAGGGCCAGGGCGCCCGTGGGAATGGCCTCGACCTCGAGCTCGGGACCACCGTCGCCGTACCTCATGATGGAACCCTGGCCGAATTTCTTCTCGATCTCGGCCTTGGTGGTGGCGATCATCTCATCGCGCTCTTTACCCGTCGTGCGAGCATGAACGGTACGTACGGGACCTGAATTCTTGGCCATGAATAGCCCTCCTCTTAACAAACTGCATCGATAATAAACGAACGGCTGTTCGTGGTCAACCGTTCAGGCCAATCATATGCAGGCGGTCTTTCCAAAACCCAACCAAACGCCGACCAAACACTGACCAAATGCTTGACCACGAAGGACCAAATATGAACAAGGCAGGCAAAAATACATCTACAACCAGCACAAACGCCAAATGAGCCTAAGGTCCCTATCTCCACAATTAAGGGGCTCGGAGGCCCCTTAAAACACGTCTATTCCATAGAGTTGAGCACAAGGGCAATGCGACCCAATGCCTCCGTGACCGCATGGGCACGAACACACGAACGGTCACCCTCATAGTGGCAGCGCACAGAGTCCACGACCGGCACGCCCCCATCGGCGGAACGATGCGACCAGCCAATATAGAAAGTGCCCGCCGGATCGTCCTCAGTGCCACCGCCGGGGCCGGCATAACCCGTTGCGCTCACTGCAATATCGCTCTGGTACAGCTCCAGCGAACCCACCGCCATCTCGCGCGCGGTCTGATGCGACACCGCGGTATAGCGGTCGAGCGTCTCCTGCTCAACACCAAGAACGCGATGCTTAATCTCATCGCAATAGGTCACCGCACCGCCACGCAGCACCGCCGAGGCGCCCGGGATATCGGCAATCGTCGATGCGATCATACCCGCCGTCAGCGACTCAGCCGTCGAAACCGTCACGCCCCGAGCGCTCGCGTGCTCGACAATATCGCGCGCCAGCTCCTCGTTATGTGCGGAAATCTGCTCAAAAGAGTCCGTCATACCCACCAGGACCTAGACCGAAAAGACGATCTTGCGGCAGTTCCAGAAGTACTGGGCGCCCGAGATAACGGTCAAGACAACGGCAACGGCATACAGGAAGCGCGACACCGAGTAGATGCCGAGCGTCAGCGCCAACGGGCCAAGGTGCAAGCCGGCCATAGCAAAAACGCACAGGTAACCGCAGATGGAGACCATCGTGGTTGCCGTCTTGTACTTGCCGAGCTTATCGGCCGCAACGACCACACCGGCCGCACTCGCGACCATGCGAAGGGCGCTCACCAGCAGCTCACGAAACAGGATAATGAACACCGACCACACGGTCACCGCGCCAAAATCCAAGAACAGCAGCAGGGCCGAGAACACGAGCAGCTTATCGGCGATGGGGTCCAAGAATTTACCGAAGTCGGTGATCTCATTGCGCGAACGCGCCAGATAACCGTCGACCTTATCGGTACACGACAGGATTACATACAGAATGAAGGCAGCGGCGGCGAGCGGGCCGTCGAAGGTGCTCCAATCCGTACCGGCAACACTCGTGTGAGAAAGCGCCGACACGATCATGAACACCGGGATAAAGACGATGCGAACGCACGTCACGATGTTGGCGGGCGTCCAGACACTCGTCAGTTCCTTATTGCTCTCGTTAGCCACGACGCTCTCCTACTCCACAACATGACCGATAAGCTCATAGCAGAAGCTATCGGTAAACTCGACGGTCAGAATATCGCCCACGGACGCCTCGCTGGCGTCCAGATGCACCGCACCATCGGAATCGGGCGCCTGGAACCAGGCATGGCCGATCAACTCGGCGCCATCCTCGGTCTCTTCGATACCGTCGACGATTACCTGGGCGCGCTCGCCCACATGTGCGGCGGTGGCGGCAAAACCGAGCGACTCGGCCAGGTCCATGGCCTCCTGGGCGCGCTCGAGCTTAACCTCCTCATCGACCTGACCCTCCATCTTAGCGGCCAGGCTGCCCTCCTCCTGCGAGTAGGCAAAGACGCTCGTGTAGTCAAAGCCGACGGTGTCCATAAAGTCGATAAGGTCGCGGAACTCGTCGTCGGTCTCGGTCGGGAAGCCGACCATAGCCGTGGAACGGATCACGATGCCGGGGATACGCTCACGCAGATCGCGGAACAGGTCCTCGAGCTCCTGGCGCGAACCGGAACGGCGCATAGCCTTGAGGATGCGCGCGTCGCAGTGCTGCACGGGGATATCGATATAGGGCAGCACCTCGGGCGTATCGCGAATCGTCTCGATGAGTTCGTCAGTCATGCCCTCGGGCTGCAGATAGAGCACGCGGACCCAGACGTTGTGCGGGCGCACGGCCTCGGCGACGGCACGCAGCAGCTGCGCCAGATTGCGCGGCGAGCCATCGGCGACGTCCTCGTCGGCAAAGTCGGTACCCCAGATGCCCGTGTCCTGGCCGATCAGCACGATCTCGCGCACACCGCCGGCAACCAGGTCGCGCACCTCGGAGATGATGCTCTCGGCATTGCGCGAATGATAGCGGCCGCGGATGTAGGGAATCATGCAGAAGCTGCAGAAGCGGTTGCAGCCATCGGAAATCTTGACGTAGGCGACAGCACCCTCGACGGTACGTTTGACCTGCGGGATATAGGCTGCAATCTCGCGCTCTACACCCAGCACGCCATCGATGAACGCCACGATGCCGTCCTCCTCGTCGGCCTTCACAAAGGCAGCGACCTCGGGCAGCTCGTCAGGTAGGTCATCGCCATAGCGCGACGGTACGCAGCCGCACATGACGATGGGGCAAGAACGAACGCCGTCCTGAACCTCGTTGGCGAGTTCGAGCGTGGTCTCGATGCTCTCGGACGTTGCGGAGGCGAGGAACGAGCAAGTATTGACGATGGCAATATCGGCATCCTGCGGGTCGAATGCCTCCTCGTAGCCCGCGGCGGTCAAAAGAGAACGCATGCGGTCAGTGTCAACCTCGTTCTTAGCGCACCCGAGGGTGATGTAGAGCACGGAGCCCAACGGTGTATCCATGTTGGAGAGCGGTCCTTTCGATTGATATTAGCGGTAGTTGGTGAACTGCAGCGGCTGGCCGTAGTCCTGGTCGCGCAGGAACTGGATCACGGACTGCAACGCGTCCTTCGAAGCAGAGGAAACACGCAGTTTGTCGGCCTCGATGGTCACCTTGACCTTGAGCTTTTGGTCCTTGATGTCCTTGTTGATCTTCTTGGCGGTCGCTTGGTCGATACCCTCGACGATATGGCCGAGCACGCGCACGGTGCCGCCCGATGCCGCCTGCGGAGCATCCCACGAGACGGCCTTGAGGTCGATGCCGCGCTTGATGAGCTTGGAGCTCAGCACGTCGACAATCTGCTTGGAGACAAAGTCGGCCGGGGCGTTGATCGTAAAGAGCTTGTCGCCCTTCGAAAGCTCGATCGTGGCGCCGGAATCCTTAAGGTCATAGCGCTGGGAAATCTCGCGCGTGGTCTGCTGAAAGGCGTTATCGACCTCTTGCATGTTGACCTCGGACACGACGTCGAAGCTGGAATCTTTAGCCATGATGTTTCCTTTCGCGTACGAGCGGCCTAGTAGCTATCGTACGAATTGTCGGTAGAATCGGTGGGTGTCTGACCGTCAGTTGCGGTATCGGCGCCATCCGTGGACTGGGCATCGGTACCGTCGGTGGTATCGGTACCATCGGTGGTGTCGGTACCATCAGAACTTTCACCATTCTCGGAATCAGACGTCTCCTTCTTGGGAACGGTGATCGTCACACGCGCCACGCCCGAGGTCTTGGTATCGTAACGAACCTTTTCACCGTTCTTGGTAACGGTGACATCGGAAGGCTTGGACGTGGTGATCTCGATCGAAGACTCGGGCGTGTACTCCTGCTCAAAGGGGCCAGTCGCCTGGGCGCCATAGACCGACTTGCCGTCAACCTTGACCTCAATCCACGCGGTCTTTCCCTTGGCAACGGAGACTTTGACCTTCGTGACCTCGTTCTCTTCCTTCTTGGCCGTCGTCTTGGTAGCGTCCGAATCAGTCGACTCATCCGTCGCCTCATCGGTGTCATCGTCCTCGTCGACCGTTTCGGTCTTCTTAGAAGACTTCTTGGTCGTCATCTTGGTAGCAGTGGGCGTCTCGGGCGTGTTCTCGGGCGCCGAAGATGCGCAGCCACGCAGAAGCACCACGATGAGCACAATCAACAGCAGCACAACGGCACCGATGCCGGCGTAGACGATACGCGGATCGAGCCCGTTGTTTTGAGGAGTACGTGATCCGCCGCGTCCACGACCGGAACTGCTGCGGCCGCCTCCCTGAGGCATACGACCGCGATTGCTATCGGAACGGCCGCGATAGCCGCCCTGGCCCTGAAGGCTGCGCTGACCCGAGCGGGGCGCAAGCTCACCGCGGCCTTGATAGCCACGCTGGCCCGAACGCGAAGCCGAAGAGCGCTGGCCATACGGCTGTGATTGAGAGCGAAGACGCGGCGTCACCTGCGTGGCATCGGCATCCGCATAGCCACCGCGAGAGCGTCCGGTGGAGACACCACGGTAACCGCGATCGGAATAGCCGCCGTCGCCGTAGCCGGCACGAGGGTCACGCGCCACGCCGCGAGCAGCGGGAAGTGCACGGTCCTCGGGCATCGGCGTACTGCGGAACCGGTCACGCTGTGAGCGAATCTCCTCGCCCGAACCCGTCTCGGTAATATAACCGGCCTGCTGAGGACGCTGTCCATAGCGGGTCGAACGACCGCCCTGAACCATCAGAAAGCGCCCGTTATCGACCGAGGAACGCGAATTAACGTAGCCGGCGGCGTCCTGAAAACGACCGCCCTGCTGCGACGTCTCGCGTTCGTATGCCATCAGGTCGTCAAAGTAGGCATTGACGACCTCGCGCGGATTGAGGCCCAAAAAGCGAGCATAGCTCGAAATCATGCCCTGCGCATAGCCGCGCGGCGGCATCGAGGCAAAGTTACCGGTTTCGAAAAACTCGATGATCTGCGGCCTGATTTTGATGGTGTTGGCGACCTGCTGAATGGAAAGACCCATTCGGCGACGCTGCTCGAGCAGCATGTCACCAAAGCGTGCAGCCATCAGAATCCTCCAAACTCACGATCTTCACGTGCCATCTCGGCGTCGACAGATTCCAGCGCGGCAAGACCCTCCTCGTCCAGCAGGACCTCGCGCGGCTTTGAACCGTCGGGCGGACCGACGACACCCTTTTCTTCCAGCATGTCCATAATACGCCCGGCACGCGCATAGCCAACCTTCAGACGACGTTGCAGGCCAGATGTGGAGCCAAGCTGCGATTCCACCACAATATGGGCGGCTTCCCAGATGAGCGGGTCATCGTCTTGCGGCTCGGCGACTCCGGTGCGGACTATACCGCCACCACCCGCCATGGACATCGAGGCAGGAGCCACGGCCGACAGAATCTCCTCGTGGTAGTCGGGCTCGCTTTGCGACTTGACGAACTCGACAATCTCGTTGATTTCGTCATCCGAGACAAAGCAGCCCTGGATACGGCGGGGCTTGCCCCAGTCGACCTTGGAGAACAGCATGTCGCCCAAACCGGTGAGCTTTTCGGCACCCATCTGGTCGATGATGACGCGCGAGTCGATGCCCGTGGCGACGTTAAAGGCGATGCGGTTGGTGATATTGGCCTTGATGAGGCCCGTCACCACGTTGGAGCTGGGGCGCTGCGTGGCCACGATAAGATGAATACCGGCGGCACGGCCCAGCTGTGCAATACGCACGATCGAGGCCTCGACATCCTTACCGGCGACCATCATCAGGTCCGAGAGCTCGTCAATGATGATGACCAGGTAGGGCATCTTTTGCGGCGGGTTGTCGTAATGCTCAAACTCGCCGGCAGCCTGCTTTTCGTTGTAGGTCGAGATCTTACGCACGTTAAGACGCTCGAAGACCTTCAGGCGACGCTCCATCTCGGACACGGCCCATTGCAGAGCGCTCGCGGCCTGCTTGGGCTCGGTCACTACAGGCACGTAAAGATGCGGCAGACCGTTATAGCCCGCAAGCTCGACGCGCTTGGGGTCGACCATGATCAGGCGAACATCCTCGGGAAGGGCGCGCATGAGCAGGGTCGTAATGATGGAATTGATCATCACCGACTTACCAGAACCGGTCGTACCGGCAATAAGCAGGTGGGGCATCTTGGCGAGGTCGGCGACAACCGGCGTGCCCTCGGCATCGCGGCCGATGGCCAGCTCGAGCGGGCCGCCCTTCACATAGGGCAGCACGTCGCCCAAATTGACGTTTTGGCGCTTGCGATTGGGAATCTCGATGCCCACGAGCGAGGTGCCGGGGATTGGGGCAAAGATGCGCACCGACTGAGCAGCGAGCGAAAGCGCGATATCGTCCTCGAGGCTCGAAATCTTGCTCACGCGCTCGCCCTCGCCAGGTTGCAGCTTAAAGGTCGTCACCGTGGGGCCAGCGATCCAGCCGACCACGCGGGCACTGCGGCCAAACTCAAGCAACGTGGACTGAAGCGACTCGGCAGTCTGCTCAAGTTCCTTGTCAGAAGACGCGGAGGATGCCGACTGCGGGTTGGCATGCAGGATTTCGAGCGGCGGAAGCTTGAGGCCGTCCTCTTCTTCGCCCTCGTTATCTGCGGTGCCGCCATCCGCTCCCCCATCGCTAGCCGCAGCCGATTCGACAGCACTCGAGGCAGGCACATCGGCAACCTTGGAATGCTTCAAGAAGTCGGGAATCTGAGGTGCTGCCGAAACAGGATTCACGGCAAACGGCGGCTCGGACTCGTCGATCTTATCGGGGTCGTCTTCCATCGAAAGCTGACCGGTTACCTGGTCGCGCTTTGCATGGCGACGCGGCAGCAAAGTTGTCTTTGCGGTCTCAATCGGAGCCTCGTCGTCCTCGTCATCGCCCTCGGTGAGCTCAATCTCGCTATCGGACCAAGACGGGTCAGGCTCACTCGTATTCAACTTGGGTGTGGCCTTGCCCTTCTTGACATGACGGCGCGGCATCAGCGTCGTCTTAGCGCGCTCGGCCTCCACGGCATCGGATACGTCGACAAACGGATCCTCGTCCTCGTCGTCATCGTCCAAAACCGGGTCTACATCGTTACCCATGACCGTGGTCACGGCAGCATCAGAGCCCTTTTGACGAAGAATGCTCAGGTGCGGACGGGCAACGCCGGGCACCGACAGGGCTTCGTCGTCACCCCACGGGCTGGCGTTGACATCGGCACGACGGCGCTCGGCAAAATCGGCCGCGCGGTCGCGAGCAGAGCGCAAAACGCCGCCAACCGAAAAGCCGATGATGACCAAGCCCACGACGACAAGGCCCAACAGGACCACCATCGCGATAGGCTTACCCAGGGCATTCTGCAGCGCACTCGCAATAAACGCACCGATGTAGCCACCCGAGGCGGACAGATTTTGCGGCGTGAACATAAGGTCACACGAGTCGCTCGTACCCGGCACCACCAGCGAAAGAATGGAGACAACGGCGATAAAGACCACGGCTCCGCCCGCGACCGAGCGAATGTTGAGCGGCGAGTCCTCGCCTAAAAAGAGCGTGGCGGCAAACAGCAAAATGACGATCGGCAGCACGTAGGCGCCCAGACCAAAGCCCAGGTGGTAGAAACCGGCAACCGCAGCCGTAACGGGTGCAGTCGCCGGCGAAATCACGGCAATGAAGGACGCAATCGCCAAAACGGCGATGACCACGCCGGCGATATCGCGGTTGGCCGAGGGCTCCACCAAGGGCTCAAAATCGTCGAAGTCCGCCTCGTGGCCCTTATTGGCACGCAGATGGGAACCGGCACCCTTAGCAGATGCCGGTTGGTTATTGGCCTTATTACCTTTGGCGTTTTGTGCAGATCCGCGCGCCAAACTAAACCTCCATGACGACCGGGATGATCATCGGACGGGTGCGCGTACGGCTCCAGATAAAGTTAGAAAGCGAATCACGCACGGCCTTACGAATAGCATCGGAACCGCTGCTCGTAAAGCTGAACTTGCCCTTCTCGATCGTCTTCATGATGGACGCGGAGGCATCCTCGGAGAACTGGTCGTCGATGGCAAACGAGACACCGCGGCCCGAGAACTCGATGGCCTCGATTTTCTTATGCTTAAGCGAGACGATGGCAACAGCGGTAACCATACCGTCGTTGGCGAGCTTCTGACGATCGCGCAGGACGATGGGGTCGGTATCGCCGATACGCAGGCCGTCGACGTAGACGACGCCGGACTCGACGGGCGTACCGCGTTTGACGATACCGCCGCGCATCTCGAGCGTGTCGCCGTTATCGAGGATAAAGATATGATCGTCCTTGATGCCCATCTTGCGAGCCAGCTGGGCATGGGCGCGCAGATGCACGGCTTCACCGTGAACCGGCATAAAGTACGTGGGCTTGGCCATGGCCATCAGGAGCTTGAGCTCCTCCTGGCTACCGTGGCCCGAGACGTGGACAAGAGCGCGGTTCTTATCCCACACGTCGCAACCGAGCTTGGCCAGGCTGTTGACGACCTGCTGGACGGCCTTCTCGTTACCGGGGACCGGCGTTGCCGAGAGGATGACGGTATCGCCCTCGTGGATGGAGAGCGTCTTGTGTTCGCCGTTGGCCATGCGCGAAAGGGCCGACAGGGGCTCGCCCTGCGAACCGGTGCACATGACGACGATCTTGTCGTCAGGCAGGTTGTCGATATCGAAGGCATCGATGATATCGGCGTCATCGATGTTGAGGTAACCGAGCTCGCGCGCCACGCGGGTGTTGGTGAGCATGGAACGACCGGTCACGACGACCTTGCGGCCACACTTGCGGGCGGCGTCGCAGATCTGCTGCAGACGATGGATGTGGCTCGAGAACGACGCGACGAACACGCGGCCCGGAGCATTCTTGATGGCATGCAGCAGATTGGGGCCAACCTCGGCCTCGGACTTGGTAAAACCGGGGACCGTGGCGTTGGTGGAGTCGGACAGCAGCAGGTCGATGCCCTGCTTGGCAAAGCGGCTGATAGCGGCATAGTCGGGCGTGACACCGTCGATGGGCGTCTGGTCGAGCTTAAAGTCGCCGGTGTGCATAACGGTGCCCTGGTTGGTGCGGATGAACACGCCCAGAGCGCCCGGGATTGAGTGCGTCATCGAGAAGAAGTCGAGCGAAATGCCACCCAGATTGACGTGGCTACCGCCCTTGACCTCACGGAACTTGGGTGCACGAATACGAAACTCGGAGAGCTTACCCTCGATAAAGCCAAGCGTCAGCTTGCTCGAGAAGATGGGCACCTTGTTGTTGAGGTCCTGCAGCAGATACGGTAGCGAACCGGTGTGGTCCTCGTGGCCGTGAGTGACGACGATGCCGCGGAGCTTTTCCTCGTTCTCCAGAACATAGGTGTAATCCGGGAGTACCAGATCGATACCAGGCTGGGAGTCATCCGGGAACATGAGACCGGCGTCGACGAGCACCATGTCGTCGCCGCACTCGAAGACCGTCATGTTCTTGCCGATGCCGTCAAGGCCACCGAGCGGAATGATCTTCAAGGGAGATGATTTTTTAGCTGCCATAGGTTAGTGTGGTTTCCTTTCTTCGAAACGGGTCTGGAACAACCGGCGGGGCGCTTCTGGCAAACCGACCGCCGGGAACGTACAAACATGCATCATAGAGTCGACGCAGTAACCTCAGTATGATACCCATTTGCCCACCAACAGACCACCCATGCATCAAAGCCCCATCTGAACTGGTCCATCCCGCCGGTTTCCCGTGGGGCGGGCACTGATGAAGTTTCCTGCTCTACAGTCCTGCTCACGACGGAGGCCACATTAAGTGGCCTCCTGTTCGTGCGGAACTCGCGATAAACTTCATCAGTGCCCGCCCCACGGGAAACCTGCCAAATAGAGACAGGTTTATTTTGGTCGGTTTTATCTGGGAAGATGCTGCTGCGGCTATCTACAGATCTGTAATCTGACTACTGAATAGACTGTCTAACTAAATAGCGAGCGGCATTAACCAGCCCTTTTGCTTGCGCCCGGGAGGGACGCATATGAAGTTTATCGCGAGTTCCGCACGCAAAGGAAAGCACTTAATATGCTCTCCGTGCGAGCAGGACTGTAGAGCAGGAAACTTTACCTGCGGCCCCGCCGAGAATAGCAAAAGGGCGACCCCCTTAGGAGTCGCCCTTGTTGAGCTGCTTATGTACGGCTGTTACTCGGCGTCGTGGTGACGGCGAGGCTTTCGGCCTCCGTTGTCGCCGGGACGGCGCGGACGGTCACTGCGCTCAGAGCGCTCGCGACGCGGACGCTCACGGCGCTGGAAGTGCTCGCCGTCACCCTCGGAGGCACCCTCGGCACGAGCCGGGGCCTCGGGCTTGTCAAGACGATCGAGCGAGATCTTGCCGCGATCGTCGACCTCGATGACGACGACCTTGACCTCGTCGCCCACGTTGAGGACGTCCTCGACCTTCTCCACGCGGCCCTTGGCGACGCGGGAGATGTGCAGCAGGCCGTCCTTACCGGGCAGCAGGTTCACGAAGGCGCCGAACGGCTGGATGGAGACAACGCGACCGGTGTACTCCTCGCCCGGCTCGGGAACCTTGATGATGAGCTTAATGCGCTCGACGGCCTGATCGACGGACTCGCCGGTGCCGCCGACAAAGACGGTGCCGTCCTCCTGGATGTCGACCGAAGCGCCGGTCTCGTCCTGGATGCCGCGGATGACCTTGCCGCCGGAACCGATGACGTCGCGGATCTTATCGGTCGGAACCTGGATGGAGACGATGCGCGGAGCGGTGCTGCGCGTGGTATGACGCGGCTCGGGGATCACATCGAGCATCTTCTGAAGGATGAAGGCGCGGCCCTCCTTGGCCTGCTGCAGGGCGCGGGCCAGGATGTCGAAGGTGAGGCCGGTGGCCTTGTTGTCCATCTGCAGGGCGGTGATGCCCTCGGTGGTGCCGGTGACCTTAAAGTCCATGTCACCCAGGAAGTCCTCGAGACCCTGGATGTCGGACAGGACCACGGTCTTGCCCTCCTCCTGGATCAGGCCCATGGCGATACCGGAGACCGGGCGCTTAATGGGCACGCCGCCGTCCATAAGGGCGAGCGTGGAACCGCAGGTCGAAGCCATCGAAGAGGAGCCGTTGGACTCCATGACCTCTGAGACCACACGGATGGCGTAGGGGAACTCGTTCTCGTCGGGAAGCACCGGAAGCAGAGCGCGCTCGGCCAGGTTGCCGTGACCGATCTCGCGGCGCTTAGGGCTGCCCATGCGGCCAGTCTCGCCGGTGCAGAACGGCGGGAAGTTGTAGTGGTGCATGTAGCGCTTGCCCTCGGTGGGCTCGATGGTATCCAGACGCTGGCCCTCGTTGAGCATACCGAGCGACAGGACGGAGAGCACCTGGGTCTGACCACGCTGGAACAGGCCGGAACCGTGAACGAGCGGCAGGTAGTTGTCCTTCACCATGATGGGACGGATCTCGTCGGCGGCACGACCGTCGACGCGCTCGCCGGTCTCGACGACCATGGTGCGCATGGCCTTCTTCTCGAGCTTCTTGAGTGCCACGGGGATCTCGCGCTCCCAGGCAGCCTGCTCCTCGTCGGTGAACTCGGCGCGGATGGACTCCTTCAGAGCCTCGACCTTACCGATGCGGGAAAGCTTGTCGGCGTCGCGCAGGGCAGCGGCCATCTCGTCGTAGTGGGCGAAGATGCGCTCCTGGACCTCCTCGACGGGCTGGTCAAGCGGGTACTCCTTCTTGACGATAGCGCCGTTGACCTGCTCCCACTCGGCGACGAACTCGTCCTGAGCCTGGCAGAAGGCAGCGAGGGCCTCCTGGCCAAACTTCATAGCGGCGAGCATGTCGTCCTCGGAGATCTCCTCGGCGCCGGCCTCGACCATCGAGATAAAGTCGGCAGAGCCGCCCAGCTCCAGGTCCAGGTCGGAGTTCTCGCGCTCCTCATAGGTGGGGTTGACGATAAACTCGCCGGTCTCCACGTTACGGCCGATGCGCACGCAGGCAAGCGGGCCCTCGAAGGGCACGCCGCCGAGCGTCATAGCCAAAGAGGCGCCCATGACATTGATGACGTCGAAGGGGTTAACCTGGTCGGCGACGAGCGAGGTGGCGACGATGTGGACCTCGTTGCGGAAGCCGTCCGGGAAGCTCGGGCGGATCGGGCGGTCGATCATACGAGCCGTGAGCGTGGCCTTCTCGCTGGGACGGCCCTCGCGCTTGAGGTAGCCACCCGGGATACGGCCGGCAGCGTACATCTTCTCGTTGAAGTCGACGGTCAGCGGGAAGAAGTCGTAATTCTTGCGCTCCTTGGAGACGACCACGGTGTCGAGCATCGTGGTGTCGCCCTGCTTGACCAGACAAGCACCGGTGGCCTGCTTGGCAAGCTCGCCGGACTCGAAGGTGTAGGTCTTGCCGTACAGCTCAAAGGTCTTGGATACGAGTGTCATTGTTCTCCTTTACCCCACAGGCCCCTTGCCTGCGGGCTTCTCATGTGACGCGGGCCCCCTGCCCCCGCCACGCTTCAGAGCGTGATTGTTCACGCCCTTACACAAAAAGAGCGCCCCGCTGCGCAGGACGCTCTTAGCATGTACAAATCCGTTACTGGATGTTGTCGCGGATGCCCAGAGCCTTGATGAGCTCACGGTACTCGACGATGTCGTTCTTCTTGATGTAGGAGAGAAGACGACGACGACGGCCAACGAGCATGAGCAGGCCACGACGGGTGTGGAAGTCCTTCTGGTGGGACTTCATGTGCTCGGTCAGCTCCTTGATGCGCTCGGACAGGATGGCGACCTGAACCTTGGGGTTACCGGTATCGACCGGGGAGTTACCGAACTGGGCGGTCAGCTCCGCCTTGCGCTCTTTGGAAACAGTCATTGTTTCACCTTTCGTTTCGCGTCGCCCGTGGGCGACTCTATTCGCCTCGGACTGAGAAGCCGCCGGTGGAGCGAACATCCAAGGTCGAGGTACCAACAGGTCGGTATGTTACCACAAGCGACGCGCGCCTGCGCATCATCACCGACCCAACATGAATTCCATCGCACGGAGCCGCTGATCGGTGTGCGTGGCGGCCCAAACATGCGAAAGCCCCAGCAAAAACGCAGCCGTATGCGGATCGATCCGCTCGTCCATAAGGGAATCGAACGTCATGGACATGAGGGCGCGAAGCCATGCGACCTCGCCGGTTGAGACCAACTCGGCGCCCGGAACGCTCGACGCGCATGAGCCGCACATGAGGCCGCCCGCCTGGGGCGAAAAATACGACAGCATGGGGTCTCCGCATAGCACGCAGGCCGAAAAATCGGGTCGATAGCCAACGTGCGACAGCAGCTTAAAGACATATGCCGCCACAAGTAGATCCATATGCGCCGTGTCGAGCCCGCTGCCCACCAGGGCAAGCGCTCGCTGCGTGATGGCAAAGGTAAACGGGTCCTCGGCGTCCTCGAACGAGCACACGCGCGCGACCTCGGCGATCGCGCTTGCGGCGCAGGTCGTCTCGTAATCGGGCGCAACGCCGAGCGGCGCCTCCATAAGCTCGGCCTGGGAAACCACGTCGAGTGACCGTCCATGTGCGAGCAGCATATCTACCGTACAGAACAGCTCGCAGCGCGCAGCCAGGCGTCCGCCGGGTTTGCGGGCGCCCTTTGCCACGGCACGAACCTGCCGCCCCCGCTCGTCAAGCATCGTCAAGATCAGGTCGGTCTCTTTGAGCTTAGTCTTATCGAGCACGAGCACTTTCGTGCGATATGTCCGGGAGCCTGCCATGCGCGCCGCGCGTCCTTAGTCCTCGGCGTTATAGCCAAAGCGGCGAATCTGGGCCTCGTCGTCACGCCAGCCGGCCTTGACCTTCACGTCCAACTCCAAAAAGACCTGCGTGCCAAAAATGCGCTCAAGATCGCGACGGGCGTCGATACCGATATGCTTGATCATCTCGCCGCCCTTGCCGATGATGATGCCCTTTTGGCCCTCGCGCTCGACGTAAATGGTGGCGTGCACGCGCAGCACCTTCTTGGTCTGCTCGAGCGCATCGCAGATCACGCCAACGGAGTGCGGGATCTCATCACGGGTGCGGCGCAAGACCTTCTCGCGCACAAACTCGGCAACGAGCGTCTCATCGGAAGCGTCGGTACCCATGTCCTCGGGGAACCAACGCGGACCCTCGGGCAAAAAGTGCGCAACGGTCTCGATAAAGGCATCGACGTTGAAGTTCTTAACCGACGACGTCACAATCTCGTCGTCATATTCCATAAGCTCGTGGGCAGCCTTAAGCTGCTCCATGACCTGTGCGGGGTCGGCCTCATCGGCCTTGGTGAGCACCAGGACCTTCTTGCAACGAGCGCATCTGACGCGCTCGGCAACCCAGGCGTCTCCCCTGCCGATCGGCTTGGTGGCATCAATCAAAAACGCGACGACGTCGACATCGTTCAACTCGAACAGTGCGCTCTTGTTGAGCTCGGACCCCAGGCCGTCCTTGGGCTTATGAATACCCGGGGTATCGACAAAGACCAGCTGGTAGCCGGGACGGTTGACGACGGCGCGCATGCGGCGGCGGGTCGTCTGTGCCACCGGCGAGGTGATGGCGACCTTTTTGCCATAGCAGGCATTAAGCAGCGTGGACTTGCCGGCGTTGGGACGACCGACCAGGGCCACGAAGCCGCTGCGGAAACCGGGTTCCACGTCACCAAAGCCCATAGGACCGTCGTCCTCGTCGCACAGGGAGTCGAGTTCCTCGTCGCTCATGCCCTCAAACGGGTCGAACTCCTCGACATCCTCGAGCTCCTCGGTATCCACCGCGTCAAGGACCTCGTCATCCAAAACTTCATCGGTAGGCTGCATATTGTCGGACATGGGAATCCCCTTCTAAATAAAGCCGAGCGCGTGGGCAAATACCAGCACGCCCACAATCGCGGCGGTGATGGAAAGTATGTATACGGAAGCGGCGGCGATGTCCTTCGCACGCTTGGCCAGCGGATGGAGCTCCTGGGTCGCCAGGTCGACGATGGCCTCCATAGCGGTGTTGCACAGCTCGCCGTGAATCACCAGGCCGCAACAGATGATAATCGTGGCCCACTCGGCAATGTCGAGCCCCACGACGCAGCCGGCAATGACGGTGCACACGCCCGCAACGAGCATGATCTTAATGTTGCGCTCGGTCTTGACGGCGGTGACGAAGCCCTCCATGGCGTAGGAAAACGACTTTAAAAAGGACGGATGGTCCTTGTTCGATCCGGGAATCATAGACGGCTCCTAGTCGTGGGCGTGGTTGGTGATGGGGCCGACGTGGACTAGCTTAGGGTCCTCGCCGCGCTCGAGCGCCAGATCGCGCAGGATGGCGTCCTCGCGGGCCTCCATGACCTCGGCCTCGTCGTCCTCGATGTGGTCATAGCCCAGCAGGTGCAGCATTCCGTGTACGAGCATCAGACGGCACTCGTCAGCGGGGCTATTGCCAAAACCGGGGGCCTGACGGGCAATAACCTGCGGGGCCAAGATAATATCGCCGAGCTCGAGCGTCTCATCGGCGGGAATGTCATCGTCAAAGGCCGAATCGCACTCAAACGAGAGCACATCGGTGGTGCGGTCGATACCGCGCCACTCGTGGTTGAGCTCGTGCATCTCGTCCTCGTCGACATACGAAAGGGAAATCTCGACTCCACGTTCAACGCCCTCGGCGGCAAGCACAACCTCGCAGATGTGCTCCACCTCCTGCGCGTCGAGCAGCGTATCGAGCTCGGCATCGTTGCTGATCAATACACTCAACGGGACTCCTTTCGGTCGCGCGGGCGCTGCTCGCGCACGTCATCATAAGCTTCATATGCCTCGACGATACGACCCACCAGGGCATGGCGCACCACGTCGGCACGCTCGAGGTGAGAAAATGCGACATCGTCGACACGGCCCAAAATCTGCTCAACGTCAGCAAGACCGCCACGACGACCCACCAGGTCGCGCTGGCTCAGGTCGCCGGTAATCACGAACTTGGAGTTGAACCCAAGGCGTGTCAGGAACATCTTCATCTGCTCGGGCGTGGTATTTTGCGCCTCGTCGAGCACCACGAAGGCATCACTCAGCGTGCGGCCGCGCATGTAGGCAAGCGGGGCGATCTCGATCACGCCACGCTCCATAAGCTCATCGGTGCGCTCGCGATCCATCATGTCAAAAAGGGCGTCGTAGAGCGGACGCATGTAGGGGTCGATCTTTTCCTCAAGGGTACCGGGCAAAAAGCCCAGATTCTCCCCCGCCTCGACAACCGGACGCGTCAAGATCAAACGGCCCACCTCGTGACGCTTGAGCGCGGCAACGGCGAGCGCCATGGCCAGATAGGTCTTACCGGTACCGGCTGGACCCAAGCCAAAGGTGATGGTATGCGAGCGAATGGCATCCACGTAGCGCTTTTGCCCGAGCGTCTTGGGACGAATGACGCGGCCGCGATACGAAAGCAGCACGTCATCGCGAAGCGACGTAGCCTCGTGCTCACCGTCGCGCAAGACGGCCAGGCAGCGAGAGACATCGTCGGCAGACAGCGTGCGCCCGGCGGCCGCCTCGCGAAAAGCATGTTCGAAAAAACGCGCCACGAGTTCGACCTCATCCGGGTCACCGCTCACGGCGATGCTATCGCCACGGGCGACCACATGGGCGCGAACCAAGCTCTCGAGCGCACGAAGGACGCCGTCGCCGGCGCCCAAAACGCACGAGGGATCAATTCCCTCGGGAACGGTAAGTCTAATCTTCGAGGCTTCCATGAACCTCCCTGCGCGCATGGACCAAGCCGGAATCATCGACTCCGATGATAGCAACATCGAGCAGGCACGGGGCTGTAAGTCCACAGGTATCGTCAAGACGGGCATGATGGAACGAACCGAGCGTCAGGTTGTCGCCGTACTCGAGGACGGCACGCTCGACGGTGCCCACGCGACGACGAGCGTCGGCAATGGCGAGTTCCTGCGCCGCGGCTCGCATACGACGGCTGCGCTCGGCCATAACCTCGGGCGGCACCTGGTCGGGCATATCGGCAGCAAGGGTACCGGGACGCTTGCTATAGCGGAACACGTGCATACGCGAGAAACCCACACGACGGCACAGCGCCAGCGACTCCTCGAACTCCTCGTCCGTCTCACCAGGAAAACCGACGATGACATCGCACGAAAGAGACGCCTGGGGCAAGTTGGCGCGAATCATACGCACCGTGTCCTCAAAGGTCTCGGCGCTATAGGGGCGGCCCATGCGATGCAGGGTCGCCGTGCAGCCGGACTGCACGGGCAGGTGCAAAAACGGGGCGATACGCTGCGGATAGCGCGCCATCACCTTAAGCAGGCGCTCAGAGATATCCATGGGCTCGACCGAGGAAATGCGCACATGCGGAATAGACGTGCGCTCCATGATGGCCTCAAGCAGCTCATCGATTTCGACATGCTCGTCGGTCGCGCTCTTGCCATCGTAGGCACCCAGGTTCACACCGGTCAGCACCACCTCGGGCACGCCGGCCTCCTGGGCCTCACGAACTTGCTCGAGCACGGACTCGACGGGCACGGAGCGCTCGGGGCCGCGTGCCTTCCACACAATGCAATAGGTGCAGCGATGGTTGCAGCCGTCCTGAATCTTCACGCCCAGGCGAGAGCGACCGAGCGCATCGACCACCTCGCCATCGCTGCAGGCGGGGACGCTATCGGACTCAACGCCCAGCAGCTCGCAGACACGTTCGGCGACATCGATCTTGGACGGCTCGGCGATCACGCGATCCGAAAGCTCCAGCAGCTCCTCGGGATGCAAATTGACCACGCATCCGGTCACGACCACATAGGGCTCATTTTGATGGGCCAGTGCATGGCGAACGGCCTTACGGGTCTTGGCCTCGGCCTCGCCCGTAACAGCACAGGTGTTAATGACGATCAGATCGGCATCCTGGGGCTCCACCATAGCAAAGCCCAGGCGCATAAGATCGGCAGTGATACGGTCAGACTCAACCCGATTGACACGGCATCCGAGGTTGACGACGGAAATATGGGGTGCGAGCACGCGGGCTCCTTAATCGAGGATATCGTCGAGGGCACTCTTGATACGGTCGGTCACCGACTTCTTACCGGAAGCGACGTCATCGCCCATCTCATCGGCAAAAGCACGGAGCAGCTCGCGCTGCTTATTGGAAAGATTGGTGGGAACGACCACGCGCAGTTGCACGATCAGGCGGCCACGCGAACCGCCACCACCAATGCGCGGCATGCCGTAATTATTGACGCTCACGGTGTCGCCGTACTGGGCACCGGCGGGAACCGTCACCTTAACGACCTCGTCGGGCATAATGCCCTCGACC
Organism: uncultured Collinsella sp.; assembly: GCA_900540895.1. GTDB lineage: Bacteria > Actinomycetota > Coriobacteriia > Coriobacteriales > Coriobacteriaceae > Collinsella. The sequence goes on along the minus strand of UQHV01000002.1, from coordinate 77,045 downwards.
TCGATCTCGCAGCCGAGCGCAGCCTGCGCAATCGAGATATCGCTCACCAGGTACAGGTCGTCACCGTTGCGCTTAAAGCGCTCATGGTCGGCAACGCGCACGTTGACAATCAGGTCGCCCGAAGGCTCGCCGCGAAGGCCGGCCTCGCCAAAGCCGCTCACACGCAGCTGGCGACCGGTCGAAACGCCGGCGGGAATATCGATGTCGATCTTTTCATGCGAAGGCGTGCGGCCCTGGCCGTCACAGGTCTCGCAGGGATGATCGATGACCGTGCCCTCGCCGTGGCAGTCGGGGCAAGGCGAAGAGGACTGGACCTGGCCCAAAAAAGAGCGCTGGACCGTGGTGACATAGCCCGTGCCGTGGCAGCGGCTGCACTGTTTTTCGGTCGCACCGTCAGCCTTGCCCGTACCGTTGCAATCCTCGCAGGGAGCAAGGCGGTCATAGCTGATCGTCTTTTTGCAGCCGAGCGCCGCCTCCTCGAGCGTCACCGAAAGCGAGATGGCCATATCGCGTCCGCGACGACGCTCACGACGGCTGCGGGCGCCACCGCCGGCACCGCCGCCAAAGAACGACGAGAACAAGTCGTCCATGCCCATGCCACCAAAGATATCGTTGATATCGACGTAGCCGGAGCCACCGGGGCCGTCGGCAGTGCCGTAACGGTCGTAGTTAGCACGCTTCTGCTCATCGGAAAGAACGGAATATGCCTCGTTGAGCTCTTTGAACTTAGCCTCGGCCTCGGGGTCGTCCGAAACGTCCGGGTGTACGGTACGGGCCTTCTTTAGAAACGCGCGCTTAATCGTCCGCGCGTCGGCATCCTTGTCGACGCCAAGCACCTCGTAGTAATCCCTATTTTCCGACACGACCGAATCCTTCCGACTTTCATTATTGTCACAGTGCGTCCTATACCCAAGCTGGGCCGGCCGCAAACAGAGGGTTTGATGTTATTGCATTGCGTAGGGCGAAAGCATGGCACGTTGCGAGCAGCTCGCAAACCAAACCGACACGAGCGCAAACATAAATCCGTTGGCAAAACCGTTGGCAAACTGCATCGCGCCGCGCTTCCACCACAGCAGGCTGCGGTGCAGCACGCCGTCCGAGAGCACCATGAACAGGCCCATGGCAAACGGAATAAAGCACATCACGGCAAAGGCCGAGAACACGCCCGAGATGGCCGATAGCACCAAAAACGGCGCCACGATGCCCATCAGGTAAAAACCGGTACGGGCCTTGCCTTCCAGGCGCTCGGCCTCAACATGGGCCCGACCGACCAGATCACCGCCAGAGGCGCCGTTGGTGCCGGCGTGACCCATGCCGCCAATACGGACCTCGTCGCCATCGTGCGTGCCGGCGGGAAACTCAATCGTCTGCTCGGAGGTCACACGGGTTCGCCCGCTGCCGCCGCAATCGGGACAGGGGTCGGCGACGACCTTACCGGAGCCACCGCACTCAGGGCAGACAGACTGGAACGTGCCGGCACCAAACAGAAAGGACAGGTCGACATCGATGTGGCCGCGACCGCCGCAGCTCGGACAGGTATGTGCATGCTCGGACGAAACAGAGCCCGAACCGCCGCAGTGACCACAGGTATCGAAGCGCGTATAGCGGACGGTCTTGCGGGCACCGCCCTTGGCCTCCTTGGCGTCGAGCTTAATATCGACGACCACGTTGGCGCCGTTCTCGGGATTATAGGCAGCCTGCCCGCGACGCGGCTGACCCCAGGCGCCACCAAAGGGAAAGCCGCCCTCAAAGGGATTGCCGTAGCCCGCGCTGCCGGCGTAACCGCCGCCATAGGGCGAAGCCGTGGGAGCGCCGGCAAAGGGATTGCCCGAGCGCATGGCGTCGTAGCGCGCACGCTTCTGCTCGTCCGAAAGCACAGCATAGGCCTCGGAAACCTCTTTGAACTTTTCCTCGGCATCCGGTTCTTTGTTGACGTCCGGATGGAGCTTGCGGGCCTTTTGCTGGAAGGCTTTCTGTATATCACGCGAGGTGGCGTCCTTGGAGACACCCAAAATCTCGTAGTAATCTTTTTCGTTCATCGTCGCCATGCGCGGCAACCTCCTGCTCACAGCAGCGTATATATTGCGGTAATTCTACCCGAGCGGCCTAGGCTAGACCCCAAAACAGCTCGAACAGCACATTTCCATCGAGCCAGCCCAAGTGAGTGGGCGCTAAACGAGCACGGACGCGACCTGCGATAACGTCTTTCGAGGTGACGCGCCCCGCATGTCCTTCAATATGATCGGGCACCCAGGTGGCAAGGCCCAACTCGACCGCACGGTCGCAGGCCGCCGCCAACTCATCTGCAGCGATCACGCTTGCCGAGCGAACCAACAGATCGGGCCCAATGCCACGCGTCATGCGACAGGCAAGCATCAAATCCTCGGCCGCCGCCTCGCGCTGCGACAGATACTCGGCATCAAACGTCGTCGCGGCATCGTCGCGTTGCACCAAGCGCACGCGATACGCATCGCCGCGAGCAAGCACGTCGGGAAACAGCCCGGCCAAGCGATCGAAATCCTCGGCGTCGAGCATACCGGCGGCAGAGCGGCCCAAACCCAGATAGCCCTGTCCGGTCCAATAGGCAATGTTGTGGGCGCACTCATGGCCGTCGAGCGCGTAGCTTGCCACCTCATACGGGTGATAGCCGGCCGCACTCAGGCGCTCACGCGCCGCATCCATGCATGCAGCCTGAAAATCCTCGTCGGGCTCGAGCGACTCGTCGCGACACGCCACGCGATAGAGCGGCGTGCCCTCCTCGAGCGTGAGCGGGTACACCGACACATGATGCGGCGCCGCCGCCAACACGCCATCGAGTGTGCGCTGCCAGCTTAGGTCGGTCTGCCCGGGAAGGCCGCACATCAGGTCGCACGACACGACAAGCCCAGCGTCCTTGACCGTCGTGATGGCAGCGAGCGCCCGATCGGCATCGTGAATGCGGCCGATGGCGGTAAGTTCGGCGTTATCGAGCGTTTGCACGCCCAGAGAGACGCGCGTGACACCCACCCCGGCAAGCGCAGTGGCAAGCTCTGCGGTCAGCGATTCGGGATTGGCCTCGCAGGTAAACTCAACAGGCTTGCACCACGCAGAGATACGCCGGGCAAATTCTACCAAACGCTCCCCCGCCAGCGACGGCGTGCCGCCGCCAACATAGACGGTGCGGATCTGTGCAAGCGCGCCTGCGTCGCCAAAAGCATCGAGGCGCGCATACAACTGCTCAAAATAGGTATCGAGCGCAACGCTCATGTTGCACGGAGCAAAACTGCGTGAGTCAAAGTCACAGTACCGGCATTTTTGGGCGCAAAACGGCACATGCACGTACAGCGCGGTAACGGCCACCGTTAGGCCTCCAACGGATGAGCGGGCACCGACTCGCCGGCGGCAAGTGCGGCCTCACAGGCCACCACATCGTGCTCGATATCATCGACCAGTGCCATGAACTCCTCGTATGTGGAGCAACGCACCACCTGAGCGCGCCAGGCGGCAGCATGGGGCATGCCCTTTAGATACCAGCTTGCGTACGTGCGGGCACGCGACATGAGCGGCAACAGCTCGTGCGTGAGCGTCAGGTGCTCGCGCAGGGCATCCAGGCGCTCAACCGAGGAGCGAGAAGGAACCGGCGTGCCATCGAGTGCAAGGGCTCGGGCATCGCCGAACACCCATGGATTGCCGTAGATGCCGCGCGCGATAAACACCGCGCTGGCACCCGAGCTTTGCAGATGCTCAGCAGCGTCCTCTGCCGAGAACACATCGCCCGAACCGATAACGGGAATCTCGACGGCGTCGGCCACCTCATCGACGACCGACCAATCGGCCTGGCCCGTATAGAGCTGCGTGGCGCAGCGACCATGTACCGCCACCGCGGCGGCCCCTGCTCCCTCAAGCATCTGGGCAAACGTCGCGGCGTTGCGGTCTTCGGCGTAAAAGCCCTTACGGATTTTTACGGTCACGGGCACATGCGCCGCGCCCACCGCCGCCTCGACGATCTGCTCGGCCAGATCGGGAGTGCGCATAAGCGCCGAGCCCTCGCCCTTGGTGACGACCTTGCGAGCCGGGCAGGCCATGTTGATATCGATCAGCGACAGGCGATCGCCCACACGCTCCTCGACGGCAGCAACAGCGCTCGCAAACTGATCGGGCTTGGAGCCAAAGAGCTGCACGCAGATCTGCTGCTCCTCATCGGCCGGCAGTACCAGGCGCCACGTCTTATTGCTGGCATAGGCAAGGCCCGCCACGCTCACCATCTCGCTATAGGCAAGATGGGCACCGCGACGGCGGCACATGATGCGATAGGCGGGATCGGTCACGCCCGCCATGGGAGCCATAAGGAACGGCTGCTCGGCATAGGCGCCAAGCAACCGCTTGCTGTTTTCAGAAAGTGCCATGGACCTACTCGTCCACCTTGAGAATCGCCATAAAGGCCTCCTGCGGAACCTCGACCGAGCCGATGGCCTTCATGCGCTTTTTGCCCTCTTTCTGCTTCTCGAGCAGCTTGCGCTTTCGCGAGATATCGCCGCCATAACACTTGGCCAGCACGTCCTTGCGGCGCGCTTTGACGGTAGAGCGGGCAATGATCTTGTTGCCGATGGCGCCCTGGATAGGCACCTCGAACAGCTGGCGCGGAATGATTTCCTTGAGCTTGTCGCACAGACCGCGGGCCAGGCCATAAGCCTTATCCTTGTGCACGATAAACGACAGCGCGTCCACCTCGTCGCCCGAAAGCAGGATGTCGAGCTTGACGAGCTCGGAGGGGCGATATTCGTTGAACTCGTAGTCGAGCGAGGCGTAACCCTTGGTGCGGCTCTTGAGCTGGTCAAAAAAGTCCAGAATGAGCTCGGCAAGCGGCATGTCGAAACGCATCTCGACCGATTTGCTCGTGAGATGGATCATGTCGGTTGTAATGCCGCGATGCTCGATAGCGAGCTGCATGACGGCACCCGTATACTCGGGCGGACAGATAATCTTGGCCTTGAGGTAGGGCTCCTCGATGCGCTCGATGCGCGTAGCCTCGGGCAGATCCTGCGGGCTGCGAACATCAATCATCTCGCCGTCGGTCTTGTAGACGTGATAGTCCACCGAAGGGCTCGTGGCAATCAGGTCCAGGTTGAACTCGCGCTCCAGGCGCTCCTTGACGACCTCCATATGCAGCAGGCCCAAGAAGCCAACGCGGAAACCAAAGCCGAGCGCCACCGAAGTCTCGGGCTCCCACACCAACGACGGGTCGTTGACATGCAGCTTATCGAGCGCGTCGCGCAGGTTCTCGTAATCCTTGTTGTCGATCGGGAACAGGCCCGTGTAGACCATGGGCTTGGCCTCACGGTAGCCGGGAAGCGGCTCGGGGCAGGGATTCGACGCCCACGTAAGGGTATCGCCCACGCGCACGGCCTCGGGGTCCTTCAGGCCCGTGACCACGTAGCCCACCTCGCCGACCGTCAGCGCGTCAACTGGTGTCTCGGCGGGACGCTTGACGCCCACGCCATCGACCAAAAAGTCACCCTTTGTCTGCATCATAAGGAGGGTATCGCCCTTTTTGATGGAGCCGTCAAACACGCGGACCGTGGCAACGACGCCGCGGTACTCATCAAAATACGAGTCCAGGATGAGCGCCTTGAGCGGCGCGTTTGCATCGCCCTTGGGCGGAGAGATCAAAAAGACGATGGACTCCAGCAGATCGTGGATGCCCTCGCCGGTCTTGCCCGATACGCATACGGCATCGTCGGCAGGGATCGCCAGGTCGTCCTCGATCTCGGTCTTGACCTCGTCGGGGTGTGCCGACGGCAGGTCGATCTTATTGATGGCGGGCACGATATCCAAGTTGGCGTTCATGGCGAGCGTCGCGTTGGAGACGGTCTGCGCCTCGACGCCCTGCGTGGCGTCGACGACAAGCACCGCACCCTCGCAGGCGGCAAGCGAACGCGAGACCTCATAGGTAAAGTCCACGTGGCCCGGCGTATCGATCAGGTTGAACTGATACGTCTCGCCATCGTCGGCGTCATAGGAGACGCGAACGGCATTGGACTTGATCGTGATGCCGCGCTCGCGCTCAATATCCATGGTATCGAGCAGCTGCGACTCCATGTCGCGCTCGTCGACGGTATGGGTGAGCTCGAGGATGCGGTCACTAATCGTGGACTTGCCATGGTCAATGTGCGCAACGATCGAGAAGTTGCGGATGTGGGAAATGTCAATTGAAGTATCCATGCGGACTATCTTACCCGAGCGGTACAAAAAATGGAGCCTGTTCCATAAAACAGGCTCCATTTATGCGCGTAATCTGTGTGGTGTGAAATTTACAACTTAGGCGTTGATGCTGTTCACGAGCTTGGCAAGACCGGACTTGCGGTTGGAAGCCTGGTTCTTGTGGATAACATGCTTGGCGGCAGCCATGTCGAGACGCTTGGTGACGGTCTTGAGGGCAGCCTGGGCCTTCTCGGCGTCGCCCTCGGCGACGGCGGACTGGACGTGCTTGGTCAGCGTCTTGAGCTCGGACTTGACAGCCTTGTTACGCATGCGAGCTGCCTCATTGGTGCGGATACGCTTCTTCTGAGACTTGATGTTTGCCACTTCTGGAGTTCCTTTCGAGTTCCTTGCAAAAAATGTATGACACCTCTGAGACACGGTGAGGTCATGCAAGCGCCTACTATAGCACGCTCCCCCTCAAAGGGATAGAACGAATTTGTCAAATAGGCAGGTATCATCACGATTTTCTCAAGATGTTCGTAATCCAGAGCAAAAGCGCGGTCTGGGAATCAGCCGAACCCTTCAATGCGAGCTCCACATCGACCGCGCCCTCGAGCGCGGCAACGAGCTCGGTCATCGAAAAACGACGCGCCCAGGTCAGGTGATTCTTGACCTGCCAAGACTGGAGCTTGAGCGTCGCGGCAAGCTCGCGGCCCTGTCCACGCGCATCGAGTGCCTTGGCGACGATAAGCTCGCGAATGCGTCCGCACAGCAGCGTGTAGGTCCACACATAGCTCTTGGTGGGTAACAGCCCAAAGAGCTCAAGCGAGCGGCGCATATCACGAGCCGAGACCGCGTTGAGAAAATCCCAGGGCTGGACTTCGGCCGTGCGCACGATCCAGCGTTCCACATCGGCAAGCTCAATTTGCGGCGCCTCGACCATCTGGGCAAGCTTGGCCAAGTCGTTATCGAGCATGCGAGTGTTCTCACCCGAGCGCGAAACGAGCTCCTCGGCGGCCGCCGTCGAGATGGACTTTCCGTGCTGCGTCGCCATCTGCTGCACGCGGCGCGGGAGCTCCCAGCGCTTGGTGCCCGAACAGTCGATCACGGCCTTCTTGTCAATCTTGGCGATTGCCTTGTACAGGCGCGTGTTCTTGGCAAGCGAATCGGCGATGATGAGGCAAACCGTCGTGGGGCTGGGACTCGCCAGATACTCGACAAGCGGCTCGGAGATCGCTTTGGTGAGTTTTGAGCAGCCGTCAAGGATTACCAGGCGAAACTCGCTGCCCATGGGAAAGGTGTTAAGCGACCCGATAATCGACTCGATATCGGGGTCTTTGGTCATATCGCGCTCGTCGAGGTTGAACTCGACCATGCCCGTCTTTTCCAGACGAGCCTTCATACGCGAGACGGCGTGGTCGCGTTTGACTCCGTCGGTACCGACGATCAGATACGCCGGCAAAAGACCGGTTTCGGACATCGCGCTCCCCTCCCGCAGGCTCTCGTGCTCGTACCGTGTCATTCTATCCCACGGGTTGGTCCCACGCCAACGGCAGCATCAAGGTCGCTGACATCGCATGGCAAAACCGGTTGCAGTCGGCGAGACAGTGATATCTCCCTGTTCGATGGTGCATGCGAACGCGCCACCCGCATCGCGAACGGCATCGATGCAGGCATCGGATGGATGACCGTAGCGGTTGCCCTCGCCCGCACTCGCGATAGAGAGCTCGGGCTTAAGCGTTTCCAGTAGGTCAGTGTCGACGGAAACTTTTGAGCCGTGATGCCCCAGCTTGAGCACATCGATATCGCCCACCGCCTGCACAAACTCGCACTCCTGATCGAGCTCGGCATCACCGGTGAGGAGCACGCGCAGGCTCTTGCCTTCCTGAGCATAGGAGAGCAGCAAGACAAGCGAGTCCTCATTGCCCTCGCCATCCACCGTGTCAAACGGCCATATCACACGAGCCCGAAATGCGCCGATATCGAACGTGTCTCCGCGGGCCACCTGCCGATACGTAACGCCGGGGCGATTCAGAACCTCAGCAGGCGCGCCTTCTAGCGCATCGGCCGCGACCGCAATGGTTCCAACCGAAAACTGATCGAGCACATCGGGAAGACCACCCCAATGGTCTTCGTCCCAATGCGTCACGAAGACGGCATCGATATGGTGGACATTGTTGCGAACCAACGCCGACACCACGCGCTCATCGAGCCCACAGTCGACGAGCGCCACAGTGCCACCCTGACGAACCAGAATCGCATCGGCCTGGCCAACATCGAGGACCGTTACCGAAGGCGGTGCGCATCGATCCCAATAGACATACGGAACACCCGCTGCAAGCATCAAACACAACAGCCCCACTGCCATGGGCCGTGCGCAGGGGCGTGGCCACCAGACCAAGAGGACGGTCAGCGTAAACGGCACCACGTATACCAAGGGTGTACCGGGCGGCACGCTTACGGATGCGCCCGGAACGGCAGCAAAGAGCTGCTCAAAGAACAGGGCGCAGCGAGCGACAATCATGGGTACCACGAGCGCCCCGTGACGCAACAGCGGCACAAGCGAGCAGGGCACCAGCACAATCGATATAGCGAGCAGCACGCTTATCACCGGACCGATCACGGCATTTGCGAGCGGGGCAATGAGCGAAAACGTCTCAAATGCGGGAATCGTAACGGGAAGTGTCGCCAGCTGCGAGCACAGCGTGACAGACAAAATACTGGCGACGCCCGATGGCACACCCAACTCGCCCAAGGCGTAGGTGGCGTAGGGGCAAAAACAAAGGATGGCAAAAACACTGGCGCACGATAGCTGAAAACCCATTTCGAACAATACCGTCGGCCGCAGCAACACAAAAATTGCCATGGTCAAAAAAAGAGCCGAGAGGCCATGCCGACGACGTCCGGCGCCGTTGGCGACAAGCGTCACCGCCACCATACAGCACGCGCGCACGGCCGAGGGCGAGGCGCCCGTAAAGACGGTATAGGCAGCGAGGGCCAGCACCAACAGCCCCCGCTGCAGCCCACGAGAGAGACGCGTCTTTTGCAGGGCGCTCTCAATCACAAACCCCACGATGGCAAGATGACTGCCCGAAACGGCGATAAGATGTGCGGTGCCCGTTACCGAAAACCAATCGCCCGCCGGCAGGGCACGCAGCTCGGCCGAGCGTCCGCAGACAACGCCGGCAATAAGCGAGCGCGCTGGATCGGTCGCGGGCGCGATAAGGGCAAGGAGCTCGTTTCGAAGCCAAAGCAACGGCCCCGGAGAACCCTCGTCGACCGATACCAACCGGACGACTTTAACCTTTCGAAGCTCGCCCCGAAGCACGCGTGAGCGCCCATACGCATCATTCTCAAACCGCGAAATTCGACCGATAGCACGTACATGCGAACCGGCGTCGAGTTCATGATCACACGACAGCCGTACCTGACCCAAGCGCTTTTCGCCCGCATACGCATCGCAGGTATAGGAGTACGAACCGTCATTGATGGACGGATCGCCCTGCACATAAAATTCGAGACTGCTCGCAGCCCGATTATCCAATGCCCTCGAAGCGCGCAGCGCCCCTATCGCCCAACCAGCGGACACGACCGCACCCGCCACGAGGCCGAGAGCCGCGGCATACAGCCATCGCTTCCATCGCACAAGACGCATGCAGGACCGAGCCAATACGATGCACGCCGCAGCCGCAACGGGAATGGCCATAAGCAATATAACGGGCGCTGCCCGCTCTCCCAGCAGCACATCGGCTGCCACGTTAAGCACCAAGCCACAGCTCGCACACAAACCGGCACAAAGTACCATCGTCCACGGCATCAAGGGCCGCGGTGGCATCACATGCTCGCGCTCGGTCGCACTCATACGCAGATGCAATCTTTGATTTTGGCGAGCTTCTTCTCACCGATCCCCGATACGCGCATAAGGTCATCAACCGAGGCAAAGGCCCCGTTTTGCGTCCGTTCGTCGATAATTGACTGGGCCATAGAAGGCCCGATGCCCGAAAGCGTCTGCAGCTCCGCCGCACTTGCCGTATTGATGTTCACGAGCCCCGACGAAGACCCCGCACCAGGAGTCGTGGCAGCACCGCTTTCGGCCCCGCCGACCGCCACAGCCGCTTGTTGCTCCCCCACCGTCGGCACATAGATCTTTTGACCATCTGTGATCTTGGACGCACGATTAAGCCCTGTCACATCCGCCTCGGCCGTAAGCCCTCCGGCAGCATCGATTGCCTGGGATACCCGCGCTCCGCCTTTGAGCCGGTACACGCCAGGCCTCACAACGGCGCCATCCACATCGACGTACACCTCGGCGGCAGAAGAACTCTTGGCAGACGACTCATCGGCATCATCAGGTGACACATCCCCGTCCCCTCGCACATCCGAGGCGCCTGCCTCGTCACTACGCTCAAACGACACGTTGCTGGAATGGCCACCAAAATTTGCCATCGCCAGGCCACTCGCAGCGGCAATGGCAACCAGAATCGCCACGACCACCGCCTTATGGCCGAGCAGCTTTTCTGCCCAGCGGTCCATCCGTTTAACCCGTTCATGTTGCTCGCGCTGCGCCATAGCAAACACCTCCCAACACCATCGTGTCAGGAAACGAGCGCCGCAGACTCCGCACGCCCACACCAGTTTCCACGGTCAAACCAAAAGCTGACCAAAACCTTGCTGAAAAGTGTCCATTTATTCAGGCAGACGTCGACAGATGAACCGTTTGTCGCCTAATGCCCAGATAGAAAAAGACCGACGATGCAAAATCACCGCCGGTCTATACACAATATTATTCGTGATCTTGGTAAATCTCACGTGGAGCGAGCTCGGAATGTTTGCGTTTTAAGGTCTTAGGGGCCTTATACGTGTTGCTCTCGAAGTCGATATACTCGGTCTGTTTGAGCAAACGCTCAATCATCTCCTCGTGATCGAACAGCTCCCACGCCTCATGCACGGCATCGAGTTTAGCGTGCGTCTCGGGACGGCGCGGCATAAACAGCGTGCAGCAATCGGGAGCAGCCTCGGTCGAGATATCAAACGTGCCGATCTCCTGGGCACGCGCGATGATCTCCTGCTTATCAGAACCAATGAGCGGACGGAACACGGGAATCTTCACGGCCTCGTTGACGGCCATGATGTTCTCAAGCGTCTGGGAGGCAACCTGACCAAGCGACTCGCCAGTCACAATGGCCTTGGCGCCCTCGATATGCGCGATGCGCTCGGCAACCGAATACATAATGCGGCGATACATGATCACGCGCAGGTTGCTGGGACAGGTGACCGAAATCTCACGCTGGCAGTCACCAAACGGCACCACGTACAGGCGGCCGATCTGGACACCCGGCTCAAGCGCACGGATGATGTCCTGCACCAAATACTCGCTCGTATCGGGCGTCTGCGGACGACCGGAGAAATGTACCGGCACGCACACCGCGCCGCGACGCGCGAGCATCCAGGTCGCCACCGGAGAATCGATACCCGACGACAGCAGCGTCACGACCTTGCCGGCAGAACCCACCGGCAGACCGCCCACACCGCGCTCGGAGCGCGCATACACGTAGACGCTACCCTGGACCACCAGTACGTGCACCATAGCGTCAGGATCGTGCATCTGAACCTTTTTATCAGGAAACGCCTCGCACAACACCTCGCCCACCTGACGATTGATGTCAATCGAGGTGAGCCCATAGTCAGTATTGGAGCGCTTGGCGTGCACCTTAAACGAATCGAAGGAACCAAACTCGTGCAGCGCCTTCACGGCGGCGGCGCAGTACTCCTGCGGGTCGCGGTTGGTGTGATACGCCAAAGACACACGAGCAACGCCGGGAACGGTGCGAATGACACGCGCCGCCTCGTCGGCCTGATGCTCGTTAAAGGTCACGAGGATATAACCGGAAATTCGAGACACGGCATTCACGGAAAAGGCGGCCAAGGCCGCCTTGATGTTATCCATGAGGATATGCTCAAAATGTGCGCGGTTCTTACCCTTCAGTCCAACCTCGTGATAGTGGACCAGGCAGACGCGAGCCGCCATTTAGGCTTCAGCAACCTTGTGGCCGAGCGCCTTCTCATAACGGGCCTCGTCGTAAGAGATGTCGCCGTCGACAATCTCATCCATAGCCATCGAAATGGTATCGGCACCGGAAAGCCCGATGGTGATGTCATCGACATCCTGGACGGCAAGCACGCGGTTGTGCTGGCCACGCAACATGCTATTGATGTCGCAGGCGCGCTTGGAGGCAAGCGAAGCGAGCAGGAAGCGGTTGTGATCGGTCTTCTCCAGAAGATCGTCAATGCAAGGCTTTACAACGGACACGGACCTCAGATCCTTTCATGCATATCGAGAACGCGAACGAGCTCATCGGTCGCGCGGTCGAGATCGTCATTCACCACGACGTCGTCGTAGCGGTCGGCAAGGGCAAGCTCATCGGCGGCGTTTGCCATACGCAGCTCAATCGTCTCGGGCGTCTCGGTACCGCGACCGACTAGACGCTCGCGAAGCACCTCGAGCGAAGGTGGCTTGATAAAGATCAGCACGGCCTCGGGGAAACGCTCCTTCACCTGCAGGGCACCCTGGACATCGATCTCCAAGATGAGAGACGAACCAGAGGCGAGCTTGGATGTGACCTCGCTCACCAACGTGCCGTAGCAGTTACCGTGGACCTCGGCCCACTCAACAAACTCACCGTTTGCCACGCGGCGGTCGAACTCCTCGCGCGTCAGAAAAAAGTAGTTGACGCCGTCGACCTCACCTTTGCGTGGTGCTCGCGTGGTAGCCGAAACCGTCAGGCCCAGGTTCGAGCGGCGCTCGCGCACACGAGTGACGAGCGTACCCTTGCCTGCGCCTGACGGTCCAGAAATCACAAAGAGCTTGGAATCCTGAGCGCTCACTTATTTGGTCAGCTGCTCGAGGAGCTGCTCGCGCTGACGGACGCCGAGGCCCTGGACGCGACGGGTAGCGGAGATACCGAGCTCCTCCATGATCTTGGCGGCCTTGGCCTTGCCATAACCAGGGAGAGACTCGATGAGGGTGGAAACCTTCATGCGGGAAGCGATGGGGTCATCGGAGTTGAGCACGGACTCGAGGGACTTCTCGCCCTTCTTGATCTGCTCGCGAAGCTCAGCGCGGGCGTGACGTGCGGCAGCAGCCTTCTCAAGAGCCTGCTTGCGCTGCTCATCGGTAAGCTGAGGGAGTGCCATTCGTACCTCCAAATAGTTGGGTTATATCTGATTCAATAATTGGCATTTTAGCACGTAGAACGTACAAAATGCCCAATCGCGGCTCCATAGGTTAGACGATACCCGCAAAAAGTGCAATATACTGCGCCCAAAGTTAAGCCCCTGACCTGCGATTCCACACAAAGGATGGGAAAGTTTACGCAGGCACAGGGGCTATTTTGTGCTAATGAGACCCAAAAGTGGTGACTTAGGGGAATCTTTTACGCGACGTTTTCGACCAGCTCGGCGACGATGGCGTCAAAGGCGGCAACCGGATCGTCGGCACCAGTGATGGGACGGCCCACCACAATGTGGCTTGCGCCTCGCTCGATAGCCTGGGAAGGCGTCGCCACGCGAGACTGGTCGCCTAAGGCGGCACCCACCGGACGCACACCCGGAGTCACGATCAGGGCATCAGGACCCAGCAGCTCACGCATGTCGTGAGCCTCCATCGGCGAGCACACAATGCCATCGATGCCGTTGGCCTGAGCGAGCTTTGCCAGGCGGGCGGCCTCCTCGGCCACGGGCGACTCGACGCCGATCTCGCTCAAGGCATCCTGATTCATGCTCGTGAGCACGGTGATGGCGACGAGCTTGGCGCGGTCCTCGCGCGCCTCCTCGGCACCCTCGCGGCAGGCAGCGAGCATGGCGCCCGAACCCAAGCCGTGGACCGAAAGCAGGTCGGCACCGGCAAGCGAGGCCGAGCGGGCGGCACCGCGAACCTGATGCGGAATGTCATGGAACTTAAGGTCAAGGAAGACCTTAAAGCCCAGGTCCTTAAAGGTCTTGACGATCTCGGGGCCCTCAGCGTAATAGAGCGTCATGCCAACCTTGAGCCAGGCGGCATGGCCCGAAAGCTCGTGGGCGAGCTCGAGCGCACGCTCACGATCGCAGTCGAGGGCGACGATTACGCGGTCGCGGGCATCGGTCTCTAGCATTCAAAAGCACCTACCAGCTCGTTGATGTCCTTTACGCCCTGGGACTCGGCCCAGGCCTCGAGCTCATGCGCGATCTTGAGCGAAGCGCACGGATCGACGAAGTTGGCCATGCCGACCGACACGCAGGTGGCACCGGCCAGGATAAACTCAGCCGCATCCTCGCCGGTCATGACACCGCCGACACCGTTGATGGGGATATCGACGGCCTGGGCAACCTCCCAGACCATGCGCACGGCGATGTGGTGGCACAGCGGGCCCGAAAGGCCGCCCTTGGGCTTGGCCACGCGGGACTTGCGGGTATGGACGTCGATAGCCATGCCCTGAATGGAGTTGATGACCGAAAGGCCGTCGGCGCCGGCAGCTTCGAGGGCCTTGGCGATCTCGGCGACGTTGACCGGAGCCATCTTTACGAACAGCGGCTTATCGGTCACCTTGCGGCAGGCAGCCATAACGGAAGAGGCGCCCTCGGGCGTGGAGCCCATGGCGGCACCACCGGCGGCGATATTGGGGCAGCTCACGTTGATCTCGTAGCCTGCAGCCCAGGGGCACAGCTCGACATACATCTCGAGTGCGCGGACAAACTCGTCAACGGAGTGGCCGGCAACCTGACAGATGACCTGGCAGCCGTCCTTGGACAGCTGTTCGAGCCACGGACCGGACTCGCTAGCAAAGGCGGCCACGCCGGGGTTCTGAAGGCCCACGGAGTTGATCATACCGCCGGGGATCTCGGCCATGCGGGGCGCGGGGTTGCCGGGCCAGGGCTCGGCAGCGCAACCCTTGGTGGTGATGGCGCCCAGCTGGGAAACATCAAAGAAGTTCTGGAACTGCCAACCGTAGCCAAAGGTACCGGCTGCGGTGTTGATGGGGTTCTGCATCTTGACGCCGCCGAAATCGACGGCCATGTTCACGGTACCCACTAGAAGACCACCACCTTGGAAGCATCGAACACGGGGCCGCACATGCAAGCACCCTTCATACCGTCGACCGTCTCGACATTGCAGGTGTTGCAGGCGCCAAAGCCACAGCTCATCATGCGCTCGAGCGACACCTCGCAGTACGCACCGGCCTCGGCGGCAGCGGCGGCGACTTTCTTCATCATGACGGCGGGACCGCAGCTGGCGACGTAGTCGTAGCCGCCCTCGCCGAGCAGCTCGGCTGCCGGGTCGGTGCAAAAACCGTGCGTGCCCAGCGTGCCATCGTCGGTGCACACGTTAACCGTGGCGCCCAGCGCGCGGAACTCGTCGATGCCCACGGCCTTGGAAGCGGTGCCAAAGCCCAGGCACACGTCCACATCAACACTCTGCTCGGCAAGCATACCGGCAAGACACAGCACAGGCGGAACGCCGATGCCACCGGCGACGAGCAGGGCCTTCCTGGTGCCCTCGGGTACCATCCAGCCACGGCCACCGGGGCCCAGCAGGTTAGAGGAGGAGCCAGGGCCCATCTGGGACAAACGACGGGTATCGTCGCCCACGACGGCGTACCACAGCTCGACGGTGCCGGCCTCGGCGTCGGCGCGATAGAAGCTCAGGGGCACGCGAAGCAGCGAGGACGCATCACCGGGTACGGCGATGTTCACAAACTGACCGGGCTTGAGCGCACTTGCAAGCTTGGGGGCCGAGATGACGAGCGAGAAGACGCCGTCGGCAATCTCCCGGTTCGAGACGACCTCGAAGTCATGCATGCGTGCAGTGGAAGGTGTGGGCATAAACGCTCCAATCCCCCATGCGGTTGCATGGTCCAAACGAATAGAAAGCGCGGCACCGCAAGGGCGCCGCGCACAAAAGCGATAAGGCTATGCTAGCAGATGCAGCCGTCGGCGAGCGTCTGCTTACCGCCGACAAACACATCGGTAGCACGACCGGTAAGCGTGCGGCCGGCAAAACCGGAGTTCTCGGCGCGCGACTCGTAACCGTCCTCGCCGACCGTCCAGGTGGCAGAGGGGTCGAACACGGTCAGGTCGGCAACGGAGCCCGCCTTGACCTGAACCTGGTCGAGGCCCAGGATCTCACGCGGCTTGATGGCCATGAGCTCGACCATACGGCCCATGCTCATCTTGCCCGTGTTGACCAGCTCGGTGAGTACGAGCGACAGCGAGGTCTCGAGGCCGATCATGCCAAAGGGCGCAAGCTCGAACTCGCGGGCCTTCTCCCACGGGGTGTGGGGAGCGTGATCGGTGACGATAGCGTCGACGGTGCCGTCGATGACGCCCTGACGGATGGCCTCGGCATCCTCCTCGGTACGCAGCGGCGGATTGACCTTGAGCGAGGTGTTGTAGGTCTCGTCCAGGTCGTTCTCGGTCAGGAACATGTGATGCGGGGTGGCCTCGCAGGTAACCTGAACGCCAGCGGCCTTACCGGCACGCACGATCTCCAGGCCATGGGCGGTGGAGATGTGCTGGATGTGCAGCTTGGCACCGGTCAGCTTGGCGATCTCGATGTCGCGGGCGATCTGGAGCTCCTCGCCGGCAGCCGGCCAGCCCTCGAGAGCCAGGCGGGTCGAGACCTTGCCCTCATTGATCTGGCCGTGGCCGACCAGGTCCTCGTCCTGGCAGTGGCTCATAAAGACCTTGCCGAACATCTTGCCGTAGTCCATGCAGCGACGGAGCATGCCTGCGCCCTGCACGCCGCGACCGTCGTCGGTGAAGGCGACGGCGCCGTGGGCGACCATATCGCCCATCTCGGACATGGCCTCGCCCTTAAGACCGCGGGTCATGGCGCCCGACGGATAGACGCGGCAGTGGCCGACCTCGGCAGCGCGGGACTTGACAAACTCAACGACGGTACCGTTGTCGGTAACGGGGTCGGTGTTGGGCATGGCGCACACGCCGGTAAAGCCGCCCTTGGCAGCTGCGCGGGTGCCGCTCTCAATGTCCTCTTTGACCTCGTAGCCGGGCTCGCGCAGGTGGACGTGCATGTCCACCAGGCCGGGGACGAGGTACTTGCCGGAAAGGTCGCGGACCTCGGCTCCCTCGACGGCGAGATTCTCGCCGACCTCGGCGATCTTGTCGCTGTCAATCAGGACGTCAACGACACCGTCAAGCTCGACGGACGGGTCGACGACGTGGGCATTCTTAAGAAGCAAGGCCATTATCGGCACCTCCAAGCAGCAGATACAGGATAGCCATACGCACGCAGATACCGGCGTAGACCTGCTCCAGGATGACGGAGCGTTGCGGGTGGTCGGCCATATAGGAATCGAACTCGACGCCGCGGTTGATGGGGCCCGGGTGGCAGATAATCGCGTCGGGCTTCATGAGCTTCTCGCGGTCCTTGGTCAGACCGAAGAGCTTGTGGTACTCACGAATGGTCGGGAACGGGGCACCCTCGAGACGCTCCTGCTGCACGCGCAGCATGTAAACGACGTCCAGCTCGGGCAGGACGGAATCGAGGTCGCTCGTCACGTGGTCGCAGCCCAGGACCTCGGGCGCCGGCGGCAGCAGCGTGCCGGGGGCGACGGCGTAGGTCTCGCAGCCCATGATCTTAAGGGCGGGAATCAGCGAGCCGCAGACGCGGGAGTGCGCGATATCGCCGACGACGGCGACCTTCAGACCGTGGAAGTCACCCTTGTGCTCCCAGATGGTGTACAGGTCGAGCAGGGCCTGCGTGGGATGGTTGTGCTTGCCGTCGCCGGCGCAGATGACGCTCGCGGGCGAGTTCTGCGTGACGATGTAGGGAGCACCGGCGTGCTTATCGCGCACGACGATGCAGTCGATCTTATAGGCGTTGAGGGTCTCGACGGTGTCGACGAGGCTCTCGCCCTTGACCGTGGAGGTCGAGGAGCCGCCAAAGTTGAGGCTGTCGGCCGAAAGACGCTTCTCGGCGAGCTCGAAGGAGCTACGGGTGCGCGTCGAGGGCTCGTTGAACATGTTGACGATGGTCTTACCCTTGAGCGTGGGGACCTTCTTGATAGCACGCTCGTTGACCTCGGAGAACGCCTTGGCGGTCTCGAGGATGAGCTTGATGTCCTCTTCGGAGTACTCGGTAATGTCGATCAGGTGCTTATGGTTGAACGCCACGGTACTACTCACCTCCCAGCGGCGCGGAGCCCACGTGGGAACCCGGCGCGACGTCGTTAATCTCGACGGCGGTGTGGCCGTCAACTTCCTTCATATATAGGTGCACGTTCTCCTCATGCGACGAGGGAACGTTCTTGCCGACAAAGTCCGGCGAGATGGGGAGCTCGCGGTGGCCGCGGTCAACGAGGACTGCCAGCTCAATGCGGCTCGGACGGCCCAGGTCCATGACGGCGTCGAGAGCGGCGCGGATGGTACGACCCGTATAGAGGATGTCGTCCACCAGCACGACGCGCTTGCCGTCGACGCTGAAGGGAATGTTGGTAGCGTGGATCGCGGGAGCGAAATTGGTCGCATAGTCATCGCGGTAGAAGCTGATGTCCAGGCTGCCGAGCGGAACGTCGACGCCCTCGATCTCCTTGATCTCCTCGGCGAGCTTCTTTGCCAGAAGGTCGCCGCGCGTGACGATGCCGACCAGAGCGAGGTCTTCACAGCCCTCGTTGCGCTCGAGAATCTCGTGCGCGATGCGGGTCATTGCTCGATTGACGGCGGTCTCGTCCATGATGACCGCCTTGGGGGAAGTCGTGCCCATCGATCTCCTTCCTCACATGTCTTGACTGCTGACACAGTCAAAAAAATAGATGCCCGACCGCTCAAAGCGGACCAGACACCCACAGGAAGGGCTGCTCTTTGGCAGCAATGTAATTCCATGTGGGTATCTCGTACCCCTTTAATGGTCAAGGGATAGTGTAGCCAACCTCGAGCTTAATTGCGAGCATAAATACAGAGCAATCCGTAAACGGAGCCCAATGCTCCATAAACCTATATATATTTGTGGGACGAGCTTGAAAACGCACGCACGAGCTGGCATAATCCCCTCTGCTGCACGCAAATCGGATCTACGTCCAGGGCCGTGGCGTGAGCACTATCGCCAAAAGAGGAATATCTCTGTGTAGATTACGCACAGGGAGCTGCTTCTGTGCTATAGTTCAGGCTTGTTTGTTAACGCGACATGTTCGTTTGTCGCCCAAGGAGGGTCAGTTATGTCCAAAGTTTGCGAAGTTTGCGGTAAGCACCCCGTTGCCGGTCGCTCCATCAGCCACTCTCACCGCGTCACCAACCGTAAGTTCCGCCCCAACATCCAGCGCGTCTACGTCGTCGTCGATGGTCACCGTCGCAAGATGAACGTTTGCTCCACCTGCCTCAAGTCTGGCAAGGTTGCGCGCTCCTAAATAAGGTCTTACCAACAAGTACCTCGGACTCTCCGGGTCAAAGACCTCGCGTTCATATAGAACTTACCAAAGGCGTCCTCCCCTACGGAGGGCGCCTTTTTGCACTCATTGGGGACAGACTTACATGAGTGAAAGCACTCATATAAGTCGATCCCCAATGAACGAGGCGATGCACTGGTAATTAGTTTGCTTAAAACGTTTCATTTTATTGAAGCGTTTTAGTGTGCCTTTTAGAGGAATCTGACCGTTCGCCGAATAATTTCTTGCTATCATGCAAGGCGTAGGGTAAATCTCCGATCGCAAGGAGACACAAATGGTGAAAAAGTCACCGGAAAACACTACTCCCGCAATTGTGGACAACGTAGAGGCGCTTGAGGCTAAGCTCGCTCAGATGCGAGAGGCCCAGGCGCTTTTTGCTACGTACACGCAGGAGCAGGTCGACAAGATCTTCTATGAGGCCGCCATGGCCGCCAACAAGGCTCGTATCCCGTTGGCGAAGATGGCCATCGAGGAGACCGGCCGCGGCGTTCTTGAGGATAAGGTCATCAAGAACCACTACGCCGCAGAGTACATCTACAACGCTTACAAGAACACCAAGACCTGTGGTGTCCTGGAGCGCGACGAGGCTTACGGCATCACCAAGATCGCCGAGCCCATCGGCATCGTGGGCGCCGTCATCCCGACGACCAACCCCACCTCCACCGCGATCTTCAAGACGCTGATCAGCCTGAAGACCCGCAACGGCATCATCATCTCCCCGCACCCGGCAGCCGCCAAGTGCACCATCGCCGCCGCCAAGCTCGTGCTTGACGCCGCCGTCAAGGCCGGCGCCCCCGAGGGCATCATCGGCTGGGTCGATGTCCCCTCCATCGAGCTGACCAACATGGTCATGCGCGACGTCGACATCATCCTCGCCACCGGTGGCCCGGGCATGGTCAAGGCCGCTTACTCCTCGGGCAAGCCCGCCCTGGGCGTTGGCGCCGGTAACACCCCGGTCATCATCGACGACACCGCCGATGTGCTGCTCGCCGTCAACT
This sequence comes from uncultured Collinsella sp., assembly GCA_900540895.1. GTDB lineage: Bacteria > Actinomycetota > Coriobacteriia > Coriobacteriales > Coriobacteriaceae > Collinsella. The sequence goes on along the minus strand of UQHV01000002.1, from coordinate 56,431 downwards.
CCATCATCCACTCCAAGACCTTCGACAACGGCATGATCTGCGCTTCCGAGCAGTCCGTGACCGTCATCGACACCATCTATGACCAGGTTAAGGCCGAGTTCCAGAAGCGCGGCTGCTACTTCGTCAAGCAGGGTGCCGAGATGGAGGCCCTGCGTGCCGCCATGTTCAAGAACGGCGCCCTCGATCACCGCATCCCCGGCATGGCTGCCGCCAAGATCGCCGAGCTCGCCGGCATCGAGGTTCCCGCCAAGACCAAGATCCTGATCGCCGAGGTCACCTCCACCGACCCCGCCAAGGAGGAGTTCTCCCACGAGAAGCTCTCCCCGGTCCTGGCCATGTACCACGCCAAGGACTTCCAGGAGGCCGTCGACAAGGCCGAGCACCTGGTGCTCGCCGGTGGCCCGGGCCACACCGCCTCTCTGTATGTGCACCCCGCTCAGGCCGAGAAGATCAGCCTGTTCGAGCACGTCATGAAGGCCTGCCGTATCGTCATCAACACCCCGTCCTCGCACGGCGGCATCGGTGACCTGTACAACTTTGGCATGAAGCCGTCTCTGACCCTGGGCTGCGGCTCCTGGGGCGGCAACTCCGTCTCCGAGAACGTTGGGGTGAAGCACTTGATCAACGTTAAGACTGTGGCCGAGCGCCGTGAGAACATGCTGTGGTTCCGCGCTCCCGAGAAGGTCTACTTCAAGAAGGGTTCCACGCCCGTCGCCCTCGACGAGCTGGGCAACGTCATGGGCAAGAAGCGCGCCTTCATCGTCACCGACCAGTTCCTCTTCAAGAATGGCAACACCCGCGCCATCGAGGCCAAGCTCGACGAGATGGGCATCGCCCACGACTGCTTCTATGACGTCGAGCCCGATCCGTCGCTGCAGTGCGCACGTCGCGGTGCCAAGCAGATGGCTCTCTTTGAGCCGGACGTCATCATCGCCGTCGGCGGTGGCTCCGCTATGGACGCCGGCAAGATCATGTGGATGATGTACGAGCACCCCGAGTGCAAGTTTGAGGACATGGCCATGGACTTCATGGACATCCGCAAGCGTATCTTCACCTTCCCCGAGATGGGCAAGAAGGCCTACTTCGTCGCCGTCCCGACCTCTTCGGGTACCGGCTCCGAGTGCACGCCGTTCGCCATCATCACCGACAAGGAGACCGGCATCAAGTGGCCGCTCGCCGACTACGCGCTGCTCCCCAACATGGCTATCGTCGACGCCGACAACTGCATGACCGCTCCGCGCGGCCTGACCGCTGCCTCCGGCATCGACGTCATGACCCACGCCATCGAGTCCTACGTCTCCATCATGGCTTCCGACTACACCAAGGGCCTCTCCGAGCGCGCTGCTAAGCTCGTCTTCGAGAACCTGCCCTCCAGCTTCACGAACGGCGCCAAGGACCCGCATGCCCGCGAGGAGATGCACAACGCCTCTTGCATGGCCGGTATGGCCTTCGCCAACGCCTTCCTGGGCCTCAACCACTCCATGGCCCACAAGCTCGGCGCCTTCCATCACCTGCCCCACGGCCTCGCCAACGCCGTCATCCTGACTCGCGTCATGCGCTACAACGCCGCCGAGGCTCCCGTCAAGATGGGTACCTTCTCCCAGTATCCTTACCCCAACGCGCTGCACAACTACGCCGAGATGGCCAAGTACTGCGGCATCGAGGGCAAGGACGACAAGGAGGTCTTCGAGAACTTCATCACGAAGCTCGAGGAGCTCAAGGACTTCATCGGCGTCAAGAAGACCATCGCCGACTACGGTGTTGACGAGCAGTACTTCCTCGACACCCTCGACGAGATGACCGAGCAGGCATTCAACGACCAGTGCACCGGCGCTAACCCGCGCTACCCGCTCATGAGCGAGATCAAGGAGCTCTACCTGGACGCCTACTACGGCCGCGAGCCCCAGGACTACGCCGTCTGCTAGTTTTAGCACGGTTATTTGCGGCGGGGGTGCACGGGTGTACGCACGCCCCCGCCGTTGCTTCTATCGCATCGTTGAAAGGATGCAATCATGCTGCTCCCCGATTCCAAGACCGAGCTCGTCCGTCGCGGCAACAAGGTCGTTTACGACCTGGGCGACAAGATCGTCAAGGTCTTTAACGAGACCAAGCCCGTCTCCGACGTGTTCAACGAGGCTTTGAATCTTGCCCGCATCAACGAGTGCGGCATCCGCAGCCCCAAGGCTCTCGAGGTTTCTCAGCTCGAGAACGCCAACGGCTGGGCGCTCGTGACCGAGAAGGTTCCGGGCACCACGCTTGCCGAGAAGATGACTGCCGAGCCCCAGCGCTTTGGTGAGTACCTCGAGATGTTCATCGACCTCCAGATCGAGATCCACGGCTACACCTCCCCGCTGCTCAACCGTCAGCGCGATAAGTTCGCCCGCATGATCGACAGCCTCGATCAGCTCAATGCCACTACGCGCTACAACCTTCAGGAGCGTCTGGACGGCATGACCAAGGAGTTCAAGGTCTGCCACGGCGACTTCAACCCCTCCAACGTCATCGTCGGCGAGGACGGCCAGCTCTATGTGTGCGACTGGGCACACGCTACCCAGGGCTCCCCTGCTGCCGACGTTGCCACCACCTACCTGCTCTTTGCCCTCAACAGCAAGGACCAGGCCGAGGCTTATCTGGAGCTCTACTGCGACCGCGCCGACATGCCCATGCAGGTCGTGCGTCAGTGGACGAGCATCGTCGCCGCTTCCGAGCTCGCTCGTAAGCGCAACGTGAACGATGAGTTCCTGAAGAACTGGATCGACGTCGTCGATTATCAGTAATATCTGAGCGATTTATTTCGCATCGGAGGCACAAAGGAAACCCCGCAGCTCGCATGGGCTGTGGGGTTTCCTTTTAGCGATTGAGTACGCCGACAAGATAAAAGGACGGCCCCGCATCTCCCCTATCTGGAGAAATGCGGGGCCGTCCCGTATATCGAACTACAAGCGAAATCGCCGATTAACGGCGTGCCGCCTTCACAAGCTCGGCGACCTTGGCGACGACCTCGTCGATCGCCACGTCCTCGCGCTCACCCGTAGCACGGTCCTTGAGCTCGACGGTGCCGTTCTTGAGGCCACGCTTACCCAGAACGACCTGATACGGGAAGCCCATAAGGTCGTTGTCGGCAAATTTAAAGCCGGGACGCTCGTCACGGTCATCGACGACGACCTCGATACCCTCGGCGCACAGGCCATCAACGATCTGCTCGCAGACGGTAGCGCACTCCTCCTTCTTGGGATCGAGCGGAATCACCGCGACCTCGTACGGGGCAACGGAGACCGGCCAGACGATACCGTGCTCGTCGTTGTGCTGCTCCACGACGGCAGCGAGCGAGCGGGACACACCAACGCCGTAGCAGCCCATGATGAGCGGCTTCTCCTTGCCATCCTCGTCCATAAAGGTGGCACCCATGGCCTCGGAATACTTGGTGCCCAGCTGGAAGACCTGAGAGACCTCGATGCCGCGGGCAGCGGAGAGCGGCTTGCCGCAGTGCGGGCAGGGGTCGCCGGCGACAACGGTGACCAGATCGGCCCACTCATCGACGGTAAAGTCGCGCTCGGGGCAGGCACCGGTAAAGTGATAATCGACCTCGTTGGCACCGCAGGCCCACTGCTTGGAATCGCGCAGGCTCTCGTCGCACACCAGACGGATGCCCTCGGGCAGGTTGACCGGTCCGATAAAGCCCTTGTGCAGGCCGTTCGCTTGAAGCTCCTCGTCGGTCATCATGCGGTAGCCCTTGCCAAAGACATGCTCGGCCTTGCAGTCATTGAGCTCGTGGTCGCCCGGGACAATGGCCACGACCGGCTTGCCCTCGGAGTCGATGAGTGCCAGCGACTTGCGCGTGCCGTTCTCGGGGAAGCCGAAGAACTTGGCAACGGCCTCGATGGTGCCCATACCCGGAGTCTCGACCTTGGTGAGCGTGCCATCGCCGGGGCCCTCGGTCACAACGACCTTGGTGCTTGCAGCCTCGTCATCGGCAGCAAAACCGCAATCGTCGCAGTAGACGAGCGAAGCCTCGCCGGCGTCGGCAAGAGCCATGTACTCTACGGAAGTGTCGCCGCCGATCTCGCCGGAGTCGGCGACAACGGGCAGAGCCTTGATGTAGCAGCGCTCGCAGATGTTAGCGTAGGCCTGCTTCATCTTGTCGTACTCCTCCTGCAGGCTCTCCTGCGTGGCGGAGAAGCTGTAGGCGTCCTTCATGATGAACTCGCGACCGCGCATCAGGCCAAAGCGGGGACGGAACTCGTCGCGGAACTTGTCCTGAATGTGGTACAGGTTGACGGGCAGCTGTTTGTAGGAGCGCAGCTCATTGCGCACCAGGGCCGTGACGGTCTCCTCGTGGGTGGGACCGAGCACGAACTCGCGTCCGTGGCGGTCATCAAAGCGCACGAGCTCCTTGCCATAAGCATCGATACGGCCGGACTCACGCCACAGCTCGGCATCGACCATGATGGGCATCATGAGCTCCTGGGCGCCGGCAGCATCCATCTCGTCGCGCACGATGTTCTCGATCTTACGAATCGAGCGCCACGCGAGCGGCAGATAGGAATAGAGACCGGCGGCCTCCTTGCGGATCATGCCGGCACGAAGCAGCAATCGATGGCTCGCAAGCTCGGCGTCGGCCGGATCCTCTTTGAGCGTCGGAGCATACAGCTTAGACATATACATTGCTCGAGTCATTTATTTCTCCTCAATAAGCTTGTCGACCTCGGCCATAAGCGCGTCGACAATTTGGTCCTCAGCTACTTTACCAATGATCTGGCCGTGCGAAAAGAGCAGGCCCTGACCTCGTCCGCAGGCAACGCCCAAGTCGGCGTCAGAGGCCTCGCCGGGGCCATTGACCGCACATCCCATCACGGCAATCGAAAGCGGCGCAGAGTAGTTCTTAAGCCGCTCGGTGACCTCCTCGGCGATAGGAATGAGGTTGACCTGGCAGCGAGCGCATGTGGGGCACGAGACGATCTCGGGACCGCGGCGGCGAAGGCCGAGCGACTGCAAGATGCCCCAGGCGACCGGCGGCTCCTCGATCGGATCGGCCGTGAGCGAGACGCGCATGGTGTCACCGATACCCTCAGACAGCAGGATACCAAGGCCCACAGAGCTCTTGATGGTGCCCTGCAGCTTGGTACCCGCCTCGGTTACGCCCAGGTGAAGCGGAACGTGGGGAATCTCGCGCGAAAGGGCACGATAGGTGTCGAGCGTCGTTGACACGCTATGCGCCTTGGCGGAAAGCACGATATTGGTAAAGCTGCGATCCTCAAAATGTTTGACGAAACGCTCGCTCGACATCACGAGCTTTTCGGGTTGCGTAAGGTCGTCGCGCTCGGCGATATCCTGCTCAAGCGAACCGGCATTGACGCCGATACGAATCGCACAGCCCGCGGCACCCGCAGCATCGATAACCGCGTCAACCTTAGCCCAATCGCCGATATTGCCGGGATTGATGCGAAGCTTGGCGGCACCGGCCTCCACAGCGCCAATGGCCAGCTTGTAATTAAAGTGGATATCCGCAACGATCGGCACCGGAGACTCGGCACAAATCGTGCGGAAACCCTCAAGCGCGGCCTCGGTGGGCACGCTCACGCGCACGATATCGCAGCCAGCCTGCGCCAACGCGCGCACTTGCGCAAGCGTTGCCTGGGCGTCGGCGGTATCGGTGCAGGTCATGGACTGAACCACCACCGGCGCGCCGCCACCGATCTGCACGCCGCCCACATGCACGGGGCGCGTCAGCTCGCGCGGCAAAGGATGGGACAAAGACAATCCAAACACTCCCCTACAGAATAAATCGAAGGATGTCGGAACGAAGCATATAGACAAACAGCAGCGCAAAGAGTGCGATGCCCACATAGCTCACAATCGTCTGGACCTTGAGCGGAAGCTCGCGGCCCGCGATTTTTTGAATGATCTCGATAACCAGCTTTCCCCCGTCGAGCGGCGGAATAGGCAGCAGGTTCATAAAGCCCAGCGAAAACGAGATGAGCGCGGCAAACGTCAAGAACGTCGCGGGACCAGCTGCCGCCGCCTGAGAAGACATGACGCTGATGCCCACAATCGAGGAGGACTGATCGAGTATCTCCATCGTATGCTGCGGCTGCAGCAGGCGCATCACGCCCTCAGCAGTCTGCTGAACATAGGAGAACGACAGGCGCGCCGACGTAATGGGGTCCAAATGGACCACTTGCGTGGAGGCATAAACGCCCAAACGCTCGTCCTCCTTGAGCGCAACCGAGGTCGAAAGTTTCTTGCCGTCGCGCCGATACTCAATGGCGATATCGTCCTTGCCGGCGGCCGCTCCGATCGCATCGTACACGTCCATCCAGGAAGAGCACGACACGCCATCGACACTAAAAATTGCGTCGCCGGCCTCGATGCCCGCCTTGGCGGCTATAGAGCCTTCTTCAACCTGACCGATCACATTGCTATCGACCGGCACCGATACGCCGGCGATAGAGTAGATACTCATAAGCAGCAAAAAGCCCGTCAGAATATTGACGAGAATGCCCGCGAGCAGCATAAAGGCACGCTTGAGAAAACCCTGACCCAGATAGGTATGCGAACGCTCCTGCTCGAGAAACTCCGACGCGGCGACCGGCAGCTCCCACACATCGCCCTCGGCAGTCGCATGCTCTCGATCGAACTTGCGACCGTCAAAGGTGGTATATCCTGCAGCATCGCGCGGCAGCGTCTGGTACCTAACCGGATAGTAACTGGGTGAAGGCTTCTCCCCTTCCTCGTACCAAGGCGCAACGGAGCCCCAGCCCAAAAGCAAGGCACAAGCCTCGAGAATATCCTCCTCGGGCAGCTCCAGCTCGACGGAAAGGTCTGCAACCGAAACGCGACCATGACGATAGATCGCCGCAAGCACACGGTCGGCGCACGAGACATCGGTCGGGTCCATACCGCAGATAGCGGCATAACCACCCAGCAGCAGCGGCGTCACGCCAAACTTGGTACCGATGCGACGCGACGTATGATGAATGTCAAAGCGGCACGGCAGGCCCAAGAAAAACTCAGTGACGCGCACGCCGCACGCACGGGCCGCCAAAAAGTGGCCGCCCTCATGCAGAAACACGAGGACGGATAGCATCAAAAGGCCCCAAAAGACCGAGGAGAGAACGCTCAGAACAGTATCCATAAAACGAAAAGCAATCCTTACGATTAAGAGCGGGTTGCAGCGAGCACCTCGGCGGCCTTGGCGCGAGCCCACGTATCGATATCGCGAAGCTGCTCAAACGATGCAACCGCCTGCGTATCGTGTGCATCCATGCAGGACTCAACGATGCGATCGATATCGGTAAAGGTACAGGCATCGTGCAGGAAGGCATCGACGGCAACTTCGTTGGCGGCATTCAGCACGCACGGCATGGTGCCACCCGTCTTGCCGGCACGCTCGGCCAGCGCCAGGCAGCGGAACGTGTCCATATCGGCCGCGTCGAAGGTAAGCTGCCCCAACACACGAAAATCGATTCGCGGCGCCGGAGTATCCCAGCGCTCGGGATACGAAAAGGCAAACTGGATGGGAATGCGCATGTCGGACGCACCGAGATGCGCCATCACGGAGCCGTCGGCAAACTCGACCATCGAATGAATCTTTGACTGACGCTGAACGACCACGTTGATAAAGTCGAGGTCGCAACCGAACAGATGCATCGCCTCGATACGCTCCAGGCCCTTGTTCATAAGAGTCGCGGAGTCGATGGTGATCTTAGCGCCCATGGCCCACGTGGGATGTGCCAGCGCATCGGCGCGTGTCACGCGATTGAGCTCGTCGCGCGTACGACCAAAGAACGGACCACCCGAGCAAGTGAGCCAAATACAGTGAGCCTCGCGCGGATTCTCCCCCAGATAGCACTGGTAGATGGCGGAGTGCTCGGAGTCGACCGGGATAAGCTGGCCCGGCTGCGCCAACGGCATCAGCAAGTCACCGCCAACGACGAGCGACTCCTTATTGGCGAGGGCAAGGCGCTTGTTCGAGGTCAGCGCCGCGTGGCTCGCTTCAAGCCCGGCAGCGCCCACAATGGCAACAAGCACACAGTCGACGTCATCGCGACGCGCGAGCTCACAAACCGCCTGCGCACCAACACCGAGCTCGGTGCCCTCGGGCAGCCCCTGCAGTACAGCGTCCGCACCGTGGGTGGTGTCGGCCACGGCAACGGCCGGAACCGAGAATTCGCGGGCAAACGCAACGAGCTCCGAAGTGCTGGAGTTAACGGACAGCGCCGTAACCTGCAATCGATCGGCATGCTGACGGCATACATCGAGTGCCTGCGTTCCAATAGAGCCCGTACAGCCCAGGATGGCAACGCGAAGGCGTCCATCGGGGCCATACGTCGTCTGAAAGGCCATTACAGTACGCCTCCAATCATCAAAAGTAGCTGCGCGGTAATGCAACCAAAAATAAGCGAGTCGCTACGGTCGAGCATGCCGCCATGACCCGGAATAAGGTTGCCGGAATCCTTGACGCCCACGCCACGCTTGATGCGCGACTCGATGAGGTCGCCGATAACGCCCAAGATGGACACGACCACGCCGCACAGCAGCGCATAGGGCAAGCTCAGCTTATAGAAATGCGTCGCCCACAAAATGAGCCAGATGAGAACCGAACCCAAGATGCCGCCGACAAAGCCCTCCCAGCTCTTTTTGGGAGAAATCTTGGGGACCATCTTGTGCTTGCCGATACGGCTACCCACGATATAGGCGAACGAATCGGAGACCCAGAGAGACGCGCAAACACCCACCGAAAGCAGGGCGCCGGCAAAACCGGGCACGGCATCGCGCAGCAGAACGATGGCCGACAGCATAAAACCGGTGTAGATGGGGCCCATGAGCGTCACGGCTACATCGGATATACGGGTACGCGACGACCAGACGTACCAAATACCCACCGCAAGCATCAGTGCAAAAAGCAGGGCATTCAACAGCAGCGAGTCGCCCAGCGCCGAGAGCGGAAAGAGCACGGCGGCAGCGATACCCAGGCGCTCGTTGGCCACCTTGCCATCGAGCTTCGTCATGCGGAAAAACTCATAGCAGCACAGGCCGCTCATGACGGAGACAAAAATGGCAGTGGGAACGATACCCAAAACCAAGCAGAGAATAAATACGACGGCGTAGACGATACCTGCGGCGGCGCGGGTAATAAAGCCGGCCAACCACGAAGTCGCAGCCGCGCCGCTCTTGGCGGAAGGCGCCTTGGGGGTTGACGCCTTGGGAGCAGATGCCTTGGGACGATCGGACACGATTAAGCCTCCTCGGTCTTGCTCAGTCCACCAAACCTACGGTCGCGGCCCTGGTAGGCCAAAATGGCGTCGACAAGACCCCAACGATCAAAGTCGGGCCAATAGGTATCGGTGACATAAAACTCGGAATAGGCAACCTGCCACAGCAGATAGTTCGAAAGGCGAAGCTCGCCGGAGGTTCGAATCACAAGCTCCGGATCGGGTAGCCCGGCGGTGTACAGGTGCGAAGCAACCATATCATCGTCGATAGCGGCCGGATCGATCTTTCCGGCAGCGGCATCGAGCGCGATCTGACGGACAGCACGGGTGATCTCGGCACGGGCTCCATAGTTGACGGCAAGTGCCAGCGTCATGCCGGTATGATCGGCACACTCGGCAAGACCTCGCTCAAAGACATCGCGGGTCTTCTTGGGCAGTGCGGAAATATCGCCCAAAAAGACAACGCGCACGTTTTCGCGCTTAAGCAGCGGCAGCTCATCGATAAACGTCTTAGCAAACAGATGCATTAAAACGTTGACCTCATGCTGCGGACGATTCCAGTTTTCGGTGGAAAACGCATAGGCCGAAAGGACGTCGACGCCCAAACGCACGCATGCGGTAATGATCTCGCGCAGGGAGACGATACCGGCCTTGTGGCCCTCGGTGCGGGCAAGACCGCGCGCCGTGGCCCAGCGACCGTTACCGTCCATGATGCACGAAATATGATGCGGAATCTTATTGAGGTCAAGGTCGGAAAAACCGACGCCCGCAGGGGCGTCGGCAAAGTACTCGACCAGTTTGTTCTCGTCGTATTGCACCTTAGATCTCCATGACCTCGGCTTCTTTTTCCTTCAGAAGCTCCTCGACCTTGGCGACATACTCATCAGTGTGCTTCTGGACCTTAGCCTGCTCGCGACGGACATCGTCCTCGGTGAGCTCCTCATCGCGCTCGAGCTTGTTGTTGAAGTCGCGACGGATGTTACGGATAGACACCTTGGCCTGCTCGGCGTACTCGCGGCACTCCTTGACGAGCTCGCGACGGCGCTCCTCGGTGGGAGCCGGGAACGGCAGACGAACGACGGTGCCATCGGAGTTGGGGGTAATACCCAAATCGGAAGCGCCGATGGCCTTGACGATGGCGTTGATAAGCGCCTTGTCCCACGGCTCGATGAGCAGCATGTGGGCCTCCGGGGTCTTGACGGCGGCAACCTGCGTGACCGGCGTGGGAACACCGTAATAATCGACGGTGATGTCGGACAGAATGTTGGCATTGGCGCGGCCGGTACGGACCTTGGAGAAGTTATGCTTGAGGGACTCGAGCGACTTGTCCATGTGGGCGGTGATGTTCTCTGCCATGCTTAATCCTCCTGATAGACGAGCGTGCCGACGGGCTCACCCGCGAGCGCGCGCTTGACGGTGTCCTCGCCATCGATGTTGAGGACCAAAATCGGCATACGGTTGTCCTGGCACAGTGCCGTAGCCGTGGAATCCATAACCTGCAGACCGCGGACGAGCACCTCATGGTAGGTGATCTTGTCAAAGCGGACGGCATCGGCGCACTTGACGGGATCCTTGTCATAGATGCCGTCGACCTTGGTGGCCTTGATCAGAATCTCGGCGCCGATCTCGCACGCACGAAGAGCCGCGGCGGTGTCGGTCGTAAAGTACGGATTGCCCGAACCGGCGGCAAAAATAACGACGTTGCCCTTGGAAAGGTGGTTGATGGCGCGACGGCGAATATAGGGCTCGCAGATCTCGTTCATCTGGATAGCGCTCATCACGCGGCAGGGAACATCGTTATGTTCGAAGGCATCCTGCAGGGCGAGCGCGTTCATAACGGTTGCCAGCATGCCCATGTAGTCGGCCTGAGCACGCTCCATGCCACCGGCAGCGCCGGCCATGCCGCGGAAAATATTGCCGCCGCCGACAACGACGCCGACCTCATGGCCAACGGCGAGTAGCTCCTTGACCTGCTTGGCAAGATGGTCGGTAACCTTGGGGTCGATGCCATATTGGCCGTCGCCCATCAGTGCTTCGCCGGAAAGCTTAAGAAGCACGCGTTTATATCGGATGTCGGACAAAGCGATCCTCCTTTAGATTGAACTCTCAACATTCTATCAAAGGCTCTAAGAAGAGCCATGAAAAAGCAGGCTGTGAGTAAAACCCACAGCCTGCTCATTACCAGCTACAAGAGCTTATTTACTCGCCACGGACCAGACGGTCAAAGGCAACGACGGTAATGGTGTCGCCGAGCTCCTTGGAGACCTGCTCAGCGTACTTCTTGATGGTGAGGGAGCTGTCCTTGATGAACTCCTGCTCGGTGAGCACGGACTGCTTGTAGAACTTCTCCAGACGGCCGACAGCCATCTTCTCCTGGATAGCCTCGGGCTTACCGGACTCGGCAGCCTGAGCCATGTAGATCTGCTTCTCGTGCTCGACGGTCTCGGCCGGAACCTGATCGCGGGTAGCGCAGATCGGAGCGACGGCGGCAACCTGAAGGGCAACGTCGTGAGCGAAGGTCTTGAAGGATTCAGCCTGAGCGGTCTCAGCCTTCTCGAAGGCGAACTCGACGAGGACGCCGATCTTACCACCCATGTGGATGTAAGAAGCGAGCGCGCCGTTCTCAGCCTTGCGGGCAGCGAAGCGGGAGATCTTCATGTTCTCGCCCATGATGTGAATCATCTCGGTGAGCTCGGAGGAAACGGTCTCCTCGCCCATCGGCTTCTCGAGCAGAGCGTCGACGTCAGCAGGCTCGGTGGTAGCGACAACCTCAGCGACCTTGGAAGCAAAGCCGGTGAACTTGGCGTTAGAGCCAACGAAGTCGGTCTCGCAGGAGAGCTCGAGCAGAGCGCCGGTCTTGCCATCCTCAGAGACGAACGCGGCGACAGCGCCCTCGTTGGTCTCACGGCCAGCCTTCTTGGCAGCCTTGGCAAGGCCGTTCTTACGCAGGACGTCGACAGCGGCGTCCATGTCGCCGTCAGCCTCGACGAGAGCCTTCTTGCACTCCATCATCGGGGAGTCGGTCATCTCGCGGAGCTGCTTGACCATAGCGGCGGTAATCTGGGCCATTGTGGTTCCTTTCAAAGAGATGAAAAAGAATTAACTAAGACTGATTTACTCGGCCTTGGGCTCAGCGGCCATCTCGGCCTCGGAGACCTGCTCCTTGCCGGAGCCAGCGAGGCAGGCGTCAGCCATGAGCTCGCACATAAGGGTGACAGCGGAGATAGCGTCATCGTTGCAGGGGATGCCGTACTCGACCTCGTCGGGATCGGAGTTGGTGTCGATCAGGGCGACGACGGGGATGTTCAGGCGCTGGGCCTCCTTAATGGCGTTCTCCTCGCGCTTGGTGTCGATGACGAAGAGAGCCTGGGGCAGACCCTTCATGTCGCGGGCGCCACCGAGGTTGGTCTGGAGCTTGGTGAGCTCCTTGCCGAGCACAGCCTGCTCCTTCTTGGGGAGCACTGCCATGCGGCCGTCCTCGACCATGGCCTCGAGCTCCTCCATGCGGTTGATGCGGGAGCGGATGGTGACGAAGTTGGTCAGCATACCGCCGAGCCAACGCTGGTTGATGTAAGGCATGTTGGCGCGCTCAGCGGCGTTCTTGACGGCCTCCTGAGCCTGCTTCTTAGTACCGACGAACAGCACGTTGCCACCCTTGGCGACGTTCTTGACGAAAGTGTAGGCCTGGTCGGCGTCGAGGATGGTCTGCTTGAGGTCGAGGATGTAGATGCCGTTGCGCTCACCGAAGATGAACGGCTTCATCTTGGGGTTCCAGCGACGGGTCTGGTGACCGAAGTGGCAGCCGGCCTCGAGCAGGGTGCGGATATTAATCTTGGTAGCCATGTTAAACCTCCTGTGGTTTGCCTCCGCGCGGGGTCATCCTCCAAAACCAACCCGGACATGTGCTACCAAAGCCCGGGCACCACGGTATGAAGTAGCCGCGCGTGCGTGATAAAAACATGTTGCCGTGAAGCAACCCGATGAATGATAGCAGGAATGCCTCTTCCTGCCAACCCGCAATCAAAACCACACACCTGAGTGCGGCACGGGACGTCCCAGCCACTATTCGCCGCGGGGATGGGCTTGAGCCACAGCCCGCTTAAGCCGATCGGGTGTGAGATGCGTGTAGATCTGCGTCGTGGACAGGCTCGCATGACCTAGCAGCTCTTGAACCGAGCGCAGGTCCGCACCGCCCTCGAGCAAATCGGTCGCAAAGGTATGGCGCATCGCATGCGGGGCAATGTCGGCCGGAATGCCGGCGAGCGTCGCCAGCGTATGGAACCGCCGCCTGAGCATGGCGGCACTCATGCGATTGCCGCGCGCCGATATAAGCAGCGGATGCGGCCCGGTAGCGGGGTCACGGCGCTTTGCCTGAGCGAGCAACTCCGGCCTCCCCTCCTCAATATAGAGACGCGTCGCCTCGAGTGCGCGACGATACAGAGGGACGATACGCTCCTTGCTCCCCTTGCCCCAAAGTCGCAGCGTTCGCTCGGACCAACCAATAGACTCCACGTTGAGCGCCGCGAGCTCCGAGATTCGCGCGCCGGAGGCATAGAGCAACTCAAGCATCGCCGCATCGCGCAGTCCCGCGGGCGTCGAGGTATCAGGCGTCTTGAGCAGCGCCTCAACCTGCTGGGTCGTAAGGACGCCCGGCAGGTCACGTGGCAGCTTGGGCGATGCGATCGCCGAGACCGCATCGCCCTCGACAATCCCCTCGGCAGCCATCCAGCGATAGAGAGATCGAATAGCCGACAGGTGCGCCGCAAGCGTTCGGGGAGCCACCTGCTCACGCGAAAGCTCGGCAAGATAGCGACGAATGGTGCGCACGTCGGCAGCGAAAGCATCAATATTCTCGCGCTCGCACCAGACAGCAAAGCGCTCTAGCCTCGAGCCATAGGCCGTCACCGTGTTGGGAGAAAGTCCCTCAACACGTGCGATATAGGCGATAAACGAGTCGACGGTGTCGTACAGGTCAAAGGCTATGACCGGTCGCCTCCAAACAAGTCGGAGCGCGTGGCCAAGTAGGCATCAAGGGCCTCGAGGGCGCGATCCGCATAAGCCTGATAGCGGTCGCGTTTGCTGCGGCGCTTACCATCCTCGAGTGGCGGCACCAGGCCAAAGTTGACATGCATAGGCTGATAGCCCACGGTGGCAGGATCGGTCGCATAGCCCACGAGCGCACCCAGGGCGCCCACACGCGGCAACTCGACGCCCGCGGCACCGATAGCCTCGGCATAGGTGTTGAGCGCCGCGAGCAGACCTGTCGCCACGGCTTCCATGTACCCCTCGGTGCCGGTGATCTGACCGGCCAGGCGCACGCCGGTACCGGGCACGGCAAAGGTGCTATCGAGCACGTGAGGGGCGTCGACAAAGGTATTGCGGTGCATGACACCGTAGCGGAAGAACTCAGCGTTCTCCAGGCCCGGCACCATATGGAAGACGCGCTTCTGCTCGCCAAAGGTCAAGTTGGTCTGGAAGCCCACCAGGTTATAGGCGGTCTTCTCCTTGTTCTCGGCACGCAGCTGAATCGCCGCCCAGGGGCGACGTCCGGTACGCGGGTCGGTGAGGCCGACGGGCTTCATGGCGCCAAAGCGAATGGCGTCCTTGCCGGTGCGCGCAACTTCCTCGGCAGGCTGGCAGGCTTGGAACAGATCGCCGCCCTCAAAGTCTTTGAGCACCACGCGGTCGGCCGTGGTAAGCGCCTCGATAAAGGCCTCGTACTCCTCCTTGTTGAGCGGAGCGTTGAGATAGTCGCCGCTCCCCTGCTCCTCGTAGCGCGACTGCGAGAACAGCACGTCCATATCGAGCGTGGAGGCATCGACGATCGGCGCCGCCGCATCAAAGAATGCCAGGGCATCGCCACCGACGAGCTTCATAACCTCTTCGCTCAGCGCCGGTGAACACAGCGGGCCCGCGGCAATGACCACGTGACCCTCGGGAATCTGTGTGACCTCACCGTGCACGACCTCGATATTGGGACGAGCGGCAACCTCGGCCTCGACAAGCTCGGAAAACTTGACGCGGTCGACCGCCAAGGCGCCACCGGCGGGAACAGCCGCGCGATGGGCGCAATCGAGCAGGACTGAACCCATGCGCTCAAGCTCGGCCTTCAGCAAACCAGCCGCGGAATCCGGACGGGTCGACTTAAACGAATTCGAGCAGACGAGCTCTGCCAGGTGATCGGTATGATGAGCCGGGGAGCTCACCTGGGGGCGCATCTCGCACAGCTTTACGGCAAAACCGCGATCTGCCAGCTGGATCGCGCACTCCGAACCCGCCAGACCGCCACCGATAACTGTCACCTGATCGAACTGCATCTGCAAACACCTTTCTAATTGACACGTTTTCCATTGTGACCGAAGGGTGTCTGGGCGTGAAGGGCAAACTTGGAGGGCGCATACCTTCCATCCATCATGCGCTCGATAAGACCTTCGAGCTCGAGCGAGCCCAGAAGCTTGAGCACGCCGACGGCATCGAGGGAGACGAGTGCGGCGATGTCGTCGACCTTGAGCGGCGAGGCGATGAGGGCATGCATCACGGCCTGCTGTGTGGCATCCAGGTCGGCGATGCCGGGAGCATCGGGGCGCGAGTAGCGCAGGGTGCCGTAGATTCGCGAGATGGCCATCTCGATGGACTCCTCGTCAATAATGCAGCAGGCCCCGTTGGCAATGAGGTAGTTGGTACCGCGCGACTCGGGAGACAAAATCGAACCCGGCACGGCAAGCAGCTCGCGTCCCAAGTCCATGGCGGCCTCGGCCGTCGAGAACGTGCCCGAAGGCATGCCAGCCTCCGACACGAAGAGCGCCTGCGAAAGCGCGGCAATCACCCGGTTACGCCGCGGGAAGGCAAACTTGCGCGGACCCATGCCCCAAGGCGAGATGGACACGACCGCGCCGCCCGTATCGATCGTGCGCGCGATGAGCCCCGCACTCGAACGCGGGTAGACCACGTCGGCGCCCGTACCCAACACCACGACGTGCCTGCCTCCGGCATTGACCGCGGCCCAACCCGACGCCTGGTCGCAACCGACCGCACCGCCGGAGACCACCGTCACCCCCGCTTCCACGGCAACCTTGGCTGCAAGCTCCGCAACGGCAAGACCGTAGGGAGAAGCCTTGCGCGCACCGATGATAGAGAGCGCCGGCGTCGAGAGCACCTCCGGGTCGCCGCGCACGAACAGCGTCTGGGGTACATCAGAGAGCTCCAAAACGGTATCTGGAAACAACGCATCACCGGGATGCAGCTCGTACCGGTTCTCGTCCATCACTGATCCCTCCGTCCCTGATACATCGCCGCCTCGAGCACATGATCTTGCGTCACACGCTCACTTTCGGCGACATCGGCAATCGTGCGCGCGATGCGAACCAGACGCACGATGCCGCGCCCCGTGAGATGCGTGCGCTTCGACAGGCCGAGCACGCATTTCTCGGCGGCCTCGTCGAGTGCAAAGGTCGACACAACGCCGTCAATGGACCGTGACTCATCGTCCTCGGCCTCGGCATCCGCATCGTCCATACGGGACTCGCGCCAGGCACGAAAAGCCCTACCGCGGACAACGTAGTCGCGCAGCTCGGCCGACGACATGCCCTCAGCGCCCTCGATAATCACCTGCGGATCGGGGCGGGTCACGTCGATCATCAGGTCGATGCGGTCGGCCAAGGGACCGCGCAGCTTGGACCGATAGCGCTCTACCATCGATGCCGAGCAACGACACGGAACCTCGCGATCGCCCAAAAAGCCGCAGGGGCAGGGATTGCTCGCCGCAAGCAGCTGAAAGCGCGAGGGAAACGTAAAGGCGCCATCGACGCGCACGATCCTGACATAGCCGCGCTCGATAGGCTGACGAAGCGTCTGCAGCACACCGGTGGGAAACTCGGCAAGCTCGTCCAAAAAGAGCACGCCGCCATGGGCAAGGCTGATCTCGCCCGGATGCACCGGGCGTCCTCCGCCAATAAGGCCCGCTGTCGAAATGCTGTGATGAGGGCTTCGAAACGGCCGATGCCCTGCAAGCATGCCATCGATGTTCTCACCCAAGACCGAATGGATACACAGCGCCTCCTGCTGATCCTCGACGGAAAGTTCGGGCAAGATACCCGTCATGCGGCGCGCAAGCATGGTCTTGCCCGAACCGGGCGAGCCGATCATGAGAAGGCCGAGCTCCCCTGCCGCCGCAAGCGCCATGCCGCGCTTGGCGACCTCCTGCCCCAACACGTCGGCATAATCGAGCTCGGGCTCAAAGGTGGCCTCCACGCCCTCGGAATCCAGATAATGCCGAGCCGCCTCGCCCATACCGCGGGCAAGCTGCGACAGATGATCGATAAAACCGCAGTCGACGCCCGCAAGCGGAACATGCTGGTCGGACCTGCCGGCGATAAAAGACAGCCCCATGTCGCGAGCCAGCAGCTGGAACGCCACCTCGCCCTTGACGGGAAGCACTGTGCCATCCAGGCCGAGCTCGCCGGCAATGAGGCAGCGGTCGAGACTGTTGCGGGGAATCTGCCCGTCGGCCGCAAGCACCGCAATGGCTATCGGCAGGTCAAAGCCGCTACCGGTCTTTCGGATATCACCAGGCGCCAGATTGACCGTAATACCCGAGCGCGGGATCTCGAATCCGGCGGAGCGCATCGCGCAGCGAATGCGCCCGCGCGACTCCATGACCTCCATACTCGGGATCCCGAGCATCTGGATGCCCGGGATGCCACCCGCAAGCGACACCTCGACCGTGACGGGAATCGCCTCGACGCCGCGAATACAGGCTGCGTGAACGGCAAAGGTTTCGAACGCCATCACGACACCTGCCAATCGAACGCGTTGTACTGGTGCTCGATCTCGGCGATATGCCCGCCGCGAATGGTGACGCCCACGGCATCGAATCGAATCGCCTTGAGCGGATAATGCTCCATGAGGTAGCAGCTCGCGATGCGACGGTAGCGCCGCTGCTTTTGGGCATTCACCGCCTCCTCGGGAAACACCCGCGTGTCGCAATCCAGCGCAACACGCCTGGTCTTGACCTCGGCCATCACCACCACATCGTCGAGCTCATCGAGCAGCACCAGGTCGGCCTCGCCCTCCGAGCATCGATAGCCTTGTTCCAGCAATGTATAGCCGCGCTCGTTAAAGTAATCGATTGCGATAAGCTCGCCCAGCATACCGAGCTCGCGAGGACTGAGCCCCTTGATAAACTCAGGCGTGATCGACCCGCAATCGAGCTCCCCCTCTTCCCAACGCTCCTTGAGCTGCTGCGTCTTACTCAATTTGCCTGCGGCGCACATGGGGTCTCCTTTCCCGCTCTCTGCATTGCCTCGATAATGAGGGCAGGTTTCATGCGGGTAAGTACCGGAAGCAAACCAAAAGCAAACCAAATGCCGACAAATGAGGGGCCGCGCGCAACAATAGCGTTGCACACGGACCCTACCAGCAGGTTTATGGAACCCTTAAGGTCCCTGTCTTCACAATTGGCCTAGAAAAGGCGCTCAGTCTGCAGAAAGTTTCCGCAAAAGCTCACACGGTGCAGAGGAGAAAGACCGTGTTTGCGAATGGCCTCGATGTGATCGGGGCTCGCATAGCCCTTCGACTCGGCCAGATGGTACTCGGGATACTCGGCGTCGTACTCAACCATCATCTCGTCACGGGTGACCTTAGCCATGATGGACGCCGCGGCGAT
Organism: uncultured Collinsella sp.; assembly: GCA_900540895.1. GTDB lineage: Bacteria > Actinomycetota > Coriobacteriia > Coriobacteriales > Coriobacteriaceae > Collinsella. The sequence continues at coordinate 37,552 of UQHV01000002.1, read as the reverse complement.
ACAGGCGATCTTGGCGTCGCCCTTGACCACGTCGCGCTCGTTGGGAACGGCGCCCAGGGGGTTGCCGTCCATAAGCACGCAATCGGGCTCAAGCCCCGTATCCGCCACCGCGCCCGCGACAGCGGCTCGAATGGCGCGGGCCATGCCCATCTCATCGATATCCGCGGGAGCGATATGGCAAAAGCCGATCGCCGTCGCCACCTCGGCAATCTTCACCGAGAGCAGCTCGCGGCGCGCCGGCGTGAGCTTTTTGGAATCGTTGATGCCCCAGATGCGCGGCTCCATCGGAAGACACACGGCACACACGGTCAAGGGCCCCGCTACCGAGCCACGGCCCACCTCGTCGACGCCCACGACCACGCCATCACCGCCGAGCTCATGCATAAGCTCGTACATGCCGTTGACGCGCTCGCGCTCGGCAAGCTCCTTGGCATGGCGCTTAAGGGCACGCTCGCAAGCCTTGATAACCTGCTGGCGCGGATCCTCGCGATAATGCTCCACGAGGGCGGGAATCTCCTCGAACGTGGCACTCGCCAGCTCGCCGGCAACCTGCGATGCCGAAACCGAGCTCGTCATGTTGGCCATACCAGGCCCTCCTTGCATGCAAATCAGATAAAAAGAAGGGCCACCCGAAGGTGACCCTTGTGTCCAAACGAGTGGACAGACGCTGCGATCTTCTTAGCGCTTCTCGGGGATGCGAGCAGCCTTGCCCACCTTGTCGCGGAGGTAGTACAGCTTGGCGCGACGGACGCGACCATGACGGACGACCTCGAGCTTGGCGATCTTGGGGCTGTGAAGCGGGAAGGTACGCTCAACACCGACACCGAAGGAAATCTTGCGGACGGTGAAGGTCTCACGGGCACCGGCGCCGGCCATGCGGATGACGTCACCCTGGAAAACCTGGATGCGCTCGCGGTCGCCTTCCTTAATGCGGTAGTGAACCTTGACGTTGTCGGCAACGCGGACCTGCGGGATGTCCTCGCGGATCTGCTGACGCTCGATTGCGCGGATGTAATCCATGTGCAATTCCTTACTCTTCTAGAGGTGCCGTACCACCTTGGCCGGCACGTAGTTGAACAAACGTATTCGAGTATACACGCGCGGGTTTCTGCTGCAAGAACAATTTTTTACGCAGACAAAAAGACAAAACCCGCACATGATAACCGCCCGCCTCGCGAATGAGACGGGCGGCATGAAGGGGCTACGCTAGGCGTCTAAACCCAAAACGTTAGGCGGAGCGCTTCGCCTCGAGCTTGGCCTGCGCGGCCGCAAGACGTGCGAGGGGTACGCGATAGGGCGAACAGGACACATAGTCCACGTCGGCTACGTTGAACAGGTCCTTAATGGATTTGGGGTCGCCGCCGTGTTCGCCGCACACGCCAAAGTGCATGTCGGGGTTGGTGGTGCGACCCTTCTCAACGGCCATGCGCACCAGCTCGAGTACCGCCGAGTCGATGGTCTCGAAGGGGTTGTCCTTCAAGATCTTCTTGTGCATGTACAGGGGGATGAACTTGGCCTCGGCGTCGTCGCGAGAGAAGCCGAAGGTCGTCTGCGTAAGGTCGTTGGTGCCAAAGCAGAAGAAGTCGGCGTGCTGAGCGATCTCGTCGGCGACCATACAGGCGCGCGGCAGCTCGAGCATCGTGCCCACGGGAATATTGAGCTCGACGCCCTCCTCGGCAGAAACCTCGGCGATCACGCGCTCGATGACCTCGCGGGTCTGGACATGCTCCGCCGTAATGGAGACAAGCGGAACCATGATCTCGGGACGCGGATCGACGCCCTCCTTAATAAGGCGGGCGGCTGCCGTGGCGACAGCGCGAACTTGCATGAGTGGCAGGTCGCCAAAGACAACGGACAGGCGCACGCCGCGCAAGCCGAGCATGGGGTTCGACTCGACCATGCCGTCGATACGACGCAGTCGGGCACGTAGGACGGCAAGCTCTTCCTCGCTGGCGCCAGTGGCTTCCTTCTTGGTGATGGCGACCTCGAGCTCGCGAGGATTATCCAGGAACTCATGCAGCGGCGGATCGAGCAGGCGGACGACCACATCGCGACCGGACATGGTCTTGAACATCGCCAGGAAGTCCTCAGTCTGAACCTTGAGCAGGTCAGCCAGGGCCTGCTGCTTCACGGCCTCATCATCGGACAGGATGAAGCTCTGGAGGATGTTTTTGCGGTCGCCCAGGAACATGTGCTCGGTGCGGCACAGGCCGATAGCCTCGGCGCCAAACTCGAGGGCGAGCGCGGCATCCTCGGGGTTGTCGGCATTAACGCGCACATGGTTAGCATGGCCACCGGTCTCGTCCAGGCGAATCTCGTCGGCCCAGGATACGATGGTGTCCAGATCGCCGGTGAGCTCGGCGGAGACCAGGTCAACGGCGCCGTCGACGACGATACCCTGGGTGCCGTCGATGGAGATAACGTCGCCCTCGTGCAGCACGCGGTCGCTGCCCTCGATGCGCACGACCTTCTCGGCGGCGTCGATATGGAAGCGCTCAACGCCACAGACGCAGGGCGTACCCATGCCGCGGGCGATAACGGCGGCATGGCTCGTCTTGCCACCGTGGCTGGTCAGGATGCCCTCGGCGGCTACCATGCCCTTCAGGTCATCGGGGTTGGTCTCCCAGCGAACCAGAATGACCTTGTGGCCCTCGTTGGCGCGCGCGACGGCGTCGTCGCTCGAGAACACGACCTCGCCCACGGCGGCACCGGGGCTGGCGTTCAGACCGCTGGCCAGCGTCTCGTACTTCTTGGAGGCGTCAAACTGCGGGTGCAGGAGTTGGTCGAGCTGCGCGGGATCGATGCGGCTCACGGCCTCCTCGCGGGTGATCAGGCCCTCCTCGACCATTTCGATAGCGATGCGCAGGGCGGCGGTGGCGGTGCGCTTGCCCACGCGGGTCTGGAGCATCCAGAGCTTGCCCTGCTCGATGGTGAACTCGATATCGCACATATCGCGATAATGATCCTCGAGCGTCAGGAACACGCGCTCGAGCTCCTCACCTGCGGACTCGAGGCCCGGGGTGGTCTTGAGGTCGGCAATGGGCTCGGTGTTGCGGATGCCGGCGACGACGTCCTCGCCCTGGGCGTTAACCAGAAAATCGCCGTAGAACTCCTTAGTGCCATCGGCCGGGTTGCGCGTAAAGGCGACGCCAGTCGCAGAGGTCTCGCCCTTGTTGCCAAAGGCCATGGCCTGCACGTTGACGGCGGTGCCGAGGTCGTCGGAAATGCCATGCTGCTTGCGGTAGATGCAGGCACGCTCGTTCATCCAGCTGCCAAAGACGGCCTGGATGGCAAGGCGTAGCTGAAGCTCCGGGTCGTGCGGGAAGACAGGCTTGCCGTCAGCAACCTCGAGCTCGGGATACAGGGAAGCATCGACGTTCTCAGAGAAAATCCCCTTGAAGGTCTCGACGAGCTCCTGCAGATCCTCGGCCGAAAGCTCGGAATCGACGCGAACACCAGCGACCAGGCGCGCCCGGGTCAGCGCGTTCTCGAACAGGTCAGCGTCGACGCCCATAACGACGTTGGAGAACATCTGAATAAAGCGGCGGTAGCTATCCCAGGCAAAACGCGGATTTTGCGTCTGAGCGATGAGCCCCTGAACGGAGTCGTCGTTGAGGCCTAAGTTGAGGACCGTGTCCATCATGCCGGGCATGGAAAACGGAGCGCCCGAGCGAACCGACACGAGCAGCGGATCGGAGGCGTCACCGAGCTTTTTGCCGCAGCGGGACTCGAGGTCTTCCTCGGCGGCAACGATCTCATCGAGCGCGCCTTCGGGCCAGACGTTGCCGGCACCGGAGTACTCGACACAGGTCTGGCAGGTAATGGTAAAACCACCGGGAACCGGCAGGCCGATGCGGCTCATCTCGGCAAGGTTTGCGCCCTTGCCGCCAAGCACGAAGTTCATGGACTTGTCGCCCTCGGTGACACAGGTGCCCTGGGCGTCGGTTCCAAAACGGTAAACCCTCTTGCAATCGCTCACGATACTTCCCCTTCCATGCGCTTACGCACACGACCGTGGTAACGAATCGACCCACCGGATGCGGGCCGTGAGGGAACTATACGGCGCGTTTTGGGCAGGCTTGAGCAGAGGGTGCGCGGTTTGGTAAACGTGCTAAAACTAGCGGTAAACGGTAGATAAAGGTGGTTACCTTATGAAGATACCACTGCAAGAGAAATGCAGGTCAGATGCAAGTTTCTTGCTAAATCGCTTTATCATTATCGTGCATTATTTTGAGGTAGTCTATTTAGGACGGGGCTTTTTAACTACTCCAATGAGCTAACTTTGCTGCACTCGACTGGCGGCGCGGCGGGCGCGGGCTTCTTGGATTTCCTCCAAGTGGCTAATGATCTCGGCAGCGCTTTCCTCGATGGCCTTTCCGTCGGTACGCACCACAAAGCAGCCTAGGCGCTTCATGAGGGCACGAGCTTCCTCGAGCTCGCTGCGCACGCTCTCGGGCTCGGCATAGGAGCCGGCAACGGCACGGGCGTAGTCATCGCCCAAGCGGCTATCGCGAATCTCGGAAATAACGTCGACGGTCGAAATCAGGCCAAACAAACGCATCGGGTCGACCTCGTAAATTGACTTGGGCGGCTCCATGCCATGGGCCAACGGAACATTGGCAACCTTGTAACCTTGAAAGGCCAAAAACATCGACAGCGGCGTCTTGGACGTGCGCGATACGCCCAGCAGCACGATATCGGCACCCGACAGATCGTCGCAGCCGCGCCCGTCATCGTGCTCAACGAAATACTCCATGGCCTCGATACGATGGAAATAGCGGTCATCGGTCCTGTGAATCACGCCCGCGACGCCCTTGGGCGGTACACCGATGAGCGACGACAGCACGGCGAGCGTCGGGCCGATCAGGTCGACCGAGCGAATATGCAGCATGCCCAGGTAATCGAGCACACGAGCACGTAGCGCCGGGTCGACGATGGTATGGAACACGGCGATATCGCGATGGTCGGCATCGACGCGCGGCCCCACAAATGACTTGACCTGCTCCACAGAAGTCACCTTAGGCAGGCGCAAAACACAAAAAGCCCCTTCATCAAATTGCCCGGACGCCGCAAGCACCACCTCACAAGCGGTATCACCGAGCGAGTCGGAGATAACGATAACGGTGGGACGAGCGGTGACCGGGCAATCCATGCGGGGCTCCTTTTGCGCTTACGCGCAGGCTGGCTTACTTTTTGCGGGCAAGCTCACCGATGTTGGCAATGCCGGAGAAAACGGCCTCGAAGCGGTTGAGCAGCTTAAGGCGATTATCGCGGAGCTGCTCGTCCTTGTCCATGACCATAACCTCATCGAAGAAGCGGTCGATGGGGGCGCGCAGGGCGGCAAGGGCCGCAAATGCGGCCGGGTAATCCTCGGCAGCAAGGGCGGCGTCGACAGCGGTCTGAGCAGCCTCGGAGGCATCGGCAAGCGCGAGCTCGACCTCGCCCATCAGGGCGCGGTCGTACTCCGCGCCCAGCTCGGGCTTGGAGATATGCGCGGCACGGGCATAGGCCGTCGCCAGGTTGTCAAAGGTCTCGGCGTCGTTCTTGCGAGCATCGTCGAGGGCGGCGCAGCGGGCGAAGAAGACGGACGGGGCGATGATGTGCACCGCGGAGACGGCAGCAACGGTATCGGCCGGGATCTTCTCGTCGCGGGCCATGCTCACCAGGCGGCCATGGAAGAAGTCGCGAACCTGCTGGGCGACTTCGGCGGCGTCAAACTCAATGCCCTGCTCACTATAGAGCTCGAGCGCAAAGTCGATAAGCGACGTGGGGTCGATCGGCAGGCGGTCGCGCAGGATGTTGATGATGCCGATAGCGGCACGACGCAGCGCATAGGGGTCGGAGGAGCCGGTCGGGGGCTCGCCGATGGCAAAGATACCGGCAATGGTATCGAGCTTGTCGGCACAGGCCACGATGCAGCCAGCGGTGCCCTCGGGCAGCTCGTCACCGGCAAAGCGGGGACGATAGTGATCGCGAATGGCGTGGGCGACCTCGTCGTTCTCCCCCATCGCGGTCGCGTAATAACCGCCCATCACGCCCTGCTGGCTCGTGAACTCGACGACGGCGTTGGACACCAGGTCGGCCTTGCACAGGTGCGCGGCACGGCCGGCGTCAGCTGCCAGATGAGCACCCAGGTGTGCCTCACGGGCAATAGCGAGCGCGAGCTGCTCGATGCGCTCGGACTTGGCGAGCACGCTACCGAGCTTCTCCTGGAAGGCAACCTTGGCCAGGCGCTCACGGAACTCGTCGAGGGAGATCTTCAGGTCCTCCTCGTAGAAGAACTTTGCGTCGTCCAGACGGGCGCGCACGACGCGCTCGTTACCGTCGATCACGCGCTCGGCATTCTCGGGCTTGCTGTTGGAAACGACCACGAACTCACGCGTGAGCTTGCCCTCGCCGTCATAGATCGGGAAGTAGCGCTGGTTGGTGAGCATGGACTCGCAGATGATCTCGTGCGGGACCTTGAGGAACTCCTCATCGAAGGTACCGACGAGCACCGTCGGCCACTCGCAGAGGTTAATGACCTCCTCAAAGACCTTCTTGGGCGTATCGACATGGCAGCCGGGACGGGCAGCCTCGACCTCGGCGATACCGGCAAGGATGACCTCACGACGACGCTCGGCAGAAAGCACACCGGCGTCCTCGAGCACCTGCTCGTAGACGGCGGGGCTGGCGACCACATGGTCACCGGGGCCAAGCACGCGATGACCACGCGTGGTGTTGCCACTCGTCACGTCGGCAAACGACACGGGCACAACGTCCTCGCCCAAAAGGCAGCAGATCCAGCGGACCGGACGAACAAAGGTCGCATGCTCGTGACCCCAGCGCTGGCTGCGGTAGTTGGGCCACTGCAGGCCGGCGATGGTCTTCTCGCACAGAGCGGTCAGAATCGGCGTAGCCGGTGCGGAAGGAATGTTCTTCTCGGCGAACACATACTCGCGACCGTCAGTGTCCTCGCGACGGACCAGGTCCTCGGCAGCCACACCGCACTTGCGGGCAAAGCCCTGGGCGGCCTTGGTGGCGTTACCGTCAGCGTCGAAGGCAATGTTGGCCGCGGGGCCACGCTTGACCTCGTGAACCTCATCGGTCGCGGTGGCGACGTTGGCAACGAGTGCAGCCAGACGACGCGGGCTCGAGATCACGCGGACCTCGCCGTGGGCCAGACCGGCCTCATCGAGACCCTTGGCGATCATGGTGCCAAGCTGCTTGACGGCATTGTTCAGCGGCGCGGAGGGCATTTCCTCCGTACCGATCTCAAACAGGAAATCCTTAGCGTCTGCCATGGCTTACGCCACCTCGCCTTCCTGATCGGCATTCTCGTTGACTCCGGCGACCTCGGCCATATAGGCCTCGCAGCACGCCTTGGCGACGGCGCGGACGCGCAGGATGTAGTTGGCACGCTCGACTGCGGACAGGGCGCCGCGGGCATCGAGCAGATTGAAAGCGTGGCTGCACTTCATGACACAGTCGTACGCCGGCAGCGGCAGCTTGCGCTCCAGGCAGGAGTGGCACTCGGCCTCGTAGTCGTCAAACTTCTGACGCATCATCTCGACGTTGGCGACCTCAAAGTTATAGGCACTGAACTCGCGCTCGTTCTCGAGGAACACGTCGCCATAGGTCATGGGCGTTCCGTCGGGCAGATAGCTCCACACCAGGTCGTAAACGGAGTTGACGCCCTGGGCATACATGGCGATACGCTCCAGGCCGTAGGTGATCTCGACGGGCACGGGGTCGACCTCGATGCCGCCCACCTGCTGGAAGTACGTAAACTGCGTGACCTCCATGCCGTTGAGCCAGACCTCCCAGCCAAGGCCCCAGGCGCCAAGGGTCGGGCTCTCCCAGTCGTCCTCGACAAAGCGGACGTCATGGTCGTTGGGGTCCAGGCCGATAGCGGCAAGAGACCCCAGGTAAAGCTCCTGGGCGTTTACCGGCGAGGGCTTGATGAGCACCTGGAACTGATAGTAGTGCTGCATGCGGTTGGGGTTCTCGCCGTAGCGGCCGTCGGCGGGACGGCGGCAGGGCTGCGCATAGCAGGTGCGCCACTCGGCGGGACCGAGCGAGCGCAGCGTGGTCGCGGTATGGAAGGTACCGGCACCGACCTCGGAGTCATAGGGCTGCATAATGACGCAGCCCTGCTCGCCCCAGTACTGCTGGAGGCGCAGGATGATGTCTTGGAAGGAAAGCGATGAAGCGTTCATGCCTCTAATATCCCCTCGTCGAAACGATTACACGGTTAGGTACTGTACTATAGCGGTTTTTAGTCGATAGCGCCGATGCGGTTGAGCGGCCAGTAGCGAACGAGTGCCACGGCCATTAAATCGGAGCGGTCGACCGGCCCAAAATAGCGGGAGTCGGCTGAGTTCTCTCGGTTGTCGCCCATCACCCACACACACCCGTCGGGGACGGTGTAGGGATAGCTCACCTGAGCGCCGGGCGCTTGAACCGAAAGCGGCCAGCTCATGCCCGCCGTATAGTCCTCGTCGAGCGCCTGGCCGTCAACAACCACCTTGCCGTCCTGCAGGTCGACCGTCTGCCCGGCCGTGGCAATAACGCGCTTGACAAGAACATCATGCTCGGAGGTGCCATCGGGGTTGTGAAACACCACGATATCGCCCTGCTTGACGGGCTGACCGAGCTCGAGGCTCACCTTTTGCGCCAGGATCTGGTCGCCAATCTCGATTGTGTCCTCCATAGAGCCGGTGGGCACCACAAAGGGCTCGACCACAAAGGTGCGGATCAGGAAGGTGGCGGCAAGCGCGATTAGAATGACCAAAACCCATTCCAAGGCGCCCCGCAAAGTGAAAACGGACCTCTCGCCAAAATCATGTTCAAGATGAACTCGTTGGCGGCCTTTATTGTCCTCTATGTTATTCACCTCTTCCAGAAAGCAAATCCTGCGCGTAAGCACGCTCCTCGGGCGTGAGCCGCGCTGTCTCGATCAGGTCGGGACGCCAGCGGCAGGTGCGCTCGATGGCATTCTTACGGCGCCAGGCATCGACCTTGGCGTGATCGCCGCTCACAAGCACCGGCGGCACGCCCTCGCCGTTGAACTCGGCGGGGCGGGTGTACTGCGCGTACTCGAGCAGTCCTCCGTCCTCGGCGGTCGAGAACGACTCGTCCACATTGCTCATCTCGTCGCCCAGGGCGCCGGGAATCAGGCGTACGACGGCATCGGCAACGACCATGGCAGGCAGCTCGCCGCCCGTAAGCACGTAGTCGCCGATCGACAGACGCTCATCGGCATACGCATACGCACGCTCGTCGACGCCCTCGTAGCGACTGCACACAAACAGCAGGCGCTCACTTTTGAGCAGGCGCTCGGCCACATGCTGCGTAAAAGGCTCGCCACAGGGGGTAAAGAACACAACCGTGGGCTTGGGACCCTCGGAGCTAATAGCCTCGATGGCCTCTGCGATAGGCTCGACCTTCATGAGCATGCCCTGCCCGCCGCCGTACGGCTCGTCATCGACGGTACGATGGCGGTCGTGCGTCCAGTCGCGCAGGTTATACGCCTTAAAATCAAAAAGGCCGGCCTTGCGGGCGCGGCCCAAGATCGATGTGGACATGACGGGCTCAAACATCTCGGGAAAGACCGAAAGGGTCTCGATCAGCATGTTTTCCTCCCTACTTGTCCATATCGATCAGGCCGTCCATAACGTGGACGGAAATTGTTCCTGTGTCGGGAAGATCGAGCACGACCTGCTCGATCACGGGAATCAGTACCTCGCCGTACCGATCACCCTCGACAACCCAAACATCGTTAGCGGGCGTCGACATAATCTCGACGATCGTACCGAGCGAACCGAAGCGCTCGTCGACCACCTCGCGACCCATCAGGTCGGTATAGGCAGCGTCGAGCGAATCGAGCTCAAAGTCGTCACGATTTGCCAGCACGTAGCATCCCGTGATGCCCTCGGCGGCCGTCAAGTCGTCAATGCCCTCAAACGAGACCAGATCGCCATCGCCCGTATCGGTGACGGACACGACCGTGCAAAAGCGGTCGCGCTTGAGCGCCGGCGGCGTCAGAGCGACACGCATGCCCGGCTCTAATACAGAAGGAAGCCCCCGCAGCGGCTGCGCGAGGACCTCCCCCTTCCTTCCGTGCGGCTTGACCACACGGGCGATGTTTTTGTACTGGGACCTCAAGGTCCTAGCCCAGAACCTCTACCTCGACAGCAGTGTCGAGGCGAGCGGCCAGTGCACGGGCGAGCGTGCGAATGGCCTTGATGGTACGGCCACGACGGCCGATGACCTTAGCGACGTCATCCTCGGCGACCGAAACCTCAATCGTGGAGGCGTCGTCACCATCGATGACCTCAAGGCTCACGGAATCCGGGTCGTCGACGATCTGAACAACGAGATATTCGACGAGATCGGCGATGCGATCTGAGAGCATTGCCTCACCCTCGAGCTGTGCAGCGTCAACCTCAGGCACGATTTACTCCTCGGCGCCCTCAGCGGCCTCAGCGGCAGCCTTAGCGGCCTCAGCCTCTTTGGCGAGCTGCTTCTTGGACTTCTTGACGACGGTCTCGGTCTTCTCGCCCTCGTTGGCGGCCTTGACCAGAGCGGCGACGGCGTCGGTGAGCTGAGCGCCCTTGGACTGCCAGTCGGCGATCTTCTCGAGGTCGAGGTTGATGGTCTTGGGGGCGGTCATCGGGTTGTAGCGGCCAACCTCCTCGATGATACGACCGTCACGCGGGGCGCGGGAATCGGCGACGACGACACGGTAGTACGGACGCTTCTTAGCGCCGTGACGAGCAAGGCGAATCTTGACTGCCAAAGGAAACTCCTCCAACCAAGCAGCTTTAGGCTGCAACTACAAACAAACAGTTGAACATAATACGCCATCGACGCGGGCAGGTGAAGTCCGTGAGACCAACTTCTTCGGTGTAGTCGAGGGCAAATCCATATCTTAGACAAGAATTCGGGATTTGCAAGCACATACACGCACCCCACATGAGCTGCGCGGTATACTCATGACATGGAAAGACGCGAACATACATACGGTTATGAGGATGCCACGGGCGTCACGCCGCCTCCCTGGACGGGTCCGGCGGTGGGCCTCATGGACCTCGATGCGTTTTTTGCGAGCGTGGAGATGCTAGATCATCCCGAATGGCGAGGAAAGCCGCTCATCGTGGGCGGAGACGCCGATTCGCGTGGCGTCGTGTCCACGTGTTCGTATGAGGCACGTCGCTTTGGCGTGCACTCTGCCATGGCCTCGGCCGAGGCGCGGCGCTTATGCCCGCAAGCCATTTGGACGCATGGGCACTTTGATCGCTACCGCGAGGTGAGCGCGCAGGTCATGGCGATTCTCGCCGACGAGACCCCGCGCGTTGAGCGCGTATCCATCGACGAAGCCTTTATCGATATCACACCGGGCCGCTTTGCGCCCGAAGACCCGATGCTGGTTGCGCGGCGTATAAGCGGCCGCGTGGCAGCGCTGGGAGTGACGTGCTCCATTGGCGTGGGCTGCAACAAGACGGTCGCAAAGATCGCAAGCGAGCGGGATAAGCCGTTTGGGCTGACCATCGTGCGCCCCGGAACCGAGCAGCGCTTTTTGGCCGCACTGCCGGTATCTGCCATGAGCGGCATCGGGCGCTCGGCCGAGGAGCGACTGCGCCGCATGCGCATCTACACCCTCGGCGAGCTATCACGTGCACCGGAATCCACCTTGGCCTCTATTTTTGGCGTCAACGGCGAACGCATGCGCCAGCGTGCGCTGGGACTCGAAATCTCCGAAGTCACGAGCCTCGATGAAGAGCGAGAGGTCAAGTCGGTCAGCAATGAACGCACCTTTGCTAAAGATCTGACTGAGCGTGGGGATATTGAGGCGGCAATTGCGCTGTTGGGAGAGTCAGTGGGACGCCGCCTGCGCCGTCAGAGGCTGACGGGCGCCACGGTAACGCTCAAGCTTAAGTATTCGTATGGCAGCGGGCGTACGGCACAGCGCCGGCTGCCTCATCCGACCGACGATGAGAACATCTTCGTGGCGGTTGCACTCGAACTGCTCGACAACATCTGGCAGGAAGGAATGCACGTGCGCTTAGCAGGCATCGGCATGAGCGACTTTGACCATCAGGGCGGCATCCAGACTGACCTGTTCTGCGAAGTCGATGACCGCGGGGCCCAATCCAGCGACCGACGCGACCTCTCCGTCGCCATCGACGCCGTCCGAGACAAATTCGGCGACACCGCCCTTTCCTTCGGCCGCCAATCCCGCTTCAACGATTAACCGCCTTTGGGCAAAAAGAAAGCCGGGCAGGTGCGGAAACCGCACCTGCCCGGCGATATGCGTGAGGGTAGCTAAACCCCGTCTCAAATGAGCTACTAGAGGAGGTTGAGGGGGAGCTGGGGGGCGTCTCCCCAGAGTTTCTCGAGGCGGTAGAAGTCGCGGGCTTCGGGAGTGAAGACGTGGACGACAACCGAACCGTAGTCCATGAGCATCCAGGTCTTCTGCTCGCGGCCCTCGATGGAGAACGGATGCTCGCCGCAAGCCTCGGCGACCTTCTCCTCGATCTCGTCGACGATCGAATCGACCTGGCGGTTGTTGGTACCGGTGGCGAGCACAAAGTAGTCGCACACATCGGAAAGCTCGGTCAGGTCGAGCACCTGAACGTCCTCGCCCTTCTTGTCGTAGGCGGCCTGCGCGGCGGCGCGGGCGACATCCTCGGCGGCGACACCGCTCGCGGACAGCGAGGCGGCAGTGCGGTCGGACGTGACGGCGAAGCTCTTGTGCTCCACACCTTCAAGAATCTGCTCGTCGGTCATGGTCTCGTCGGCCATGGAATACCTCTTTCTAGTCAGCCCGAGCTAGCGCAGCTGGGCGTAATGGTTGTAAATCGAAATAGCCGTGGGATAAAGATAGCGCCCGGACTGGATCACATAGACCAGACCCTGCGCAAAACAGGAGAAGAACAACTCGTCGAGCGAGGACTTCCCCACCATCTTGCGCAGCGCATGGGCATAATCGCCGTGGCGGTTGGGTTCGATGGCATCGGCCACAAAGACCACCATATCGAGCGGCGTCATGTCGCAGTCACCCACGGTGTGACGGTCGACAGCCTGGAAAACGGCCGGCGACAACTCGGGGAAAAGCTGCGGAAGCTCATAGGCGGCAACAGGGCCATGCAAAAGCGGCGTCGCGGCGGAAGGAGAGCCGGCAATCTTAATGCCGTAATGCAGAGCGCGCGTGACCAGCTCGTCGTCGGAGAGCACTTTGTCCCAGTCATGGATCAGGCCGGCGGCAGCGGCATCAAAGCGGTCAACGCCGTAGACCTCGGCCAGATGAAGTGCGGTCTCGGCAACACCCAGCGAATGCACATAGCGCTTGCGCTTATCCTTCATGCGAACATCGAGCAGCTCTTGAATGCGCTTGAGCAGCGCGCGCTCATCGCCCTCAAACTGATCCTCTACCGACAACGTAGACCCCCATCACTCAAAATCTTCTTGGCCCAAATCGGCATATAGCCTGCGTTTGCGAATGTAGCCGAGCACGGACTCGCTCGTAAGATAGCGCACGCTCATACCGCGGGCAACACGCTTGCGAATGTTCGTCGAGCTGATCGCCAGCGCCGGAATCTGAATATAGCGCACGTCGAACGGCAGCCCCGACTCTTTGATTCGGGCACGCGCCGTATCGATATCAAAGCCCGGTCGCGTCGCCGCAATAAAGGTAGCAAGCTCAGCGATTCGTTCGGCATCATGCCAAGTCACAATATCGATAATCGCGTCGGCGCCCGTAATAAAGTAGAGCTTTACCTGCGACGGGTAAAAGTCGCGAAGGGCATGAAGCGTATCGGCCGTATAGGTTACACCCGGACGGTCGATCTCGAACCGGCTCGCCAAAAAGGCCGGGTTCGCGGCGGTGGCGAGGACCGTCATGGCATAACGGTCCTCGGCAGGCGTCACCGGCTTGTCAAGCTTAAAGGCAGGAGAGCCCGCCGGCATAAAGAGCACAGCGTCCAAGTCGAGCGACTCGCGCGCCTGCTCGGCGGTCACCAGGTGCCCGTAATGGATGGGATCAAAGGTGCCACCCATAATGCCGAGCCTAAACTCCTGCCCGTCCTCTAGAGGAAGCTCGGGCAGACCGATTCCACCGCGCAGCGACATGGCTTACTCGCCCTCCGAGGTCTCGGCATCGCCCGCGGCATCCGCCGCATCGACAACCTCGACTCCCTCATCCGCAGCATCGGCCACGTCAATGGCTTCAACGGCAACGTCCTCGCCAGCATCCTCGAGCTCCTCGTACTCCGAGAAGTCCTCGGCGCCCTCAAAGTCAAAGGCGCGCTGGCAAATGCGGACCTCGTCGCCCGCACGGCAACCGGCCTTCTCGAGCGCGTCGTCAACACCCATACGCGCAAACTTATGCTGCAGGTAAATGACGGCTTCCTCGTTTTCCCAGTCGGTCTGGATGACCATGCGCTCGATGGCACGACCGACCACGCGGAAGGCACCGGGCTCTTCCTGAACAATGCGGAAACGCTTCTCACGCTGCAGGCGACGGCGCTCCCACTCATCGTCGCGCAGAACGACCGGCTCATCCGAGACAGCCAACTCGGCGCGCAGCTTAGCCACCTGCTCGCCCACGGCAAGCATCAGCGTGTTGAGGCCGGCGCCCGTCACGGCAGACACGGCAAAGAACATATGTCCATCGTCGAGCGCTGCGCGCTTGAGGTCGGCAATCTTGTCGGCCGTGCCCGGCGCATCGCACTTGTTGGCAACGACGATCTGCGGACGCTCCGAAAGCTCGGCGCCATACTGCTCGAGCTCGCGGTTGATGATGTGGTAATCCTCGACCGGATCGCGATCCTCAAAACCACCCGTCATGTCGACGACGTGCATGATCAGGGCCGTACGCTCAATGTGGCGCAGGAACTGGTGACCCAGGCCCTTACCCTCGCTCGCGCCTTCGATAAGACCGGGGACGTCGGCAACGACGTAAGAATATTCACCGGCACGCACCATGCCGAGGTTCGGCACGAGCGTGGTAAACGGGTAGTCAGCAATCTTGGGACGGGCGGCACTCATGCGCGCGATGAGCGATGACTTACCCACGGAGGGAAAGCCCACGAGCGCGGCATCGGCCATAAGCTTCATCTCGAGCTCGATCCAGTGCTCCTCGGCCGGTTCGCCCAACTGGGCAAAGGCCGGAGCGCGACGCACCGACGTCACAAAGTGCGTGTTGCCCAGACCGCCGGCACCGCCGGGCGCCACGACGACGCGCTCGCCGTCGTGCACCAGGTCGGCAATCTCAAACATCGGGGTCTGCGTCTCGGGATCGAGCTCGCGCACCACGGTACCCATAGGGACCTTGAGAATCAGGTCCTCGCCGCTCTTGCCGTTACGACGGGCACCCTGCCCGTGCGTGCCGCGCTCGGCGCGAAAGTGATGCTTAAAGCGGTAATCGATCAGCGAAGACAGCTGAGCATCGGCCTGGATGACGACATTGCCGCCACGACCGCCGTCGCCGCCATCGGGGCCGCCCTTGGGGACAAATGCCTCGCGCCTAAACGACATGCATCCGGCTCCGCCGTCGCCGCCGCACACGTTAATGCGGCTGATATCGGTGAACTGTGACAACAGAATCGCCTCCTACAAAAAAGAGGGAGACCCTTGAATCCTAAAACTCAAGTGCCTCCCACATATGTGCTCTATGAAGGGTGAATTACGCGTTCGCGAGCGGGCGTACGCTGACCCTGTGCTTGATACCCTTGTGGAACTCAACGGTACCGTCGACCAGCGCGAACAGCGTGTCGTCCTTACCACGGCCAACGTTCTCACCCGGGTGGATGTGCGTGCCGTGCTGACGGACGAGAATCGTGCCCGTGGTTACCGTCTGGCCGGCATAGCGCTTCGTGCCAAGGCGCTGACCGCGGGAGTCACGGCCATTACGGGAGGAACCGAGTCCTTTTTTGTGTGCCATTGTGTATACCTACTCTTTCGTTACGAGTGTAATCTACTCGGCGACGGGAGCCTCGGCAACAGCCTCAGCCTCTGCCTTGACAGCCTTCTTGGCGCGGGAGGTAGCCTGAACCTTCACGATCTTCAGCTTGGTGAGCTGCTGACGGTGACCCTTCAGACGACGATAGCGCTTGCGCTTGTGGAACTTGAAGACCAGCTGCTTCTCGCCCTTGAACTGCTCAACGATCTGAGCGGTAACCTTGGCCTTGGCCAGCTTGTCGGGATCGGTGACGATCTTCTTACCATCGTTGAGGAAGATAACCGGCAGGGTGACCTTGTCGCCCTCATTGCCCTCGATCTTCTCGACGGTGATGACATCGTCGGTGGCGACCTTGTACTGCTTGCCGCCCGTGTTAACGATTGCGTACATGTTTACTTGCCCTTCATGCATCAGTTAGTGCAACAGCCGAATATAGTAGCAGGCGAAAATACCCCCGTCAACGAGTATGTGGAGCAAATCCACAAGTTCGCACAGGTATGGGGCTGACGAGTCGGCCCTCGTCGTCCTCGCATGCTTGATTCTGACGCTCGACATCGTAGGAGCAGATGGTCACGAGGTCTTGCATACCGGTGGAAACAATAGGTGCATCCACGCCCGGGGTCAAGCCCTGCAACAAAACATCAGCAGCAGAAAGCAAAATTTCCGGACGCATGGAGCCCTCGTTGTCGGCATGGGTGTCGAGCATGAGCACCAAATGGTCCGGGCGCTCCCCCGCCGTGAGCTCATAGCCCACGAGCGTGTGATCCAAATCTAAGCGCTTGCTCTTTTTGCCGCGCGCGTAGTCGATGCCGTGGCCCGCGCGCAGCGTGTCGATCGCACGACGCACCTCGTCGGCGCTTACGGGCGCCTCGGGATCCAAGTGCAGGTCGATGCGATACGACAGGCGCGTGAGCTGCGCCGTCAACGCCGGCGTGCGCACGTCGATGTACGCCGCCTCGATGGGCGCCAGATCGGCCGGAGACGCCGCAGCCAGGCGCTCAAACGCCTCGTCGAGCGCCACGAACTCGGTCATAAACAGGTCATACCACTCGCAGGTCGACGACGTACCCACCGGTAGCGCCGAAGAGAAGCCCACGCGCATGTGCGGGGAGAAGCCCTGCGTGACGGCATAGGGAAGTCCCGCACGGCGCACGATGCGCTCAATGGTATGGATTACTTCGAGATGGCCCAGGTACTTAAGGCGATCGCGCTTGCCATAGCGAACACGAAGTCTAAAGAGCGTGGGGTTGTCGGTCAGGCGCTCACTCATGCGCGATCACCCATCAATACATTCTTGGCGTGGAGCGTGGGGCAGATTCCGCAGCCGGTGCACGACGTGCGGGTGCAGTCGGGAGTCGTGACGCCCTCGAGCGAGCGACGGTACTCGCGTTCGAGGAAGCCGCGCGTGCAGCCGGGGCTCACATGCTCCCACGGCAGGCGCCAGTCCAACTCGTAGGGCAGGTGCACGAGCTCATTGAGGTCAATGCCGTTTTTGGCAGCAGCCTCCTTCCAGTTCTCGAGCGAGAAATGCTCTACCCAGGCGTCAAAGCGAGAGCCCGAGCGCCAAGCGTCGATGATGACGGGCGTCATGTCACGACCGGCGCGGGACAGCGCGGCCTCAATGAGCGAGGTCTCGGCATCGTGGTAATGCACGCGGACGGCACGGTTGCGCACGCTCGTGATAAGCAACTTCTGGCGACGCTTGACGTCGTCGTAGTCGAGCTGCGGGCACCACTGGAACGGCGTGGCAGCCTTGGGGATAAAGACCGAAACCGAGATCGACACCGAGATCGAGCCGCGACGAGCCTTGGGCACCACGGAACGACCGAGCTCCAGCACGTGATCGGCCAGATTGGCGATGGCCACGATGTCCTCGTCGCGCTCGCCGGGAAGGCCCATCATAAAGTAGAGCTTCATGCGGTTCCAGCCGGCCTCGAAGGCCGCCTTGGCCGCACGGTCCAGGTCCTCCTCGGTCACGTTCTTGTTAATGATGTCGCGCATGCGCTGGCTGCCGGCCTCGGGCGCGAACGTCAGGCCGCCCTTCTTTTCGCCAGCAACCGACTCGGCCATATCCACGCCAAACGAATCCAGGCGCTGCGACGGAATAGACACGCGAATACCCGTATCCTCCAGGCGACGGTTGAGTCTGCCGAGCACGTCGCGAATGCAGGAGTGGTCGGTCGTGGAGAGCGAGGTCAGCGACACCTCGTCATAGCCAGTCTTTTCCAGACCCTGAATCACCGACGAGACGATCTGGTCGGCCGAGCGCTCGCGCACCGGGCGATACGTCATGCCGGCCTGACAAAAACGACAGCCGCGGGCGCAGCCGCGCAGGATCTCGATAGACAGGCGGTCGTGAACCAGCTGCGCATAAGGCACGCACGACTGCGACAGCGGATTCGTGGCGCCGAAATCCTCGACAACGCGCTTGTAGACCACGGTCGGCGCATCCTTGCCTTCACGCGGCACGGTGTAGCCATGCGGCGAGCAGGGCTCGTCGTGACGAACCTCATAGAGCGACGGCACGTAGTTGCCGGCAATGGATGCAAGCTGCTCGACAATCTGCGCGCGCGGGACCTCTTCGTCACGCAGGCGGCGATGCAGCTGGCAGGTCTCGAGCAGCGATTCCTCGCCCTCACCGATGAGGATGGCATCGAAGAAGGCCGCGTACGGCTCGGGGTTGTACACCGAGGGGCCGCCGGCGATGATGATGGGGTCGTCTTCACCTCGGTCGGCCGCTAACAGCGGAATGCCAGCGAGGTCGAGTGCCTCGAGGAAGTTCGTCACCGCCATCTCGTGCGGCACATGCAGACCGACGATATCAAACGAAGCGACCGGCGCTGCACCCTCGAGCGAGAGCAGCGGAATACCTGCCTCGCGCATAGCGTCACCCATATCGGGCCACGGCACATACCCACGCTCGCAGGAGATGCCCTCGGCCTGGTTAAGGATGTTGTAGAGGATGGCGATGCCCTGGTTGGGCAGACCGACCTCGTACACATCCGGGTAGATCAGGCAGCAACGGTAGTCGGCATCGGCCTTGGAAAGCGTGCCCCACTCGTGATCGATATAGCGGCTCGGCTTCTCGACCTTGGCGAGCAACGGCTCAATTAAATGAAAACAGTCTTGGTATGCAACGCGCAACGGAAAACCCCTAAGCAGCGAGATCTGATGCGTCCTGATAGGACGCCATAGGACGGGTAGCGCCCGCGACCGTGGTCACCAGATCGCGAACGCGGGAGAACGTGGCAGCGACCACCTCGTTGGCACGGCTGTAGTCGACATCGCGCTCGTAGAGCGAAACGAGCGCACGGCCCATGCCATAGGTGCCCGCGGCAGCAGTGAGCGCCTTGACGGCAAACCCAATATGCGGCGTCTGCTTGACGAGCGCGCGGGTGACCGCGCGGATCACAAGACCGCCGGCAAGCACGCCCGCGACCTCGTAGCCGCGCTCAGGCTTAATGCCGCGTCCAAAGACGGCAGCGAGTTCAAAGAGCATGCCCACCTGCGCCAGCGCCATAACGGGATAATCGGCGCCCGGCAAAAACGCCAGCGCACCGGTCGCCATATTGGTGAGCGCACACGAGGTGATGATGCGGTTGGCCGCCGCGATGCGCATGAAGGCAAAGTTCGCCGCAAAAGCCGTTTCCTTATCGGTGCGATCGAGAATCCAGCGGGCAAGCGTCTCGAGCAGATACGTCTTATCGGTTGCCGCTACCACGCCGAGCATGGGCGTGGACTCCTCGATAAACGGCACCTCCACAGCAGACTCGGCAAGCACGCACACGGGCGCGCCGGCGATCACGAGCTCCTGCACGGCACTCTCCAAGCGGTCGGAGCCACACGAGAGCACCAGTACCACATCGGTATCGGTCTTTGGGGCAATTCGCTCCTCCCCCAGACGCTCGACGCGCACAATGCCCGAGGTCGTCTGCGGCACAAAGGCGTCACGCACCGTCTCGGCCAGAAAGCGCGAGGCGGACGAATCCAGATAGACCGAGACGCGCACCGGCGTATCGGAATCCTTCTTAACGGACGCGCCCATCTTAAAAGCGCGGGTCAGCTTATCTACGGGAATTTTCATAGCAAACCCCTCCAGCGGTTACGCGGCGCCCGAACGATGCCGCCATATGGATTGTACGATACCCACCGTCAGCAGCTGAATCATCATCGAAGACGAACCGAAGCTAATAAACGGAAGCGGAATACCGGTAATCGGCATCATGCCGATGCACATGCCGATGTTTTCGAAAGTCTGAAACGCCCACATGCCAACGATGCCCACACACGAAAGACGCAAAAACAGCGACTCGCACTTAAAGGCGACGCGAATCGTCGAAAAGATCAGCAGCACGTAGAGGCACAGGAGCAAAAAGGAACCGCAAAAGCCAAAGGTCTCGGACAGAAAGGCGAAGACAAAGTCGGTGTGGAACTCAGGCAGAAAGCCGCCGGCCGACTGCGTCGCATGGCCCAAACCCTTACCAAAGAAGCCGCCCGAGCCAACGGCGATAAGCGACTGCTGCAGGTTGTAGGCATCGTCCGAATCGGCATTATCGGGGTCGATAAAGACCGTCAAACGGTTCATCTGGTACTGCTTGATGAGCACATCGTGGCCGAGCAACGAATCAAAGACCGAATCGAGCGCCAGGACGAGGGCCACCAAGCCCACGAGCAGGGCCAGGGTCGACAGCACCCATTCGCGGCGTGCACCGCTCATACAAATGACGATGGCGCCCGAAACCAGCACGACCAGGCCCGAGCCCAGGTCGCCCATGACAACGACGGCCAAAAACGGAATGGACAGCATGCCGCAGAGCTTGACGTAGTCGCGAACGGTATCGATGCGACCGTTATACTGCGAGCCAAGCGTAGCAATAAAGAAGATGGTGATGAGCTTGGCAAGCTCAACCGGCTGGAACGTCAAGCCGATACCGGGAATCTTGATCCAGCCCGTCATGCCCAGACCGCCCGTATAGGACAGACCCGGAATCTTGGGCGAGAAAATCACGATCAGGTCGATGACGAGCAACGCCGTCGAGAAATTGGAAATACCGCGCAGGTCGGTTCGCCAGACGAGCACCGCCAGCACCGCTCCGATGCCAATTCCCAGCAGATGGCGTGAGAACGAGGCATCGGCCTTAAACTGCGAAGCCGACCAGATAATGATGGCACCGTAGGCGACGAGCGCCACAGTAGCCACGAGCACACCGATATGCACCTTTTGGCGAAACGTGCCGCGCGAGGCCGAAAGTTGCTTGTTGACGCGGTCCAGGCTGCTGCGAGAGCCGGTCTTGGTTGAACGGAACAGATCCGCCGGAGAAAAATCCATCGCAACCTCCTATCGAACCGAAGAATCGCCCGAGGCCGAAGAGGTATCGGGCTCGTCATAAATCACACCGAGCACGTCGCGCACGACATGCATCGCGGTATCTGAGCCGCCGCCGCCCTGCTCCAGGACAGTAGCGATGACATACTTGGGATCATCGGCCGGTGCATAGGCGCAGAACCACGCGTATTCGTCCTCGCCACTTTTCTCGCCCGTGCCCGACTTGCCGTATACCTGCGGCGTCAGGGTGCCAAAGTGAGCCGCCAGGGACGTCGATGCCGTGTAAATCACGTCGTGCATGCCGTTGCGAACTAGAGCCAAATCCGAATCGCTGTTGATCTTGGCATCCAGACGCTTCTTCTTGCCCTTGCCGTTGTACTTATAGGCATCGCCGTCGCCATCGCGCGACACGGCAGACAAAAACACATGAGGCACGTACTGTTTGCCACCGTTGGCAAGACCCATATAGGCGCACGCCATCTGCAGGGGCGTCACCAGGATGTCGCCCTGACCGATGGCAATGTTGGTCATATCGCCGGCATTCCACTTGCGGTCCTCGGCAGAGGCGTCGGTGAAGTACGACTCTTTCCACTCGGCATCGGGAATACGGCCCGCGCCTTCACTCGGCAGATCGATACCGCAGGTCTTGCCCAGGCCCCAGCGACGAAAGACCTCTTGCAGGCCCTCGGAATGTTGCTCGTCATAAAAGAACGCCTTGCCCATGTCGTAGAAGACAGGGTCGCACGAGTTGGCGATACCCGATTGCAGCGTCATGGTGCCGTGGCCAGACGTCAGCCAGCAGCGCTTGCCCCACGACTTGCCCAGACCCGTCCAATAGCCCGTGCAGTTGGTTGTCTGCGTTGAAGTGTAGGTTCCAAACTCAAGACCGGCCAGTGCCGAGAGCGGC
The DNA here is from genome assembly GCA_900540895.1 of uncultured Collinsella sp. Classification (GTDB taxonomy): domain Bacteria; phylum Actinomycetota; class Coriobacteriia; order Coriobacteriales; family Coriobacteriaceae; genus Collinsella. The sequence continues at coordinate 15,376 of UQHV01000002.1, read as the reverse complement.
TTGATAGTCGAAGCCGACATGTACTGTCCGCTAATGGCGCGGTTGAGCAGCGGGTGCGAACCCTTGTCATCATTGAGCTCGGTCCACACGTCATTTGAGACGCCACCGATAAAGACGGACGGATCGAACTTGGGCTCGCTCGCCATGCCCAGGATCTCGCCATTGTTGGGATCGAGACACACCACAGCGCCGTTGCCGGCATTGCTGTAGCCAGTGGTCTTGGCAAGCTCGATAGCGCTCGCCAGTGCCGTCTCACAGGCCTGTTGGATCTTAAGGTCGAGCGTGAGCTTAATGTCGGAGCCGGCCTTCGCGGGCACGGCGCCGGCCTGACCGGTCACATTGCCCGAGGCATCGACCTTGACGGTCTGCTCGCCACGAATACCCTGCAGCAGGTTTTCGTAGTAGCTCTCAACGCCCGCCTGGCCCACGATATCGCCCGACTGGTACGTAATCTTGCCAGCAGAAGCATCATCATCGCCAGAGGTTTTCTTATTCTGGGCCTCGAGCTGCTCGGAGGTAATGGTGCCGGTATAGCCCAAGATATGGCATGCCGTCTCGCCGTATGGATACTGGCGTTCGGTACGCTCGGCAATCTTGACGCCCGGGAACTCGCCGGCGTGCTCCTTGATATAGGCAACCGTGGAGCGACGGACGTCCGTCGCGATGGTATGCAGGCTCTGAGCGCCCTCTGTATTGTCCTGAATATTGCGAAGGACCGCCACATAAGGCATTCCAAGCACGTTGGCAAGATGGCGAACCAGAACCTCATCCTCGGCAAGGTCGCGGTAGGCCACGACAGCAAGTGAGGGACGGTTCTGGACAAGCGCCACGCCATTGCGGTCGAGGATGCGACCACGCACAGCGGGTGTGGTAACGGTGCGAGTCTGATTACTATTGGCCTGCTTCTCGTAATAGTCCGACGAGACCATCTGCATGCCCCACAGCTTGACGGCAAGTGCCGCAAACATCGCACCCACACCCGTGGTGAGGATGGAAAAGCGGCCCTTAAAGGCGGTCGCCGCGGTATTGCCCTCGCCCTCGGTGGCGCGCGGGGCCGTTCCATGCTGCGTATCGTAGGTAAAACGGGAATCGCCACGACGCATGATGACCAGCGCGACCACGATGGCCACAACCAGCACGATACCGGCGATAATAACCGTCAACTGGGAAGACATCTACGGGCCTCCCCTATTTGAGCTTGCGGGTCTTGGGCTTAAAGCGCATACCCGTCTGGCGTCCGCCACGTGCGGAGAATCCATAGCCGGACTGCGGCACGACGCCGGACATCAAAAACGGAATGGCAACCAGACCCGTCAGGATCGAGGACGGCAGCGCATGGCCGAAGATCGCCACAACAAAGCTCGTCTCCAAACCCATAAACAGCAAGATGATGCTGTAGATCACATTAATGACGAGCGCGAAGGCGCCCACAGTGATGCCGCGCGCACTCGGGGTACCGCCCGTCTGACCGACGGCGCTGTGCACCAGGGCAAAAGAACCCACGGTCAGCAGGAGCGACATAACGCCCACCGGCACGGCAGCGGACAGGTCATAAAACAAGCCGCTGCAAAAACCGCACACGACGGCACGGGTCGGGTCGCCCGAGAACACGCTTAGGCACACCAGGATAATCATGAAGTTGACGCGACCGCCCGCAATGGAGATCTGCGGTGCCAGGCCTGCCTGCAGCAGCACGCACACGATGGCGGCGATCACAAACGTGCGGGAGCTCATCCCCTGCTCGTGTAGATCCATGGACATGCCCCCTATTCGCTCGAGCCAGAATCGGTCGTCTCGGACGTGTCGGAACTGTCATCCGAGCTCTCGTCCTTCGTCTTGGTCGCAGCATCGCGCGACGTTCCCTGCGGCGTGCTGTTGGCCGTGCTCACGTCCTCATCCGAGGCCGACTGTTCGTCGGTCAGCGAGGTAATGACCAGCACTTCCTCGTTGTTCTCGGCCGTGGTCTGAGCGCGCACCACAATGGTGTAGTACACATCGTTTGCCGATTTCTCAACCGACGAGACGGTGCCGAGCGGTAGACCCTTGGGGAACACGCCACCGATGCCCGAGGTCACGATGATGTCGCCAACCTTAACATCGGAGTCGACGCTCACGTACTCAAGACGCAGCGTGCCGTCAGCCTGACCCTGCAGCATGCCCTGGGCGCGCGTGTCCTGCACCATGGCGGACACGCCCGAGTTCTCGTCGCCAATCAGGCGCACGGTCGACGTTTTGGCCGATACCTCGATAATCTGGCCGATAACACCGGCCGAACTCGTCACAGGCATGTTGATGGTAAGCCCGTCGGCAGAGCCCTTGTCGATGGTTACGGTCGAGGTCCAGGCATCGCCCGAGGCACCAACGATACGAGCAGCGGTCGATTTGAGGTTGTAGGTCGACTGCAGGCCGACCAGCCCCTCCAGACGCTCGGCGGTCTTTTGAGCCTCGGAGAGCTCAGCAACCTTAGAGGTCAGCTCCTCGTTTTGCTTCTTAAGCTCGTCAAGCGTGTCCTGCGACGCCGTAAGGTTAGAGAACACGTTGCCGATCGCATTGAAGGGAGCCGCCACAGCCGAACCCACAAAGCGCACCGGCGAGGTAATCGTCGTTACGCCCGAACGCACGGCATGAATCGGTCCCGCCTCGCCCTCGCGGATGTAAAACGTGAGCAGCAACACCGAAATCAGGCTGAAAACAATCAACGGGCGCATACCCGTTGATTGTCGCTTGGTATTCAGATTTGTGGAGAAACCCGAAGATCGTGCCAAATGGAATCCACCTTTTGGAAATTAAGCATTGGTCTGGACGAAGCCGCCATCAAACGCATTGGCCTCGAGCACGCGGGCGCAGCCGTTAACGACGTTATCAAGCGCCGTAGGACTGACGTTGACCGAAACGCCGGTCTCATCGCGCAGGCGCACGTCGAGACCGCGCAGCAGCGCGCCGCCACCGGTCAGCAAAATGCCGTAGTACATAAGGTCAGAGGCAAGATCGGGCGGCGTGGCATCGAGGGCGTCCTTAACGGCCTTGGCCATCTCGTCGAGCGGCTTGTTGAGCGCGCGACGGATCTCCTCGCTCTCGATGCGCACGGTCTTGGGCAGGCCCGTGATCACGTCACGGCCGTTGACCTCGACATCGAGCTCGTCCTTGAGCGGCACGGCGGAGCCGACCTTGATCTTGATGTCCTCTGCTGTACGCTCGCCGATGGCCAGGTTGTAGGCATCGCGAACGTGCGTGAGGATGGCCTGGTCGAACTCGTCACCGGCAATACGGATGGACTGCGAGACGACGATGCCGCCCATAGCGATAACAGCGACCTCAGTGGTACCGCCACCGATGTCGATGACCATGGAGCCGGTGGGCTCCTCGACGGGCAGGTCGGCGCCGATAGCGGCGGCCATGGGCTCCTCGATCAGGTAGGCCTGGCGAGCGCCGGCCTGGATCGTGGCCTCAAAGACAGCGCGCTTCTCGACCGACGTGACACCGGAGGGAACGCAGACGACAACGCGCGGACGCGGGGTCCACGGATAGCGCTTCTCGGAAGCCTTGTCGATAAAGTAGCGGAGCATGGCCTCGGTAACATCGAAGTCGGCGATGACGCCGTCCTTCAGGGGACGAACGGCCACGATGTTGCCGGGCGTACGGCCGAGCATGCGCTTTGCCTCGATACCGACCGCCAGGATGCGCTCGTCGTTCTTGTCGATGGCGACAACAGAGGGCTCGCGAATAACGATGCCCTTGCCGCGCACGGAGACAAGCGTATTTGCGGTGCCGAGGTCGATGGCAAGATCGCCCGCATAGCTACCGAAGAACATATCCATCAAAGAAAACAACGCAACTCCTGATGTGTTGGATGATTGCTGGAAAACTACTAGCTCATCATACTAGCGCAAGCCCGGCACCTCACTTGCGGTGAAGCACCGGGCAAAGCTAAATCCCATAAGGTCACTGCTGGTTGTCAGCAGCCGAGAAATCCATATCGAGCGAGGAAACGGCCCAGCCGATATGGTTGTCGGAGCGCACGAATTTGACGGTGTACTCCTGCTCGCCGCCCTTGGACAGCGATGCCTTCACCTTAGCGGTCGTCTCGGTCATGGACTGATCCATGCCCTCGACGGACACGGTGGCACCCTGCGGAATCGAGGAGATGATCATCGACTTGGCGTCCTCGGGCAGGCTCGAGGCCAGGCAAGACTCGGCCTTTGCGGTGTCACCGTCGCCGGCAGCCTGGAACAGATCAGTAACGACAGACTCCTGGGACGGGAAGCCAAAGCCGCGCGTGTAGGCAAAGCCCAGACCGCCCGCGGCGATCAAAATGAGCAGAAGCAGCACGATGAAGACTTTGAGACCCGTGTGGCGATGGCGACGACGGACCTTGGCCTGCTTACGATCCTGACGGTCCTGCTGGACCATCTCGGACTCGGACAGCGTAAAGAAGCCGGTGTCCGAGGGATCGGGCATAAACTGACCGGTCGCGCCCGTAGGATCGAGCGGATCGACGGCAGGAGCGTCCATCGCGGGCGCCGGAGCCGCGGCCATAGCCGTCTGGGCAGACAGCGCGGCAAGCGAATCGTGCACGCGGGCAAGCTCATCGGCCTGCTCGGAGGTGAGCTGGTAGATGCCATCAGCAGTAGCGGCGTTAAAGGCGTCGAGTGCGTCGGAGGGGCGGCCGGCGGCAGAAAGCGCCTGACCCATGCCGGCGTTGAGCGCACGCGTGTCGTCGCGGGGGCCGGCAAAGTCGATAGCCGTGCGGTAGGTCTCCACGGCATCCGCCGGACGGCCGAGCTTAATGAAGCAACGACCAAGCTCGCCCAGTGCGGCGGCAGGAGCCGGATTGGCGCCGTCGATGGCAGCCTGACGGAAGGCAGTACCCGCGTTGGCATAATCGCCCGACTGGAACAGCGCATTGCCCAGGCCCAGATAGGCCTTGAACGGCGTGGCATAGGAAGCATCCTGCGTAGCACCAGAGAACGCCTGGGCGGCCGTCGTGTAGTCGCCCACGGCGGCGAGCGCCTTGCCGCGGTTGGTGAGCAGCGCGCCGCGCTTGCCGTAGGTGCCGTCGTTGAGGGCGGCAGCATAAGCCTCGGCGGCCTCGGCATACATGCCCAGGTGCATCAAGGCGTTGCCACGAAGGTGATCGGCCTCGCCCATAATCTCATCGGGAGTCTTTGCCGCCCCAAGCATCTGGGCTGCAGCGGAAAAATCACCCGCGCGGTAAGCGGCGCGGCCCTGTTGGATCAGCTGGCTATTCAAGGAAGTCCCCTTTACTCGTGAACGATCTCGACATGGACGATCTCGTCGCCGGCACGCAGCTGCGAAATCACATCGAGACCCTCGACCGTGGTACCAAAGACGGTGTAACCGGAATCGAGGTTATGCTGGGCGCCCAGGCAGAAGTAGAACTGCGAACCCGCGGAATCGGGGTCCATGGAGCGTGCCATGGCAAGGGCACCATCGACATGGCTGTTGCGCGGATTGGTGGCAAACTCGCCCTTGATGCAGTAGCCGGGGCCACCGGTACCGGGCATGCCGTCGGGGCCCTCAAGACCAGCGGCGACGTCGGCGCCGGACATATCGCGGGTATTGGGGTCGCCGCCCTGGATGACAAAACCGGGCACATAGCGATGGAACTTAAGGCCATCATAGAAGCCCATCGTGGAAAGCTCGCAGAAGTTCGCGACATGAATGGGAGCGCCCTCGCCGTCAAACTTGACCTTGATGGTACCCTTCGACGTCTCGATAACGGCGCACTCGTCGCCGGCAAGCTGATACTCGGGCGTGTAGAGCTCTTTCTTAAAACCAAACATGTGGTTCCTTCCTCGTGCGTTTAAAGCATATTTGTACGAATTGTAGCAATAAGCATGCGCTTACATCAATTGCGCACGTAGGTTATGCCGACTATGGCGAACTAATTTTGGGAACGCTGCTGCGGCTTCCAGGAGCCCACATTGGCGTCGTACTGGTTCAGCGCGCTGTTGCCGCCCTGTGCGATGGGCGCCAGGATCTCGCTTTGGTGGGAACTCATCGACTCGCCATCGGGAATGGCCAGCGAGATATCCCAGCTCTGGCAGATCACGTCGACACGCTCGTACATCCACTCGGCAAGCTGCTTTAAGTGGGCGATGTCGTCCGCATAGACCGTATCGTCCTGATACTTAAGGTTGTTAAGCTCATCTTGCGTCTTTTTGATCTGGTCGCGCAGGGCGTAGGCACTCTGCGACAGCTCCTGGCGGGTGGACAGCGGCGTTCGGAGATAGCCGTTGTTAAAGGAATCGATGACCTCGCCGATCTGGTCCTCATCACCGTAGGACACGATGGTCTGATACAGACCGTCGAGTCTGGTATAGAGCTGATCATCGGTGAGCACGGTTTCTTCCTGGACCACCTCGGCAGAATCGTCCTGCTTGGTATCGTCCTCAGTCGCCTCGCCCTTTTGGCGCGTGGGGAAGGTCGTCTGCGCAGCCTGGCCAAACTGGTCGTAGAAGGCAGGCATGACACCCATGGGATCGGCCGTCACGAACCAATAGGCACCGCCGCAAACGACGGCAAGGACCGCGATGACGATGAGCGGCTTGGGGATATGACGCTTGTGCTTGTGATAGGCGTCCTCGTCGGGATGCACCTTGCGCTTGGGTTTTTGAGCATCGTCATGCAGGGAAACGGGCGTGGGAATATCGACCTTGGGGATACCGAAATCCTTATCGAAAGCCGGCAGCACGCAGGTCTCGTTAGGATCGGCGGCGTCCGAAAGAACCGCGGCAGCCGAGGCGGGCGCATGAGGCACCTCGGTATCGATCTGCTCTTGCGTTAGGCGCGGAAAGCCCGCCGTGCGGCCCGCTGCCAGGTCGGATGCGGCCGCGTCCTCGGAGAGGATACCCGGAGCAGGGCGTCCGCATTTTGGGCACGTGCGATCATGCGGAGAAAGACGGGCACCGCAGCCCTCACAGAACACGAACTCGGTGTGCTCGGGACCATCGCCCGGACCCACATAGGCGTTGCAGTAGGGGCAGAACGAGGCGCCGTCCTCGATAGTCTTAAGGCAATGCGGGCAGATCACGGCATCCTCTTTTCGAAGCAATTCAAACAATCGAGGTTAGAGCATAACATCGCCACGGCCCCACAGGAACAAGGCACCAATTCAACATCGCCAGGGCGCGTAGCTACTTCTTCTTTTTGCTTGGCATCGAGACTTTGATGCCTTGGGCGGACTTGGTCACACGAGAGCGCTTAGCTCCGGTACTCTTCTTTTTCTTGGGCTGGGCCTGGGCCACGCCCTCGAGTGCGCGGGCCTCGGCCTCGCGAGCGGTGCGATCTTCGCGGCGCTGCGCCATGTCGGCGGCGACGCGCTTGGCAAAACGTTCGGCCGTCGAGCCCGTCGAGCTCACCTTGCCGCCACCGCGACCCAGGCGGACGCGCACACCGCGGCCAAAACCAGTTGCGGCATGACGACGACGCGGCTTGAGCGAATCCATCATCGTGGCGAGCTTAAAGAACACCGAGCAGGTAAAGACCACGACAACAGCCAAGATAACCATCTGGCCCATCGACAGGTTGGCAATAGACAGCAGCTCCGGGAATCCGATAACGCCCACCAGGATGCCGGCGACTACAAACACAAAGAGCACCACACGTAAGGGCGTGAGAGGCTGCGAGATGCGCCAGATTAGGCTGACGCTCGCCGCGCACGACGTAAGCAGGCACATCGTAGACAGCGCGAGCTGGCTAAAGCCAAACACGCGCGCCACAAAGATATCGAGCGCCGCAGCCAAAATGACCGCAATCGACGCCGGCAGTGCACGCTTGAGTACGTTGCTCAAAAACGCACCCTTCACACGAGCATTGTTGGGCTCCAGGCCCAACACAAAGCCCGGCGCGCCGATGCAGAAGAAGTTAATGAGCGTCATCTGGATGGGCTCGAAGGGGTACGGCGGCAGCGCGATACACAGCGCCGCCAGGCCCATCGAGAACAGCGTCTTGGTCAGGAACAGTGAGGCCGAACGCTGCAGGTTGTTGATGGAGCGACGGCCCTCGGCCACCACGGCGGGCATCGAGGCAAAGTCGTTGTCGACGAGTACGATCTCGGCCACGTTACGCGCGGCATCGGAGCCGGCCGCCATGGCCACGGAGCAGTCGGCCTCCTTGAGCGCCAGCACGTCGTTGACGCCGTCGCCCGTCATGGCCACGGTGTGCTCGCGGCGCTTGAGCGCCTGCACGAGCTCGCGCTTCTGCTGCGGGGTCACACGACCAAAGACATGGTAGCGGTCCACTGCGGCATCAAGCTTGGCCGGTGTATCGAGCGTCGTGGCGTCCACATAAGCGTCCGCCCCCGGCACGCCCACCACGCGCGCGATCGACGACACCGTACGCGGGTCGTCGCCACTGATCACGTTGAGGGTCACGCCCTGCTCGTTAAAGTAGCCGATGGTCTCGGCCGCCGAGGTACGAATCTCGTCGCGGATGGTCACAAAGCCCACGGGCTCGGCCTCGCCCACCATATCCCCATCGGGCGTAAAGCCGTCCACGCGCGCCACCACGAGCACGCGGCAGGTATCGGCAAGCTCGGCGACACGGTTCTCGACCTGCGAAAACACACGATCAGAGAGCACAAACTGCGCGGCACCCATCACATAGGAGCCCTGCGCAAAAGAAGCGCCACTCCATTTTTTAGACGACGAGAACGGAATGACCGACAGCGGCTCAGACACCTCGACCGGGCGATCGGCGTAATAGTTGAGCAGCGCCTGGCAGGTCTCGTTGGCATCGGCCGAAGTCGCACGCGCGACGTTAGCCAGCGCAAAATCGAGCACTGTGGTATCGACGGGAACAGCCGCCTCCTCCGAGTCCACGCCAAAGCCAACACCCTCAACAGGCAGCGGGTAGGTGCCCTCGACCTCCATACGACCCGACGTGATGGTGCCCGTCTTGTCCAGGCACAGCACGTCGACGCGCGCGAGCGTCTCGATGCAGTAGAGCTGCTGCGCCAGCACCTTGCGGCGGGCCAGGCGCACCGTGGCGATGGCGAGCACCGACGAGGTCAGCAGCACCAGGCCCTGCGGGATCATGCCCAGCAGGGCGCCCACCGTGGACAGCAGCGCCGACGAAGGCACATGACCAGCCAACAGCTCGGAGAAGCACCACGAAAGCGCGCTATCGCCCGGGGTTCCCGCGGCATCCCACAGCCCACTTACACTCGAGGCGAACAGAGCCAGGCCAAGCGGAATCATGATGATGCTCGCAAAGCGCACGATGGCGTTAAGCGCGTTCATGATCTCGGAATTGACCTTTTTGACGTACTTGGCCTCGTTATTAATTTTGACCACGTAGTTGTCGGCGCCGACATGGATCACGCGGGCGCGCAGCAGGCCCGAGTCGATAAAGCTGCCGCTCATGAGCTCGGAACCGGGCTGTTTCTTAATAAGGTCGCTCTCGCCCGTCAGCAGGCTCTCGTTCACGAGCGCCTCGCCCGAAACCACCACGGCGTCAGCGGGAATCTGGTCGCCGCGCCCCAGGCGGATGATGTCGTCGAGCACGATCTGGTCCAGGTCGAGCTCCACCTCGGCGCCATCGCGCACCGCGATGGCCTTCTTGGAGGTCAGCAGCGTGAGCTTATCGACCATCTTCTTGGAACGCATGGACTGAATGACGCCAATAGCGGTGTTCAAGAACACCACGAACAGGAACGTCAGATTCTTAAACGAACCGGTCAAAATGACCAGGAAAGCCAAGATCACGTTGATCAAATTGAACAGCGTGCAGAGGTTCTCGATGATGAGCTCTTTGACCGACTTGGTCTTGAGTTCCATGTTGCGGTTGATTTTACCGGCGGCGATACGCTCCTCGACCTCGGCGGTTGAGAGTCCGCGCTCGATATCCGTTGCTGCCATACCACGTCCCATCACGTCGCGTCGGTATAAGAAAACCGCCCGGACCATGCGAGGTTCGGACGGTCTTACGTTCGATGGTGCCCCGTCTGCCTAGATTCTAGAACCGAGATCTGCGCCGTTGGGACCGTCGTGCTGCTCAGGATACCACGGGCGGCGTAGCAACACCTTTTCTCGAGAAAAAACCCGCCCGGGATAACCCGAGCGGGCCGCGGCTAGCGCCCGTTGATGCTCACGAGGCACAGGCCGATTGTCGCCACGGTGCCGCCGAAGAGCGCGCCGAGGACGAAAGCCAGCGCGATCATGCTAGTACGGGTTGCCGTCGGTGACGCAGACTTGGAGTCGGTCGAGCGGCTCGCCGTAGAAACCGGCGTAGTCGTCGCCGCCGTAGGTGGAGCCGTCGTCGCACACGGTGTCGAGCCATCCGGCGCGCGCGGTGGTCTGCGAGCGATACCACGCCTGCTTGTACTCCTCGCCGCCCGGGGTCACGTAGTACATGCGTACACCGTCGATGGTGTGGCCGGCGATGCCGGCGCAACCGTTCACGGTATCGTTGCGGTCGCCCTTGGAAACATAGTCAAGCCAGCCGTCCTCGATGGTGTGGACCTGATACTTGAGCGTGCCGCGATCGACTCGGGCGCAAAGGAGGTCGTGCTGTCGGCACGGGTAGCCCGCGAAGCCGTTGTCCCCGGCGCCGAAGTCGGTCACCTCGTCCAGCCAGCCGCCGCCCTTGAGGTGGAGGGAGTAGTGGACGGGGATGCGCTTGCCAGATGCCTTCGTGAAGCCGCCGGATGCCGCCTGAGAGGGCTTTGCCGCGGCAGGCTTAGCGGCGGTGGAGGGGGCGGGTGCCTTGCCGCCCTTCATCGCGTCATACCACGCCTGAGCGCGCTGCATGTAATGGTCGCGCTGGGAGCCCGCAAGCTCGCCGGGGCAGGCCGTGGCGCTCCAGTAGCGGTGCGGGAACACGTTCTTGCACCACTCGGGGCGACCGAGGCCGTAGTACAGGCACAGGGCCGCGACAAGGTGAGCGCCGCTCTCGATTGCCTTCTCGTGGACGGTCCACGGGTTGCTGCCGCTGTTGGCGTGCTCAATCGAGATGGTCGTGTCGTTACCGCGTCCGGTGCCGATCCCGTCGCCGCAGGCGTAGGCGCGGTCGGTGTCGTTGACGTGCTGCACGATGTGGCCGTTGCGGTCGACCGAGTAGTGGGCAGAACAGCCGTTGGCACCCCAGATGCCGTTGCACTGGCCGGCGTTGAGGTCGCCGGCCATGTGGTGGATGGTCACGCCCTTGATGCCGAACGGGCGGCCTGCGGAGAAGTTGCGCCCCAGAAGCTTGTACTCGTCCGGTTGGACGTTCGCGAAGTCTGCCATGTTAGTCCTCCTTGATGTCGCCGAGCGCCAGCAGGGCGTCCAGCCATTTGTCCGTGATGCCGACCGATTTGAAGGCCGCGTAGGCCACCTGCACGCCGCCGACAGCGGCGAAGATGGACGTGACCCACGCCGAGGGTTCGGTCGGGACGCCGCCCGACATGGCCGTGAGGGCGCCGCATCCCGCCGAGACGGCGATGGCCGTCCAGCGGGCGACGTTGCCCGTCATCGCCTTCGTCTTGATGGCCTGCACGATGTACGGCACGACCAGGACCGTGCACACCGTGAGGCCCGCCTGGATCTCATTCATTCGATTGCTCCTATCTGTCGGATTCCTTGCTGTAGATAAGGTCGACGCGGTCGCAGATGTGGTCGACCTTCTCGGCCATCCCCTGGCTCCTCGCCTGGCTGTGCGCCAAGTCCGCGTGCAAGACCTCGTTGGACGCCACGACGGACTCCATGAGCGTCTTCATCGCCTCCATGAGGCTGTTGCTGCGCTCCATCTGCGCGGCGATGCGGCCCTCCATCTGCGAGCGCTCGCGGTCCCGCTGCGCGCGCTCGTCGACTTCGGCCTGCTTGCGCTCCTCGCGCTTGAGGTCGAGCTCGCCCTTCCGCTGGTTTTGGCGTTTGTACTCCTCAAGAAATTGTTTCCCGAAGTAGAACGCAACGAGCGTCAGGAGCACGCCGCCAAGCCAAGCCGGTCCGTAAGGCGCAAAAAGTTTGAGCACTTCCATCCTGGGCGCCCTCCTTCCGCCTATTCGGCCGTGTGCTCCTCGCCGGTGATCTCCTTGTACTCGTCGGCGGTGATCCACTTGCACTCGACGGCCTTATGTACTCGCGCCTTTGTCCAAAGAGATCGGTCGTAGTACTTCTTGACGAGCGCGAAGTGCTTGGAATGCCCGTCGGTCTTCTTCGTCGGCATTACTGGTCACCTCCGACCGTCATGAGCAGGTAGTCGATGTTCGCCGTGTTCTGCTCGGTCTGCGTCGGCTTCGACGCCTGCTCGCGCATCTGGCCGAGCAGCGCCGGCACGTCGGGCGTCTCGCCTCTGTCGTAGGCGGCGAGCGCCGCCGTGTAGGCCATCTTCTTGGCCTTCTGCTCGATGTACGAGTCGTCGTCGATGACGCCCGCCTCATGGGCCGCGTCGGGGTCGCCGAGCTGCGAGAGCAGGTTTCGCAGCGCGTTCACCTCGGCCTGCGTGCCGTTGTCCACGATGTCGGGACGCTCCTCCTCAGTGTCCATGCGGACTCCTTTCTGCTAGGGGATGTGCGGACATCGTATCGGCGGCGTGAGACTGGCTGGCACCGACGACGAGCTCGACGAACAGCCGGTCGAAGTCGCGCACGACCCAGTGCACGTCCATACGGAACCTCGGCCTGCCGTCGCCCCGTTTCCGCTCGAGAGACCCGCGGAACGACATGTAGGAGACGTACGCCTGCTCGAGCGTCATGCTTCCCTCGGCGACCATGCGTGCATGTGTGCGCAGCTTTCGGCGCTCGCGTGCGAGGGACTTCGGTATCGGCGTCACGACGATCCTGCCCGACTCGGTGAAGCGGAACCGCTTCTTGAGGAACGTGAACCCGCGTGTGAGCTTCACCACCCTTGTCTTCCTCTCGTTGATGGTGATGCCGAGCGATGAGCACAGTGAGCGGGCGGCGTCGAGGAACCGCCAGAGGGTCTCCTTGTCGAGCGCTATGAAGTAGGAGTCGTCCATGTACCGGCCCGACGCCTCGATTCCGCACCAGCGCTCGCCGAGATGGTCGAGCGGGGACGGTATGGCGACGGCCAGCGCCTGGTTCGGCTCGCTGCCGAGGCCGAGCCCGATCCTGCCGTTCGCCTCTATCTGCAGGCGCATGAACTCGACGGCCGCGGGGTCTGTGAGCGTCCGCCTCACGAGGTCCAGCGCCGTTCCGTGGTCGATTGTCCCGAAGTAGTCGGAGAAGTCCATGAGCAGGACGTAGCCCTCCGCGCCGTGCCTGCGGTAATGCTCGGCGAGCTGCCCCTTCAGGCGCATAAGGGCGTAGTCCGTGCCCCTGCCGCGCATGTTGGCCGCGCATCCCGGCGTGAGCGTCGGCCACACCGCCGGGGCCATGACCGCCCTCGTGACCGCCTTCTGTATCACGCGCTCGGAAAACCGCGGGGCGGCTATCGCCCTGTCCTTCCCGCGCTCGATGACGTGGAACCGGACGAAGCCCTTGCGGATGTCGTTGCCCGCCAGGAGGTGCCGGCGTGCGTAGAGCGAGTTGCGCAGGGAGTGGATCATGTATCGCTGGACGCTTGCCTTCCAACGGACGCCCTTGGCGGCGTCGCGTGCCGCCTCGTGGATGTTGTCGAGGCGGGCGGCATTGGAGATGGTGAGGGCCGCGCAGCGCTTCGCCATGTTCGCGGCCCTCTTCGCATCGCGCCTGGCTCTCCTGGCCTTTCGGCGCTCATCGCTATTCATGATGGCATCCCGCACGGCCTGCGCCTATGGGCGCCGGCGTTCCCAGGCCGCTTAGGGAGGAGCAATGAAACCGCGTCGAGCGCCGAAGCTCGCGGCCATGCAAGGAGCGGACTGCCCTCCCAGCGGGATGCGTCTTTACGGGCGCGTGCCCGAACGTCGGCCCTTCCTTCCTCATGTGCTCGGAGCCCCGCGCACCGGCGGGGCTGTCTGGCGAGTATGAGCAATCCCACGCGCGGGCGAATCCAGTCGTTCGTGGCATCGTTGTAGTTGGCGTTGCCGTTGTTGTTGACGTAGCAGACGTTCGCAGACGAGCCACCCCTGACGGAACGGAGCCACCAGTTGTAGCGGTTAACAAGGGACGACGTCCTGCCATTCTACCGCGCCCCGATCAGCTTGACGCCCTTGCGTGCGCCCTTGAGCAGCTTTATCTCGGAGTCGATGAGCTCCGCCATGCGCTCGAATGCCCCGGCGTGCTGCGTGTCTCCCTTTCTGCGGTACACCTCGAGGTACGCCTGCGCGTCCTGGTACAGCTGCTCGCAGTCGGCGACAGCCAGCGTGAGGAAGCGCTTGCGTGCCGCGACGTTCTCGGCCGTGTTCGGGTAGAACGCCTCGGCCTTGACGATGTTATAGACGACGCTGCGGGCCGTCTCGGCCATCGGGACGGCGAACGTGAAGCGCTGCGATTTCGGGATGGCGCTCGACGTGATGATGCCCAGCACCTCCACGCGCAGCTCGATGGCCGCGTTGTAGAACTCGCGCTCGCTCAGGTTTCTAAGCCTCTCGGGTACTCCGCTCAAGGCGATGCTCCTCTCTCGTGACATGAAAAGGCGCACGCGCGAGGCGTGCGCCTAGATGGGTGTCCTGTACGGTCCGCTTCGCTACCCTAGGAGGAAGCCCACGCGCGGGCGAATCCAGCCGTTCGCGGCATCGGTGTAGTTGGCGCTGCCGTTGTAGTTGACGTAGCAGACGTACGCAGACGAGCCACCCCCGACGGAACGGAGCCACCAGATGTAGCGGCTACCGTTGAGTCGGTGCGCTGTGTCCTTGAAGAGGTCGAACTGGCAGTCGAAGCCGACGGAGTAGCCGGGCGTGCCCCAGACCGGGCAGCCGTAGACCTCCATCTCGGAGAGCGACCAGACCTTGCCGATGTCCTGCCAGCTCCAGTTGTTGGAGTCGGTGAGCGCACCGGAGGCGCTGTAGCGCTCCTCGAGCAGGATGCGCTGCGTGAGGAGGTACTTGGTCAGGCCCTCGGGCAGGCACGCCTCGAAGGCCGTCTCCCACTCCTTGAGCTGCGAGCACAGGTACGGGTTCTTGACGTCTGCCGTGCCCTGGTTTGTGTTCGTCTTGTTCCACGGGATGTACGAGGAGTTGGCGACTCCGGCGTAGGAGGAGCTGACCGCGATGGGCGCGGAGGCCACGAACGCGATGTGGTGTCCCTTGCCTCGGTCGTCGCACCACAGGTACGGGTCGATATGCGCGATGACGAATCGCACGGACTGCTGGCCCGCCACGCCTGAGGCGGAGACGAGCGGCACGTCGAGGTAGTCGCCCACGCGAAGGCCGGAGAAGTTGTTGGCGGCGATGCGCTTGTGCAGCGCGTCGTAGACCGTGCCGCCGCCGATCTCGCCGGCGAGCAGCGTCGCGATGCTCTGCCCGCCGTACTTGCCGATTTGGCCCTGGCGGTTGT
>UQHV01000001.1 GCA_900540895.1 uncultured Collinsella sp. | reverse complement strand
GTCGCGCCCTTGAAGTTGAACGTCAGATTGTCCAAATGCGGCCCGCGCAGCGTCGAGCCGTTACGCGGTTCGTAGAACCGCGTAACTAACAAATGAGCATGGCATCGCCAAAGCTGAAGAAGCGATAACGTTCTTCGATAGCGGCGGCGTAGGCATCCATGATCTGGTCGCGGGAGGCAAGCGCGCTCACGAGCATCATGAGCGTGGAACGCGGCACGTGGAAGTTGGTGATCAGTGCGTCGACCACGTGATAGGTCGAGCCAGGCATGAGGTAGAGCTGCGTTGTCGCGTTCTCGCGTACCACGATGTCACCGCGGCCGAGCGTGTCGGCGCCATCCTCGCGGCCTTCAAAATAGCGCGCCGTCACGGCCGGATCGGACACCGGCGCGTCTGCGTCAAACGCGCTCTCGAGCGAGCGCACCGCGGTGGTGCCGACGGCGATCACGCGATGTCCCTCGGCCTTCGCCTTATGCACGGCGTCGACAACTTCCTGCGACACGTGGTAGCGCTCGGTGTGCATCACATGCTGCGTGGGATCGTCCTCCTCCACCAGACGGAAGGTATCGATGCCCACCTCGAGCTCGACGGCGGCAAACTTCGCACCCTTGGCCTCGATAGCGGCCATAAGCTCGGGGGTAAAGTGCAGACCCGCCGTGGGAGCGGCAGCTGAGTGCTCTTCCTTCATGGCGTAGACGGTCTGGTACTTCTCGGGATCGCCCTCGTAATCGGTAATGTAGGGCGGCAGCGGCACGTGACCGGCAGCATGGATGGCCTCGTCGAGCGTGCGCTGCTCGCCGGCGGCATTGCAACCGGCCGGCTCAAAGCGCACCAGACGGCCACCGCGGCTATCGGTGACAAAGTCGACAACCTCGGCCGTCAGCACCACGGGCGCACCCTCGGGCGCATGGGCGCCACCGGCGCGATACTCAATCTGAGCACCGGGCTTCAGGCGCTTGCCCGGCTTGACCAGGCACTCCCAAACGTGACCCAGCGGGTCAACATCCTCGCGGCGCTTGAGCAGCAGCGTCTCGACCACGCCGCCCGAGCCCGTCTTGCGACCGATCAGGCGGGCCGGCATCACGCGCGTCTTGTTGATGACGAGCACATCGCCCGGCTCGATATAGTCGATGATGTCACGGAAGATGCGGTGCTCGACGGTACCGCCGTGCTCCAGCGGCGTTCCCGCCTGGGAGCCCTTGCGATCCACCACCAGCAGGCGGCAGGAGTCGCGCGGCTCGGCAGGAGTCTGGGCAATCAGTTCCTCGGGAAGGTTGTAGTCAAAATCATCGGTACGCATAGACACGTCGGATACTCCTTATATAGCTAAAGTCCGCTCTACATCCTAGCAGGCTGTCAGCCCAAAAGAACTACTTTTTGGACGCTTTGCGCTCGTCGCGGATGCGGGCGCGGTCCATGGCCGCCTCGACGGCCGAGAATCGGCAGCCGCAATAATTCTGCCGATACATGCCCAGCTCGCGCGAACGGCGCGTGGCCTCGGGGTAATACGGGCGAAAATCGCGAATGACCGGGGTGAGCCCATGTGCCGCCGCCAAGCGCTCAAGCACGTCATTACAGGTATCGAACAGCTGATACGGCGAGACGGCGAGCGTCGTACCCACATATTCGAACCCGCGCTCCTGGGCCACGCGGCACGCCTCGGCCAGGCGCAGAGCATAGCACGCGCGACAGCGACGGGCTCGATTGGCGCCCAACGGGGCCACGCCGGCCTCCCAACGCTCGCGGTCCTCCCCCGCCTCGATGAGCTCAATGCCGCCATCGGCACACCACCGGCGCAGCTCGTCCAAGCGCCGCTGCCATTCATCGCGCGGCTGGATATTGGGATTGGTCCAGCAAATCGTGGGTTCAAACCCCTCCTCGCGCAGCAGACGAACCGGTTCCAGCGAGCACGGCGCGCAGCAAGCGTGCAGCAGCAACGGCTTCATGGACATCTCCTCTCCCACAATGATTTTTTAATCCCCGTCCCAGAAAAATCATCCCAAAAGACTACCTTGCGAAAAAGCGGACGCCAAAGGACGTGTCCTCGCAGGCGACAATGCGGCGGTCGCGCAGGATGGTCCGCACGTAATACCAGTCGCCCACACAGCCCGACAAATGCAAGCCGGCCGCCAGGTAGCACATCAGCGGATAGCCCGAAAACGCAAACCCCAGGGCAAACGCCGCCGTCACAACAACCGTCGGCGCCAGGCAAACTGCCACGTACCGCCGGCGCGAATAGACCACGCCCTCGGCGCAGGCATAGATCATCGCCGTCTCGCGATTCGCCCCAAAGGTCACCTTCGCGCCCGCAGGCGCCAGAAGCTTAAATAACACACCGTGCACCAGCTCGTGCACGGCAAATGACGCCGCCGAAACCGCAGCCAAGCCGACTATCCAGCCCAAAACGGCCGTCCAACCGCCCGCATCCGCCGCATCCAGGTCCGCGGGCCCGCCCAGCAGCATAAACACCGGCACCAGACACACGGCAAATGCGCCAAGCACGGCCATCCCCCACACAAAGCAGGCGTGCAGAAAATCCTCGTCCTCAAACGCATGTATGTTGGAAATCTCATTCATAGCATCTTAGGATAGCGCCCCTGTCACGTACCCGTCCGCATGTGCGATAATGTCGAACGATATGCACGAATTGACCACCGCGCAGCCAGGCCCTGTGCCCGGGTGCGCTCTCACCATATGCGAAGGAGTCCCATGGCATCCAAATACTCCATGAACGACCGTCCAAGTTGGCCTCGCCGCGCCATCGTTACCGCCGGCGAGCCCTACGGCAACAAGGGCCTTCACTTTGGCCACGTTGGTGGCGTCTTTGTCCCGGCCGACTTCTTCGCCCGCTTCCTGCGCGACCGTCTGGGCCGCGAGAACGTCATCTTCACCTCGGGTACCGACTGCTACGGCTCGCCCATCATGGAGAGCTACCGCAAGCTCAAGGAGAACGAGGGCTACGACAAGTCCATTAGCGAGTACGTCGAGTCCAACCACTCCCGCCAGGCCGCGACCCTCAACAACTACAACATCAGCTGCGATATCTACGGCGGCTCGGGCCTTGAGCCGGCCGCGCAGATTCACAACGAGGTTACCGCCGAGATTATCGAGCGCCTGCACGAGCAGGGCACCATCTCCAAGCGCTCCACGCTGCAGTTCTACGACGCCAAGGCCGGCACGTTCCTCAATGGCCGCCAGGTGATCGGCCGCTGCCCCATCCAGGGCTGCAAGTCCGAGAAGGCCTATGCCGACGAGTGCGACCTGGGTCACCAGTTTGAGCCCGAGGAGCTCATCGCGCCCAAGAGCCAGCTCACCGGCGAGGTGCCCGAGCTGCGCCCGGTCGACAACCTCTACTTCGACCTGCCGGCCTACCTCGACTTTATGAAGACCTATACCGCCAAGCTCGCCCAGAACCCGCAGGTTCGTTCCGTGGTCTCCAAGACCATGGAAGAGTGGCTGCTGCCGGCGCAGCTCTACATCCAGAACAAGTTCCGCGAGGCCTTCGACGCCGTCGAGGACCAGCTCCCCGAGCACACCGTGCTGGAGCCCGAGGGCAACAAGAGCAGCTTTACCGTCACCTTCCCCAGCTGGAAGGAGCGCGACGACGCCCATGCGGTGCTCGCCAACGGCGGAGTGCGCTTCCGCAGCGGCAAGGCGCTCGTGCCCTTCCGCATCACCGGTAACATCGACTGGGGCGTTCCGGTACCCGAGGTCGACGGTGTGAACGACGTCACCTGCTGGTGCTGGCCCGAGAGCCTGTGGGCGCCCATCAGCTACACCCGCACCGTGCTCGCCCGCGATGCCCGCGCCGCCGGCGTAACTGAGGGTGTCGCCGCCCAGGACGCCGCCCTCATGGGCGAGCCCGCCGCCGATTCCACGCAGGTACCCGCACCCGCCTACCAGCACAGCTCGCTCGACTGGCGCGACTGGTGGTGCTCTGACGACGCACAGATCTACCAGTTCATCGGCCAGGACAACATCTACTTCTACTGCATCGCGCAGACCGCCATGTGGGAGGCCCTGGGTTGGGACCTCACGCAGAGCACCGTCAGCGCCTGCTACCACCTGCTCTACATGGGCAAAAAGGCCAGCTCGTCCTCGCAGACGCCTCCCCCGCCGGCAGACGACCTGCTCAACCACTACACCTGCGAGCAGATGCGCGCGCATTGGCTGTCGCTCGGCCTGTCCGAGAAGCCGGTGAGCTTTAGCCCCAAGGCATACGACACCCGCGTGACCGGCAAGGACAAGGACGGCAACGAGGTGCGCGCCTGCGACGACAAGCGCGTTATCGACCCGGCCCTTAAGGAGAGCGCGCTGCTGACCGGCGTGTTCAACCGCCTGGCCCGCAGCTGCTTCTACGGCGTCGCCGTCAAGGAGGGCGACGAAGGCCCCTATCGCAACGGCTGCATTCCCGCCGGTGCCGCCTCTGCTGCCGTGGCCGAGGCTGCCGAGCAGGCCGCCCTTGCCTTTGAACAGGCCATGTACAAGTTCGAGACGCACCGCGCGCTCGCCGTGTGCGACGACTACCTGCGCGCCGCCAACAAGCGTTGGAGCGATGCCTCCAAGGCCGCCAACAAGCTCGAGGGCGAGCCAGCCAACGCCGCCATGAAGCAGGCCCTGGTCGACGCCTTTACCGAGCTGCGCGTGGCGACCGTCCTGATGCACGGCATCGTCCCGACCGGCTGCGAGCTCATCTGCGAGTACTTCGACGTCGACCCGGTCGCCTTCTTTAGCTGGGACAACATCTTTGCCTCCACGGACGAGTTTGTGGAGAGCCTGGGCGAGAAGCCCGGCGAGCACCGCGTGAAGCCGCTGCCCCCGCGCTTCGACTTCTTTAGCAAGCACGAGAGTCAGTACTAAAGCACGGCAGCAGCAGCGTGCCCGGAAAGTAACCAATTTGGGACGGGAAGGAAAGACGGATGTCCAAGCCGCGTCGTCGTAAGCAGAAAAAGCAGGTTAAGCCCGAGCTCAAGCTTAGGCAGTTTGCCGCTACCGAGCTTTCCGACCAGCTTGCCACCCTTCCCTGCGCCGCCGACCTGCCGCGCTTTATGGTCGACACGGTTGCCGGCGCCTACACGTCTGCCGATGCCGAGCTCATGATCGAGGGCTTTGGCGCCGCAGTCACGCGCCCGGTCACGCTGCGAGCCAACACGCTCAAGGCGACCGACGAAGACATTGCCGCCGCGCTCGACACAGCCGGCATCGCCCACCGCCCCGTCGCATGGTACCCGGACGCGTTCATCCTGCCCGAGGCCCAGGTTTCCGACCTGTGGGGCCTCGACATCTACCGTGACGGCAAGATCTACCTGCAGAGCCTGTCGTCCATGATGCCGCCGTTGGTCCTGGGCGCCCAGCCCGGCGAGGACATCCTGGACATGTGCGCGGCCCCCGGCGGCAAGACGACGCAGATCGCCGCCCTCACCCAGGGACAGGCGCACCTCACCGCCTGCGAGATGAGCATTCCCCGTGCCGAAAAGCTCGAGGCCAACTTGGGCCGCCAGGGCGCCAAAAACGTGCCCGTCATGCGTATTGACGCACGCGAGCTTGACGAGTTCTTCCGCTTTGACCGTATCCTGCTCGACGCCCCCTGCACCGGTACGGGCACCGTCATCAGCGGCAACGAAAAGAGCTTGCGCGGCCTCACCGAGCAGCTGCTCGTCAAGTGCGCCCGCTCGCAGCGCGCGCTTCTGGACCGCGCCATGGGGGCCCTCAAACCGGGCGGCACGCTCGTCTATTCGACATGTTCGATCTTGCCGCAGGAAAACGAGGATGCCCTGCAAGAGGCCCTCGACAAGCATATGGACTGCGAGCTCATCCCCCTCGACGGCACGCCGAGTGAAAGCGAAGCGCGCCGCGCTCGCGAAGCCGGTGAGGAACCGCGCATCGAGTGCAACGCCCTTACCGAGGCCATCGCCGCCGGCCACGTCTCGGCCATTGCCAACGGCATGCCCGGCACGCTGACCATTCCGCCCAGTCGCGACTTTGAGGGCTTCTATATCGCCCTGGTCCGAAAACGCAGCTAGCGCACGGATTCAAAACTCAACAAGCTATCGCCGTGCGCGCCTGTCCTGCTGGTCACGGCACTGCTTAAGTGCCTCGCGCTCCTTGCGCTCGGCCTTTTTGCCCTTAATGGCCGTGACCGCAAAGTAGATGACCGCGGCGGCAACGATTGCGCCCACGCATAGGCCAATCGAGCCCAACATTGCCGAGAATTCCATACCGCGTCACCTCTCTTTTGTATACGGGACATTCAAGATAGCACCTCGATTCCCGCCACCACAGCTCCTTCACGTTCGCCGGCCCTTCAGTCTAACGGATGGCGCAGCGGGGAAAAATCAACTCGTCAAACGATTTAGCACTCGCAACGCCAGTCGTACACTGCCGACCGCACAACATAGAAACGGACCGCCATGGATTCTCTCAACGATTTGAACGAGCGCGTCGACGCCTTTGTCGGCACCAGCTCCTTCGAGACGCCTGCCGCGACGAACGACCAAGCCCCCATCGATGTTCCCGCCGAGGTTCACGAGGACATCGTCGCCTCGGTCGACTTCTCCGAGGTTGAGCTTGCAGACGAATTTACCGAGCCCCAGGTGGCCGTAACTCCCAACGGCCTTTTGCCCATGGAGCCGCTGCCCATCGACGGGCGTCTGCGCAAGGCAGCCCTCCGTATGCCCGATGAGATCGAGGGGGCCAGCGGCTTTACGCTCTTTGGCCGCCGCATCAAATCGCTCATCTACACCACCGACGTGGCGGTCATCCGCAACTCCAATGCTGACGCCGTGTTTGCGGTGTATCCCTTTACACCGCAGCCGGCCATTACGCAGGCGCTGCTGACCGTCGCCGAGTGCCCGGTCTTTGTTGGCGTTGGTGGCGGCACCACCACCGGCAAGCGCTCCGTGCAGATGGCGGCCGTCTCCGAGATGCAGGGCGCGGCGGGCTGCGTGGTCAACTCCCCCGCTACCGCCGAGATGGTCGAGCACATTACCAACCTGGCCGACATCCCCGTCATCGCCACAGTCGTGCGCTGCGATGACGATGCCCACGCCAAGGTTCGCGCCGGAGCCAAGATCCTCAACATCGCGGCCGGCAAGAACACACCGCAGGTCCTGCGCGAGCTACGCGAGCACTACCCCAACTTGCCGCTCATCGCGCCGGGCGGCAAGACGCCCGAGAGCATCCGCGAGACCATCGCGGCCGGCGCCAACGCCATCATCTGGACGCCGCCTTCGGCCCAGCAGCTGCAGACCGACATGATGCAGCGCTACCGCAAGATGAAGGAAGACGCCACGCCCGTTATCTCGCGCGACGACGTGCCCATCATCGACCAGGTTGCCGCTGCCGAAGTGAGCCAGGTCGAGAACATGAATCCTGACGTGCCGATTCCCGACGAAGTCATCGAGCGCGTCGCTTCGATCCACGATCATATCGAGGAGCGCCGAAGCAACCGTGGCCTCAAACCCTCGCTGCACGGCTTCTTCTTCCGCGGAAAGAAGCGCTAGTGCAACAGCAGGGCCCGCCCCACAAAACGTGAGGCGGGCCCTCTTTCGTTGAAATGCTGAGGGGCAAAGCGCTAATCAACGCGCTTGTCGCCCATAAAGAAGATGGCAACCGTGCCAGGGCCGGTATGCGAGCCAATCAGAGCACCGATGCTATTGATCTCAATCTTGCCTTTGAGCTGCGGAACCTGTTCCTCTATCAGGGCCGCAACGGCCTCGGCATCCTCGCGGCACGCCGAGTGCGACATGATGCACTTGCCCGAATAGTTCGCGCCGTCCTGCACATGCGCCATCACGGTCTTGGCCATCTCGGAGATCGCGCGCTTCTTGGTGCGAATCTTCTCACGCGGCGCCAGCTCACCTTCGCAATCGACCGTCATAAGCGGGCAAATCTTGAGCGCCGTGCCGATGAGTGCACTCGCGGCCGAAATGCGCCCGCCGCGCAGGTAGCTCGACAGATCGGACGAGAAGAACCAGTGGTGAAGGTTGAGTTTATGCTCCTCAATCCAAGCTGCCGTCTCATCGAGCGAAGCGCCGCTATCGCGAACGTCGGCGGCACATTCCGCCAGCAGGCCAAAGCCCGAAGACGCCGCCAGCGAATCGATGACGCGCACCTTGCCGCCCTGGGGATAGCGATCCGCGAGCATCTGTGCCGCAACGCAGGCCGATCCATACGTGCCCGAAATACCCGACGACAACGCCAGGTGCAGCACGTCTTTACCCTCGGCAACAAACGGCTCCCAAAACTCCTCGTACTCACCCACGCTCACCTGAGACGTCTTGGGCATGGCGCCCGCGGCAATCTGGGCAAAAAACTCGTCCGGCGTAATCGACTGATACAGATCGTCCGTATAGACAACATCATCGATCTCGTAATGAAAACACACGACAGAAATATTGCGCGACGCAAAGAACTCACGGGTTCGATCGGCGGCGGATTCACAGGTCAGGACAAAATCACTCATATGAGGCTCCTTACTCATTGCTGCGTAAATTATTGCACAGCAAGCGTGAATACGGTACAAATGTCCACTATTTACCAAATTGAAGCAAAGATAGTGAACATCTTTACCGTCATCATCTCTATCGATCCCGAAGGCATGCGCCTGCAAAAAACGACCCTGCGTCTCCACTCAACCGCCATATCTACCTCAACTAAATCGATTTACCAAACCGTTCGGCCAACAATTCGACCTCCCATCCCCATTCGAAACAAAAGCGGCGCATACTGGTAAACGTTTGACGCTGTTTGTCAGTTTTACCAACCACATCGGAAGGTGCTTCATGGTCGCATTCGATCGCAATCCGCAAGACTTCAAGTATCTGCGCCTGCTGTCGAGACAGTTCCCCACCGAGCAATCCGCATTCACCGAGATCATCAACCTCTCGGCCATCCTCAACCTACCCAAGGGCACCGAGCATTTTATGAGCGATGTGCATGGCGAATACGAAGCCTTTATGCACATCCTCAACAACTGCTCGGGCGTCGTGCGCGAGCATGTCGACGAGATCTTTGGCGACACGCTCTCCTTTGACGAAAAGGGCGAGCTGTGCACGCTCATCTACTATCCGCGCGAGAAGATCGATCTTGTCCGCAGCCGGCGCGAGGACTCGCCCACCTGGTACAAGACCATGCTCGACCAGCTCATTGTGGTTGCCCGCTCGCTTTCGAGTCGCTACACCCGCTCCAAGGTGCGTAAGGCCATCCCGCGTGATTACGCCTACATCATCGACGAGTTGTTGCACACGCATCCAGACGAGAACAACTATCGCGTGCGCTATCACGAGCGCATCGTGGAGTCCATCCTGGAGACCGCGAGCGCCGACGACTTTATCGAGTCGCTCGCCTCGCTCATCAAGCGCCTAGCCGTCGACCACCTGCATCTGGTGGGCGACATTTTCGACCGCGGCGGCGGTGCGGCCAAGATTATGGACCGCCTGCTCACCTACCATTCACTCGACATCCAGTGGGGCAACCACGATCTGCTGTGGATGGGTGCCGCAGCCGGCGAGCCCGCCTGCATCGCCACTGTGCTTCGTAATAACCTGCGCTACGACAACTACGAGATCCTCGAGAACGACTACGGCATCTCCCTGCGAGAGCTTGTCGCCTTCGCCGACACCACCTACACCGCCGGCGAGTCCATCACCCCGCTGATCAAAGCCATCAACGTGCAGCTCTTTAAGCTCGAGGGCCAGATTATCCAGCGCCATCCCGAGTTCGATATGACCGACCGCCTGTTGCTCGACAAGATCGACCATGGCACCGGCACGGTCACGCTCGCCGACGGCAGCGTGTGGCCGCTCACGACCAACGACTTCCCCACCGTCGACCCGACAGACCCCTATTCGCTCACGCCCGAGGAGCAGCACATCATCGACAAACTCGTGTCCGAGTTTGTCACCGCCGATCACCTGCATCGCCATATCGATTTCCTCTACACCCACGGCTCGATGTACAAGGTCGCCAACGGCAATCTGTTGTTCCACGGCTGCGTGCCGCTCAACGAGGACGGCACCTTTAGCAGCATGAACTGCCTGGGCACCTGGCACGCCGGTCGCGATTATTTCGATTTTTGTGACCACATCGCCCGCCGTGCCTGGCGCACCGGCGACCGCGACGCCCTCGACTGGATGTGGTACCTGTGGATCGGCTTTAACTCGCCTGCCAGCGGACGCCTGGTGCGCACCTTCGAGCGCGCCTATATTGCCGATAAGAGCACTTGGGTCGAGCCGATGGATCCGTACTACACGCTCACCACGTCGCCGTCGGTCTGCGACGACATCATGCGCGAGTTTGGCGTCGCACCCATGGCATGCTCCCCGACCGGCCATATCATCAACGGCCACACCCCGGTCAAGACCACCAAAGGCGAGCAGGCCATTCGCGCCGACGGCAAGCTACTGGTCATTGACGGTGGCTTCTGCCGTGCCTACCATCCCAAGACGGGCATCGCCGGCTACACGCTCATCTCAAGCTCGCGCGGATGCCGCCTCAAGTCGCATCAGGCCTTTACCACCGTTGCCGAGGCGCTCACCCGCAACGTGGACATCGAAAGCGAGACCAATCGCTTTGACCAGGCCGACCGTCGCCGCATGGTGAGCGACACCGATACCGGCGCTAAGATTCGCAGCCAGATCCAGGACCTGCGCCAGCTGCTCGATGCATATAGAAACGGTGCTATCGAGGAGCGCGCCTAGCGGCGCCTGCGGGGATTGGCTAAACTTTCTGGGTTTGTCATCCCCTCGGCGCCCCGGCGCCACCCTAAGGCAGGTACCATGCAAAAGCTCCTTGCGCAGATCATGAAGTTTGGCGTCGTCGGCGTCATCGCCACCGTCATCGACTTTGGCATCATGAATCTGCTCCACTACGGTCTGGGCCTCAACATCCTGATCGCCAACACCAGCGGCTTTATCGTCTCGCTCATCTTTAATTACGTCGCGAGCATGAAGTACGTGTTTGCGCACAAAGAAGGCATGAGCCGCCGCCGCGAGTTCATTATCTTTGTCGTGCTGTCCGTGATTGGCCTGGCACTCAACGACGGTATTGTGCTGGCCCTCAATGCCGGCCTGGGTCTCGAGGCCAATATCGCCAAGATTTGCGCCACCGCACTGGTCATGGTCTATAACTTTGTGACCCGCAAGATCTTCCTGGAGGGCGAAGAGTCCAAATAAGGGCGTATCCGCTCGCAGCAGGGCCCGGGACAACGTTCACCATTCGTGACGTTGCCCCGGGCCCCTTTCGTTTGCGGGCAATTTTTCAACGTTTGCGGATTAGCTCTTGCAAATCTGGCGAGTTCGTATAGTTCTTGGCAAAGCCCTTACGTTTCGCTTTCAAAAGCTCTAAAGTATCGTCTGCTCGATTCATCAAACGCATTGGATGTGATTACGTGCGCAAGGCGCTGGCACAACCTCATACCAAGCAGTTCCTCAAGTTCGCTGTCGTGGGTCTTATCTCCTTTGGCATCGACTGGGGCATGCTCATTGCGCTGGTCGAGCTGTTCCACCTCGACTTTTTGATGAGCACCACGGCCTCGTTCATCACGTCCGTTGTGGTCAACTACTGGCTCAGCATGAAGTACGTGTTCGATCACCGCGAGGGCATGAGCCGCAAGCGCGAGTTCACGATCTTCACCATCCTGTCGGTGATTGGCCTGGGCCTCAACGACCTGTACATGTTTGTGGGCGTCACGTTTTTGAGTATCGGCTACCAGGCCATGAAGGCCATCGCCACGTTCCTGGTCACCTGGTACAACTACTTCAGCCGCCGCTTCTTCCTCGAAGGCGCAAGGTCGTAGATTGCCGAACATATGCTTGAACGCAAAGCCGGCTGGAACATCACGTTCCAGCCGGCTTTTTGTTTGCCGAGCTTTCTATAATTGCCGATAAGAGCGCACGAGACGGATCACGATGCCGAAATGGGACACGCTTTCCCATGGGCCTCCCCGGGGAAACCGCATCCCAGAATAGGACCTCAAAACGGGACACAGTTTCCCAATAGAACTCCAACCGGAAAGTGCATCCCAGAATTCAGCTCAAAAGTGGGATGCGCTTTCCGGTTGAGCCTTGATTGGGAAACTCCGTCCCATTCGCATCAAAAAACGGGCGGCCTGGATGTTTGTCCGAGCTGCCCGTTCCGTGCGTTATGTTGAGATCCCTAGCCTGTTACGTAATACCAGACGACGTTGTCGCCGTTGGAGAGAACGTAGTTGCTGCAGGCCGTCATGGGCGTCGAGCCGTTGACAGAGTACATCCAACCGCTCGTGCCGCCATACTGCTTCTCGGCCAAACCGCCGATCGCGGCGACATACGTGCCGTACGATGAGCCGTGTGCGTTGACGGAAAGCCCGAGCGCGCATAGGGCATCGTAGACGGTGGCACCTTCGTTAAAGGTATAGGTGCCGCCGGCGGACACAGGATTGCCCACGGCACTCGACGTAACCGAGACCGACACAGTAACGTATCCAGACTCCTGCGAGCCACCCTGGCCGCCCGTGGAAGCGCCTCCGCCGTTAGAGGCCGTGGCCCCGCCAGACGACTGGCCACCGCCCGAAGAGGCACCGCCAGACGTGTTGGACGTATCGGCAGCTCCGGTATTCTGAGAAACCGATGCTTCGCCAGACTTCTTGCCATCCTGCTCTTCGGACTTTTTGCCTTCCGAGTTTTTATCCGAGCTCTTGTTCGAAGACTCGGAATCGCCCTTGGCGTCACCCGAGTCCTTGGACTTATCTTTCGCATCGCCCGAAACCTTGGAATTCTTGGAGTCGGCCTTGCTAGAAGCAGCAGCCGAACCAGGCACCTTGGCATCATTGGCGACGACGCTCTCCCCCGTCACGGTCTGGACGATCCAATCAATGGACCAGGCGCCGCTCTCGGAGGGGTGGACAAAGCCCAGCGATACGACGATCAACGCGATACAAACCGCGGTCAGAGCGCCAAGCATCGCCTTGCGCCGCGGGGCGGACGCCGCCGAAGCGGCGCCCTTTTGCTTTGCATCGTCGAGCTGGATAAACGAGGAGTCGGGCTGCTGCCCGTTGGTCCCCTTGGGCTTATCGGGCATTACCGTCACCCTTGCCGCGCTTGGTCAGCATGAAGACGGCGATGAGCGCGAGGCCGATCACGCCGGCCGCGATGCCGACAATAGCGAGCGGGTTGAGGCCAGACTCCTGCGCGGAAGCCTCAGTGGACTTCTTGGCAGTGGTCGTGGAAGCGGATGCCTTGTCGGACTTGCCGTCCTTCTTGTCAGACTTCTTCTCGTCCTTCTTGTCGGACTTGTCGGAGTCCTTCTTGTCGGACTTGTTGTCCTTGGTCCCGCTCTTGGTCGACACCGTCGTCTTGGTCACCGGCTTCTGACCCGGGGCGACAGCGCCACCCTTCGAGCCGGAGCCAGTGCCCGCGCCGGTACCAGCACCAGTGCCGGAGCCGCTGCCACCGTTAGAGCCAGAACCGCCATTGCCGTCAGGGTTAACGGCGTTCTTGGTCCACTTGGCATACAGCGTCATATCGGCCGTCACCGGCGTGCTGAAGTCATACGCCTCCGTGCAAGCCTCATCGGTGTACCAGCCACCGAAGGTGTAGCCCTCACGCGTCGGATCGGCAGGCTTAACCAGCTTGCCGTCGGCCGTAGTCTGGAAATCGACCTTGGAACCCTCGCCAGTCTCGAACGAGACCTTAACGCCACCATTCAGCTTGAACAACGTGCCGGAATCGTTGATGTAGTAGAGGTTGCCCTTGGCGTCGCAGGCAATCGGCGAGTCGCAGTAGTTGTTGTGTCCCGTTGCGCTAAACGCACCGGTCGCCTGCGCGTCACCCAGCTTGTAGCGATAGACACCGCCGCCCGAGGTGTAGTTCACATAGTCGGAAGTCGCACCGTAGTTAACCGTGAAGTAGACATACGTGCCATCTGCCTGGGCGCTCACGAGCGGTGCACCCTTGATGCCGCCGATGGGAAGCGCGGAGCCATCAGCAGACGAAACCAACGTCGTAGCAAAGTCATTATCAAGGTCGACAATCGCCAGCGCAGAGCCACCGGAAACCTCGCCGCCGACAATCAGCTTGTTGCCATACAGCGTAGGCATGCAGGCGCATCCCGTAAGACCCAGGTCGACGACGCGCTCTTCGGAAATGCGCGAAGCGGCATCCGCATCACGCGAACTACCGTCAGAAATCGCCAAAACGTGCAGCTTGCCATCGCGCGAAATCAGATAAGCATGGCTACCGTCGGCGGAGAGCACACAGGAGGAGTTAACGATAGCCCCAACGGAAACGCTTCCAAGCACAGCGCCCGAAGACTTGCTGAGCATCTCAACGGTACCGGCGCTGGTGGGAACCAGAATAAAGCCGTCACCCACGGTAGCGCCCGTCCAGTAATAACCCTCATCGGCGTTGACGTGCTGCCAGGAAACGGCACCGGTCAGGATATTGATGCGCGTCAGATGGCCGTTGTTATACACGCCCTTACCATAGTCGACATCAACGGTGCCGACATAGAGATAGTTGCCATCGACCGTCAGCTGAGAATTCGACTGAGCAGTTTTGCTCACAGGGTCGGTAACCCAAACCGTCGTGAGCGTATCGGCCGTCAGAGCCTGGACCGCACCGCCATCGAGCGGGACGATGACCAAGCCGTTCGTATAAATCGGACGCGTCGTGTAGCCAATCGCAGTCTTAAGATTCGACTCGGCCAGCACCTTGCCCGACTCGGCATCGATCTTAAGCAGGCGCTTGTTGACGGCGAGATACACATTGCCGTTTACGACAATCGGCTCGCTCGCGTTGGGGTACGTGGCGCCCGAATAGGCCTTCCAATCAAACGTCCAAGAGCTTGCCAGCGCGCCCGTAGGCGTGGACACGTTCTCGACCACCGCATTGGAATTGCCGCTCCAGTCGGCTTTCCAATCGGTCGGGCGCGAAGCGCTCGGATCAACTACGACTTCATCGGGATTAGGAACGGTATCGCCAGCAGCATAAGCCCAGACGATCTTGTCACCCGACTTGAGCACATAGTCGCTATCGAGCTGAGACCCAGGAACGCCGTTGACAAAGAACGACCAAGCACCCGACAGCTCGGTGCCATCAAGCGGAGAGACAAGAGTGTGAACGCCCCAATAACCAAATTGGTCGTACATCTTGGACTTGACGCCAACGGCATCGAAGTAGGCAGCAGAGGCATCCTTGATCGTCGTGCCCTCGACAAACACCTGCATCGAAGGATCAGTCCAGCGCTGAGCCTTATCGTCCTTCTTGCCGATGATCTCCATCGAAACGGAGACCTGACCAGGCATGGTGCCGTCGGAGCCATAGACCCAAGCAATCTCGTCGCTTGCCTTAAGCGTATAGGCGCCCGCACCAACATCAACAGGCTTGCCATTGACAAAGAACTGCCAATATTTCCAGGTGTTTTCGTCAACCTTCTCGCTCGAGAGGGTCACGTTCTTTTCGAACGGCGAGGTCAGCGACTCGAGATACCAGCCAAACGAGCTCTCCCCCGTTTTGGCGCCAATGCCAGACTTTTTAAAGATCTGCTCGGAAAGGTCAGCAGCGGTTGTTCCCTCGTCCACGAGAGCTGTCGTAGGCTGTGCCCACGTCTGCCGGGCGCCCGAAGCATCCTGGCCGATAACGGTGCAGCTTACCGAAAGCTGATCGGCAGGAGCGGGGTCGTTGTACTTCGAGTAGTACCAGACGACGGAGTCGCCGGCCTTGAGCGTGTAGCCGCCGGCGCCGACCATGGAGGACTTGCCGTTGATGAACAGCTGCCAGTACGCTTCGGTCGTCGGGTCGTAGGCGAGCGTGCGGCCGGAGTCGAAGGGCGACGTGATCGAATTGAGCGCCCAGCCCCAGGAGCCGTTGGGGTCGTAGTCCGCCTTGAGGCCGGTCTGCTTGAAGAGCTGCTCGGAGAGGTCGGCCGCGGTCGAGCCCTTCTTCAGCGTAATGCTCTGAGCGGCGGCCCAGGTCTGCTGAGCACCCTTAGCGTCGGTGCCGACGACCGAACACGTCGCGGAAACCTGCGTGGAAACCGTGCCCGTGGGATCCTCGTACACGAGCTCGAGCGTGTCGCCATCGCTCGGGTAGTAGCCCGTGGCATAAGAGTTGGCAGCCTTGCCATTAATATCAAAACGCCAGTACTTATAGCCGGACGCCGTGTTTTCCATCGCGAGCGTCTGGGACTTATCGGGGTTCGTAACCGAATAGGGAACGCCGCCGTCCGTGCTATAGCTATAGCCGGCGTCGTCAAGCACCTTGGCAAAGATGTCCCAGGCAGACATTTTTTGGGTACTCGACCACTCAAACGAGGCCGTCGGCACCCAGTCCACAAGGTCATAGGACTGACCGACATCGTGCTTGCTTACGCCTACAACCCTGACGTTAACGGAAAGAGACTTTTCGTCGGAAGAATTAACGAGCCAAGCGGTGCTCTTGACATCGTTGTTGCCGGCGTTT
Organism: uncultured Collinsella sp.; assembly: GCA_900540895.1. GTDB lineage: Bacteria > Actinomycetota > Coriobacteriia > Coriobacteriales > Coriobacteriaceae > Collinsella. The sequence goes on along the minus strand of UQHV01000001.1, from coordinate 199,311 downwards.
GCCACGACATAGGCGTATTTGCCCTCAGCCGAGGCGGGAAGCGTGATCGCGCCGGTCGTTTCGTCGGCGCCAAACAGCTCGTGGGCATTTGTGCCCTCAGCGTCATCGGCGAGATACCAGCGGTAATCGACGAGGGAGCCCTCGGGGAGTGCCGTCTCGTAATCGCCCCAATCGCCCGTTGCCATGTAATTGGCAGTAGGGGTAAGCGTTCCGCCGACCTGTGCAAGGTTGCCGCTCGAAGCGACATTAACCGATGTCAGGGTATACGCCTTGGCATCTTCGCCCTTGACGATGGCATAACGCGTGGAGGCATAGTCGGTGTTGTAGCCACCGTCGACGATGCACTTGAGGTACTTGCCGACGTACTTTTGCGAAATTACGAACGACGGCCTGTGCGCGTTCTCATCCGTCAGCGTCGTGAACGGACCCTGGGCGCTATCGGCAATCTGCCACGTATACGTCAGTTGATCAGATGTAAGCTCGGCACCCTTTGTTCCTGCAGACGTCTTCTCGAATGCAGTAACACCGATCTTTTCGCCACTCTTGTAGACAAACTTGGCGTCATCGCTCTGATCGCCGACGATCTTTTTGAGATACGCCAGGAACAGCTCGTGCGAGCCTGCGGCCTTAACGGCCACAGCAGTAGTCGCCTCTACGGTGTTATCGCCCGCAGTGGCCGACACGCTCACCCAGCGCTTGGCGTAGTCATCGGGAATCGTAAAGCTGCTGTCGGTTTTGCCCTCGACCACATGCCAGTCGGTCTTCGCATCAAACGCAGAGGAAGACGGGTCGACAGAGGACCAACGCCACGTGTAGGTAACGCCCTCGGTAACCGGCTCAGACGAGTAATCGACCGCCTTGTAGGCGCACGCCTCAATCGTAGAGCCAGTGTCCTTGGCGCCCTTGCTCGCATTGGTAAATGCAACTGAATCGAGCGTCGTCGCGCCCTTGGGCAGAATGCGGCCCGCCTTGGTCTCACAGCTATCGGAGCCGGGGATACCCTTCTTGGCCTTAGCGACCACCTTGAGGTAGCGGTTCGCGCACTCCTTGGTAACCGTGAAGGTATCACCAGTTGCAACCTGCTCGAACGTGCCGTCAGCAGAATCGGCCACCCACCAAGAAAAATCGACCTTGTCGGAGCCATAGAGGTCAGTCGGCGTGTCGTAGTTAAGGTAGTAGGCGGCAGCCTTAATCGTGTCACCGACGTTAGCGTTGGGGACGTTCTCATAATCGTCGCCAAATTCGGCGCCGTTATAGGCGAGAACGATGTGGCCTAACGCGATCTGGTCACTCGCGGCAACAGGACCCGGCGTATTGTAGCCAACAGACGCGGGCGTCCCGAAAGAGCTGCTCGGACCGTACAGCTCCTGGCCATCGCCGACAACCTTAACGCGAATGTACTTGCCCGCAAGCTGCGAGGCGAGTTCGTCCGTAATCGTTAGCGACTGGCCGGTCTGACCGGGAATCACCTGATAGGCAGAGTCCTCGGCATCGCGCGTATCGGACGCAAGCCACTGATAGGTCCAGCCACCCTGCGCCGCAATACGCTTATTGGGGACCGCTTCGCCGTCGTAGGCATTCGCCCAAAGTGTAGTGCCAGGGTTCAGTATCTCGGCCTTGACGGACGAATACGAGCTCGAATCGTCTGCCGAAGACTGGATGAGGACATAAGACTTTGCATCCAGGGCCGTCTTGGTAGGAACGGGTGCCTTGATGGTGTTCGTCGCCGTCAGCTTTTGGTTGTTGGCGCCCTTGGTCGGGCCGTAGATGACGTTACCGCTTGCATCGGTAATGCGTACGCGCAGGCACTTGCCGTTAAGCTGAGTACGCAGGGCATCGTCCAAAACGATCGATGCGCCCGTCTGGCCCTCGACAGGAACAAATGCGGAATTGTCCGCATCGCTCTTGTTGCTGATGTCGGCAGCAAGCCACTGATAGGTGCAGCCCGAAGCGCTGGCGCGCTTGCTGGACGAAGTCCAAACATTCGCATAGAGCGTAGTATTGCTCTGGATAAAAGCGGTGAAGTTAGAGCCAGCCCAACGAGAAGGCGACTGGCTTTTTCCGACGCTGACACCATTATTCGAGGAAAACGTATCAGCGGCACGAGACGCGGCCTTGGCAACACTGGGCTCGCTGGCCACCGCAGTCGCGTCGCCGGTCTCGGCGGTGGTGTCAGACGCCTCGCTCGCCGGGGTGGCCGAAGCAGGGTCTGACGCAGCGGGGTCGTCCGATGCATCATCGCTCACGTTGTCAGGCGCGGCCGAACCCGTATCCCCAGTTTCGGAGGAGCCACCTGCAGCCGAATCGTTTGCGTCGGCAGCAGCCGCGGTAGTATCTGCAGCACCGTCCGTGGCCTGCGCGCCCTCGCTCGGCGTTGTGGCCTGAGCCACGGCCTCGGCAACGCCCTCGGCGCCATCGGCCCACAGCTGGGCCGGTGTGGTGCCAAAGGCCATCGCGAAGGCCAGGAATGCCACCAGGCCGCGCTTGGCTACGCCGCGCGCGATCGCCCCATGGCGACGCAACGAGGCGCGCTTGCGCTCGTCCTCAAACATATCCATTTGTCCCCCATTGTCTGTACTTGGAGCGTTGCCCTGAGGCTGCCCCACGTCATCGCGCATGCTGCGCTCGAGTTCCCCCATCGGGGTCCCCCTTCCCTCCAGAGCCCTATGCACACCGGCGGCATACGCCGCAGCCGCATGCAAGATGGGAGGCGATCCGACTTAACCTTAACGGCTCGGGTACGTCGTCCGATCTGCGACGCGAACATCCCGGGCCAAGAGGAATTACGGTTACTGGTACAGCCGGGGATTTACACCCCGATTCTCCCAAACGCGCAGGAAAACCGCGCATTCGTGCGTCTCCGCACCACCATCTAGGCCATCGATTATTACTGTCAGTATGGTAGCACGCAAAAGGGCCTCGCACGCAGGCGAAGCCCAAGGTAAAAGCTATGGTTTGCGATAGGAAGAGCTGTCGTCGGACCTTGCAAGAACAGCTCGTTTCAAAACTATGCCGGATTACGGGGCTGATTCAGCACTTCGCAACCATACCTGTCATTTTTAAAAACCTACGACTCATCTACCTGCGGTTTTAAAAGCGCGAATTTCGGTATGGTCGAGGTTCGGCACTCCAGCCCCGTAAACCGGCATAGTTTTGTTCGGACCAGCCCCCGCCGGCGCGACGCGAGGCAAAATAACCCGTTTCCCCGACCCTGGGAAATCGTTAACGCTTGCCGCCGTGACTGTTGCGCCAGATCTCGCGGCCCAGCATCAGCGCCAGCACCAGCGCACTCACGTAACCCATAAAGCCAATGACCGGGATACCGAACACAACCGGCTCGATGCGCGCGTAGTACACCACCGACGAACCGATAAACAGGCCGGCGATCACAATTGCCATCGACATGCGGTCGATAATTCCGCCCAGCTGCCGCAGCGCCTTATCGCTGCTCATGATCTGCGTGTTCACCTTAAGCTGGCCGCGCGTGAGCATGCGCGACGCCAAGCCCAGATACTCGGCCGCCTCGAGCGAGCCTTTTGCCGCGCGATAGCTGCTCGCGGCAAGATCGCGCCCCATTTCGCGCACGCGCGCATAGGTGCTCTTCTCGTTTTTGATGTGCGTCTGGATAATCTGGATCATATTGACGTTGGGCATGTACTCGGTCAGCAGGCCCTCAAGCGTCACCATGCCGCGCGCGAACATTGTCACCACGCTCGGCAGCTCAACGTCGTTCTTGCGCGCCAGGTTTAGCAGCGAGGTCAAAAACTCGCCGATATCAAGATCCTTAAGGTCAAGACCCGCAAAGTCGGCGACGATAAAGTCCAGATCGGACAAAAAGGCCGAATGGTCGAGCTCGGCCGAGTCGCCGCGCGTCACGGCAAAGCGCATAAGCGAATCCTTGAGCTTGGGCACGTCGCCCTCGGCCACGGCGAAAATCATGTCCTTGACGATACCGCGGTCGTGGCTCGACATGCGCCCGACCATGCCCAGGTCAATAAAGTAAACGATGCCATCTTTGAGGATGATGTTTCCCGCATGCGGGTCGGCATGGAAAAAGCCGTCGTCGAGCACCTGCGTCGAATAGTCCTCGACAATCGCCGAGCCAATCTTTTCCAGGTCATAGCCCTCGGCCACCAGGCGCTCGGGATCGGCAATCGAGATGCCGTCAATGTAGTCCATGACCACCACGTGTTCGGTGCAAAGATCCAGGTAGGACTTAGGACACGACACGCCATGGACGCTCTTATGGAACTCATAGAAATCGTTGAGGTTTTTGGCCTCAGCCAAAAAGTTGGTCTCCTCGCGAAACGAGGCCCACAGTTCCTCGACGACGGCATGCAAGTCAACAAACTGGTCGGTGTTGACGAACTTGGAAACGATGCGCACCACCGAACGAATGATGTCGATGTCCTGCGCCATGACCTGCTGCGCGCCGGGGCGCTGCACCTTAACGGCCACGTCCTCGCCCGTCACCAGACGGGCACGGTGAACTTGCGCGAGCGACGCGCTTCCGAGCGGGTTGGGGTCGATCGCGTCGAACATCTGCCCCAGGCGCTGGCCGTACTCCTCTTCCAGACAGCGGAGCACTACCTCATACGGCACCGGCTCTACGTCGGAGCGCAGGCGACGCAGCTCGTCGCAAAACCGCTGCGGCAAAATCTCGGAGCGGTTAGCCAGAATCTGCCCCATCTTGACGAACATGGGGCCGAGCTCTTCGAGCAGACGACGCAAGCGCACCGGTGTGAGGTTATCCCATACGCGGTACTTTTTGATCAGGCGAACGATCTGCCCAATGCGCTCACGACGACCTGCCGGCGTGAGCTGGTATTCCTCGTCCGGCGCCATCGCGTCGGGCTCCTCGGGGACCATATCGACAGCACGCGGCTTCTTGCGAGCGCCCGAGACGGCGGCCTCAACCTCATCGACAACCGCCGTCTCGTCACCCAAGGGATCTAGATTGTTGTAATCGGTGGTGGAATCTGCCATCTGCGCTGCTACTCGGCCTCTTCAGCGTCCCCTGCGTCGTCGGGCTCAACAGACTCGACGGGCACCGAGGTCACGTTGTCCTCGACCGAATCGACGATGTCGCGCACATGGGCCAGGAAGGCAGTTCGCTCGGGGGCGGTCATAACGCGGACGCGGGCCAGGATGAGCTCGTCGAGCACGCGCTGTGCCGCAGTCTCGCCCTGCATGCCCAGGCGCTCGGTCAGGTCGGAGATGGTGCCACCCGCCTGCTCGAACATGTCGGATACACTGCGGGCGATATCGGGGGTGCCGGCATCCTTGCGGACCTGCTCACCCTTGGTACCGAGGTCGTCGAGAACCTTCTTGCCGCCCTCGACGGCAACGGCGGCGGCACCGAAGCCCACGTTGATGGCACCGTTAACAAGCTGATCGAGTTTCATAACCATGGTTGACTCCAATCATGAACAATTGCATTGGCCTTCTTGTACCCAAGATTGGGCGAACGACACAAAATCGTTTGTCGCCGGGATAGAAATCGAGCGGGGCAAAGCCTTTGACGGCGTTTGTCCCGCTCGCTCGTTGCAAGGTTATCTTTACCTTACGTTGTCGTTCATCGCGAAAGAGTTCTTCATGGCACAGCTCGTGGTGTAGAGCACTTTGCCCAACAGGGCATCGGTCTCCACGCGCACGAGCTCGGCAAAGGCCTCGTTGGCGCGGGCGAGCTCGGCAGACACCTCGGCCTCGGGCAGCGAGGCTACGACAGCATCAACGTCGTGAATCTGCCTGTGGCCCATGCCGCCGACCTTCTCCTGATAATCCTCGACCGCGCGGCCGCACTCATGGAAGCGAACATCGGCCAAGGCGCCGATCAGGCGATTTGCCCAATAGAAATTCTCGGACGTCACGCGAGCCTGCGTGTCGGCATAGTACTCGGGCATGGTCTCGACGTTGGCGTACAGCGGCACAAGCGCGTTAAACGAGTTGGAGCCAAACGCCATCCACTGCACGGCGCGATACGCCGGCTGCGCATAGGGGCGCAGCTGCAGCACGGCGAGCTGACTGTTGCGGTTGATACCGATGGGACGATAGGCACCGCGCGTGGCGGGCGTGCCCTTGCTGCCGTAGCAATCGTACTCCGTGCCCTGGTAGTGGCTCGAAAGCACGTACTTGATGTCCTCGATAGTCACCTTGCGCTCGGGCACGCGGCTCCAGGGGATGTCGTCGCTCTCGGGCGTGTAGTCGGCGTCGGGACCGTCCCACACATCACTGGGGTTGAGGCAGCGCTGCATATACCAGGCGCGCGGCGTGTTGTAGACGTGGTCGCTGTCACTGTGCGAGCCAAAGGCCTCGCGCGGGTTAAAGACCGCGGCGGGACCGTCTCCCTCGACGCCCAGCGTCAGGTCCAGATGCCACTCGGCCATCCAGGAGCGCAGGTCGGCGGAGCACATGTGGTCTGCCTGGGCGCCCTCGGCATCGTCCAGGTCAAAGCTATCGATACCCAGCTGGTTAGGCATGGTCACATAGGCATCATCGGGCACGCGCTTGGCGATCCAATGGTGGCCGCCGATGGTCTCGAGCCACCAGATCTCGTCAACGTCACTAAAGGCGACGCCGTTGTTCTCGTAGGTGCCGTAACGCTCGAGCAGGTCGCCCAGGATACGCACGCCGTCGCGGGCGGACTTGGCGTACGGCAGCACCAGGGTCACCATATCCTCCTCGCCCAGTCCGCCAGGCTGGGCCGGGACATAGCCGTCCTCGCCCTCGTTGCCCTTGGCGGGCACGTAGTCCACGAGCGGATCGGCGCCGCGGACGCGCTCGTTGGTGGTGAGCGTCTCGGTTGCGGACATGCCAACATTGAGCTCGTTGAAGCCGGCCTCGGCCCAAATGCCATGACCCGGGACAACGTCGGGGACGCTTGTGTAACGCATGGGATTGTCGGGCAGCTCAACGGTCAGGTGGCTCAGGACACTCGTGTAGACGCGCGGCTGCTCGTCGGGATGCACCACGCGCATGCGCTTGGGCTCAAACACCCCGTTGGACGAATCCTCGTTGCGGGCGATCAGCGTCGACCCGTCATAGCTCGCGTTCTTACCAACCAAAATCGTTGTGCACGGCATGCGCATCCTCCTTGAGCGAAGAAATCAAACGGTAACAGTGTATCGCTTCGACACAAAAAGGGCGAAACCGCGACCCCGGCAACCCTTGTGGTCAAAAAATGCCAAATATGAGTACTGCCACCAATTTAGTAGCAGCAAATCTCGCTATCTTGGACGCCAGAAATCCCCACTTGTCCAAAAGTTGAACAAAATAATTCCCCAAAGGTCCAATAAAAGAGACTCCCTAATGATATTCGCTATCATTAGGGAGTCAAAACTACCTCAAAGATATGTAACCAGCGAGGCAACAGTACTCATATTTAGCATTTTTTGACCACAGGGTATCTAACCAACCCCCTAAACGTCCTCCAAACGCCTATTTCACCGCGCGTTCGGCCGCCTCGATCACGTGCTTGGCGAGAATCGCCGTCGTCACGGCGCCCACGCCGCCCGGCACGGGAGTGATTGCACCAACAACCGGCTCCGCGGCATCAAAATCGACGTCGCCAACCAACTTGCCGGCGGCCTCATCCCAGTTAATGCCAACATCGATGACCGTCTGGCCCTCGCGAACCGCATCCGCGCCAATTGTGCGTGCGCGTCCAACCGCGGCAACGACAATATCGGCAGCACGGCATTCGGCAGCAAGGTCGCGCGTATGCGTGTGGCATGTCGTCACCGTAGCATTGCGCGCCGTAAGCATGGCGGCAACAGGGCGGCCTATTACCAGCGAGCGGCCGACAACGGCGACCTTGGCACCATCCAGCTCAACGCCATAGTGATCCAGAATCGCCAGAACGGCTTCAGCCGTGCAGGGGGCAAAACCCTCGCCGCGACCCGAAAGCGCGGTAAGCAGCGAAGCCGGCGTCATGGAGTCAACGTCCTTGGCGGGATCGAGCGCCGCGGCAACGGCGTCCTCATCGAGCGCAGCAGGCAGCGGACGGAACAGCAGGCAGCCGTGGACAGTCGGATCGGCATTAATGTCCCCTATCACCGCCAACAACTCGTCCTGCGAAACATCGGCAGGCAACAAAACGCGGCGAGCTTCGATGCCCACCTTTTCGCAGCGCTTGAGGGCGCCACGCTCGTAGGACAGGTCGTCCTCGCGCTCACTTACACGCACGATAGCCAACGTCGGAACAACGCCGCGCTCGCGCAGGGCGGCGCAACGGGCAGCAAGCTCCTCAGTCAAAGCACGAGCGACGGGAGCACCCTTTAGCAGTTCAGCCATGGCTATCCCCTCTTCCTCGCGGCGTCGGCAGCACGGCGCGCCAGCGCATCGGCACGCGGCAGCCACGTATCCAGCAGTTCATCGCACGCCGCCTCGAGCTCTTCGGCGCGCGCCCGATCCTTCATGGACGTGGTATTGGCAAAGAGCGTCAGGCTCGCACCCTGCATGGCGGCGCGGCAGAAGACGGCGCCGCATGCCACATCGGACAGCAGTTGACGCGACCCCTTGTCGGCCATGTCTTCGAGCAGCGCCAACGCACGGCCGCAGGCATCCATGATGCGGTACGGCGGCATGGCGGCCACATGCAGCGCATCCTGAATCGCCGCGGGTCGAGCCTGATCATCGCGCGGAATACCGTATGCGGCAGACACCTGGCCATAGGCGCGAACGTCCTCGGCAACCAAGTCGACAAGCTCCTGTGCCAACTCGTCTGCCTGGGCAAACGCGCGCGTCAGATCATCCGCGCGATCGGCAAGCGCGGGATTCGCCGCTCCGTAGCGGGCGACCATCCCACACAGCGAGGCGCCCAGCGCGCCCACAAAGGCGCTCGCGCTGCCGCCACCGGGAACGGGCTCGCGCGCAGCCAGTGCCTCGGCAAAACCGCGACAGGTTTTATCCATCATCTCTTGGCTCATACGCATGCACCTTCAAGTCATATACATCGGTCGTGTGGCAACCGCCTGCCGACCGTATCGATCACATAATGGTGCTAAGTCTAGCCCATAAGCACACAAGCGTCAGCGTACCTGGCCATCGCGGATTTCTATGGCACGCGATAGGCGGCGGCAACGCAAACATGGGACACATGGCCCACCTTTCGAGACTCTCTAGCAGCACAAACCGGGGCATATCTATAAGTAAGGAGCCCGTTGGGGCACGGCTGCGCAACGGCCGCAAACCACGAACGGAGGTATTAACGCACTCATACAACCCGCGCACAAAGACATCCGCCGCAAACACAATCGACGCCCCGGCAGCATGCGGTGCCGCGATGTCGCCAACAGACAAGGAGGACGCCACCATGAAGAAAAAGACCCTATCGATCCTTTCCCTTTGCATCGCCCTCTTTGCCGCGCTCGCCCTTGTGGGCTGCGGCGGGAGCGCTTCGAGCGGAGGCAGCAGCGCCGCCAAGAGCGAGAGCAAGGAAAAAGCTCCTGTCGCCGAAAAGACCGACTTTATCTGGTTTAAGGTCGAGATGCCCGAAGGCGTCGGCGTAAGCGACTCCGCCGGTAAGAACGCCGACAGAGTCCATCTCACCTTCCCCGAGAACGAGAACACCACGGTCGACCAATTCATCCCCGTTTGGCAAGAGAAGATGACGGCCGAAGAGTCCTTTGCCGAGCAGGCCGAAAGGCATACGGGGACGTTCCAGTGGGAAGACGGCGACCCCGTCGAGTACAACGGCAGGACCTGGCTCACCGGAACGTACAAGGACAACAGCGGCACCTCAACCATGCTCTTTACCGACGTTGAGCCGGGAAGCATCTACATCCTCATCCCGAACTTCGACCAGCATAAGAAAGAAGCCGAGGCACTCCTCAACTCCATCGAGTTCCCTGACGACATGAAGGAGGCTGTGAAAGAGGCCCGCGGCGTCGAGATTTCGAGCATCGAGATCAAGTAGCAATTGTCCACGCACGCCCGTGCTCGCGCTCCATTAAAAGCGTGGGCACCAAACCCCGGGGAGGGCCGACAGCATCGGCCCTCCCCTCTTTTGCGTCCGCGCATATTGCCACTTAACGGCGCAAATCCGGCCCCCAGAATGGGACACATGGCCCACCCTAGCGAGCCGTCCGCGCGTACAGTAAAGGCAGGTAATCCATGGGCGGTTACAGATCGAGGAGGACACGACCATGAAAAAGAAGGCCTTAGCGATTCTCACCCTCTGCATAAGCCTCTTTGCCGCAGTTACCCTGGTAGGCTGTGGCGGAAGTGGTGGCGCTACCGGCAGCGGCGGTGGCGGCGGCGCAGAAAAGCCAGCCGTGGATATGAGGACCGACTTCATCTGGTTTAAGGTCGAGGTCCCCGAGGGCGTCGAGGTCACCGACGTCGCCGGCGATACCGCCGACAGGGCCCAGTTTAAGTTCACCGAGAGCGAGCACGCCAGCGACCGCTTCATCCCCGTCTTTGACTCCGACAAGAACGCCGACGAACTGTTCGACTACGAGGCAAAGTGGAATGCCAGCTTTGAGTGGACCGAGAATGACCCCGTCAAGTACAACGGCAAGACTTGGCGCAACGCTTCCTATACACACTCGGGCGGCGTGACGACTGAGTACTTCACCGAAGCAGGCGGCGGCAGCGTCTACGTGCGTATCGACAACGTCGAGGAGCACAAGGACGCCGTCGAGACCATGATGAAGTCTCTGGAATTTGCCGACGACATCGCCAAGGCCAAGACCGAGGCCATGGATGTTAAGCTCGACGATATCGAGATTAAGCGCTAAGCGACTCGCGAGCGTAACGAAAAACACGAGCGCAGTGCCAACAAGCGGCGGTGCCCCAGCGTTTCGTACTAAGGGAGGGCCGGTAAACCGACCCTCCCTTTCTTATGCCGATAGCCGGCGAACGCGAGGGTGCCGGGCGGCAAAACCACCCCCAGCGCGGTAGCAGCACAAATAGGCAAGCACCCAAACACGTCCGCCCGCCGATTTATAGCGCCGCGCACACAATTTAAGCCGACACCTTTAAACATCCGGGCAGTATAGTGACCAAAATGAGCGCATTACCGCACCCTGCGAATGGAGGAGTTATGACCGAACATCATGCCATCAGTCGCCGAGCGTTTACGCTGGGCCTTGGACTCGCGGCGTTGTCGCCACTTGCAAGCCTGCCCGAAACCGCGGGATTGGGCCTTCCCATGCGCGCGGCATTTGCAGAAGACACGCCCACATCGGCGGCCAACCTCGACAAGTTCGTCATTCGTCTTCGCCCCGCGGGCTATTTTCGCACCGCGAGCGTCAACGAAGACGGCAACGTCATCGGCAACGTCTGCCACCTGTTTAATGACGGCACGTCCAGCAAGCTCATCCTTGAGAACGTAACGACCAAGAATGACGATACAAACTGGTATGCTATCCGCACCTTGCTCAATTTCGAAGAGCACAAGAAGACGGGCTACAGCATTTGGTCGGTCGATGGCGACTCGGACAAAGACGGAAAGGTCATCCACGTATGGAGTGGCGAGCATGACGGCAAGGCCAGTCGCTCTTTTGCGTTCGAGCGTCAATCAAACGGTACCTATATCATCCGAGACCGCACGGTCGAGAAAGAAACCGAGAAAAAAGACATTAAGTACCTGGCCATAGAAAAGGACGGCAAAGACCAGGACAACAATAAGATCTGCCATAAGAGTAAGAGCATTCCGTGGGAGCTCGAGCTTGTCGGCTACAGCATGGACAAGACCAATGCCACAGTTAGCAGCATCGACTGGACCACGTATAGCAGCTACGTCGACGGACCATGTTGGATGAGCCACGTCGATGGCAGCAAGTACCTCGACGAACTGAGCATCCCGGGAACTCACGATTCGGGCACCTGCAGCGTCGACAACGACACCGAGCCCCAAACCTCGCTTGCAAAGTGCCAGCAGGATTACATCCCCACGCAGTTGCTCGAAGCCATTCGCTATTTTGATATCCGACTTGGAAAGAACGACAAGAACGGCGACCCCGGCATCGACCATGGAATATGCTACCTGCACAAAAAAGACGGGGGCTTTATGCAACTCTCCGATGTCATCGGTTACTTCAAAACATTTTTGAACGAACACCCGTCAGAAGCGCTCATCATGCTGGTGTCACGAGGCAACGACGAGGCTACCGACGAAAGCGTTACGACGGCTTTCGCCAATGTTATGGGCAATAACTCCGATCTGTTCTATACGTCGAGCCACGTCCCCACGCTGGGCGAGGTGCGCGGAAAGATCGTCCTGCTGCGTCGATTTAAACTCGCCGGCGACAGCGTAGACGGCCACACGTGGGGCCTCGACCTCACTGAATGGGACGACAAAATCAAGGCGCATTCCGGAAAGTCCATGTGCCTCGTCCAAGACGCGCGAGGCTTTGAGGCTGCGGGCAATGCGGGTGCCAAAGAGCCCTATTGCACCAAGGTATATGCCCAAGACCATTACGACTGCACGGGATCCAGTAAGATCAACTGGGTCGATATGGCCCTGAAGGCAGCGTCCGAGTTCGAGCGCAGCACCGTAGATATCACTGCCGCGGACGGGACAACGGTGCAGGCAACGGAGCGCTGCTGGTTTATCAACTACACGAGCTGCACACAAAACAACCCTTTTACCGCAGCGCGAGTGGTCAACGAGCACCTGTACAAGAGCTCGTATATAAACAATACCGGAGTTGAGAGCACAAAGGCGGACTGCCGCAAGCACATTGGCATCATCGCATCCGACTTTGTTGATGCGGCACTGGCCCGGAGCATCTACCAGCGCAATTACAACGATGCGCAGCACAAGCAAACCGTTTCGTGCTATCTCCCGACCCGCATGCGCATGACGTACGGCGACTCGCTGAGCGATGCCTCGCTCCAAGATGGCAAGACCGTTGGCGAGGGCCATTTCCGCCTTGTCGACAGCAGCAACGTACTCAACGTAGCAGCCTCGGGACATGCGTTTGCCATCGAATATGTGGATGTCGACGCCCTGGGCAACGAGACTGTTACGGGGCTGCAGGGCCCTGTGCCCATCGATATCGATCCACGTGCGCTGACGCCTCATTTTGAGGGACTCGAAGGCCTTAAGGCCGGCGAAGACGTGCGCGCCAAGATTGCGGCATCACTCGAGGGCAAGCTCGAAACCGATGCCTGCACGGCCCAGCTCGAGTTTGTGCACGACGCGGACGGCGCTCCGGGCACGGCAATGGCCGAGGGCGAAACATTTGCCGCAGGAACGTACTGGGTGCGCGTGAACGGTCTCTTGGGCGACGCGGCGCAGAACTACACGCTCGCCAGCGACGGAGCCGCAAGCTTTACCGTTGCAGCCTCGGGCAACGCGGGCGGTACCGGCACCGGCACCGGTACCGGCGCCAACGCAGACGGCGCCGACAAGAACGGCGGCGGTAACAAGAGCAAGGGCTCGACCGGAAAACTCGCCGACACGGGCGACGGCTCCGGCATTGCCGCCGGGCTCGCCGCTGCCGCCATGGCGACAACGGTCGCTGGCGCGGCAATGCTTGCCAGTGACCGCGAAAACGCTGGGGACGACAGCGAATAGGCAAGCTGGCTTTCAGACGCATCGGCTCAATCAGGGGCGCGGAATACCGTTCTGCGCCCCTATATTTTGACATGAGGGATCAGCTCATAAAGGACGCCTCGCAGGTTGAACGACCAGCCACCGTGCCGCCAGATGCGCGGGCGTAAGTCTGGCCCGAACGCCGACGTCGGCTACATCACCATGTTCAACGCGTTGACAAACTCCTGAGCCTGGGAGCGGCTGCTCAGGCTAAAGACACAGGCAGTCAACAGCCGATTGCGCAGGAAAACGTCACGGCCTTTGATTCTGTTGACCCCCGTGATGTCCTTAAGATAGACAATCTCGGTGTGCTTGCCACCAAAAGTGCCCTTCTTGAGCACCTCGATACGGTTAGGGTAGATCTTGACGTCTTTAAACCTGCCCGAACCTTTGTCCTGGAACAGCAAGGTGTTGTTGTCCATGCGCGTCACTCCCGTGGGGTTCGCTAAAACTGTCTCTATGGTCACATTTTAGCCGTCCCAAACTGCCATGCGAAGGCGCCCGGAAGGCATCGCAATTCGTGTCCGCGCGAGGCTTTAAACTAAATGAGATAAAGATGCACTCCTCAAGAGGAAAGTGGGGCGATATTGATGGGTGAACTGGTCAACCGCGGAGAATCGGCTATCGTGCCCGAAGGTTTTTACAAGCAGGTTTCCTCGATTCTCAACGCCGCTCGCGACAAGGCCTATACCGCCGTCAACTTTGCGATGGTTGAGGCTTATTGGGAGATCGGCAAGAGCATTCTTGAGGAACAAGGCGGCGAGGAGCGTGCCAAGTACGGCGATGCATTGATTGAAGGCCTTTCCAAAAGGCTTACCGCCGATTACGGAAAAGGCTTTGGTATCGCAAACCTTCGTAATATGCGCCAGTTCTTCCTTGCGTTTCCAATTCGCGACGCACTGCGTAGCGAATTGAGTTGGACACATTACCGCAGGTTGATGCGCGTTTCCGATCCCGAAGCCCGCACTTGGTACATGAATGAATGCGCCGACTCTCGCTGGAGTACACGTCAGCTCGAGCGCCAAATCAACACCATGCTCCGCGAGCGTCTACTTGCCAGCAAGGACAAAGAGACCGTTGCTCAGGAAATCCAAAAGAGCGCCCCCGCTCGTCGCCCCGAGGACATCATCCGCGATCCATATGTACTGGAGTTTTTAGGCTTCTCGGACGATACTGCGTTTCGCGAGAGCGATCTAGAGCAGGCACTCATCACACATCTTCAGAAGTTTCTGCTAGAGCTTGGCCGCGGCTTCGCTTTTGAGGCGCGCCAAAAGCGTATCACCTTCGATGGGCGCCACTTCTATATTGACCTCGTGTTTTACAACTATCTGATGCGCTGTTTCGTTCTCATCGACCTTAAGACCGATGACCTCACACATCAAGACCTGGGCCAAATGCAAATGTACGTGAACTATTACACGCGCGAGCTCATGAACGAAGGTGACAACCCGCCCATAGGCATCGTGCTCTGCGCGGACAAGAGTGATTCAATTGTCGAATACACGCTGCCCGAAGACAACGACCAAGTGTTTGCTGCCAAATATCTGCCGTATCTTCCAAGCAAGGAAGAGCTGGCGCGCGAGCTGAGCGCCGAGTACCGTGCCATCAACGAAGCGGCGAACGTCGAGGCGCACAGGTAACAGTACGGTGCGACAGACACCACTCCAAAAAGGGATCGGACGTCTCCCGCCGTTGCCTGTGGGGTAAAATCTTGACCGCCGCGGAATCCGCCTGCGGGCAACGCTCTGATCTCTGATTGGAGTGAAGCCTATGAACTTGTTTCTTGAAATCCTGCGCCTCTCGATGTATGTGACCGGCATTGCCCGGAACCTCTACTCGATCTGGCGGGAATATAAGCAGTAACGGATAGCGAAGGGAGTCATGCAAAGGGCCGGTTGCAGCCGGCCCTTTAGACGATAATACCTGCGTTGCCCGCGCTTCCGAAGTGTGACGAGCTGAGGAGCGGGTTCCGCGGCACAACTTGATTTTACCCAGCGGGGCGGCTCTTGTGCAGCCGCTCCACTGTTTATTTACATCCACTTCCCGTTAATCGACTGGACAGCAGCTCGCGCTCCCCTACTTCCCAAAAATCGCTGCAAACAGCCCCTTGCGTTTGGGCTTTTCTTCTCGGTAGGAGCCCTCGGTTGTAGCTGCCACCTGCCGCGGCTGGTCGCCGCCTCCGCGGCGCACGATCTGGTATAGGAACGGCGATTTAACGTATTTGACCTCGATGGGTGTGGCGTGCACGGTGCTTTCGCTCGACAAATGCAAGCTCGGGTTGAGCGGTGCCACGATATGCGTCTCGCGCTTGTCGCTAAACACCACTGCGGCCGCGCGACCTGTCTGGCCATTTACAGCGATGCGCACTTGCTCGCCGTCGCGACTGTCCGTTGCCGGGCGATCAACAAAGTAGACCGGCACCATCACCAGACCGTCTTTGTGCTTGCGGGCCTTGCGTGCCCACGTGCGAATGCTCTTTTTATTGAGCCCCAGGGCTGCCTCGGCATCGTTGCCGGCAACGTCGAGCGCCAGCTTGTCAATGACCACCTGATCCTTGGTGGACGCATCGACGGAGACGACGCGGAAGTCGCCCTCCTGCATGGCGGGATCGAACGGCCCCACCTTGGCAAAGTCCCACGGTTCCAAGATGCCCATAAGGCGAACGTCCAGGTAGTTGGCCCTGGGGTATGCCCAATCGAGCACCTCGTAGTACACCAGGGTCTCCTTGCTCAGGCCTTTGCCCGGGAAGCTCGCCATCATGCGCAGGTCCGCCAGCGCCATGGGGAAATAGAAGAGCATCATGTCGTTTTGAATCGCGTCTTCCACGTCGTGCCCGGCAAAGGCATCTGGATATTGACGCACCAGCTGCAGAGCGTTAGCACGCGCCTGCTGCGGTGAAATCTCACACGGAATGCCCTGCTCTGGCACATACTCGGCACCCACGCCCATGGTCAGGCGCTTGCTAAACGTGCCGGGTTTGAGCAAGTCGGCCACGCCGATCTTGTTGCCGCAGGACGGGCACTCAAACACGCGCTGAGTGGACTCGCCCTCAAAGGACGCACCGCAGAAGGGGCAGGGAATGCTCACGTGCGTCGCCTCTTGGAACTCCTGCGCCGTCCCGCGGTCCTCCCACAGCAGATGCTCCAGAACCGACTGATTGCGCCAGTGCGAATTGAAGAAATACCAGTCCGGGTCCTCCGGACGCTCGAGCTGCGAGACATGCGTGAGCTTGAGCAACCCGTCAACCACCGTCAGCGGTGTATGGCGAATGCCCAAAGCGCTCTTAGGCTCCCCAGCGTCCGCTTGCCACGGGATGACCGTTCCGCAATAGGCACACTCAAAGCTGCGCTTTGCCTGGTGTGAATACATGGGGCCGCCGCAGTTTTGGCATTTAATGGCAAACATCTCGTCCATGGAAACGTCCTCCTTTGCACAGGGACTGTCGACATTAAGTATGTCGAGCAAATCGGCGCGTGCCCATACCCATGTGGCCCAAAATGGAGCACTCGCACGGACGAGAAGGCGCAGCGGGCTCAAAGCCATGCGGGCAACCGCCCCCCTCCGCCCCGTGCCCGTTAGCATCGGCAGACCATTGCTGCATTTTCTGAGCATCGTCGCACGACGCGTCCGTGCGAGCTACACTATCCCCTTAAACATGATTGTGAGGACGACCGTTATGCTATTTGTAAATCGGCTGGTACATACGCTTGTTCCCGGCAGCGAAAGCGAGCCGGTCGATACCTCTTGCCGCACCCGTGCCGGCTTTGCCGCGAGCCTTATCTGCATCGGGCTCAACATCGCCCTGTGCCTCGCTAAGGGCATCGCGGGCCTGCTCGCGGGCTCCGTCTCGCTTATCGCCGACGCCTTCAACAACCTCTCCGATGCCTCGAGCAACATCGTGAGCCTACTCGGATTCCGCCTTGCCAGTCGCCCAGCCGACGAAGGCCACCCTTATGGCCATGGCCGCTACGAGTACCTTGCCGGCTTGTTCGTCGCTGTCCTCGTTTGTGCCGTCGGTATCAACCTGATCTTGGAGTCGGTCACCAAGATCATCAAGCCTTCCCCCACCGCCTACACACTAGTCTCCATGGCCGCGCTCATCGCATCCATGCTCGTCAAGTTTTGGATGGCGGCGTTCAACCGCACACTGGGCAACCGCATCGACTCCGAGACGCTCATCGCCACGGCACAGGATTCCAAAAACGACGTCATCACCTCGGGCTCGGTCCTGGTGGCAGCGCTTATCTCACAGACAACCGGCGTTGACCTCGACGGCTGGGCAGGCCTGGGCGTGGGCATCTTCATCTGCATCAGCGGCATGGGCCTCGTGCGCGACGCCATCAGTCCGCTGCTGGGACAGGCGCCCGACCCCAAGCTGGTGCAGAAGATTCGCGACAAGATTATGTCCTATCCGCAAGTGCTAGGCACGCACGATCTGATGGTGCACGACTACGGCCCCGGTCGCCAGTTTGCCAGCGCACACGTGGAGATGCCCGGCGAGGGCGATGCCTTTGAGCACCACGAGATCCTGGACACCATCGAACACGATATCAAACGCCAGATGGGCATTGGCATTACGCTGCACTGCGACCCCATTGCAACAACCGGTGACGACCTGCGCGGCTGGGTCAAGCGCGGCGTAGCGCAGATCGACCCTGCGCTCTCCATCCACGACTTGCATGAGCACGACGACTTTGTTTCGTTTGACCTGGTGCGTCCCGACGGCTTTGACATATCCGACGAAGAGCTGCTGGAGCTCGTCACGCGCATCGTGCACGAGCGCCGGCCCGATGCATCATGCGTCGTTACGTTTGACTCGGGCTTTAGCTCGCCCGACCGTCCGGCAGAGCAGCTGTAGCCCCGCTCCGCTCGGCCGCTAGTTTCCCTGTGCGCCCGAAATGCCGTTTTGTAGGGCGTTCCAGGCATCCGTCGCCATGTCTCCCAAGTTCTGCGCGGTATCGCCCAGGTTTTGTGCCGTATCGCCCAGCTCTTGCGCCTTGTCTCCCAATTCCTGCGCCTTGTTGCTCAGGTCCTCCAGCGTGTTGGAGCTCGAGCTGTCCGTGGCGCCTTGATCACCGGACGCATTGCCCGACGAGCCGTCCTTGCGCGTAAGCTGAATCTCGAGGTTACCGTTGTCGTTGTAGTAGGCAGATGTGACGACCCAGTTGGCATCAACGACGGGCGTCGAGCCGTCGTCGGTCAGAATCACGGCATTCGAAAGATCGGCCCCGCGCGACTTGAGGAGTTTTTTGGCGTTGGACCAATACTGTCCCGGGATATCGCCCAGCTCTACTGCACCTGCCCGGTCGACCTCTGTCTGCTCGGCCGTCGTGCTGGTTGTAGCACCTCGCTTGTTGAGCATGCCCGACACGATGGCAAACACAATCGAGAGGGCAAAGAAGATCGCCAGCACAATGAGGATCTTCTTGATCACACTCGACGAACGCGACGGCGCCTCTTCCTCGTCCTCACCATACTGCGGAATCGACTTGGGATACTCGCGATAAGGCTGGCGCGCATACGGATCGCGCGACTCATATCGAGGCTGGGCCTGTGCCGTGCGCGGCATATACGTCGTCTGCTGAGGCTGCGGAATGGGATTTTGCGGCAGGTTATTATAGGGATTCGACGTCGAGGCGGAATAAGAATCCTGCGGCGCGTAATCAAACGGGTCCGGAGCTGCGTTGCCATAGGGGCCTTGCGAAGATGCAGCGTAAGAATCCTGCGCCGTGTCGCCATAGCCCATAACCCGGGTAGGCTCGGCAGAAGGCTGCGTCGCGGCGGGATCGGTATAACCGGGGCTGGGAACGACGCGGGTCGCATCGGCGCTGCCGCCAGCCTGTGCGGAACCATATCCGCCCATTACGGTCGTCTTATCCTGGTCCATGCAACGTTTCCTTTCCGTCGCCAGCAAGCATCAAGTTATCCATGCATTCTACCCGCGCAAAAGCCTATGATGGGCAAAGCCCGCCGGTATCTACAAGACATGCGCGGGCCTAAGGATCAAAAAGCCCCGCCGGGCCTTGGTAGGCGCGACGGGGCGGGCAAGCGGCTATGAGCAGCAGGCTTAGAACAGGCCGGTGATGTTGCCGTCGTTGTCGACGTCGATGTTCTCGGCCGCGGGAACCTTGGGCAGGCCGGGCATGGTCAGAACGCTGCCGGTCAGCGCGACCACAAAGTGGGCACCGGCGGAAACCTTGAGCTCGCGCACGGTGATGCGGAAGTTCTCGGGAGCGCCCAGAGCCTTGGCGTTGTCGCTAAAGCTGTACTGCGTCTTGGCCACGCACACCGGCAGGTTGCCAAAGCCGTTCTCGCGCAGCTCGGCGAGCTGGCGCTTGGCAGCCGGCGTAAAGTCGACGCCGTCGGCGCGATAGACCTTGGTGGCAACAGCCTCCAGGGCGTCGGCCACATCGGCACCGTCCTCGTAGGCAAACTTGAGCTCGCTCGGCTGCTCGATCAGGCGCATAACCTCATCGGCCAGGTCGAGCGCGCCCTCGCCACCCTTAGCCCAAACCTCGGACAGCTTAACGTTAACGCCGAGCTTCTGGCACTCGGACTCGATGAGCGCAAGCTCTGCCTCGGTGTCCGTCGGGAAGCGGTTGATGGCGACCACGCAGGGCAGACCGTAGACATTCTGAATGTTGTCGACGTGGCGCAGCAGGTTGGGCATGCCGGCCTTGAGGGCCTCGAGGTTCTCGTCGTTGAGGTCGGCTTTGGCAACGCCGCCGTTGTACTTAAGCGCACGAGCGGTGGCGACGATCACGACAGCACTGGGGCGAACGCCCGTCATGCGGCACTTGATGTCGAGGAACTTCTCAGCACCCAGGTCGGCGCCAAAGCCTGCCTCGGTAATGGCGACATCGCCAAAGCGCATGGCCATACGCGTGGCCATGATGGAGTTACAGCCGTGGGCGATGTTGGCGAAGGGACCGCCGTGGACAAACGCGGGCGTACCCTCGAGCGTCTGAACCAGGTTAGGCTTGAGCGCATCCTTAAGCAGCGCAGCCATGGCGCCCTGAGCCTTGAGGTCGCGGGCGCGAACGGGCTCGCCAGCAAAGCTGTAGCCGACGACGATCTCGCCCAGGCGCTCCTTGAGGTCGTTGATGCTCGTGGACAGGCACAGGATTGCCATGACCTCGGAGGCAACGGTGATATCGAAGCCGTCCTCGCGCGGCACGCCCTGAGCCTTGCCGCCAATGCCGTCGATAACATGGCGCAGCTGGCGGTCGTTCATGTCGACGACGCGCTTCCAGGTGATGCGCTTGACGTCAATACCGAGCTGGTTGCCTTGCTGAATATGGTTGTCGAGCATGGCAGCCAGCAGGTTGTTGGCGGCACCAATAGCATGGAAGTCACCGGTAAAGTGCAGGTTGATGTCCTCCATGGGGATGACCTGCGCCCAGCCGCCGCCGGCGGCACCGCCCTTGACGCCAAAGACGGGGCCGAGCGAAGGCTCGCGCAGGGCCACAGCGCTCTTGACGCCGCGACGGCGCAGGCCATCGGCCAGACCGATGGTCGTAGTGGTCTTGCCCTCGCCGGCGGGCGTGGGGTTGATGGCGGTCACGAGGACGAGCTTGGCCTGGTGATCGGTCGGCTCGTTGAGCAGTGAATAGTCGACCTTAGCCTTGTCGAAGCCGTACGGAATCAGGTGCTTTACGTCGACGCCGGCGTTCTTAGCCACCTCGGTAATGGGCAGCGGCGTGACGGAACGTGCGATTTCGATGTCAGTAGGCATGGGCGGTCCTTTCGTTACCGGATGAGAAAAAGACCAATTCAGCATAGCACGGGCACGCAATAGTAAAACACCCGTAACCGATGAATGGCGATATGTTTATCCAATGCTCAGCGATAGCCTACAGACCAGCCAAAACAAACCCGTCTCTAAACGGCTGGCTCGATACCCAAATGCTCAAAGGTGCGAAGCGTTGCCTGGCGGCCCTGAGGCGTGCGAATCATCAAGCCGCACTGCAGCAGATAGGGTTCGTAGACATCCTCGAGCGTACCCGGGTCCTCGCCCACCGCGCTGGCAAGGGTCGTCAGGCCCACGGCACGTCCGGAGAACGTCTTGGCAAGCGTCTCTAAGATGCGAATGTCCATCCAGTCCAGACCAAGCTCATCAATCTCGAAGAACTCGAGCGCCTGACGGCAAATATCAAGCTCAATAGGCCCGTTACCGCGTACCTGCGCATAGTCGCGCACACGCTTGAGCAGACGGTTTGCGAGGCGCGGCGTACCGCGCGAGCGCGAGCCGATCTCGAGCGCGCTCGGATGGTCTATCGTCACGCCCAAGATGGTCGCCGAGCGCGTCACGATCTGGGCGAGCTCCTCGACCGTGTAGTAGTCCAGGCGATACGAGATGCCAAAGCGATCGCGCAGCGGGCCCGTGAGCATGCCCGAACGGGTCGTGGCCGCCACCAGCGTAAACTTAGGGATATCCAGGCGAATCGAGCGCGCAGCCGGACCCTTGCCGATCACGATATCGAGCGCAAAGTCCTCCATAGCGGGATACAGAACTTCCTCGACCGAACGGTTGAGGCGGTGAATCTCGTCGATAAACAGCACATCACCCGGCTGCAAGTTAGTCAGGATGGCCGCCAGGTCGCCGGTGCGCGCAATGGCCGGGCCGCTCGTCGTCTTAATCTGAGCGCCCAGCTCGTTGGCGATAACCGTAGCCAGCGTGGTCTTGCCCAGACCCGGAGGGCCCGAAAAGATCACGTGGTCGAGCGTCTCGCCGCGGCTCTGCGCCGCCTCGATGAGCACGCGCAGACTCTGTTTGATGTGCTCCTGACCGCAGTAGTCGTCCAGGCGCTGGGGGCGCAAGGTGCGGTCGACATCGAGGTCCTCGGGCGTCAGCTCCGAGCCCACCATGCGCTCACCGTGTGCCATGGATGCCGCCGGCGAGTTGCCGGGCGTCGCCCACAGGTCCTGAGAGTCATCGGCTTCCCACATCACGCATCCATTCCGAGTCGCTTAAGCGCAGCGCCGAGGAGGTCCTCGACACGCATATCCTGCCCATCATACCCGCTCAGGGCAACATCGGTCTCCTGCGGGCTAAAGCCCATGGAAAGGAGCGCCGCACGGGCGTCATCGATCACCGAAGGAGTGGCGGCGGGAACCGGCATCGCAATCTGGCCGGGAATCACGTCGACCGGCACAAAGCCCTTGTCCTTGGCAAAGGTGCTCTTGAGTTCCAAGATGAGGCGCTGCGCTGTCTTTTTGCCCACACCGGGCACCTTGGCCATGCCCTTGTCATCCTCGGCCATTACCAGGGAATACAGCTGCCCCACGGTATAGGTGGAGAGCACGGCGAGCGCCAGGCGCGGACCGACGCCCGAGACGGACACGAGCCGATCAAACATCGTGCGCTCGTCCTTGGAGGCAAAACCAAAGAGCGTCATGGCGTCCTCGCGCACCTGCATACGGGTATAAAGGCGTACCTCGCCGCCGGGCGTAGGCAGCGTGGCGGCAGTGCTGCCCGAAATACCAAGCTCAAAGCCCACGCCCGATACATCGACGACGGCCGAGCTCATCGTGGCCTCGACAAGCGTTCCATGGAGCTGGGAAATCATCAGTATCCGGTTCCTCTCTGTTGATAGAACTCGCCGCCGGTAAGCGCCCGGGTGCGGCTGAGGTTAACGTGGCAGATAGCGCAGGCCAGAGCATCGGCGGCATGGTCGGGATGCGGGTCGTGATCGAGCTGCGTGAGCGTGCGCACCATGTAGGCGACCTGCCGCTTATCTGCGGCACCGGTGCCCACCACAGCCTGCTTGATCTGCATAGGCGTGTACTCGCCGATCTCGAGCGCGCATTCCGAAAGCGCCACGAGTGCAGCACCGCGGGCATGCGCCGTAGGAATGGCCGAGCGAACGTTGGCGCCAAAATAGATGCTCTCGATGGCGGCGGTATCGGGGCGGTAGCGCTCCACGACACCCTTGAGGTCGCGGGCGATATGCGACAGGCGCACCGCGAGCGGGCTGCCCGCGCTGGTCTCGATACAACCGTAGGCACGGCAACGAACCTCGCCACGCCGCTCCTCGATAATCCCCCAGCCCGTATGGGCCAAACCGGGGTCGATACCCAAGATAACCAAGCCGACCTCCCCTCGTCACAAGTACAGCACAAGACAAGGCCCCGCGCACCATTCACGAACGTCTGTTCTAGAATAACACAACCTGGGAAGCATAAGCCAAGCAAGGTTGAATCGCAGGTTGAACATACGCCAGCGAGCGAGTCCCTGCCGTGGCAAGGTGTCGCGAAAGAGGAGTGCCGCGTACTTCTGTACGCAAGCGACGGTTTGAGCGGCAGATTGCCCGGCAGGGGCTCGCGCAGCGTCGACTCGTTACGCGGTTTGGCAAAACCGCGTAACCTTTTTAGTTCTGCGAGAAGAATGGGAACTGTCGGGGATCAACCGGCGGGTGCGGCATCGGACCTCCCTGCGGTCCACCCTGGCCGCCCATCATCTTATCGATGGCGTCCTGGACCTCGCCCTCAAACTTCTTCATACCCTCATGCAAACGACGCTGACCGTCCTCGGAGCGCAGCTCTTCCATCTGCTCGGGCGAAATACCCAACAGCTCGCCTAATAAGCCCATCATCTCGCCGCGCATACGGTCACTCGTATCGTCGTCGGCAAAACGGCGCACCTCGGCGCGCGCCAGCGAATCAACCGCCATGCGCTCCTTACCGTTGAGCCCCAGATCGGACCACGCAAGCATGTACGGCCAGGCGCGTTCGGCAAACGAACGGGCCGAAACGATCGGCGCCGTCGGTAGCATGCGACGAGCAGCCTCACCTTGGCGCACGAGCATCAGCAGCAGCGAGCAGGCCTCGGGCTTGGCGGCGGCCATCGGGATGTCATCAAAGGGGCGGTTGCGGTCCACGTGCGACTCGAGCGCACCATCGACCTCGCCCGGCTCAAGCCCGCCCAGCAGCTGCGCCGCGCGATCGAGCATATCAACCGGGCCGGCGAGCGCCGAGAGTGCCTGCGCCAGCACGCGATCCATGCAATCCTCTACCGCGTTGAGCGTCACGAGCTCTTGGGGCACCACGGCCGAGGTGCGGTTGCGCACGCGTGCCACAAACTCGAGCGTCGACAGATACACGTCGCCAAAGGGCGCAAAATCGCCCTGGTAGCCGCCGGACAGCGCGGGCGCCGCCAGTGCATACTCAGTCTTGGAAAGCGGGCTCAACGCCATGGCGCCCAGCTCGAGCGCCGTATCCTCGAGCATCAGGCCCAGCGCGCGCGAACGCAGGCGCTCGGCATCGCCCGCCGACACGTCGCGGTCGAGCACGCGCTCCGCATCCGGCGCATCGCGCTCGACGGTGCGAATGTGCAGACACTCAGCAATTGAGCGAACAGCAGAACAGCGGGCGGCCTCGGCCTCCTCCTGCGCCGGCGTAAAGATGCGGTTGCGCCCCAGCACTAAGCCAATTACGTTACGAGGACCCAAGGCATCGACGGCAAGCGCTGCCAACAGGGACGACGGCAAATCGCCCTCGAGCGCCACCACGGCACGCGACGCACCGCGGGCGCGGGCATTGTCGCGCACGGCAAGCACCAGCGCCTGCCACAGCCACTCCTCGGAGCGAAACTGGGGCAGCTCATGGTCCTCCAGAGCATCGAGCATCACGCCGCGCTGAATCTCCTGAACCAGCAGGCTCTCCTCAAAGCACGGCGCCTGGGCCACCACGCGACCGCAATCGTCGAGCACAAACGACCCACCGGTATACACCGACTCGTCATAGGCGCCGACCGGAGCCATGCAGGCAAACCACACGCTGCGCTTGGAGGCGATCTTGCGGTAGGCACCGCTGCGCACGGCGGCGACGGCGGCGGTCTCGCGATCGGTCATGTCAAACGCGTTAAACTGGAAATAGGTAATGAGGTCGACACCGGTCGGCAGCATCTCGAGCTCGCGGTCCAGGTCAAACACCACGGCGATACGCACGCCGTCCACGTCAAACACCGGAGGCGCCCAACGCGCGTCGTTGCTCTCGCCACGCTGCAGGGCAATACTTGCGCGCGCAGGCACCACGCGACCATCCTTAAGCATCATGTAGTCGAGCAGGGGCTGGCCCTCAAACGAAACCGCCGCGGGCACGATGCAGACCATATCGAGCTCTTGGATACGCTCGGCAACACCGGTCAGGCCTGTCAGCATGTCGTGCTCAAAGTCGGCAGTGCCCACCAGGCCGCCGGGCAGAGCGCCCATAAAGAGCGGAGCCGGGACGCACAGTACGCGCGCCCCGCGCTCATGTGCCAGGCGAGCCTGGTCCTCGATGCGGCCGCAAATGCCCTCAATATCACCCAGGCGCATATCGATCTGTGCAAGTGCGAGCTTCATGGCCCAGCCCTTTCCGTCGTAAATCGTCGTTTTCGTAGTAAAAGCGCCGGCCGCATAATGCAGCCGGCGCTCGCATGTGCATATGCTAGCTATGATACCCCGAGCGGGGGCGCGCTCCTAGAACGTCGCGGACCACAGCCCATGCAGGTTGCAGTAGGCATAGACGGTACCGGTCTTGGAGCCGCCAGCGAAAAACGTCGTGGGCTTCATGCCGGGCTCAAGGTAATGGACCTCCAGGCGGCCCTCGGCCTCAAGCGCAATCCACTCGATGTAGTGCTCGGGCAGCATGGGGTGCTCCGTCGAGCCCACGCGCGCGCGAATGACGTGACCATCGCGCTCGATTTCGACAACAGGCACATGCTTCTCGTGCGCCGCATCCTCGGTGTTCGCCGTCAGCTCCGTGCAGCCGGCAGGGGTCGCAACGCCGTCGCCAAGGGCGGCAACGAGCTTGCCGTCGGAGTCCTTAAAGAATTTCGCCATGATGTTCTCCTTTGCTGATGCGCCAATATTCCTGATGCTTCTTATGCCCAAAGGCAGACGAACCATCCACGGCGTTGCAAATGAACACATAACGGGCGAGGCAAGCGGTCGGGTCAGGACGAATCGATGACCTGGCCCGACCCGGCAGCCTCATCCCGCGCGAAGCTAGCGACCGTCGCCACCGAGCAGCGCCAGAACATCCTCGCGGGTAAACAGCGCCGACGAGATGCCGTCGCCGCCGAGCACGCTGTTGACCAGGTCGCGCTTGAATTCCTGCATCTGCATAATGCGTTCCTCGATCGTGTCCTTAGCGATGAGCTTGTACACGGTCACGGTGTGCTGCTGGCCAATGCGGTGGGCGCGGTCGGTCGCCTGGTCCTGCGCCGCCACGTTCCACCACGGGTCGTAGTGGATGACCACGTCGGCAGCCGTCAAATTAAGGCCCACGCCGCCCGCCTTGAGCGAAATCAAGAACACCGGCACCTCGCCCACCTGGAACTGCGCAACCATCTTGGCGCGGCTCTCCTTGGACGATGCGCCCGTGAGTTTAAGGAAGGCGATGTCTTCCTTGGCCAGGCGCTTGCCGATGATATCGAGCATGCCCGTAAATTGGCTGAACAGCAAGATACGGTGACCGCCGTCGAGTGCTCCGTGGACGAGCTCCATGCATGTATCGAGCTTGGCGCTTCCCGCCTTGTAGTCCGCATAGTGCAGATGCGGGTCGCAGCAAATCTGACGCAGCTTGGTGAGCTCGGCAAGTACCTTGAGCTTGTCTTTCTTAAACTCCCCGGCCTCGCGGTGCTGCACTTGCTGGGCGATGCGGTCTTGGTTGGCCAGGTAAAGCTTGCGCTGTTCGCCGGTGAGCTGCGCCATCACCGTATCCTCGATTTTCTCGGGCAGGTCGGCCACCACGTCTTCCTTAACGCGACGCAGCACAAACGGCGATACGAGCGCCTGCAGACGAGCGGCACTATCGCCCTCGGCATGCTCGACGGGACTCTCAAAGCGCTTGGCAAATGAGTCGCGCGTGCCCAGAAGGCCCGGCATCAAAAAGTCGAAGATGCTCCAGAGCTCGGACAAGCGGTTTTCAATGGGCGTGCCCGTCAGAGCAAAGCGCACGCCGGCCGGCAGGCGCTTGGCAGCGCGGGCCACCTGGGTGAGTGGGTTTTTAATGTACTGGGCTTCGTCGAGCACCACGCGGGCAAAGTCCTGCTCGACGTATTCGTCGATGTCGCGGCGCATGAGGTCATACGACGTCACGACCACGTTATGCTCGGCCACGCCGGCAATCTGCACGCGGCGCTGCGCCTTGGCGCCCACGATGGCGCACACATCAAGCGAGGGGGCAAAGCGCTCCAGCTCGGCAGTCCAGTTGTACACGAGCGACGCGGGGCACACCACAAGCGTGGGCTTGGTATCCCCCGCCTCCACGCGCGCTAGAATGTGCACGATCATCTGCAGCGTTTTGCCCAGGCCCATATCGTCGGCCAAGATGCCGCCAAGGCCCAGGTGCTCGAGCGAGCCAAGCCACTGATAGCCGTCGACCTGGTAGCCACGCAGCGTGGCCTTGAGCGAGGCGGGTACCGTAAAGTCCATCTTGCCGAGCGTATCCAAGCGTTCGACGGTGCGACGGAATGCAGCGTCACGATCGGCCTCGAGCGCAGGCGTGCGCGCGAGCATGCTGTCGACAAAAAGAGTACTCGACGCGGGAAGCGACACGCCGTCGAGCAGGTCGACGGCATCGACGCCCAAGTCCTCAGCAAGGCCAAACGCAGCGCGGGCACCTTCATCCAGGCGAACGATGTCGCCGGACGTAAGGCGCGCGAACGTCTGGTGGCGCTTATACGAGTCCAGATAGATGGCAAGGTCGGCCGCCGAAAGCCCGCTCGCACCCAGCTCGACGTCGAGCAAGTTGCTCTTGACGGTGGCGCGCACCGAGAGCTTGGGCGCAGGGCGGACCGAAATCTGGCGCAGGCGGTCGCTGAGCATGACCTCGCCCAGCTCGGACAGGGCAGACAGGCCCTCGGTCAGCAAGTGGAACAGGCTCTCGTCATCGCGCTCCTCAAACGCCAGGCCACCCTCGTAAAAGTCGAAATACAGAGCCGCCGTGTCCATAACGCGAAACTCCGCCACCGTATCGCGGGGCGGAACGCCGGGGCGTTGCTCTTCGAAAGGACTGCCCGGAGCACCAAGACTAAAGAGATCTGCCGACCAATCGCCGTAGGCCACCGTAATCTTGCAGGTCACAAGGCCATCGTCGACGCCAATCGCCATGGCAAAACTCGGCTCGGGCGCCACGGCGTCAAGTACGGCGGGAGCGGTCAGGTCGGTGTAGTCGCGCAAGATCGGCAGCGCCATGCGGCAGAACTCGCCCACGTGGTCGGCGGCGATATGGACCGGCGTGCGGCAGGGCAACAAGTGCGATAGGAACGGCGCCGCATGCTGGGCAAACGCCGTGTCGGTACGGCGCGCGCGGCGCGTATCGACCAGATAGGCTGCGTCGCCTGCGACAAAGCAGTACGTATCGGCCGGCAGGCGCAAGTCGTAGCTGCCTCCCGCCGCCGGTGCAATCTTGGCGGCAAGGAGCGGCGGGCGCTTAGCCGGGACTTCGCCCTCCCCCTGCGGCGACGGCTCGACTGCCACCTCGTAGGCGCGATGCGTCGTCGTTCCCCGCGACCAAGCAGGCTCAAAGGACATGGTCCTGCCGCGCAGCAGGTCCAGCACGGACACGATGGAATGCTCGGATACCGGCAACTGACGCTCGGCGACAAAACCGTTGCGGACAAAGTCATACGACGCCGAGCGCGGGCTCGTAATATCGCCTAGGTAGGCGACCGTCATTGCGATAAAGTCGAGCAGCTTTGTCGACACGTCATCGAAAGCCTCGGGCACATGGGCAAACGTAAGCTTCTTGCCATAGGAGAACGTACCGCCGCGCACATAGGCATCGGCCATGCCGTCGATATCCTTAACCACGTAGGACACCGAACCGCTACGAATGCGAAACTCGAGCGCCCAGTTAAAACGATCGGCAAACAGCGGATTGTAGTACGGCACCAGCGAGGGCTCCAGCACCGCTTTGGGCGCATCGGGGTCAATGGTGCCGGCGAGCTTGCGACGCATGACCGCGAGCTCGTCCATGCGCGCGTCCGAAAGATCGGAAAGCGCCGCCACAAGGCTCGGGCTCGTGGGGACGGGCGCCGGGAAGGGAAAGTTGGGGTTGACCGCAGATGCGGTGGGCGCGGGGCGCGTGGGCTGCTTGGACTGTGCGGGCGGTACTGTAAACGTGCGGACCGGCGTGCGCAAACCCTCGACGGGCTCGGCGCCACTGGCATCCAGATACGCCAGCGCCGTGGCGATGGCGTGCTTGCACATGCCGGAATAGCGGAAGGCGGCGGGGCAATCGCAGTCGTAGTCGATAACCTCGTGCTCGTCCATGTCGAGCGCCACGTGCGTCTTGTACAGGTCGCCGCG
Source organism: uncultured Collinsella sp. (assembly GCA_900540895.1). Classification (GTDB taxonomy): domain Bacteria; phylum Actinomycetota; class Coriobacteriia; order Coriobacteriales; family Coriobacteriaceae; genus Collinsella. The sequence goes on along the minus strand of UQHV01000001.1, from coordinate 169,470 downwards.
CGAGCCGCGCACCGAGCCCTCGATGTTCACGTTTTTGGAGAAGCGCGAGCCGGAGTCCTCAAACGACAGCACGGCACCGTTGAGCATGAGCGAACGCCCCTTCATAAAGGTGCCGCTCAACGCCGCCTCTTTGCGAAGCGCCTGCACAAACGTCCCCTGTGCCATCACTTCCTCCAATCTCGCGCGGACCAGCAAGGTCGCCCTTAGATCACCGTCACGCGACCCTGGTTACCCACGATGGCTTTTGCCTCTGCCAACAGCGGAATCGAGCGTGCGTTGACCTTGGCCGGCACCTCGGCACGCAGCACACGCCCGTCCACCTGCTCGATAAAGATCTCCACGCGGTCGCCGCCCGGGTTGGCGGTAAGCACCGTGGCAAGACGCGCCATATTGCCCTGGCTAAAGCGGCTGTTGGGCACCATGACCTCAAACACCTTGGGCTTGTTGTTCTCCTCATTAAGCTCCAGTGGCACGATCTCCTGCGCGATGATCTGATCGCCGCGGTCCGAGCGCTCAAGCTTGCCCTTAATGCGCACAAACGCATCGGACAGCTGCGCGCCGGTCTCGGGATCGACCTCGCCGTACAGGTACCCCTCGGCCTCCTTGTAGGTCTTGGGGAACACCACGACCGTGGCCTCACCTTCCATGTCCTCGAGCTGCACGATGCCCATGGGGTCGCCGTTTTTGGTCACGCGCTTGGACACGCTCGAGACCATACCGGCCCACCACAGCGCCTTGCCCTCGGGAATCTCCTGGTTGATGGTACCGCCCGTGGGGTTTTGCACCTCGTAACCGGTGTCGATCTGCGAGAACGAGAAGTCGCGCGCCTTGGCTAGCGCATACTCAAACGGGCGCAACGGGTGGTCCGAGACATAGATGCCCAGAACCTCCTTCTCCTGGCTCAGCTTAAGGTGGCGGTCCCACTCCTGGCCGTCCGGATCGGGCACGCTCACCTCAAAGCCCGAGCCCTCAACGTCGCCGAACATATCGAAGAACGACGTCTGGCCGCTCGCGCGATCCTTTTGGCGCTTCACGGCGGCATCGATGATGTTCTCGGGGTTGTTCTTATCCACAAAGTGCATCATCTGGCGACGCGGATACCCCGTGGAGTCGAAGGCGCCTGCCTTGATGAGCGATTCGATCACGCGACGGTTGGCCTGGCTCGAGTCCACGCGCTCGACAAAGTCGTGCAGCGTCTTAAACGGGCCGCCCGCCTCACGCTCGGCGATAATCGCCTGCGCCACGCCAGTGCCCACGCCGCGGATGCCGGCCAGACCAAAGCGCACGCCCTCCTTGGTAGCCGTGAACTCGGTACCGGACTCGTTGACATCTGGCGACAGCACGGGGATGCCGTCGTGGCGGCACGCCGAGACGTAATGAACGATCTTGTCGGTCTTGCCCGTGTAGGACGTCAGAACGGCCGCCATGTACTCGTGCGGATAGTGCGCCTTGAGCCACGCCGTCTGCATAACCAGGATGGCGTAGCCGGCGGAGTGCGACTTGTTAAAGGCGTAAGACGCGAACTCGAGAACATCGTCCCAAATCTTCTGGGCGACCTCGCGCGTGTAGTTGTTCTTGATAGCACCGTTCATCCAGTGGTCGTAGGTGGTCTCGTCCGAGCCATCCTCCCAGTGGAGCACCGTCGACGTGAGCAGCTTGATCTTTTTCTTAGCCACGGGCTTACGGATACGCGAGTCCGATTCGCCCTTGGAGAAGCCGCACATCTCGACGGAGATGAGCATAACCTGCTCCTGGTAGACCATGGTGCCGTAGGTTTCGCCCAGGATGTCGTCCAGGCGGTCGTCGTAGGAGACGGCCGGCTCCTTGCCGTTCATACGGTTGATGTAGGACGAAACCATGCCGGCGCCCAGCGGGCCCGGGCGGTACAGAGCGATCAATGCCACGACGTGCTTGTATTCGGTGGGTTTCATGTTCTTGATCGTGGCCGTCATGCCGGCGGACTCGACCTGGAAGACGCCGGCGGTGTGGCCGGAGCCCATGAGCTTAAAGATCTCGGGATCGTCAAAGGGAATCTCTTCCTCTTTGATGTCGATGCCGAAGTTCTTCTTGATGTTTGCCTTAGCCTTGGAGATAACCGTCAGCGTGCGCAGGCCCAGGAAGTCCATCTTGAGCAGGCCCATGTCGGCAACGGTATGGCCCTCGTACTGGGTAATCTCGACGCCGCCCTTGGTGTCGAGCTTGGTGGGCACATGCTCGTTGACGGGGTCGCGGCAGATCAGAACGGCGCACGCGTGCACGCCCTCGCCACGGGTGAGGCCCTCAATCGAGAGCGCCGTGTCGATGATGCGGCGGGCGTCGTCGTCCTTTTTATAGGCCTCGGCAAAGTCGGGGTTAAACAGATCCTCTTTGCCGGGTTGTTTTTCGAGCACCTGCTTGAGCTTGACCTTGGGGTCGCTCGAGACCATCTTGGACAGGCGCTGGCCCATGTAGACCGGGTAGTCCAGGACGCGCGCGGCGTCGTTGATGGCCTGCTTGGCCTTAATGGTCGAGTAGGTGATGACGTGGGTGACCTTCTCGGGGCCGTAGAGCTGGCGAACGTGCTCCACGACCTCGAGGCGCCGCTCATCGTCGAAGTCCATATCGATATCGGGCATCTCGGTACGCTGCGGGGACAGGAACCTCTCGAACATCAGGCCGTTCTCGAGCGGGTCAAACGCGGTGATGTTCATGGCGTAGGCGACGATAGCGCCGGCGGCCGAGCCACGGCCGGGGCCGACGCCGATGCCGTTGTCCTTAGCCCATTGCACGTACTCGGCGACGATCAAAAAGTAGGCGGCAAAGCCCTTGTCGCAGATGACCTTGTATTCGTACTCAAAGCGCTCTTTGATGTTGACGCCGCCGATCTCGCGCGTGGCCCAGTCGTCACCGTAGTGCTGGCGCAGGCCCTTCTCGCACTCGCGGCGGAACTGGCTCTCGTGCGTCTCGCCGGGATCGAGCAACGGGAAGCGCGGCAGGATGATGGAGTCCCAGTCCAGTTCCACGTAGCACTTGTCGGCAATCTCGAGCGTGTTGTCACAGGCCTCGGGGCAATACGGGAACATCGCCCGCATCTCCTCCTCGGTCTTCATATAAAACTCCGAGCCGGTCATGCGCATGCGGTTGGGGTCGTCGACCTTGGCGTTCATGCCGATGCACATGATGACGTCCTGCACGGGCGCGTCCTCGCGGCGCAGGTAGTGAAAGTCGTTGGTAGCGATGACCTTGACGCCCACCTGTTTGGCGATGTCGATGAGCGTACGGTCCATCTGCTCGTCGGTCAGGCCATTATCGGTGGTAATGCCGTGTTCCTGAATCTCGATATAGAAGTCGCCGGGATCGAAGGTGTCGCGGAAGGTTTCGGCCCACTTGATGGCGCCTTCCATGTCGCCGCGGTCGATGTATTTGGGGATGATGCCCGCGATGCAGGCGCTCGTGCAGATCATGCCCTTGGCGTGGCGGCGCAGGTTGTCGAGCGTCACGCGCGGCTTGTAGTAAAAGCCCTGCACGGCGGCCTCGGAAACCGTCTGCATCAGGTTGACATAGCCCTCCTGGTCCTTGGCCAGAAGAATCATGTGGTAGAGCTCGGGCTTGTGGTCGCGGGCGAGCGTCTCGTCCGGCGTAAAGTAGACCTCGCAGCCAAAGATGGGTTTGATGACCAGGGGCGGCTTGAGCTCGTCGATATTGCCCTTCTCGTCCCACATGGCCATGTCCTTCACATACTGGGCATGCTCGCGCGGGTTTTCCTCGGGATCGGGCTCCACCAGCTCGTCACGACGGTCCTTTTCCAAGAAGGCCTTGTCGTGGCTCCAGGTTTTGTACTCGGGCGTGTTGTGGTTGACGGCGTCGCAGGCCAGCGCCAGGTCGGGCACGCCATACATGTAGCCGTGGTCGGTAATGGCCACGGCGGGCATGCCCAGCTCAACGGCACGGTTGACCATATCCTGGATACGGGTTGCGCCGTCGAGCATGGAAAAGACAGTGTGGTTGTGCAGATGGACGAATGCCATGTGATGAGCTCCGATGCGGGTTCGTGTTCTGACTGAACGATTTTACCGCACGGCGCGGACGGCACCCGAACCTAGCCAAACCCACACGGCTCCTCTTGCAGTTGCGGTGGAATAGTTCCCGCTTGGGCCACCTGGGCCGCAATGCAGGAACTATTCCACCGCAAGTTATCTGAGGACTAGAAGTTGTAGGTGACTACTTGGGGCTCGGCGGGTTCGACGAAGATGGCTGGATTCGCCTGCTCCACGCGAACGAACTTGACGGTCACAGCCTCAAAGCCCGCCTTGCGCAGAACGTCGGCGTAGACGCGCGCCTGCAGGGCGTGCTTCTCCTGCAGCTGTTCCGGCGTCTCGTCCGGCGCGCCGCCCGTCTTGTAGTCGATGACCAGCGCGCATGACGAATCCGCCGGGTTCGTCGCCAAAGCGTCGATGGCGCCCTCGGCATAAGCACCGTAGCGAGCGATGTCCTCGTCCTCGCAGCCCAGTGAAAAGAACGGCACCTCGGCGCGAACGCACGGCCACGCGAGCAGGTCGGCACGAACAGCCGACTTAAGCCAGCGGTCCAGGGCGACATCGAAGCGCCCGCGCTGCTCCGGCGTCAGGTGCCACAGGCGAGCCAGGGCGTCGGCACGCTCAGCGGGCAATGCATCGGCACCCATCTCGATGAGCCACTGGCAGGCGGCGTGGAAGGCCGAACCCAAGGCCATGGGATTGCCGGCAGGCTCGACAGCAGCCACGTCTGCATCGGCCATCTCCGAGCCATCCGACTCTGCATCATCGCCGGACTCGTCCATGGGAACACGAGCCTCGGCGGCACGGTCTTCCGCCTCGGCATGGAGCGCCGCGGCGATTGACGAGTAGCTATACGAATCACGCATCGGATACGGGCAGATGCCCATGCGCACGCCCACTGCCTGGGGATACACGAGCTCAAACGAATCGGGCTCGGGGTCGGCAGGACCGGGCACAGTTGAGTGCGCAACATTATCAGCGACATCGACATCGCCGCGAACAAGCCTGCCCTCGGCATCCAGCGAAGCGTTAGCCTCAAACGCCTGCTCGCCAAACGTAAAGTCCGCCAGCGAGATAAGCTCGTAGTCGCCCGGCTTGGAGTTGTCGAACACCAAACGGTCGCTATCGAGCTGCGGCATGTCCAGACTGTCGGTCGGCAGGATGCGGCGCAGCACGTCGTAGGTCAGATCGGTCTCGACGTCAAAGGTCGGCGCCGTCACCTTGCCGCGGCTCACGCCGGCATCCATCGCCAAGATCACCAGCTCGCCCGCACGCGTCATGGCAACGTAGAGCAAGCGGGCCCGTTCCTCGAGCGAAAGCCGCAGGTCATCGTTGCGCAGGCGAGCAAATGCCTCGGCGGGAGAACCCGTCGCACAGACGTCCTCCATGAGCTCCGGCGGCAGCCACAGCGACGTGCCCTTGCCCTTAAACGCGTGCTCAAACTGCTTTTTGACGTCGTCGCCCTTCACAAAGGTACCGTCGGCGAGCTTAACGCCGTCGAAGCGTGCCGGCAGTGCCACGACCTGCGCCCCGCCCTCGACGCGACCCATCTGTGCCGCACCGGACGATTTGCGCACGCCAAAACACTCGGCAACCGCTACGACCGGATACTCCAGACCCTTGGACGCATGCACGGTCATGATGCGTACCGCGCCGTCGCCCTCCTCGTTGAGGGCACCCGGAGCCTCCTTGCCCGCCAAGAAGCGGTCGAAGGCGAGCGCGATGGAGCGCGGAGAATTGCCGAGCTCGGCCTCTGCCTCGGCCACGGCGTCGAGCGCCTTGAGCACGTTGGCGGCAATGGCCTTACCCTCGGGGCCGCGCCGCGCCAGACGCACGAACCACCCGGAAGCATTGACCACGTCGCGCGCGATGGCGGCGAACGAATCGCGCCCCACGCGACGCAGTGCATAGCGCAGCACCTCGCGGGCACGCGTCACGAGCGGCAGGTTTTGCAAACCCGGCACATCGGAATCGCTCATGATGCCCACATCGATATTCCGGCGCGAGGTCTCCCCCGTCTCGCTATCGAGCTTGGTCGCCAGCGCCAGGAACTCCTGGGCGCCGAGTGCAAACATCGGCGAGGCCAGCAGCGGCATAAGACCCTGCGCCGTATCGGCCGGATTGGCAAGCGCGCACACCAGGGCGCGCACCGTCTGTACTTCGGCTGCCTGGGCAAAGACCGAGCCGCCTGCGATCACGCAGTCGAGCCCTTGGTCGCGGAAGGCCTGCGCATAGATATCGGCGTTGGTCATGCGGCCCAGCAACAGGACCATGCTGCCCTGGGGCTGCCCCGCTTTGACGAGCGCTTGGAACCGCTCCGCAATCGCACGGGCTTTCGCCTGCGTTCGCTCCTGGGTGCTGCCGCCGGCAACGAACAGCGCCTGGCGGCGCGAAGCCTTTGCCTTGAGCTTGTCCTCGCGATCGTCACTCGGCTCAAGATCCAAGAACCCCTGCATCAAACCACCGGTATCGCCGTCGAAGACGCGTGCTACGTAACGCAGCACCTCGTCATGGCTGCGGAAGTTGCGCACGAGTTTAACGAGCTCGCCAGCAGGGGCGTCGGCCACGGCAGTCACCTCGGGCGCAGCAGAGGAGCCCACCTTGCGCTCTTGACGACGGAACACCTCGACCTCGGCGCCTCGGAAGCGGTAGATCGACTGCTGTGCATCGCCCACGGTGCACAGCGCGCGCTCGCCCGCACCCGTCAGATAGCGAATCAGATCAACCTGCATCTGGTCGGTATCCTGAAACTCGTCGACCATGACCATCTTAAAGCGGCCCTCATAGGCAGCTCGAATAGCCGGGTAGTCGCGCAGCGCCTCGTACGCCATGCGCAGCAGGTCGTTGTTATCGAGCGCGGACTGGCCGGCCTTGAGCGCACGGTACTCCGCCTCTACGGCACGGGCGAGCCCCACCAGCGCATCGAGCGCCGAACCGCCGCAGGCAAGCACGATATTGATAAACGCATCAGCCGCCTCGGCCTTAAGTAGCTCCACCTGCTCCTTAGGAAACGCCTTGCTCGCGCGCGGCATGCTGCACGACATCATGAGTCGCGCCGCATCCTCCATGGTTTTGCCGCTCGCCTCAAACGCGTCGATGGCGTCGAGTGCCGCCTGCGCTTTCTCGGTCGTGGCCCTGCTTGCGCCCAGCGCCGCACGATAGGCATCGGCAAGCGCCGAGGTGTCGGCCTGGCCGCGCGCCACGCACACATCGTCCATGCCGCCCGGCAGCTGGCTCGATAGCTCCAACAGGTCGCGCACCAGGCCTTTGATGGTGGTACCGGCGCCAAACGGCCCGCCCTCGCCCGCCATGGGATACCAAGCGTAGAGGGCCTTAAGCGAGGCGGCAAGCTCGGGCGCGGCATCGGGCGCCGTCGCGCGCCCCAGCACATGCTCGACAGCCTGATCCATAAGCTCATCGGTATCGGTGAGCACCGTGAACTCAGGATCGATGCCCAGCTCCAGCGCGTGCGCGCGCAGGATACGCGAGCACATGCCGTGGATGGTCGAGATCCAAGCGTCGTCGACGGTCAGCGCTTCCTCGTCCATGCCCTCTTCGATAAGCGCACGGCGCACACGGTCGCGAATCTCGGCCGCGGCGTCTTTGGTAAAGGTAATGGCGAGCACCTGGTCCAGATGCTCGACAAACGGACCGGATTCGGGCGAGAGCGCATAGACGATGCGGCGCGTGAGGGTAAAGGTCTTGCCCGAGCCGGCACCCGCCGAGACGAACAGCGGGCGGTCGAGCGTTTTGACGACTTGCAGCTGTTGCGGCATCAAGGTCGAAAGATCCATGGTCTACACGTCCCTCCTTACAAACGTTCCTTCGTGGTTATACGAGCAGCGCGCATGCGCGGCCTGAGCCGACGTTGGGTCGACAGCGGCAACGTTGCCCGCCTCGAGCTCGCGCAGGCGCTCGGCAATGCCGGTCTCCACGCGGTCGAGCAGCGCATCGAAGTCCATGTTGCCGCCCTCGCCCGGAAAGCCCTTCTTGAGGCCCGGAATGCGGCCGTCGCCGCGCTCTTCCTCGAGCAACTCGGCACTTGCGGCACCACGCAGTGCGGGCTTGCCGCCCTTGGTCGAAAAATAGAGCGCCGCACGGGCATCTAGACCCAGCGCCCGGCGCATGGCCTGCGCGTAGATGAGTGTCTGGGTATGGGGCGGCAGCCAGCGCGGATCGTCGATGGGGGCCTCGCCCGACTCCTCGTCGCGCACCGTGGGGTCGGCGAGCTTAAACTCCTCGACACCCGAACGATGCTTGTAGTCAATCACCACAGCGCGGTTCTCGGCGTCCACATCCACGCGGTCGATGCGCCCGCCGAGCGGCCAGCCGGCATACTCGACCTGGAGCTCGTTGAACGCAAACTCCAGGTAGCGCGGCGCGAAGGGCGCGAGCGCCTCGGACTCGTAGGCGAGCACGCCCTCCAGTTGCGGCAAGATCTCGGCCACCTGGCGCTCCTCCACTGGAGAGAGCGGCACCAGCGGGCCCTCGGTACCGCGCTTGCCGGCGTGCTCGGCCAGGGTCTCGGCAAAGACCTCGTGCAGCAGCTCCTTCGCGCGCGGCAGATTCATGGGCGTCACGCGCTCCATGCCCTCCTGCGGAAGACGTGCATGCAAGTGCTCCAGCACGTCATGGACAAAGTTGCCCTTCTCCATGTTGCCAAAGCCCGCATCGATGGACTGAGGTTTGACGCGATACGAGACGAACCAGCACAGCGGGCAGGTGGAATAGGCCTCAATCTGCGAGGCGGACGTCAGGCGCGGCACGAGTGGCGCGTCCTCGCCCTCGCCATCGCGACGACGCAGGACCAAATACGGCACGGCCTCGGCGCTCAGATGCTGAGGGGCTTCACAGGTCACGCGCTCGCGCTTGAGACCTTCGCCTGCCGCGGGATCGAAGTCCCTTACGATATCGCCCTCACCCACGCACTTCGCTTTGTCGGTGCCAGCGGCCTTAGCGTTGTCAGCGGCCTCTGCATGCGCCCGCAACTCGGTCCACACGGCAGCCGGATAGCACTCGCGCGCCTGGCGATCGTGCGCCACCCGGGCAAGCGCAACCGGGCCGCGTGCCGCCTGCATCGCGTGGCCAAAGCGCGCGCGCAGCAAGGCCGCGGGCTCAAGCGTCACGCCCTCGCGACCAAGGCTCGCCGTCAGCGTGGCCAGCGGCCCCTCCTCGTGCGAGAGCGGATAGCTGTCCAGATCGACATCGGCAAACAGCACGGCATCGTAGCTGCCGGGGCGCAGAGCCGCCGCATCGGCAAGCGAAGCAAAACGAACCTGAGCACGTGGCGCACGGTCAACCTCGTGGGTCTCGTAATCGTAGGCGGTGCTACGCTTGTCCACCTTGGTGCGAATGCCATCGAGCACGGATACGGTCGCGGCCTGCGACACGTCGAGCGCGCGGGCGCCATTCATAAGGATCTCGATGGCGTGGCGCAGCAGGGCCACCTCCGCCTGGCGACGGGCTTGGCCATCCAAGCTGCCCAGCGAGCGATCGGGCAACGCCTCGGCGACGGCAAGCATGGCCTTAAGCGCCGTCACGGGCCTGTCACGCCACAGCGCCTGGAACACGTCCGAAACCACACACGGTACGTTCTTAAACCAGTTGTCGTCGCCCGCCGCCCTGCGCGCGCCCCTCACCTGGCCCTGGACGCTCTGAAGCAGACTCTTAACGCCCGCGGTAGTCTTGCTACGCGAGAGACGCATATTCTTATCGAAGGTACGGGCATTGACGGCATCAGCGCCCGAAAGCGGGCTGTAAATCCAGTCGGTAAGCTCCGGCGCGGGCCACCACTCGGTCTTTGACGCCGCGCCCTCATCGGCGGCCTTCATGCGCTCGATCAGGCCGGCAAGCGCCGCAAACTGCCTGCCCGCAATGGACTGGGAAAACGCCGTGAACTCAACTGTCTCGGCAGCGATATGATGAGCTGCCAGACGAGAGGCGAGCTCACCGAACAGCTGGGGTGCCCGGGCAGAAACGACGAGCACGCGCACGGGGTCGGTGGGCGTTGCAGTGGCTTTATCGGCCTTGGACTCCTTGTACGCTTTCACCAACTTATCGATGGCGTCCGCATAGACATGAGCACGGGCATGGGGGCCGGCGACCTCAATAAAGGCAGGCTGAGCGGCGGTCCCGCAAGCGGCATCAGACGCGACGGCGTCCTCCCCCAGCGGCGCGACCTCAAACAGCACACCGCGGGCATCAAATGCCACGGCAAGCTCCTCGCGCATCGCCGCCTGCTCGCGGGCAAGCAGCACGACGACCTCTCCCCCATTGTTCGCCACGGCAGACAGCAGCTCGAGCAGGCCGTGCGTAAACGACGTGATATCGCGCACGCATACGGCGCGAGTGCACGCCGGCAGGCTATCGGCCAGGACACCGGCCATAATGTCGGCCGCCTCGCAGGGCTCGACCATATCTCGACGGTCCAAACCGTCCGCATATGCGCGCAAAAGCTCGAACACACGAGCCTCGGCATCGCTTTTTGGCTCAGGCTGGCAATTGTTTCCACGGCATCGCTCGGCCGTCGTCCCCGCCACACCCGGCAGCACGTCGCGGGCCATGCGCGCAAGCATACGCACCGTGCCCTGGCTGCGCGAAAGCGGCTGCAAATCGGCATCGTCGAGACGCGTTACCATGTCCGAAAACAGCATCTGGCGTTGCAGGTTGTCCACGAAACCGCGCCCGTCGCCCAAAAGCTCCCAAAGCGAGCGAAGCCACGATGTAGGCGTCTTGTAGTCGATACCTAGTGAAACCCCGGCTTCCGCCGCATCATGACGGCACAGGTCGAGCTCGGCAAACGTAGGCGCCAGCAGCACGGCACGTCCGTGGCGGGCAATAAGGTCGGCAAGCAACGCCGACTCGGCATCGCTCAAATCCGTGCCGGCATTGGTGGTATAGATTCGAACAGGCATGGTCCTCCGCTCAAACTGTTCGCAATAATCAATGTATCCATCCTACCCGCCCAAGCGGACAGATTTGCCCCACGCCAACAGATTTCCTCCGTCCCCAGGGGATCAAAAAACCGCCCCCGGAGGAGCGGTTTTGCACAATTCGTTTTTGGCGCGGCCTACTCGCCATCCTCCAGTTTAATGAGGATCTTGCGGTAGCCACCGTACTCGCCGTTGAGTGCCTTGGACACACGGCTCACCGTGGTGGACGAAGCGCCGGTACGCGCCTGAACCTCAACATAGGGCTCGCCCTCGTCCAGGTAACGCGCGACCTGCAGACGCTGCGATAGATCACAAATCTCGCGCGGCGTGCAGATATCGGTCAAGAACGCTTGGATATCTTTCTCGTCGTCCAAAAGGCTAAATGCGTGGACCAGCTGCTTGACATCAGGCTTGTCAAACATGTTCTCGATATTCATCGATCACCGCCAAACCCGCCAAAAGGCATCGAAGTTGATACTGACATCGGACATCGTTCGCCCGTTCTATGCAATAGGGCAACGCCTGTGGCTTTTGCCCGTAGCAGTGTAGCACACCACCAAACTAAAGCGACAAGACTCTCTGCCAGCGGCGCGTTTTCTAGGACGAACGCCGTTTTGAAACCGAATACGCACGCAAGCTCCATGAATATCTGAGACAATGGGCGCCCAAACAGGGCCGTGCCCGCGCATCTATCCGAGTTGCAAAGGCACGTGCCTCTCACGCCTCTTTGCCACGTCTTGCGCAAGAAAGGATTTCCACCATGCGCTTTATGCTTAACTGGCTCTTTACCTCAATCGCCATCGCGATCGCAACGTTTCTCGTCCCCGGCATTCAGCCCTTCGGCATAGCCGACGCCTGGGTGTGTTTTGCCTTCGTGGGACTGTTCCTCAACATCGTCGACTCGCTCGTCAAGCCGTTCCTGACGGTCATCTCGCTGCCGCTCACTATTATCACGCTTGGTATTTTTCAGCTCGTAGTCAACAGCTTTATGCTCGAGCTGGCCAGCTACCTGTCGGTCAATCTGCTGGGCGCGGGTATCTCCATTGCCAGCTTTGGATCGGCCTTTACGGGCAGCATCCTGGTATCCATCATGCGCAGTATTCTCGACAGCGTCGCCAGGAACTAAAGCGACCGGATTCGAACCGCCACAACACACCTAAAGAAGGCCGTCCATCGCAACGATGGGCGGCCTTGTCATTTGTCGAGCCTCAGAGGGCAAGAAAATCCAGCATTTCTGCCCCGTCCCCAAATGACAGGTGGGGCTAGATGACGTAGTCGTAGCCCTCGTTGGGGGCTACGAGCGCATCGAGTGTCACGCCGTCGAGGTAGTCGTTAATGAGCTTGTCCAGGTTCTTCCACACGTCGAGCGTGGGGCACTCGTCCGAACGCGAGCAGCCCTTGCAGTCGCCGTCTAGGCATGCGACCGGCGCCAGGCTGCCCTCGGTCAGGCGCAAGATCTCGCCCACCGTGTACTGCTCGGGCGGGCGCGTGAGCACATAGCCGCCGCCCTTGCCGCGCATGCCCGAGAGCATATTGGCACGCACGAGCGTGGCCAAAATGTTCTCCAGATATTTCTCCGAAATCCCCTGACGCGCGGCGATCTCTTTGAGGGGAATGCGGCCTGCTGCCTGGTGCTCGGCCAGGTCGACCATAACGCGCAGGGCATATCTGCCCTTTGTGGAAACCAACATATATATTGCTGCCTTTCGGTCTTTTAATTCGTAGAAATTCTAGCCGAAAAATTGGTTTTGAAAATACCTATTCCCGTCAAGCTGGTTAATCGACTCGTAATAATCTTCTATTTCCTATTGCGTTACTAGGCTTTACTGTCTACTATGCTTGCCAACAGCAAAAAGAACAACCCATAAGGTTTATGGGTTTCGCTGCTACACACACCGTAAACCCACACGGTATCCAGTCGTTTGAACACTTTGGAGGTTCACCATGAGCAATGTTTACACGTCCATCGATCAGCTTATCGGCCACACCCCGCTTCTGGAGCTCACTCACTTTGAGGCCGATGAGGACCTCAAGGCCCGCGTACTCGTCAAGCTGGAATACTTCAACCCCGCCGGCTCCGTCAAAGACCGCGTCGCCAAGAACATGATCGACGAGGCCGAGAAGGCCGGCAAGCTCGTGCGCGGCGGTGACTACACCATCATCGAGCCCACGAGCGGCAACACCGGCGTCGGCATCGCCTCGGTGGCGGCGGCTCGCGGCTACAAGGTGATCATCACCATGCCCGAGACCATGTCCGTCGAGCGCCGCAAACTTATGCAGGCATACGGCGCACAGCTCGTGCTCACCGACGGCTCCAAGGGCATGAAGGGTGCCATCGCCAAGGCCGAGGAGCTGCAGAAGGAGACGCCCAACAGCATTATCGCCGGCCAGTTTGTGAACCCCGCCAACCCCGCCATCCACAAGGCCACGACCGGCCCCGAGATCTGGGATGACACCGACGGCGAGGTCGACATCTTCGTCGCCGGCGTTGGCACCGGTGGTACCGTGACCGGCGTGGGCGAGTTCCTCAAGGAGCAGAACCCCGAGATTCAGGTCGTCGCCGTCGAGCCCGCCACCTCCCCGGTGCTCTCCAAGGGCCAGGCCGGCCCGCACAAGATCCAGGGTATCGGCGCCGGCTTTGTGCCCGACGTCCTCGACACCCAGGTCTACGACGAGATCATCCCCGTCGAGAACGACGACGCCTTTTCCACCGGCCGCGCCGTGGGCCACAAGGAGGGCGTGCTCGTGGGCATTTCGTCCGGCGCCGCCGTGTGGGCTGCGCTGCAGCTGGCCAAGCGCCCCGAGAACGAGGGCAAGACCATCGTGGCGCTGCTCGCCGATACCGGTGAGCGCTACCTGTCCACGGCACTCTTCAAGGACTAAGGCCTGTCGCCCATAGGTTGAGCCCAGGGACGAGCCGGTCTCCTCTCTCTCCCGGCAGTCGGAGCCCATCCCATCAGGGCGCCCCACGAAACGTCCGAACTTGCTACAATGTCTGCGGCGCGGAACCAGCCTCCCGCGCCGCTTTTCTTTTTTGGCCACATGCCACCAAGGAGAACCTCCCCATGCACAACAAGCGCGTGCTCGTCGCCATGAGCGGCGGCGTCGATTCCAGCGTGACTGCCTACCTGCTCAAACGCCATGGCTACGAATGTGTCGGTGCCACCATGTGCCTCACCTGCCCCGCGCCCGATCCCGTTACGAGCATGAGTAAGGTCGACCGCGACATCGCCGATGCAAAGGCCGTCGCCGAGCGCCTGGGGATACCCCACCATGTGCTCGACCTGCAGCAGACCTTCGACCGCAACGTTATCGAGCGATTTGTGACTGCCTATCAGGAGGGGCTGACGCCCAACCCGTGCATCATCTGCAACCGCCATATTAAGTTTGGCGCGCTGCTCGATGCGGCACTCGATATGGGCTGCGACTACATCGCCACAGGCCACTACGCCAAAACGAGTCAGGCGCCCGACGGCACCTGGCAGCTGCACCGCGGCGAGGACTCCAAAAAGGACCAGAGCTACTTTTTGTATTCGCTCACGCAGGAGCGACTGTCGCGCACGATCTTTCCGCTGGCAGGCTTGGACAAAGAGCGCGACGTGCGCCGCATTGCCGCCGAGCAGGGCTTCATAAACGCCAAGAAAGCCGAGAGCGAGGATATCTGCTTTATCGCGGACGGCGACTATGCGGGCTATATCGAGCGCCGCTGCGGACATGCCGCCGAGCCGGGCGATATTGTATGGCGCGACGGCAGCGTGGTCGGACGCCATAACGGCGCGCTGCGCTATACCATCGGCCAGCGCAAGGGCCTGGGCGTCGCGATGGCGCATCCCGTGTACGTAACGGGCGTCGACGCCGCCAACAACATTGTGCACCTGGGCGAGGTCGACGACCTGACGCCCACAGCGCTCACGGCCAATGACTGGATCTGGAGTGCCCCTGCCGACCACATGGAGGCAGAGCTCACGTCCGGCGGCATTCGCGTGGGCGCCAAGTACCGCTACCGTCAAAAGGACCAGGCAGCAACCCTTACACGTGGCGCCGACGGGCAAATGCTGCTGACTTTTGACGAGCCGCAGCGAGCCATCGCCCCCGGCCAGGCAGTCGTTATCTACCGCGGCGACGTCGTATTGGGTGGCGGCACCGTTACGGCAGCCATCAAGTAGCCCCATCCCCTTCATAAGTTGCGGTGAAATAGGGACTGTTTAAGCGTTTCAAGCCGCTAAATAGTCCCTATTTCACCGCAACTTTGTTAAGTATTATGATGTTTGTGCTTGCTATATTTAACGATTAAAATGCTTAACGAGGTGATGCAGTAGATGAATACTTCCAACTATATAACCATGGGTGACGCCGCGCGCCTGCTGGGCGTTACGAAGGCCCGTATATCGCAACTGGCTGCATCGGGAACGCTCGCGTGCGATATCGTCGGTGGGCGGAAAATGGTTCAGTACGATTCCGCGATTGGTTATCAAAAGGTCCGTAAGCGTGGGCGCCGTCCCGCAGCTGACGTAGGGCGCAAGTTCACGTTGATGTCAGCCGACCACGAGGTCGCGCATGTCTCGTTTGATCCAACGCGCGAGTTTTCCTTTGAAATTGCCGACATACTCGATGCACGAAGGATGCCGTTTGGCACGTGCTCGAGTTCTTCTCCAACGGTGAATAAACGAGCACTCAACACGTGGTGGAGTCACCGGTCGGTGCCCGACGTCCGCCCCGGACTCATCTCGCGCTATCGCGAGCTGGGAATTGACAGCGGTATTGAAGTGCCCGTTCGTTGCCTGGGTTTTTCGCTTTCGGATTGCTATTGGCTAAGACCGGTCGACTGCGACGAGCTCAATTGGCAGCACCTCAATTACTTCGAAAACAATTTTGAACGGTCGGCACCCGAGCATCGTTCAGGCTGGCTTGAGGGCATCGGACTCAAAAATCCTGACAATACGTCCGAGGGCGAGCTCCCCAAATCCTGGATGATCCGCAATGGCGTTCGCATCCTGGTTAAAGGATGCGGAATGGACGATCAGCGACCGTTTAACG
Organism: uncultured Collinsella sp.; assembly: GCA_900540895.1. Lineage (GTDB taxonomy): Bacteria > Actinomycetota > Coriobacteriia > Coriobacteriales > Coriobacteriaceae > Collinsella. The sequence continues at coordinate 153,485 of UQHV01000001.1, read as the reverse complement.
AGGCGGTTGCAACAGCTCTACATCGGCGTCTGCTATCCAAAGGTGAGTTTGTTCCCTATACGGTCGAGCGCATGTTCGACGGGCCCGTATGCCTATGCGATGACTTTCTTAATGGCCGTGAGGAATACGTGCCGGCCGCTTATATCAGGGACGCACTCGGTGGCCAGCGAGGAAACTCAACATACGATCGATACTGTCGCTTTCTTGGCAGACACGGGGCTGACGAAGCCACGGTAAGAAAATCCATGTCGCAGATGATTGTCTGCGATGCCCTCCTGGCCAACAGCGACCGCCACTGGCGAAACTTCGGCATCATCCGCAATGTCGACACGCTGGAAATGCGGCCTGCACCGCTGTTCGATAGTGGCAATTGCCTGTGGTACAACGTGCCAACCGCCGTGCTCGTTGCCGGGGAGTTTGGATTTGCCGCCAAACCGTTTGGTCCGGACCCTTCCACTCAGCTAGCATTTGCTGACTCGCTCGATTGGTTCGATGCGTCGCATCTCGATGGGTTCGTCGACGAGGCAGTCGAAATCCTCTCACAAAGCGCATGGGCAACAGCAGGCAATCGCCTCAAGGCCATCCGCCGCGGTCTCGAGCGCCGCACGATAGAGGTAAGCGCCGCCGTTGAGGTGCTACGGCACGTGCAGAGATAACAGCACTGCCCCTAAGTTGCGGTGAAATAGGGACTGTTTGGCGGTTTTAAACGCTTATGCCTTCTACCAGCAAAAACAGACACTATTTCACCGCAACTTACAGTGGGCGGCCTCGGTCGGTACTGCTGTGCCAGCCGAGGCCGCTGCTCCCCTAGCGCTGCACGTAGGCGAGGACGAGCTCGTAGGTGTTGCGCACGCCGTCGATGTGGCTGCGCTCGTAGTTGTGGCTCGCGTACACGCCGGGGCCGATCAGGCCATGGCGAATGTCGTAACCGGCCGAAAGCGCGGCCTCGACGTCGGAACCGTAATGCGGGTACACGTCGATGGCGTAATCGAGCTCCAACTCGCGCGCGATATTAGACAGCGTGGTCACCAGGTCGTAGTTGTAGGGGCCGCCCGAATCCTTGGCGCAAATCGACACCATGCGCTCGGTGCAGCCCAGGTCGTCTCCCACGCAACCCATGTCAACGCTGATCATCTCGCGCGTGTCGGCCGGCACAAAGGCGCCGCCGTGGCCGACTTCCTCGTACACGGTAAAGAGCAGCGACACCTTGCGCGAAAGCGACACCTCGCCGTCAGCAACGGCGCGGGCCAGACCCAGCAGGATCGACGCCGACAGCTTGTCATCCAGGAAGCGGCTCTTAATGTAGCCGCTCTCCGTCACCGTGGTACGCGGATCCATAGCGATGATGTCGCCGGTCTGAATACCCAGCTCGAGCACATCGTCCTTGCTGTCAACGTTCTCGTCGAGTAGGATTTCCATATTCTTCTCGACGGTCTTGACCGGCTCGTCGGCCACATGCGCCGAAGGCTCGGTATTGAGGACCACGCCCGTGTACACATTGCCGTCACGCGTGTAGACGGTGCAGTTCTCGCCATCGGCCGTAGACCACTGATGCCCACCAAGCGTCGTGGGACGCAGGCGACCATTGTCCTTAATGGAGCGCACCATGGCGCCCAGGGTATCGACATGGCTCGCCAACACAAGCGGCTCACCCTCGCCGCCAAGCTCAACCAGCACGTTGCCCTTATTGGAACGCTCAGGGCCAAAGCCCATACCGCGCAACGTTTCCATTAGATAATCAGTCGCCGCACGGGTATAGCCCGTAGGCGAGGCAATAGAAGTCAGCGTCTTAAGCTGGTCAGTAATGAAACCAAGCGTAGAATCCATTTGGGACACCATCCACAACTCCAAAGTCAACATCCCGTAATCAGTAAAAGCCCCAACAACGATACCATCACGCACAAATATTTACCCAGCGAGATGACCCATCGAGCTCTTCCGAACAGTGCCCGCCACGACAACGAGCCGGCGGGGCCCGCCGAACCAGGTTAAGCAGCCGGGCAGATCTTCTTGAAGAGCTCGATGACGTCGTCGAGCGTTGCCTCGCGCGGGTTACCCGGGAAGCAGGCGTCGGCCATGGCGTCCTTGGCCAGGACCTCGATCTCGTCAGCCTTCATGGCCTCGCAGACGTGCGGGATGTTCACGTCGGCGGAAAGCTGCTTAACGGCGGCGATAGCGGCGTCGGCAGCCTCGTCGGTGCTCATGCCCGTGGTGTCAACGCCCATGGCGACGGCAACCTTGGCCAGGCGCTCGGCGCAAACCGGCTTGTTGAACTCCATGGCGATCGGCAGCAGCATGGCGCAAGCAACGCCGTGCGGGGTGTCGTAGTGAGCGGACAGGGTGTGAGCCATGGCGTGGTCGATGCCCAGGCCGACGTTGGAGAAGCCCATGCCGGCGACATACTGGCCAAGAGCCATGCCCTCGCGGCCGGAGCCGGGCTGACCGGACTTGGCCTCGGCGACAGAGTCGCGCAGGTTCTCGCTGATCAGCTTAATAGCCTCAAAGTGGAACATGTCGGAGAGCTCCCAAGCGCCCTTGGTGGTGTAGCCCTCGATGGCGTGGGTCAGAGCGTCCATGCCAGTGGAGGCGGTCAGGCCGGCGGGCATGGAAGCCATCATGTCGGGGTCGACGACGGCGACCTCGGGGGCGTCGTTGGTGTCGACGCACACGAACTTGCGAACCTTCTCGGGGTCGGTGATGACGTAGTTGATGGTCACCTCGGCGGCGGTACCGGCGGTCGTCGGCACGGCGATGGTGAACACGGCGTGGTTCTTAGTGGGAGCAACGCCCTCGAGGCTGCGGACATCGGCGAACTCGGGGTTGTTGATGATGATGCCGATAGCCTTGGCGGTGTCCATGGAGGAGCCACCACCAATGGTCACGATAGCGTCAGCCTCGGCGGCCTTGAAGGCCTCGACGCCGTCCTTGACGTTCTGGATAGTGGGGTTGGGCTTGATCTCGGAGTAGAGGCTCCAAGCGATGCCGGCGGCGTCGAGCTCGTCGGTCACCTTAGCGGTAACGCCAAACTTGACCAGGTCGGGGTCGGAGCAGACGAAGATCTTCTTGTAGCCGCGACGCTGGAGCTCGCCGGGGATCTCCTTGATGGCGCCGGAACCATGATAAGAGATGGTGTTGAGAACGAAACGATTAGCCATTGATAGCCTCCCATCGTGTGCGGGGCATCCATTACGCCCCGCGCTATAAGTCCCATCCTAACGCTTTTGAAACAAAAAGCACGTGAGAACGTCAAAGGTGTTAAAGCGTTTCAACAACTGGTATCGTCACCGCCTGACCACTAAACAAAAAAGGGGCGGCCGAGATGGCCGTCCCCTCCCCATTATCGATCTATCTGACAAGGGAACTGCCCCCTGCCATATCCTGCCGTTATTTTTGGCAGGCGTCTTTCCAATCTTCGCAGGCGCGCTTCCAGCGAAAGCGCAAATCGCGCTCGCGGTCGATAAACATAATGCCAAACGCGACAAACAGCAGCACGCTCGCCACCGCAATGGCGTGCAAGCCCATGCGCTCAATGCACCAATTGCCCAGCACGGCGCCAAACACAAAGGTGAAGATCACGCCAAAGTACAGCAGGCCGTTTTCCAAAAAGCCACGCCTATGGGTGATGATGTAGTCGTCCACGTTTTGCAAGGCATTACGCAGGTTGCCGATACACATCGTCGTGGCAATGCCGTGACCGTGAATCTTGCGGAAGCTCTCGACCTGCATACCGCAGGCAAACGACGTGAGACAGTTGGCGAGCAGGTTGTAACCGCCACCCGGGATAAAGCTCACGCCCAACAAGATGACGGCTTCAAAAAACACCGTCACCTGACGCCAGTGGATCACGCTACCAAAACGCTCGTGTACCAGGTCGGCAAGCATAATGCCCACAGCAAACGACACCACGGGGAAGAAATAGCGTCCCGCCAGCGCCCAGTTGCCCTCCGAGATGCTCACGCCCACGAGCAAGATGTTGCCCGTCTGCGCGTTGGCGAAAACATGGTCGCGCCCAATGTACGAATAAACGTCCATAAAGCCACCGGCGAGCGCCAAGATGATGCCCAGCTCAATTGACTCCGATATCTGTTTGGCACGCTGCATCGTCGTGCGTCCTCCTTGTTGACGACCCTCTCGTGCGTTGGCGGAGACATAGCCGCCGTTCATACTGTAACCCATTGACAACATGGCGTGCGCGCTAGACGGGTTCTCCAACGCGCAGATACACAGTCTGGAAACAAACGGCGGGCGCGGCGCCGACGCCCGACACCTCGTGTACTCCACCAGTCTTTTTAGCCCCGTCCCAAAAAGACTGGTTACAATTACGTGCAGCATACTAACAACGGGAGGAATCGTGGCAAAAAAGCCCCAGGACGCTCAGCACAACCAGCATGGCAAGCATGCCCAGCGCGGCCAGCAGCAAAAGCGTGGCGGCAAGGCCCAAGATTCGCGCCCCGCGCATACCCCGGCTGCGCCCGTCCGCCCCTGGCGCCCGGGCCGCGATAAGTTTCTCCCCGTCAGCCGGGCCGACATGGATGCGCGCGGCTGGGACCAGTGCGACTTTGTCTACGTCTGCGGCGATGCTTACGTGGACCATCCCAGCTTTGGCATGGCCATCATCAGCCGTGTCCTCGACGCGCACGGCTACAAGGTGGGCATCATCTGTCAACCCGACTGGACTGACCCCGCCAGCATCACTGTGCTCGGCGAGCCGCGCCTGGGCTTTCTCGTCAGCGCCGGCAACATGGACTCCATGGTCAACCACTATTCGGTGACCAAGCACCGCCGCCACACCGACGCCTATACCCCCGGCGGCGAGGAGGGACGCCGTCCCAACCGAGCCGTCACGGTCTACGGCAACCTCATCCGCCAGACGTTCAAGGACGCCCCCATCATCATCGGCGGCATCGAGGCGAGCCTGCGCCGCCTGGCCCACTACGACTACTGGCAGGACAAGCTCAAGCGCTCGGTACTGCTCGACTCGGGCGCCGACATCCTCATCTACGGCATGGGCGAGCACGCGATCGTCGAGATCGCCGACGCGCTCGACGCGGGACTGCCCGTCGATCAGATCACCTATATCAACGGCACCGTCTACCGCACAGGCTCGCTCGACGAGGTCTACGACTACGATCTGCTGCCCAGCTGGGACGACCTTACCGCCGACAAGCTCAACTACGCGCGCAGCTTTAACGTGCAGCAGCAGAATATGGACCCCATCACCGGGCATCGCCTGGTAGAGCCCTACCCCAACAGCGTCTATGTGGTGCAAAACCCGCCATCGGCGACGCTTTCCACCGACGAGATGGACAAGGTGGCCGAACTCCCCTACGCACGCGATTGGCATCCCGACTACGACGCGGCGGGCGGCGTGCCGGCCTTTGCCGAGATCAAGTTTTCCATTAGCTCCAACCGCGGGTGCTTTGGCGAGTGCTCGTTTTGCGCCCTCACCTTCCACCAGGGCCGCGTGCTGCAGATGCGCAGCCACGACTCGATCATGCGCGAGGCCGAGCTGCTCACGCGCGATCCCGAGTTTAAGGGCTACATCAACGACGTGGGTGGGCCGACGGCCAACTTTAGCCGTCCCGCCTGCGACAAGCAGCTCAAGCACGGCGTATGCAAGAACAAGCGCTGCCTTTGGCCGAGTGTATGCAAGAACATGGTGGTCGACGAGAGCGGCTACACGCAGCTGCTGCGCGACCTGCGTCAGCTGCCGGGCGTCAAAAAGGTCTTCGTGCGCAGCGGCATCCGCTTTGACTACACCATGGCCGATGCCTCGGACGAGTTTTTGCGCGAGCTGCTGGAGCATCACGTCTCGGGCCAGCTGCGCGTAGCGCCCGAGCACGTGAGCGATGCCGTGCTGTCCGTGATGGGCAAGCCGAGCCGAGCCGTCTACGACGCGTTCTGCCGCAAATTTGAGCGCCTGAACCGCGAATACGGACTCAAGCAGTACGTGGTGCCGTATCTGATCTCGAGTCACCCCGGTTCGACCATGAAGGAAGCCGTGGACCTTGCCGAAGCCGTGCGCGACATGGGCTACATGCCCGAGCAGGTGCAGGACTTCTACCCCACACCGTCCACCATGTCGACGTGCATGTACTACACTGGCGTGGACCCGCGCACCATGGAGCCGATCTATGTGGCGCGCGACCCGCACGAGAAGGCCATGCAACGCGCGCTCATCCAGTATCGCAAGCCCGAGAACTACAAGCTGGTACGCGAGGCGCTGGAAAAGGCCGGGCGCCGCGACCTGATCGGCTACACCAAGCATTGCCTGATCCGTCCCGTGCCGCCGCGCCCGGGCGAGGCATCGGCCAGCGGCGGACACGGCACTGGCAAGAAGGGCGGCAAGGCCCACGGTGGCGCCGCCAGCAAGGGGCCCAAGGGCAGCAAGGGCCACGGCGGCATGTCGCGTGCGCAGAACACTGCCGGACGCAACCGCGCGGCCCAGGGACGTCAGGGCGCCAACGGCGGCGGACGCCGCAACTAGCGTGGCGAGGGCCGGCCGGTGTCTCTTGGCCAGTCGGCGTCTCCTCATCGCCCAAGCGTGTTTTCCCTAGGGGAAACACGCTTGGGCTGTCTCCAGTCGTGATTTCCCTAGGGGGAACACGCTCAGACACGCCTAGCCGTGTTTTCCTTAGGGGAATCACGCTTGCTGGTAGGGATGATCCGTCTGGCACGTCAGTTTGAGCGACCGCATCGCCTCTACCAGCACAAAGCCGGCGATGGCAACCGTGATCACTACGTCGAGCGGCGTGTTCACAAACCACAGCAGGCCCATGAGGTACGACCCGGCATTAAAGGCAAAGTGCAGCAGGATCGTGTAACGGAGCTTTCCGGTCGTCACGAGCACCCAACCAAAGATGAGGCCGGCGGCACCCGCGTAGCAACCCTGCACCCAATTCATGTGCATAAAACCGAAGATTGCCGCCTGCAGCACAATCGCCGCGGCGATACCCCACGTACTTGGGGCCGCCCAGGGCACCATGGCGCCGTTTTGCGCGCTCGCACGACGCGGGCGCTTCCAAAGTGGGCGACACTGCGGATTAAACGCTCGGAGCGAAAACTCAAAAATAATGCCGCGCACCAGCAGCTCTTCACAAAATGGGGCGCCGAGCACCGTAGTCAGGACGGCGAGATAGCTGGTGTCGCCCATACCTGTTTCCTCGATAAGCTCGCTGTAGTCGGCCGCGGCGTCGGGCAACAGCGACAGCACGGCGTCGGTCACGTAGCCAACGACCACCTGCAGGGCAAGGCCAATCACGACAACGCAAGCGATGCGCTTCCATGCAGCACTTGCTCCCCCGCCGAGCGGACGTTCACCTTGCCGGCGCGCCATGAAGGAGCGGGGCCACAGATAACGCCACCACAGCAGCGCCATCAAAAACGACGCCGTCTGAGCGGCAGCCTGGAACCATTGGATATCGAGATTGTCGATCGGATAGCCCGTCAGCACCGATACGGCATCGAGAACCGAAAACAGAACCACGCTCAGGGCTATATCGGCAGCGACAACGCCAAAACATGCAAGCACCCACGCCATCGCATTGAGCATGCCAACCTCCTCAAAACCGTTCCCTAGTTCTACCACAACTCGGCAGAGAGCTGATCCCATGGGGACGGAGGAAAACGGATCACTTATTGATGAGAATCGGGCACAGTGCCAAAGGCCCCGCTGGGCGAAATGTCGAACGGAAAGGTGCCGCAGCGATTGAAGGCGGCGATGAACATGCGGATGGCGTTGGACGGCGTGGTGCCTACGAGCTGGGTTGCCGCCGCGAAGGCCGCCTTTTCCTCAGGCAAGACCTTCGCTACAACCGGGGTCATGTGTTCTGCCATGGCGCTTCCTTTTTGAAACGACGGTGGTGCGGATAGATGCGGGCCACGCGGCTGGGCGACGGGCTGTGAAGGCAACCCGATTGGCCCGCATCTGGAGTTTGTTTCTACGGCGTTGGTATTACTTGGTATTCCTAAGTATTACCCCGCAGATAGAATAGCACACCTGATCCCTTGGGGACGGAGGAAAACGGATCATTTTGTTGCTGAATAAGTATTTAGAGTGTGATGATGTCCGAGATATTGAGGGCCCGAGCGTCGACGGCATCGTGCGTGGCAAGCAACAGCATGCGACCGTCGAGCAAGTCGAGCACGACTTCGGCGCATGCGTCGCGCGCAGCGGTATCTAGACCGGTAAAGGGCTCGTCCAGAATCACCGCGTCGCCTGGGCACAGCAGGGCTCGGGCAATCTCGACGCGACGGCGCTGCCCGCCCGAGAGCTCGGCCACACGAGCATGTACATCGACCCCCGGCACCAGCAGGCGCAACAGGGCTGCGGCACTCGAGGCGTCCACGCGCGCGTTGGCGCACACCAGCGCGTTATCCAGAGCAGAAGCGTCCTCTACCAGGCGCACATCCTGAAACACCATCGAGCACGGTGCGCACTCCCCCGCCGCTAGCGCGAGCAACGTCGACTTGCCCACCCCCGAGGCGCCCATCACGCAGGTACGCCCGCCGGTGGGCACACGAAGCACCAGACCGTCCAGCGCCGGCGCCCAGGGCGCGCGATCGCCCACGGCAAGCGCAAGCTCCGCCGAAGCGCCATCGCTCGCGGCCCCCGCACGCCCGCGCAGTCCATGTCCATGCGTCCGCACGGCAACACGCCATGCCACGGAACCCGAAGCCCGCAGCAGCCACATCAGCACGCGCTCGCATGCCCACGATGCCGCCACGACCAACACGGTCCACGCCAGCAGGTCAGCCGTCTCAATGAGCAGCTTCGCCTGATAGATGCGCTCGCCCACGGTACCAGCCGCCATGCCAATCAACTCCGCCGCCACGCCGGCCTTCCAGCTCATGCCGATCACGGCGCGGGCGCACGAAAGCACAAACGGCAGGACTTCGCGCCAGGTATGGGCGAAGAACAGTCGCCAACCCCGCACACCATGCAGACGAAACATCTGCTCCAGCGGCTTATCCACTTGTGCCAAACCCTCGACCAGCGAAAAATACACGCCCGGCAGTGCCATCAAAAAGACCGCTGCAATGCTCACGCGCGCCGACCCCAGCCAAATGAGCAGCAGAACCACCACGCAGGCAACCGGCGTCGCCTTTACAAACGAAAGCGCCGGCGCCACCAGACGGGCAAACGTCCGCGACCGCACCGAGACTCCCGCCAGCACGCCGCCGCACACCGCGGCAAGTGCCAGCCCGCCCAAAATTCGCAAACCCGAGCCCACCAGAATCGTCCATGTGCTGGCATCGCACACCAGCCGCAGCAACGCCACCACAACAGCACCCGGACCCGGCAAAATCAGCGGCTGTGCCACCAGCGCCGCCGCGAAGACCCACACGGCAAGCCAAAAGGCGGCAACGGCACCTGCTGCCGCCACCGCCTTCATACGCTCTATCATTTGTCGAGCAAACGCACGCACGGGCTACTCCATGTAGTAGAAATCGTTAGCCGGGAGCTTGCCGCCCACGGCGCTCGGGTCCGCATCGGCCAGCACCTGCAGGTACCCACCGAGCGCGGCCTTCATATCCTTCCCCGTCTGGCACACGAGCATGCACCCGGGAATCGCCTTTTCGGCAATCGTGGCGTTATCCACGATGCCTGCATCGGCCACGGCCTGAGCCCAGTCCGCCGGCGCCGCATTGACGGCCTTCACGCTCGCCTCATGGCAGCGCAAGAATTCCGCCACGGCCTCGGGATGCTCCTCGGCAAAGGCACGGCGCACCACGGTCACACCCGTCAGCAGGCGCGAGCCCGTGTCTCCTGCCAGCTCATCCCACACATCGGTCAGACTTACCGGTGCCGACAGCTTGCCCTCGCTCTTGGCGATGGCAGCGGTCTTGAACGGCTCCGGCAGCACGCCCACGGCGGACGGGTCGGCAAGCAGAGCCGACAGCACCTCGGTGGGCTCGCTCTTAAACTCGAGCGCCACCTGGTCGGTCAGGCCCGCGCGCTCCAGCAGGTAGTTCATGACGTACTCCGGCGTGGTGCCCTTGCCCGTCATATAGACGGTATGGCCCGCCAAATCGCCAAACGAGGCCACACTCGCGTCGCCCGTCACCACGTTCAGCACGCCCAGCGTGTTGATGTCGATGACCTGCACCGCGCCTTCGGTCTTGTTGTAGAGAACGCTCGCCACGTTGGCGGGCACCAGGGCAATGTCGACATCTCCCTGAATGACCTTGGGCACGATCTCGTCGGCGGCAGTGTTGATCGCAAAGTAGAACTCGTTATCCGTGGCGCCCTCGTCCGCCTGGTCCATAAACTGCACCAGGCCAATCGACGTCGGACCCTTGAGCGACGCGACGTGTACCTCAACCGGCTCGGCAGCGGCACCGTCAGCGGCAGACCCGGCAGTCGAGCCCGCAGCAGACCCACCGCCGCAGCCAGCCAGCGCAAGCGACAACGCACCCGCGGCAAGCGCCGAGGCAAATCCTCGGCGCGACAGCTCAACATTAAACGCGCGCATCGTTAGCACGCCCCCTCGTTGGGCATCGACCAGGCGTGATGGTCGGTATGCAGCAGCTCCTCGGCCAGCGGCGAGAGCGGCGCGCCCAAAAACTCGCTGTAGCACGCCTGAACATCGGGATTCTCGTGCGAGAAGCGAATGTCCGCCTTCGCATCGAGGCCCCAGAGCACCTGGCCACGCTCGGCTGCCAGCTCGCAGCCGTCGTGGATGGGCTGACCGCCGCCACCGACACAGCCGCCCGGGCATGCCATAACCTCGACGAAGTCATAACTCGCACGGCCGTCGCGAATCGCGTCGAGCAGGCGGGCGGCGTTGCCCAGCCCGTGCGCCACGGCAACGCGCACCTTGGTGCCATCAATATCGGCGACGGCTTCCTTCCAGCCATCCAGGCCACGCACGTCGGTAAAGAAATCCGCATCGGGGTTCTTGCCCGTCACCAGGTAATATGCCGAGCGCACGGCGGCCTCCATCACGCCGCCCGTGGCGCCAAAGATCACACCCGCGCCCGTGCCAAAGCCCAGCGGCGTATCGAGCGGCTCCTCAACCAGCGTATCCACGCTCACGTGGCTCGCGCGGATCATGCGCACCATCTCGCGCACCGTCAGTGCAACGTCTACGTCGGGCGTGCCGTCCTCGCCCACCATGCTCGGCAGCGCGCACTCGGCCTTCTTGGCCGTGCACGGCATCACGGACACCACGAACAGGCGCTCGGGCTCCACGCCCAGTACCTTGGCGTAGTAAGTCTTGGCGATGGCGCCGAACATCTGCTGCGGCGACTTTGACGTGGACAGGCTGTCGACAAACTCGGGGTAACGTGCCTTCACAAAGCGCACCCAGCCCGGGCAGCAGCTCGTGAACATGGGCCAGCCGTGGCTGTCGCCCTCGCCCTTGACGGCCTTCCCCAGGCGCTCGAGCAGTTCGGAGCCCTCCTCCATAATGGTGAGGTCGGCCGAGAAATCGGTGTCGAACACGTACTCAAAGCCAACGCGGCGCAGCGCGCAAGCCAGGCGCTCAACGGTGGCCTCCTCGCGCGGGATGCCGAGTTCCTCGCCCCAGGCGCTACGCACGGCAGGTGCGATCTGCACCAGCACAATCTTGTCGGGATTAGCGAGCGCGTCAAACACGGTCTCGGTGTCGTCGCGCTCGCGCAGTGCGCCCGTCGGGCAATGCGTTATGCACTGGCCGCACGCGACGCAATCGGTCTTGCCGATCGGCGCGCGCCCGCGGGTACCCACGGCGGTATGCGTGGCGCGGTTGGTCAGGTCCCAAATCCCTAGCCCCTGCACGCTCTCGCACACCTTGATACAGCGCATGCATTTAATGCACTTGTCGTTTTCGCGGATGATGGGAAAATCGAAATCCCAGCCCTCGCCCGCCAAATGCCTTTGATACGGCAGATAAAAAATACCCAGGTCGTTGGCGATGGTCTGTAGGTTGCAGTTGCCGCTGCGCACGCAGCTCGTGCACTGCGAATCGTGCTGGGACAGCAGCAGCTGCACGTTGGTGCGACGGGCCTCGCGAGCCTTGGGGCTGTTGGTGTGAACCACCATGCCGTCGAGCACGTAGTTGTTGCAGGCGGCAACCAGCTGATCGCAGCCCTCGACTTCGACCACGCACACGCGGCAGCCGCCGATCTCGTTTAGATCGCGCAGGTAGCACAGGGTGGGAATCTGGATACCGACGGACTTGGCCGCATCCAGGATCGTGGTGTGCTCGGGTACCACGACTTCGCAGTTATCGATAATGAGCCTGACCATGTTGTGCGCTCCGTTTTCGCTGTTATCGCCGACGGTGGTTTTGTTGGGCTCTACCATTCCAAGTTCCTCCCTCCACGGAACGCACCAAAGCCAAAGTGGTCGCAACGCAAGCAGCGACTCGCCTCTTGGCGTGCCTCTTCCTCGGTAAGGCCCTGTTCGACCAGATTCCAGTCGTGGATGCGTTCGCCGGCCTCGCGCTCGCCCAGCTCGCAGCGGCCGCACTCGTGTTTGCCCTTAAACTGAACGGTCGGCAGCTCCACGTCGAGCTTAATCTTGTGGTCGAAGCCCAGGTAGTGATCGATGTTTGCCGAAGCCACGCGGCCGGCATTGATGGCGCGGATGACGGTAGCGGGGCCGGTCTGGCAGTCGCCGCCGCTAAAGAGGCCATCGAAGTTGGGCACGGCGCCATCCGAATCGGTGACGACGCAGCCCCACTTGCAGGCAATGCCCATCTCCTCAAACGGCTTGGAATCGATGTCCTGGCCAATGGCGACGAACACGCGCTCGCAGGGGATGACGTGCTCGGGCGTGGCGGCGGCACGCGGAGCCGGACGACCGCGGCGGGGCTCGCCGATAATCTGCGGCTGCACGCGCAGACCGTTCACGCGACCGTCCTCGCCCGTCTCGATGGCGAGCGGGGCTGTCAGCTCCAGCACTTCGCAGCCCTCGGCCTGGGCACCGGCGATCTCGGCATCCTGGGCCGTCATATCGCAGATGCGACGGCGGTAGACGATGCTTACCTTTTCGGCACCGCAGCGCACGGCAGAGCGTGCCACGTCCATGGCAACGTTGCCGCCGCCGATGACGCACACGCGCTGGCCGCTTAGGTCGGGCAGCTCGTCATCACCGATGGCACGCAGCATCTTGACGGCCGACTCAACGCCGGGCGCCTCTTCGCCCGGAAGGCCGAGCTTCTTGTCGCTGTGGGCACCGATGGCCAGGTAGACGGCATCGAACTCGTCGCGTAGACGGGCGAGCTCCTCGCCGTTCACGGAGTGGTCGAGTTCCACATCGATGCCGGCGCTCATGATCCAGTCGATCTCGGCCTGCAGGCGCTCGCGTGGCAGACGATAGCTGGGGATTCCGTAGCGCAGCATGCCACCCAGGTGGTGGCGCTGCTCAAAAATGGTCACCTTGTGGCCCATCACGGCCAGGTAGTAGGCGCAAGAAAGACCGGCCGGGCCGCCGCCGATCACGGCGACGCGCTTACCAGTGTTGTCCACTACATGTGGCTTGTGGTCGTTGAGGTCGCTATGCTCAACGGCAAACCGCTTGAGGGCAAGGATGTTCATGGGGTCGTCGACCATGCCACGGCGACAGTGCATCTCGCAGGGATGCTCGCACACCAGGCCGCAGACGAGCGGAAGCGGATTGTTCTTGCGGATGACCTTGACGGCATCGGCATAGCGGCCGGCCTCAACGAGCGAAATGTACCCGGGAATGTCGACGTGCGCCGGGCAGCCTGAGACGCACGGGACACGGGCCTCGCGGTCAAAGCCGCAGGAGTGCTCACGAATGTGGTGCTCAAAGTCGTCGCGGAAGCCGCGAATGGCCGTGAGCGCCATGGCGCCGGCCTCGTAGCCGATGGCGCAGTCGCTCGAAAGGTAGATGGTGCGGGCCGTGCGCTCAATAAGGTTGAGCGTGGACTCATCGGCGCGCCCTTCGAGCACATCGGCGAGCAGGTCGCTCAGCGCGCTCAGGCCCACGCGGCAGGGCGTGCACTTGCCGCAGCTCTGGGTGGAGCACAGGTTGACGAGCGCTGCCGTAAACTCAACGGGACACGGAGCGAGCGAACTCACCGCCAGACGACGTCCGAGCGCATCGTGCAGGTCGTCCATGACGGCCTGAGCGTGGCTGCGTTCCATTACATGCAGTCGAGCCATAAGATCCCCTCTCACATGGCAGCCCGGAGGCGAGGCCGGGCGAAATTGCTACACGCAACACACTGACCTATAAAGTTGTTTGGCAGCAACACGGTTCGGCAGGCGGTATGAAACGTCGTCCTCAGCGGTGAAATAAAACATTACCGCAGATAAATGCCATATTTGATAAAACGCGTTACCCACAATGCGGCACTTGGGGACACTCCTCACTCTGGTGCATCGTGGACAGGTTTGTTTGCACCAATCGTGAGTTGCGGTGAAATAGGGACTGAAAAGCCGCTCAAAAGGCCAAAACAGTCCGTATTCCACCGCAACTTCAAGACGTTGGTGCAGATTAACCTGACCTCTTTGCACCAAAAAGGGCCCCGAGCGTAGTTGCTCGGGGCCCTTAGTTCGCCTCGCTCTAGCGTGCGACGCGTATGTTACTTGCGCTTGCCGCCGCCGTCACCGGGGCGACGGGAGCTGCCGCCGCGCTTGCCGCCACGGCCGTTGCCATAGCTGCCACGGTTATCGCGGCCGCCGGCGCGGCCGCCACGGGAGCCGGCCTGGTTGCCGCCGCGACCACCACGGTAGCCGCCGCGACGCTCTTCGCGGGTATCGTCGTAGTTGCGCCAATCATCGCGGCGATCGCGGCTGGCACGCGGATCACGACGATCGCGCGATTCACCAGAACGCCCGGCGCCGCTGCGGGTGCCATTAGCGCGAGCGCCCTCGCGACGCTCGCCACCGCGGCCACCGCGCTCTTCAAAGCGCTTGCCGCCACGGGACTCACCGCTGCGGGCGCCACGCTCACCGCGACCCTCGCCGCCACGGCGCTCATCGCGCCCGCCGCGCTCGCTATCGCGACCGGAGCGACGACGGTCACCCGAGCCGCGCTTGCCGCCGCGCGAGCCACGGCCCTCGTCTTCGCGCTCAACACGACGACGACCGCCGCGGTCCTCGTCCTCGCGGCGACGGCGATGTGCCTCGCCCTGGAACTGCTTGGCACGACGCTCGGCACGGTTGCCGCGCGGGCCCTGCTCAACAGCACCGGCACGCTCCTCGGCAGCCACCTCGCGGGCCACGCTCTCCACAGCCTCGTCCACGCGAGCCTGAACGCCCTCGCGCACGCGGGTCTTGCCGCCGCGCTTGGGACGGCTCGGACGCTCGCCGTCGCCGCGACGCTCGTCGCGACCGCGGTTGGAGCGACCGGCCACATCGCCATAGTCATCGCCGTTGCGCTTGCCGTCGCGACGTGCCTGCTCAAGCTTCTTCTTGCTCTTGGACTTGCCGCGCTTGGTCTTCTTCTTCACCTTAAAGGCCGCAGGATCGCGCTCGGGGTCAACCGCAGGCGGGTTGGGACCCACGTGCAGGTCGCCGGCCTCGTAGATGTCGGCGGTCTTGTCCATGAGCTTCTCGATCTCGTAGAACTCATCCACGTCCTGCTCGGTCACAAACGTGATGGCCCAGCCCAGCTCGCCAGCGCGGCCCGTACGGCCAATACGGTGGATGTAGTCAGTCGGCTCGGCCGGCACGTCAAAGTTCACGACGTAGCGCACGTCGCTGATGTCGATGCCGCGGGCAAGCACGTCGGTTGCCACCAGTACGTCGACGGTGCCGTCGCGGAAGGCCGAAAGGGCATGCTCGCGCTGGGCCTGGCTGCGGTTGCCGTGAATCGCGGCGGCCTTGATGCCCTTGCGCTCCAGACGACGGCAGCAGCTGTCGGCACGGTGCTTGGTGCGCATAAAGACGATAGTGCGCTCCGGGCCTTCCTTTTTGAGGAACTCGGGCAACAGGTTGTTCTTGGCCTCGATGGACACCGGGAACACAAACTGGTCGACGGTGTCGGCGGTCGACGTGGCGGGCGCGATCTCCACGCGGGCCGGGTCGCTCACCAGGTCGGTGATCTCACCCACGGCCTCCTCGTCGAGGGTCGCCGAGAACAGCAGCGTCTGACGCTCGGCCGGTGTCTCGCGCACAATGCGGCGAACAGCGGGCAAAAAGCCCATGTCGAGCATGCGGTCGGCCTCGTCGAGCACCAGGACCTTAACCTCGTCCAGGTGGCAGGCACCCTGCTCGATCAGATCGACCAGACGGCCCGGCGTTGCGACCAAGATGTCGCAGCCGTACTTGAGGGCAGCGGTCTGCGGCTTGTAGCTCACGCCGCCCACGACGGTCACGGCGACATGGCCGGTGACGTCGGCGATCTTGCTCGCGACCTCGTCGATTTGCTGGGCAAGCTCGCGCGTAGGGGTGATGACGAGCATCACGGGACCACGGCCGTTGCCCTCGGGCTTCTTGGCACCGCGACGGCGGTTGCGGCCGCCGCGCTCGCGCACGGGTTTGGGAGGAGCGATGTGCTCCAGATTGTTCATGGTCGGCAGCAAAAAGGCGGCCGTCTTGCCGGTGCCGGTCTGAGCGGCGGCAAGCAAGTCGCGGCCCTCGAGCACCACGGGGATCGAACCGGCCTGCACGGGCGTCGGCGCCGTGTAGCCCAGGTTCTCGATGGCACGGAGCATCTCGTCGGAAAGGCCCAGCTCGTCAAAGGCGGGCAGACTCTCGGTAGCGGACTCGACGGCCTGGGCAGCATTGGCCTCATCGGCGGCATCGAAGGCAGCCTGGGTCATGGCCTCGCGGGCCTCGTCCAGAATCTCGGCGTCGGTGACGTCGGATACAGAATTACGCATATGTTGTTGTTCCTTATCTGCACGCGCAATGGGCACGGCATACGGCCGCGCGGGCGTGCTTGGTAGTGCGCTAATACATACAAAAACGGGTGCGCACAGAGAGGACGTTGCTCAGCACGCTGGCGATCGCTTTGGCAGCCCTATCACGCGCCGTCCAGACGCAGCAGCTCTAAGCGATGGAGCAGATTCGCCGCCGGTTAGTATACCCGTACTCCGTATGCCCCCACGTAAACCACAGATGACGAGGCGGACGAGGCGAGTCTGGGCCAATTGTCTCAATCTGTAACAGTTAGAGATCATTTTCCCTGCTAGATGTTACAGATTGAGATGGTTGGTTGGGACGGTCCATCGGCCAACCATCCATCCTCATCTGTAACGAAATCTCATATATTATTTCTGTACTACACACCCCCAGGGGGTATGGGTGTATAGTATCGGCAGGTTAACAATTCCAACACCGAATCACGGAAAGGAGAAGCCATGGCTCAAGATAAGTTCGACGTGGGCGGCATGACATGCGCCGCCTGCCAGGCGCACGTGGACCGTGCTGTGAGCAAGCTCGACGGCGTCGAGAACGTCGCGGTCAACCTACTCGCCGGTTCCATGATGGTCGACTACGACCCCGCGCAGGTCTCCCCCGACGATATCTGCACCGCCGTCGACCGCGCGGGCTACTCGGCCTCACCCGTCGATGCGGGCACCGGTGCCGCCGGCTCAAACGGCAGCACGCAAGCCAGGTCCGGCGCCGCCCACATGGAGTCGCCCACCAAAAAATTGGAGGCCGCCGCCTCTGCCATGCGCACCCGCCTCATCGTCTCGATCGCATTCCTTATCCCACTGTTCTACATAGGCATGGGGCACATGCTCGGCTGGCCGCTGCCCGGCATCTTCACCGACCATACCCACAGCATGACGCTCGCCCTCACCGAGCTCGTCCTGCTCATCCCCATCGTCTATGTCAACGACGCGTACTTTATCAACGGGTTTAAATCGCTCGCGCACGGCGCGCCCACCATGGACGCCCTTATTGCCGTGGGCGCCACCGCTTCCATCGCCTGGTCGCTCTACGCCATGTTCATCATGGCCGACCAATTAGCCGCGGGTCAGGTCCACGAGGCAATGATGACGAGCATGGACAACCTCTATTTTGAGAGCGCCGGCACGATTCTGTCGCTCGTCACCGTGGGCAAATACCTCGAGACGCGCAGCAAGTCCAAAACCGGCGGCGCCATCGAGGCGCTGATCGACCTGGCGCCCAAGACCGCGACCGTCGTGGCAGAGGACGGCAGCGAGACCACCGTCGACGTCGACAGCATCCTTCCCGGTCAGGTCTTGCGCGTGCGCCCCGGCGAGTCCATCCCCGTCGATGGCGTGGTGCTCGAGGGCAGCTCGGCCGTGGACGAGAGCGCGCTCACCGGCGAGTCCATCCCCGTGGAAAAGACCGCCGGCGACACCGTCAACGCCGCCACGGTCAACCGCACCGGCTCGTTTACCTTCCGTGCCACACGCGTGGGCGCCGACACGTCGCTCGCCAAGATCATCCAGCTCGTCGAGGACGCCAATGCCACCAAGGCGCCCATCGCCCGCATGGCCGACAAGGTCGCCGGCGTGTTCGTGCCCGTGGTGTTTACGATCTCGGCCGTGACCTTTGTGGCGTGGATGGCGCTGACCGGCAGCGTGAACGAGGCACTCACTTCTGCCGTGGCCGTGCTGGTGATCAGCTGTCCGTGCGCGCTCGGCCTGGCCACGCCCGTCGCCATTATGGTCGGCACCGGCAAGGGCGCCGAGATGGGCATTCTGTTTAAGAGCGCCGAGGCACTGGAGAACCTGCGCAGCGTGGGCACCGTGGTGCTCGATAAGACGGGCACGGTCACCCGCGGCAAGCCTGCCGTGACCGATATCGTAGTAGCCACGCGCACTGACGGCTCGCCCGCCATGAGCGAAAAGGCGCTGCTCAAGCTGGCCGCCGCGTTGGAGCGCTCAAGCGAGCACCCGCTGGCCGAGGCGATTATGGCCGAGTGCGAGGCACGCGGAATAGTCGCGCGCATGGTCGAGGACTTTGCCGCCGTGCCCGGTCGCGGCGTTACGGCACGCGAGGGGCAAAACGCCATTGCCGCCGGCAACGTGCGCCTGATGGACGAGCTAGGCGTTACCGTGCCCGCGGGTCTTGCCGAGCAATTTGCCGCCGAAGGCAAGACGCCGCTGTTCTTTGCCAAGAACGGCGAGCTCGTCGGTACCATCGCCGTGGCTGACGAGGTCAAAGAGACGAGCGCCGAGGCCATCGCCGCGCTCCGCAAGCTCGGCGTCGACGTGCGCATGCTCACCGGCGACAACCGCGTGACGGCCGAGGCAATCGCCCGCCGCGTGGGACTGAGCAGTAAGCAGGTCATCGCCGACGTCCTCCCCGCCGACAAGGAGCGCCACGTGCGCGAGTTGCAGGATGCGGGCAGCAAGGTCGCCATGGTGGGAGACGGCATCAACGACTCCCCCGCCCTGGCGCGCGCCGACGTGGGCCTTGCGATCGGCACCGGCGCCGACATCGCCAAGGAAGGGGCGGATGTGGTGCTCATGCGCAGCGACCTCATGGATGTTGCGCGAGCCATCGAGCTTTCGCGCGCCACGATTCGCAACATCAAGCAAGACCTGTTCTGGGCGCTGTTCTACAACGGCATCGGCATTCCGCTCGCCGCGGGCGTGTTCTTCCCCCTCACCGGTTGGCAACTCTCGCCGATGTTTGGCGCCGCGGCCATGAGCCTGTCGAGCGTCTGCGTCGTAAGCAATGCGCTGCGCCTAAAATCCTTTAAGCCTAAAGTGGCAAAATAGGCTCACCATTAAGTCCATTTATAACGGGTTTTCCAGGTGCCCGAGATTGACCTGAAAGAGGAGCGACGCGTACTTTGGTACGCGAGCGACGACTTGAAGGTCAAGATCGGGTGCCCGGGAAAGCCGACACAACAGAGAGGAATACCCATGCGATACACAATCAAGACTTCCGGCCTTATGTGCGGCCACTGCGACGCCACCGTCGAGACGGCACTGCTCAACGTGGCCGGGGTGACCGACGCCGACGCCGATCACGAGACCCAGACCGTCCAGGTGGAGTGCGCCGACACCGTGACCGCCGAGCAGCTCGCCGCCGCTGTCGAGGCCGCCGGCGAGAAGTTCCACGCCCTGTCCGTGACCGCCGCGTAGCAGCTACCAGAAGCACTCGACCCCATCGACCAGAAACGAGGACCCGCCATGATGGCAGACCACAAATCGGTGACCCGCATGCTCAAGACGGCACGCGGCCAGATCGACGGCATCTTGCGGATGGTCGATGAGGACCGCTATTGCGTCGATATTTCCACGCAGCTCATGGCCACACAGGCGCTCC
Source organism: uncultured Collinsella sp. (assembly GCA_900540895.1). Taxonomy (GTDB): domain Bacteria; phylum Actinomycetota; class Coriobacteriia; order Coriobacteriales; family Coriobacteriaceae; genus Collinsella. The sequence continues at coordinate 133,328 of UQHV01000001.1, read as the reverse complement.
TCGCGCGCATCAACGCCGACGTGCTCAAGGCGCATATCGAGGGCTGCGTGACTTCGGCAATCGAATCGGGCGACGAAGACCTCAAAGCCGCCAAGCTCGCCGAGATCGAACGCGTCGTCGACAAGCTCTCCAAGTAATTGGGGCATTGGAAACAGACTTCTTTGCACCGTCTTGGTGTTCCGGGGACAGGTATGTTTGCACCACATTGGTGCAGATTAACCTGTCCCCCTTGCTCTAAATCGGGTATAAAGGCGTGCAGCATATCGAACGAAAGGCAATTTGCATGAATGACTTTATGAAGGGTCGCAATGGCGCCGATGAACTCACCATCGTAATGGGTTTTGCCGGCATCATCATCGCGATGATCGGATCGATAGCCCACATCCAGTGGCTCAGCTGGATCGCCATCGCCGTCATCGTAATTGGCGTGCTGCGCGGCCTGTCCAAAAACATCGATGCACGTCGCAAGGAGAACGAGACCTTTGTCGCCGCGACTGCCAATGTTCCCGGCTTGGGCAAATTCGTCGCCAGCTTGGGCGGCGGGACTGCGGCTTCCAACGCCTCGCGCGCGGCCGGCACCAGCAAGGAAGACTTTGAGCGCGCCAAGCGAACGGCCAAGAAGATGTGGAAGGGCCGCAAGACCACGGCGTACCTCAAGTGCCCCAACTGCGGCCAGATGCTGTCCGTCCCCAAGGGCAAGGGCAAGATCCGCGTCACCTGCCCCAAGTGCCACGCCAAGATGGAAACGCGCTCCTAGCCGCTACACCATAGGGCAAAATAAAAGCCGAGGCCTCGCACTGAGACCTCGGCTTTTTGCATGGGGCGACATCATTCGATAAAGCTGTCGCCCCGTCGCGCCAGCGCCTAAGCTACGCCGTCGCGGGCAAGCTCCTCGGCCAACGCCTCGGCAGGCATGTCCATAATCGTGTCGAGCTCGTTATCAACCTCGGGGATACGCTTCACCTTGAGCTTGCGCACCAGATCACCGCGACACATCACGTGCATCGGCTCACGCAGAGCGCACAGGTCATCGAGCGGGTTCTCGCGCGTCACCAGGATATCAGCGGCCTTACCGCACTCGATTGTGCCGGTCTCGCCGCCCAGCCCCAGCAGCTCGGCATTGACCTGCGTGGCCGTATGCAGCGCGAAGGCGTTGCTCACACCCACGTACTTGGCAAAATAGGCCACCTCGCGCCACATGTCGTACTGGGTCACGAACGGACAGCTCGAATCCGTGCCCAGGCCTACCTTGATACCGGCTTCCAGCGCCGCACGAGCGCTCTCGATAATGCCCGAGCACACGATGTCGCCGTTCTTCTTTTGCGTGTCAGTCGAATGAGTCTTTTCCGGGTCGAGCAATACAAACGGCAGCGCCGGGCTGATGGTGCAGGTCACGCTGGGCGCACGCCCCTCAAGCTGCGTGCCCGCGGCGCCGCGGTACAGTTCCAGGATCTCGGGCGTCAACGGAGCGCCGTGCTCAATCGTGTCAACGCCGGCCTCAAGCGCGGCCTTCACACCTTCGGTACTCTCGACATGGGCCATAACCGGAAGACCCATATCGTGTGCCGCCTTGCACGCCGCTGCGGCAACCTCCACGGGCATACGCAGCACTCCCGGCTCGCCCACCTCGGTCGCGTCGAACACGCCGCCCGTTACGAATAGCTTAATGACGTCGGCACCGCGAGCATACAGGTCGCGCACCTGCTCGGCCGCCTCGGCGGGACCGTTGACCACCTGGGCGAACAAGCCCGCACCATGGCCGCCCGGCACCGTGACGCCCGTTCCCGGCGCCACCAGGCGAGGACCTTGATACTTGCCGGCATCGATAGCATCGCGCACGGCAAGATCGGCAAACAGCGGGTCGCCCGCGCCGCGCACCGTGGTCACGCCGCTTGCCAGCTGCTGCTGTGCGCTGCCCTTAAGAATGTGGCGGACAATGGCGCGCCCCACGGGATTATCGAGCTTCTTCATCAGCGCGCCCGCATCGCCCGCCGAAACCGGCTTGCCTGAACCGCACAGATGCACATGCATATTGATGAGACCTGGCATGAGATACGCACCTGCCAGGTCGATGACCTCGGCACCTGCAGGCACCTGCGCCACAGCACTCGGCCCCATCCATGTGATGACACCGCGTTCAACGGCCACGGCCATGTCGGGCTGCGGCTCCATATGTTCCGAACCATCCAGGACGGTCGCATTGATAAACAACGTGGAACGATCGGCAGACGCCATATCGAGCTCCTCCCTCACGATTAACTTGAACATTTGTCCATTATCACCTAATACAGTGAACTAAAGTCAAACATATCGGTTAACGGAGGGACGAGAGGGACCTGGGAAGTGAAACGCGTTGCAGACCCAGCGCGGCGACACCAGCAAAATGTCTCGATCCGTAACAGGTAGACCGTCTTTAACCTTCCAAATGTTACAGATCGAGATTTTCGGTCGTGCCTCCAGCCTTTGTCTCAATCTGTAACAGTTAGACCGATTTTTGGCCGTTAGATGTTACAGATCGAGACTTTCTCCAGCCCCATCGTCAAACGTCTAAATCTGTAACAAGTAGACAGGTTTTCGGCCTCTAGACGTTACAGATTGAGATCTTTTAGCGGCAGCCAACCTTCTGTCTCGATCTGTAACAGTTGCGAGGCCAAACGGCCCCTTGTTGTTACAGATCGAGACGAACTCGCCCGGAACAACTACATCCGCGTTAGTCGTACCCCTCAGCGCCCATACCACTGACGCTTCCATTCCTCAGCCAAATCGGCCCGCTGTGGAATACCCGCCAGCCTCATTTTCTCGACCAGCTTCACCGGATCTTTGAGTTCGTTAAACGTGAACCGAAGCACCTTGTGCCCGAGCATTGTCAGATGAGATTCCCGCTGACGCTCTGCCACGAACGGGTCGACCGACTCCCGACCCTCGCCGTTCTGCAAGGTATACTTCCCCTTTCCGTCGAGCTCGCCGATGACACATGTCCCGTCCTCGAGCCTCCAGAAATAATCAACGCGAAACACCTGACTCGAATCGAACGGATCGCGAAACTCCACCTGCAACTCTGGCACCGGAAAACCGTATGCAATAAAGAACGCTCGGAACCGAGACTCGCCACCGTTTTCGGACAGGCCGTCCGCATGCGACGCAATCACCTGAGCTCTGCGATACCCTCGCCTGCCCTCGCAATCGGCCTGGAGCCGTTCGCAGAGGTCGTCGCGCGACATGCCCTTCGCCCGCAATGCAGAATCGGCGATCGCCAGACCATACGAAAACGGCGCACGCAGCAGACAATCCTCCACCGTGCGCCAAAACGACGTCACCCGCACGCCATCGACTTGTTCAAGTGCACCCGCCGCCTGCGGACGCAGCAGTCTACACCCCATACTCAATGCCACCGAACAACCCGTCTTGACCAAGTAACGCGGCCCGAGCAGATCATTCGGCACCTCCAGACCCCATATCAGCGCGGCATCATATCCCCAAAACGCCCAATCGGGGTGAAACTCGGCAAGCCCCTTGATGGTCCACCGCGCCCGCTCCGGCGGCGTCAACGCATCCCATTCATGCTGAAAACAGAAAAGGTGCGATTCGGGCTCCGCAATATCGTCTGTGCCCACATGGCGCCGCAGCCACATGAGCTCGGCATTGTCGTGCGTCACAAGCGGCACGCCTTGTTCAGCCGCCTCCGTGAGCCTGGCAAGCATCCTATTCCGCGCCAAGGTGTTACGCGTTGCATGCTTGTGTTTAAAAACGGTATTAGACACTTCCATCACCACCACATCGGAGAAATGGGCCATCGCCGCTGTTGCCGCCGCCGACAAATGTCTTGATCTGTAACAGGAAGACAGTCTTTGAGCCTCTAGTTGTTACAGATCGAGATCTTTCGGCACCGCATCCAACCTTGGTCTCAATCTGTAACAGTTAGGTCGAGTTTTGGCCTGTAGATGTTACAGATTGAGACATCCACCCCGACAGGTTCCAAACGTCTCGATCTGTAACAGGTAGACGCTCTCCAGGCCCCTAAACGTTACAAATTTAGACAAACCAGCGGCGCCCAGGCATTCGTCTCGATCTGTAACAGTTAGACCGGTTTTTTGTCCCTAGACGTTACAGACCGAGACAAATAGACAGGCGGCGACACTGCGACTGCCCATCCCCTACTCCCATTCCTGTTCGTAGATGTTGAGGGACTTTACGTAGCGCCCCTGGGCGCCCATGATGTCGCGGACCAGCCTCAGAAAGAAGCTGATATACGAGGTGTCGAAACCATCTTCCAGATCTTCCGGATGAACGGCGCCAGGCCCGTCGACCGCCGTATCGCTCAGACGTGCAATGTCGTAGAGGTAGAGCTGCCCCGCCGTCAGCCAAATATCGTCAACGCACGCGATGCGCACCGCAATCGCACCATCGCGCCAGTGCTCTTTTTGCACGATATGTGGATCGTAGACATCAAAACGTCGGTCGGTGCGCGTGTCGCGCAGCGCGACCATACCAGTCACAGGATCCTTGTCCAAAATACCAAAGCGCGAGAAATACTGCGTGTCGCGCACCTGTTCGAGCCGTCTGAGCGAAGCAGGCGAAAGCGACGTCGGCGGCTCGTCCACATACAGCTCCAGCAGCGTCTTGTCATGGTAATAGGGACGCTCGAACAGCAGCCAATCGGTAAATGCCATGTTATAGGCCATGATTTCATTTTGCGAGGGCTCCTCGCAATAGCTGAGCCATGGATCGACGATCACTTCGAACTGTGTGCGCGCCGGCTCCAAAAACTGAAACTTGCGCAGCATCCAAAACTGGGCCATGTCGGCAATATCGTTACCAACGGCCTCGGCCAGACGTCCCCGGTCCAAAACATGATCAGCCATGGCATCCTCCTCAAACTGATGAACCTCAATTTGAGCTTAAGGGGAGGGCCGGTGGTCGCCGCCAGCGCGGACGAAATGGGCATAAGGCTGCAAACCAGATGCTGACCGAATACTTGACGGAACGCTTGACCGATACGTTATACCGAAGCAAAACCCCAGTTAAACATAGGCAAATAAACAGAGATTTTGAGCTTGCCAGCCGCAGCCATCACGAAAACAGCAAGGCACCGCGAGCCCGCACGTCAGCAAATGAGCAGTCAGACGTTAAGAGTGTCCCCAACGACTAGACAAAAAAGCGCGTCCCCAATGACTAGTCGTTGGAGACGCTCTTGAATGACTACCTTACAGCCTCAAGGCCTCGGCGACCTCGGCAGCGCAGGCGAGGGCATCGGCCATGGCGCTTACCACGAGCGAGCTGCCGTTGCGGGCGTCGCCGGCCACATACACCGGCGCGGCATCCGCAGCAACGCCATCCACGCGGGCCGCAAGGTGCGAGCCCTCGGAAGCCATCACGGGCAGCGGGCGGCCCGCCGTGGCAACAGGCACGCCGACAGCTTCGAACACGCTGTGCTCCGGACCCGTAAAGCCGCAGGCGATCAGCACCAGCTGTGCCGGCACCTCGTGCTCGGAGCCCGCAATGCGTTCGGGCTTGCCGGCCGACCAATCCAGGTCGACCACGCGCAGGCCCGCTGCCGCGCCCTTCTTGTCCAGCAGCACCTCGAGCGTATCCACGCCCCAAGCACGCATCTCGCCGCCCATGGCAGCGATGGCCTCCTGCTGACCGTAGTCGGTCTTCTTAACGTTGGGCCACTGCGGCCAAGGGTTGCTCGCCGCGCGCGCATCAGGCGCGGCCGGCAAGAACTCAAACTGGCGCACGCTGCGCGCACCCTGGCGCACCGCGGTGCCCACGCAGTCGTTGCCGGTATCGCCGCCGCCAATGACCGCAACGTCCAAGCCGCGCGCGTTCACCGCGGGCTCACCACCATCGAGCACCGAGACGGTCGAAGCCGTCAGGTAGTCCACGGCATACACCACGCCCGGGGCATCTACATTCGTAGCCGAAAGACCGCGGGGGGCACGAGCACCGGCAGCCACCACGACGGCGTCAAAGCCATTGAGCTTGGCCGCCACCGCAGGGTTCGTAACGTCAGCACCCAGCTCGAACACAATGCCCAGCTCGCGCATAAGTGCCACGCGACGCTCGACCACGGACTTCTCGAGCTTCATGTTGGGAATGCCGTACATGAGCAGGCCGCCCGGGCGGTCGTCACGCTCAAACACCGTCACGCGGGCGCCGCGACGCGCAAGCTCCCATGCTGCCACCAGACCAGCAGGACCGGAGCCCACCACGGCAACCGTGGGCGCGCCCTCCCCTGCCGGCTCAAAGCGACGCGGACCGCCGTTTGCCCATTCGTGGTCGCTGATCGCACGCTCGTTGTCATAGATCGTCGTGGGCTGGCCATCGACCGAACCCAGGTTGCACGCGGCCTCGCACAGCGCCGGGCACACGCGGCTCGTGAACTCGGGCATGGGCGAGGTGAGCGACAGGCGCTCGGCAGCCTCGTCCCAGCGGTCGCGGTACACCAGCTCGTTCCACTCGGGAATCAGGTTATGCAGCGGGCAGCCACTCGGGCGCGCCTTGCCAAAGCTCGCACCCATCTGGCAAAACGCCACACCGCACATCATGCAGCGGCTCGCCTGGGCACGGCGCGCGTCGTCGTCGAGCTCCACGTACAGCGGATCAAAATCATGGCTGCGCTCCTCCACAGGGCGCAGCTCGTGGGTCACGCGATCGATATCAAGAAAAGCACCGGGCTTACCCATGGCACTTACGCCTCCTTCTTGGTCGAAGCAACAGAGCTGGCAGCCACGGACACAGCGCCCGCAGCACCGCCCGCAACATCGAAGCGAGCAACATCCGCGGCACTCGCGCGACCGGTCACAATGTCAAACGCCAGCTCGTCGGCCTGCGCATGCGTCTTACCGATGGCCTCGGCGGCGGCGATAATCGCCAACACGCGCTCGTACTCGGTCGGAATGACCTTCACAAAGTGCTTGCTCATCGTCTCAAAGCTGTAGAGCAGCTTAATGCCGCGCGGGCTCTGCGTCGCATCCACGTGCTCCTGGATGAGTGCGCGAATCTGCGCCAGCTCGCCGGCCGTCGGGGCCTTGAGTTCAACGCTCTCGTGGTTCACGCGGGCATCGAGCGTGCCGTACTGGTCAAAGACATAGGCCACGCCACCCGTCATGCCGGCGGCGAAGTTCTGCCCGACCTCGCCCAGGATGAGCGCCAGGCCGCCCGTCATGTACTCGCAGCCATGGTTGCCGCAGCCCTCGACCACCACGGTGGCACCGGAGTTGCGCACGGCAAAACGCTGGCCGGCAAGACCGTTAATGAAGCCGCGGCCGCTCGTGGCGCCAAAGAACGCAACGTTGCCCACGATGATGTTCTCGTCGAACTTGTAGGTCGCATGCGGGTTGGGGCGCACCGACACCTCGCCACCCGAAAGGCCCTTGCCAAAGTAGTCGTTGGCGTCGCCGCACACGTTGAGCGTAATGCCGCGCGGCAGGAAGGCGCCAAAGCTCTGACCGGCCGAACCATCGCAATCGATGGTGATGGAGCCGGCGGGCAGGCCCTCGGGATGTGCCTTGGTCACCGCGTTGCCCAGGATGGTGCCCACGCAGCGGTTGACGTTGGCGATATCGGCGCGGAAGCGAATCGGACGCAGGTGCGCACGGGCATCGGCCGTATAGGGCACGAACAACGTGGAGTCGAGCGTCTTGTCGAGCTCGCTGTCCGCGGCCATCTGCGGGAGGAAGTGGCGACCGTCGGCACCCGGGATATGGGCACCGAACTCGCAGGTCGCGCTCGCCAGCACGGGCGACAGATCGAGCAGGTTGGCCTTGCGGTTGCCCGGCACCTCGATCTGGCGCAGGCACTCGGGATGGCCGACCATCTCGTCGACGGTGCGGAAGCCCAGGCTCGCCATGACCTCGCGCAGCTGCTCGGCAACAAAGAGCATAAAGTGCTCAACGTGCTCGGGCTTACCGCGGAAGCCGTGACGCAGACGGCAGTTTTGCGTCGCGATGCCGGCCGGGCAGGTATCCTGCTGGCAGTCGCGCTGCATGAGGCAGCCCATGGAGATGAGCGGCATGGTTGCAAAGCCAAACTCCTCGGCGCCCAGCAAGCAGGCGACGGCAACATCGGTGCCGTCCATGAGCTTGCCGTCGGCCTCGAGCACCACGCGGGAGCGCAGGCCGTTTTGCAGCAACGTCTGCTGGGCCTCGGCAAGGCCGAGCTCCAACGGCAGACCGGCGTGCCAAATGGAATCGCGCGCCGCGGCACCCGAGCCGCCGTTATGGCCGCTGATCAAAATCTTGTCGGCGGCACCCTTGGCCACGCCGGTAGCAATGGTGCCGACGCCGGCCTCGCTGACCAGCTTGACCGACACGCGCGCACCGGGGTTGGCGTTCTTAAGATCGAAGATAAGCTCCGCCAGGTCCTCGATGGAGTAGATGTCGTGGTGCGGCGGAGGCGAGATCAGGCCGATGCCAGGCGTGGACTGACGGACCTCGGCGATCCAGGGGTAGACCTTCTTGCCGGGCAGGTGGCCACCCTCGCCGGGCTTGGCACCCTGGGCCATCTTGATCTGAATCTCAAAGGCGCTGCAAAGATAGCGGCTCGTCACGCCAAAGCGCGCACTTGCCACCTGCTTGATCGCTGAGTTCTTGGAGTCGCCGTTGGCCAGCGGGGTCTCGCGACGCGGATCCTCGCCGCCCTCGCCCGAGTTGGAACGGCCATGCAGGCGGTTCATGGCGATAGCCATGCACTCGTGCGCCTCTTTGCTGATGGAGCCGTACGACATGGCGCCGGTGTTAAAGCGGCGGACGATGTTGAGCGCGGGCTCCACCTCGTCGAGCGAAACCGGCGTGCGGCCACTGGCATCAAAGTCGAGCAAGTCGCGCAGGCGCACGGCACGGCCGGTGCGGTGCAGGCGGGCGCTGTACTCCTTAAAGGTGTCGTAGCTGTCCTCACGGCAGGCGGTCTGCAGCAAGTAGACGGTCTGCGGATCGATCAGGTGATCCTCGCCGCCGAGCGGGCGCCACTTGGTCAGGCCCAGTGTGGGCAGCTGATCGGGAGCCGGACTCTTAAGAATGGCGAGCGCGGCGTCATAGCGTTCATTCTGCTCGCGCTCGACGTCCTCGACACCCATACCGCCCACACGGCTCACCGTGCCGGCAAAGTACGCGTTGACGAACTCCGGCGTAAAGCCCACGGCCTCGAAGATCTGCGCAGAGTGGTAGCTCTGCACCGTGGAGATGCCCATCTTGGACATGATGGAGACGATGCCCGCCGTCGCAGCCTTGTTGTAGTTGGCGATGCCCTGCTCGGCCGTCACGTCCAGGTCGCCGCGTGCCGCCAGATCTCGGATGCACGCATGTGCGTTGTACGGATAGATGCCGCTCGCGGAGTAGCCCACCAGTGCCGCAAAGTCATGCGGGGACACGGCGTCGCCGCACTCCACCACGATGTCGGCAAAGGTACGCACGCCGGCGCGGATCAGGTGGTTGTGCACGCAGCCCACAGCGAGCAGCGACGGCACGGGCACCTCGCCCGCAGCGGCACGATCGCTCAACACCACGATGTTCACGCCGTCGCGGACCGCAGCCTCAACGTCCTCGGCAAGCTGCTTGAGCGCAGCCTGCAGTGCGCCCTCGCCGGCGTCGCGGCGGTAGACGGCACGGAAGCGGCGAGTCTTAAAGCCCACGCGGTCGATGGCGCAGATGCGGTCAAACTCTTCCTCGTTGAGCAACGGGCGCTCCAAGCGCACCAGCTGGCAGGCCGTGCGGGAATCCTCGAGCAGGTTGCCGTGGTTGCCCAGATAGAGCGTGGTCGAAGTCACCATGTGCTCGCGCAGGGCGTCGATGGGCGGGTTCGTAACCTGAGCGAACAGCTGATAGAAATAGTCGTAGAAGGAGCGTGTCTTCTTGGACAGGCAGGCCAGCGGCGCATCGATGCCCATCGAGGCAAGCGGCGCCTTGCCCTGCTGGGCCATGGGACGCACGACCTCGTCAACATCATCCCAGTGATAGCCGAGCTTGGCCATGCGCACGGCGGCGGGCACCTCGGCGTCCTCGGCGGGCGTTGTCGCAACGGGCTCATCAAGCGCGTCAACGGTCAGCGTCTCCTCGGCAATCCAATCACGGTAGGGCTTTTCCTTGGCATAGCGGGCGCGCAGTTCGTCGTTGTAGATCACGCGACCGCGGGCAAAATCGACCTCGAGCATCTGGCCCGGTCCCAGACAGCCGCTCGTCAGAATGTTCTCGGGGCGCACCTCGATGGTACCCACCTCGCTTGCCAGCATAAAGCGACCGTCGCGCGTCACATAGTAGCGGGCGGGACGCAGGCCGTTGCGGTCGAGAGCAGCACCCAGGGTACGGCCGTCGGTAAAGGCGATGGCGGCAGGGCCGTCCCACGGCTCCATGAGCATGGACTGGTAAGCGTCGTAGGCGCGGCGCTCCTCACTCAGGCTGTCGTTATGGTCCCACGGCTCGGGCAGCAACATGGACGCGGCACGCGTAAGCGGGCGACCGTTCATAACCAAAAACTCGAGCACGTTGTCCAGAATCGCGGAGTCGGAACCCTCGCGGTTGATGATGGGCATCACGCGCTCAAGATCATGCTGCAGCACGGGGCTGTACAGGTTGGGCTCGCGGGCGCGGATCCAGTTGACATTGCCCTTGAGGGTATTGATCTCGCCGTTGTGGATGATAAAGCGGTTGGGGTGCGCGCGCTCCCAGCTGGGCGTGGTGTTGGTGGAGTAGCGCGAGTGGACGAGCGCCACGGCCGTCTTGACGGCGGCGTCGTTGAGGTCGATGAAGAAGCGGCGCATCTGCGTGGCGACCAGCATGCCCTTGTACACGATGGTGCGCGAGCTCATGGAGCACACGTAGAAGATCTTGTCGCGCAGGGCAAACTCGGCGTCGGCCTTCTTTTCGATGGTGCGGCGGCACACGTACAGGCGGCGCTCGAAGGCATCGCCGGCGGGCGTGTCGTCCGGACGGCCCAGGAAGGCCTGCAGGATAGTGGGCATGCAGGCGCGGGCCGTCTCGCCCAGGTCGTGCGGGTCGACCGGCACCTCGCGCCAAAAGAGCAGCGGCACGCCGGCCTCGGCGCAGCCCTCCTCAAACACGCGGCGGGCATCCTCTACGCCCTTGTCGTCCTGCGGAAAGAACAGCATGGCCACGCCATAGTCGCCCTCTGCCGGCAGAATCTGGCCGCACTTTTGAGCCTCTTTACGGAAAAAGTGATGCGGAACCTGGAACAGGATGCCAGCGCCGTCGCCAGTGTTCTTCTCGAGTCCCGTGCCGCCGCGGTGCTCCAAGTTGACCAGAATGGACAGCGCATCGTCCAGAATCTGGTGATGGCGCTCACCGTTGATATCGGCAAGCGCGCCGATGCCACATGCGTCGTGGTCGAATTCGGGGCGATAAAGGCCCTGCTGCTGAGCGGAATCTGCCTGCATCGCGATCCTCCCCTAGATATTAGACAGTCAGTTGAATAGGCATACTAGGAGCATCGCCGGCCCGTTGTGTTTCCCGCCCGTTTCGAAACAATCGCGTAACGCGCGCCCTGCGAGTGGACACCACCGACCTCAAGGGCGACAACATAGGCCCCAAGTTCGGCCTGTAAGCTCGCCGCTTCAAACATCTCGATCTGTAACAGGAAGACCCAATTTCGACGACTAACTGTTACAGATTGAGATGTTTTCGAGAGACGGTTCCGAATGTCTCAATCTGTAACACGAAGGACCGGTTTTGGCGGTCAGCTGTTACAGATCGAGATATTCCATAGGACCATTTCTTCCTGTCTTGATCTGTAACACCTAGGCCCAATTTCCATCCCTAGTTGTTACAGATCAAGACATTTCGGCAGTCCCCTTTCACCATCCTATTCAAATACAGCAATTTTGTTAGTTTTAGTTAACTTTTGAGCCTAAAACGGGTATCCTTTGCGGCGTCAAGCAAACGGCACGCAGGAGCGCACCATGCTCAACCATCTCAAACAACACTTTGGTTCCCGGCGCACCGGCGGTCACGGAGGCCTAGACATCGCACGGCATATCGGCCCCGGGCTGCTCGTCACCGTCGGCTTTATCGACCCGGGCAATTGGGCCTCCAATATGGCCGCGGGCTCGCAGTTTGGCTACGCGCTGCTGTGGATCGTCACGCTGTCGACGATTATGCTCATCGTGTTGCAGCACAACGCGGCACACCTGGGCATCGCCACGGGCATGTGTCTTGCCGAGGCCACGACACGTTATCTCCCCCGCTTCGTTGGGCGCACGGTGCTCGCCAGTGCCTATCTCGCGACCATCGCCACCGCCATGGCCGAAGTCCTGGGCGGTGCGATCGCGCTTCAAATGCTCTTTGGCCTGCCCGTACGCGCCGGCTGCATCATCGTCGCGGCAGTATCGATTGCCATGCTCATGACAAGCTCCTACAAACGCGCCGAGCGATGGATCATCGCCTTCGTGGGCGTGGTGGGACTCTCGTTTTTAGCCGAGCTTGCACTAGTCAAGGTCGACTGGCCGCAAGCCGCCACAAGCTGGATCACACCCAGTATGCCCACCGGCTCGGCCGCGATTATCGTAAGCGTCCTAGGCGCGGTCGTTATGCCCCACAACCTCTTCCTGCACTCCGAAGTCATCCAATCCATGCACTTCGAAGGCCAAGGCGAGCGAGTTATCGAAGAACGTCTGCGCTACGAGCTCTTCGACACGCTCTTTTCGATGGGCGTGGGCTGGGCAATCAACTCGGCCATGGTCATCCTGGCCGCAACGACCTTCTTTGCGCACGGCATTGTCGTAGACGACCTCGCGGTCGCAGCGGCCACGCTCTCCCCCATTCTGGGCCCGGCAAGCTCAATCATCTTTGCGGTGGCACTGCTGTTTGCGGGCATATCGAGTAGCGTGACGGCGGGCATGGCGGCGGGCACCATCACCGCGGGCATGTTCGACGAGGAATACGACATCCACGACCGACATTCCTCGATCGGGGTGGCGGCCTGTTTCGTCGGCGCAGTGGCGGTGTGCCTGGTCGTCCCGAATCCTTTTGAGGGTCTCATTTGGAGTCAGGCACTGCTGTCGCTTCAGCTGCCGATTACGGTCTTTGTGCTCATACGACTCACCAGTTCGCCCCGCGTCATGGGCAAATACGCCAACTCGCGCCCGCTCAACGCGTTGCTCGTGGGGATCGGTGCCATCGTGACGATTCTCGATGTCGTGTTGTTGACAGGGATGTAATGGGGCGGGGCACCTACCCAGGCAAACGTCTCGATCTGTAACAGATAGACACGCTTTTGATGTCTAGATGTTACAGATCGAGATCATTCCGAGGGACAGCTCCGTTTGTCTCAATCTGTAACACGTAGACCCCGTTTTGACTGCTAGATGTTACAGATTGAGATCTTCTGCCGGACGGTTTTGGTTTGTCTCGATATGTAACAAGTGGGCCCAATTTCCACTTCTAGATGTTACAGATCGAGACATTTCTTCAGCTCCAACCTTTTGTCTCAATCTGTAACAGGAAGACCCGTTTTGAGCCGTTAGATGTTACAGATTAAGACCAAAGGTCGGCCGGACTCACGACAGGCAGGATCGGCTAACAGCAGCCGTGATCCCTTGGGGACGGAGGAAAAGGGCCCCGGCCGGGATATCCGACCGGGGCCCTTGGACAGAGCTATGTGTTGCTGCAAGTCGTGTGCCTGCGAGTTACTCCTCGACGAGCTCAAACTGATCGGGACCGACGCCGCAGACCGGGCACACGTAATCCTCGGGCAGCTCGGGCGTGTCGACCTCAACCTCATAACCGCAAACGATGCACACGAACTTATACGTCTTCTTTTCCTCAGCCATGATGTTCTCCTCTCGAACGTGACTGCTGGTGTACTTGCTTATTAGTATATATTCTCAATAATATAATGCAAGTATTTTTAAAACATTTCTAGCCTTGATACGAGGACGCCTTCGGAGGCGTCTTGCCCTTCAGGACCTTATGGTAGTAATCGTAGGTGAGCGGCGTCTCGTCGCTCAGGCGCTCGGCATCCTCGACCTCGCCGATAAACAGTAGATGCGTGCCCACGTCAACAGTGTCAATCAAACGGCAGCTAAACAAGGCTGCCGCATGCTCGGGAACATAGGGCATGCCCAGCGCGGTCTCGCGCGTCTCGTACTTGGCAAATTTGTCATAGTCGCTGCTAGTACGGAATCCAAAGTTGCCAATGTAGAGCATATCGGCCGTCTGATCGATCACGGTCAGCGCAAAGGCCTTGGCAGACGAGATAACACCAGACGTGACATTTTCCTTATTCACGGCAACCGAGATGCGCGGCGGCGTGGACGTCACCTGCACCGCCGTGTTGATGACGCAGCTGGCACGCAGCCCGTCGGCCGCAGCACTCACCACATACAGGCCACTCGGCATCGTAAAGAACGCAGTTTTGTCCATAACGACCACTCCCCTAACCCGGGATTGAACCTCATGGATGTATGTACCCACAAAAAAGGCGACGCCCATAACGGACGCCGCCTTTGAGACACATGTGTCAAAACAGTTAGGGAGGCGGGACAATCGCAGTAGGCCACCTCCCCGCAAGTCATGTGCCTAGCGGTTGCGCTCCTTAAGCGCACGATCGATCTCGCGCTGGACGTCGCGTTTTGCCATGTCTTCGCGCTTGTCGTAGAGCTTTTTGCCGCGGCCCAGGCCCAGCAGCAGCTTTACGCGGCCGTCGGTATTAAAGTAGAGCTCCAACGGCACCAGCGCATAGCCGCGGTTGCGCAGTTTGCCGTCAAGAAAATCGATCTCCTTGCGATGCAGCAGCAGGCGGCGCCGGCGATCGGGATCACGGTTCCACACGCCACCATGGCTGTAAGGGTGAATATGCAACCCCACCAGCCAGCACTCGCCGCCGCGAATCAGCGCAAAAGTGTCAGTGATCTGACAGGCGCGCTCGCGAATCGACTTGACCTCGGTACCGCTCAGTTCAATGCCACATTCGAACGTCTCGTCGATAAAGTACTCGTGATGCGCCGAGCGATTCTTGGAAATGAGCTTGCGTTCGCGCTTACTGGGCATCGCCGGCCTCCTTGACGCCGTCGGCTCCCTTGTCGTCGCCTGCGCGCTTTGCCTTGCGCTCGGCGTTGAGCTCGGCATCGCTCTCGCGTACCAGCTTAATGATCGCCGCGCATGCCTCCTCGCCCACCAGATCGCGGGCACGGACCGTCAGGCGCGTAGCCTCCTGCTTATCACCGTCGCTCGCAGCGTCGGTCGCACACATAATCAGGCAAATGGCAATCTCGGCCGAAGGCGAGGTCGGTACGCCCTGCAACGCCAGCTCGCCCATCACGTGCTCGTCGCTCTCCTCGGCGGCATCGGGATAGGCAGCATGAATCTTGTTGAGCAGGCGCGTCGTATGCGCATCGCCAGGCGCTAAGCGCAGCGCCAGACGTGCGCAACCCACGGCCGCAGAGACGTTCTCGGTCTCGGGCTCCAAAAAGTACTGGCCCAAGTTGGCGTAGGCGCGGGCGGCGCACTTGCCGTCGCTCGCACGCTCTAGCACCGAAAACGAAAGCGAAGCCCACTCCTGCTTGTCCTCGAGGGCGCGGAATAGCTCGGCAAGATCCAGGCGGTAGTTGCAGTTCATGGGGTCCCAGCGCACGGCTTGCATCAAGGCGTTGCGAGCACTCACATAATCCTGCTGGCGAATGTAGGCAAACGCCATGTCGGAATACAGGCGATCAAAGGGCACCTCGACCTGCACCAGCTCGCGCGGATCTTTTTCCACACGACGGTAGGCCAGACGCTCAAACTTGCTATCGAAGCTAAAGTACTGGCGGTTCTCCTCCGTCTTGCACTCGGCATCGATATACTCCTCGGCAAGCTCAACCAGACGTTCCAACAGCGGCGTCGCCGTGGCCAAGTCTCCCTGCGCCAGGTAATTCTCTGCATACGTAATGTCTTGTAGGCTGATGGGCAGGTCCATGGCAACTCCTCGGTCCGGGTGAAACGCGGCTCATTCCACACATTCGGCGTATACACAAAACCCGGGTCTCTTGCGAGGCCCGGGCGTTCATTTTGTGGTAGCCCGTACCAGATTCGAACTGGTGATCTCCGCCTTGAGAGGGCGGCGTCCTAAACCGCTAGACGAACGGGCCATATGTAGCAAATGCAATGGCTGGGATGGAGGGAGTCGAACCCCCATTGACGGAACCAGAATCCGCTGTCCTGCCATTAGACGACATCCCAATGACTGCATCGCTGCGCTCGGCTGTGCCTTTGCGCAAGAAAGAAATATACGGGAAGTTCTACGGCGGCGCAAGCCCCATTTTTAACTTTTTTGAAAATCGGCCAATTTGCCCCGACCCATGAAGGACCTGTGAAGCCAAACCGCATGCAAGGGGTCAAAATACCGCAAGCGCACCATAGCCACCGTTGGCAGATTGTTGCATCCTGGTCGCCGTCAATAGTGACACAATCAGGACACCAATTATCGCGCGGATATCGAGGCGACATGGATGATGAGCTTGATTACCTATGGGAGACCCTCGGCCTCGAGATAACTGCTATCCCTTGGCCAGATCGGCACAAAATTCATCCCACGCTACGACCCGCCATCACAGTCATGCAGGCAACGTATCGCGGCGCCTCATTTTTGATGATGCGAATGGCATGGCACGCGGCGCTACCCGACCTCAAGCGAGTTCAGGCAAGCCTCGTGGAGCTATCCGGTATTCCCGTCGTGATTTCGGAGACCCATTTGGAGCAACGCCAACGCGACCGTTTGCAAGCACAGCGAATCCCGTTCATCTGCCCCGGCATTCAGGCATATCTACCCTTTATGGACGAAGAGTACTGGAGCGGCAAGCCCAACAAACAGGTAAAGATCTACGACCCGCATAAGTGGGCACAGTTCGAGGACTGACCGGAGCGAACCTGCCGGCGGAAAGCGCATCCCAGAATTTGCGCTCAGAACGAAACACGCTTTCCGCAGTTGTTACAGCAGCGCCTCGGCCCAGGTTGCTTCCTTAAAGCCTGGAATCGCAAAGTCATCGCCCACCAGCAGCGGACGCTTAACCAGCATGCCGTCGGTCGCCAACAGCTCGTAACATTCCTGATCCGTCATCCCCGCGTCCAGACGCGCCTTCAGGCCAAGCTCTCGATACTTCATGCCCGACGAATTAAAGAAGCGACGCACCGGCAGCCCCGAACGCGCAATCCAGGTCGCAAGCTCCCCAGCCGAAGGATTGTCTGTAACAATATCGCGATCGATGTACTCAACCCCATGCTCGTCCAACCAGGCCTTGGCCTTTTTACACGTCGAGCATTTGGGATATTCAACAAACAGTACGGTCATGGGGATTCCCTTCTTAGAAAAGACAAGTGTCTGGCAAACAGCGCATCGATGGCCATCTGCGACCGATGCCGATATTGTAGCCAGCGCCGACGTGCAGGCGGTCGTGGTTTTCCATCTTGAGGTTAACGTCTCGCATGGGCGCCAATGGGACAGGTCGCGCGCTGAACCAGCACTGACACCAGCAGCACCAGCAGCATGGCGACAACGTAACCCGCGGCATCAAAGCCTAAGTCGATAACGTCGAAATGTCTTCCGGGAACAAAAATCTTATGCACCTGGTCCCCGACGGAGCATACGGCGCAAAAGGCCAGGACGGGCACACACCGCAATCGGGTGAGCAACATGCGCTTATCCAAGCACACCGCCGCCGACGAGGCAAACAGCCCAACAAAGAAGAACTCTACGGTATGGGCGACACGACGGATGTTGATGCCCATCCACATGCGAACGGGGGCAATCGGATCGGGATGGGCGACGGTAGCCGCTGAGCCCGCATCCCCAGCGGCATCTACCGCCTGGGTCTCCCCCGCAGTCTCGGGCTGCACGCTGGCGCTTTGCCCCTCCACCACGTGCGCGGTAGACTCGCTGAGCGACGATGTCTGCTCCACGCTCTGCTCCGTCAGCATCCAAATACTCGCCAGCGTCACGACAAGCAGGACAACCGATATCCATCCGACTATATGCTTCGCGCGCGCCAAGGGCTAACCTCCGTCTGTTATTGAGCAGCAGCGAGTGTACCCCCAAATGTCACCGTCGCCATAGCGGAATCCCAAATGTTCAAAACAAGGCGCCAGATGGCTGCGGTGTCCCTACTCCGTCTCGCGCATCCAGCGATCGAAGGTCCCCACGCACACACCTAAACGCTTTGCCGCCTGACTCCGGGTAATATTGCCCGCCTCATAGATATCGCGCACTCGTTCAAATTGCGGAGGGCACGGCTTGCGGGGTCGACCAAAACGCACGCCGCGCGCCCGCGCCGCCGCGATTCCCTCCGCCTGACGACGGTGGATGTTCTCTCGTTCCACCTGCGCCACGTAACTCAACAACTGCAAAACGATATCGGCGATCAGCGTGCTGGTCACATCCGATCCGCCGCAATCTCTCGCACGCGTATCGAGCAACGGCATGTCCAGCACAACAATGGCCGCACCAAGTTCCTTGGTTATACGACGCCATTCCTCGAGTATCTCGCTGTAGTTTCGACCCAGCCGATCGATGGAAAGCACCGCCAACACGTCGCCGGAAGCCAAGGTATGAAGCAGCTCCCGATACCGCGGGCGATCAAAGTCCTTACCGCTCGCACGGTCGGCAAAAACATTCGCCGCCTCCACGCCATAGGCGCTCAGCGCATCCAACTGGCGATTCAAATTTTGATCGCGCGAGCTCACCCGCGCATACCCATATACCGTTGCCACAACATCCCCGCTTTCTCGTAAACCTGCCAAAAAGGGACAGGTTTGTTTTGGTAGGTCCTATCTCCCAAAAGCATATGAAGAAGCTGCCGAGATCATGGCAGGGCAATTAAGAGACACGCAAAGAGGGCGGCCCCGAAAGACCGCCCTCTACGCTTTGTCGATACTCACTGCGTGCCGGTTAATGAATGAGCTTAAAGTCCAAATGTCCGCGAGTAGTGTTGACGCGCGAGACCTCGATAATCACGCGCTGTCCCAACTCAAAACGACGCCCCGTGTCGGCACCCGTCAACGTGAGCGCGTCCTCGTCAAACTCAAACCACTCGTTACCCAGGCTCTTAATGGAAACCAGCCCCTCAACCTGCGTCAAATCGAGACGCACGAATAATCCCATGTTGCTGACCCACGAGACCGTTCCGGCATAGCGCTCGCCCAGGCGGTCCTCGTAGTACTGCGCAATCTTGATTTTTTGCGTCGCATGGCTGGCAGCGTCGGCCGCACGCTCGGCGTCGCTGCACGCGCGGCAGATTTGCGGCAGGATGCGCGGAAGCGACTCTCTGCCTTTTCCGATCAACCTCGGCGTACGCACTAAGGCGTCTTTTCCGCCCAGCTGCTCGTATGCCAGCTGCAGCTTGAGCACGCGATGCACCACCAGATCGGGATAACGGCGAATGGGGCTTGTAAAGTGGCAGTAGCACGGCGCGGCGAGCGCAAAGTGACCCTCGTTGCGCGGCTTGTACAACGCACGCTGCATGCTGCGCAAAAGAAGCGTGTTGACGAGCGGCGCGTTAGCCGTGCCGGCAGCGGCATCAACCGTCGCCTGTAACTCGTCGGGATTTCCCAGAGCAATGCCCGCCGCGCGGCGATCATCGATGATACCGAGCTGCGCCAGCGCCACAGCAGCACCGTGCAGACTGTCGGGACTGGGGTCATCGTGCACGCGATAGCATGCCTCGATATCGCGGTCGGCCAGCCACTCGGCAACGCACTCGTTAGCCAGCAGCATTGCCTCCTCAATAAGCGAGGTTGCGCAGGAACGCTCGCGTGCCACGATCTGCACGGGCACGCCGCCCTCGTCCAGCAGCGCGCGGATCTCTGCCGTGTCAAAGTCGACCGAGCCGCGTGCGCGACGTATGCGACGCCGAAGCTCCGCGAGTTCGTTTGCGGCGACCAGGAAATCGGCCAGGTCAACGTTATAGCCGCGGGCAGTGTCCTCGCACGCAAGCCCGCGCTCAAGCGCTTTCTCGCGCGAGGCTTCAGCCGCAGCGACATCCTCCGCAGCGCCCTCCAACACGGAATACTCAACAGCGCCGGCGCGCACCAGCAGCGTCTCGGCGCCGTCGTAGTCCATACGCACACGCGAACGAATCACACTGGGATAGGGATCGTAATGGCGCACACGGCCCTGCGCGTCGAGCTCGATGTCGACGGTAAACGCCAGGCGATCCTCATCGGGGCGCAGGGAACACAAGTCATTAGACAGGCGCTCGGGCAGCATGGGGAGCACACGGTCGGCAAGGTAGACCGACGTCGTGCGATGGCGGGCCTCCAGGTCGATATGCCCATCCCAGGCAACATAATGCGAAACATCGGCAATATGCACGCCCAGCTTATAGCCACCCTCGGGCGTGCGCTCGAGCGAGATGGCATCGTCAAAGTCGCGCGCATCAACCGGGTCGATGGTGATGACAAAGCGATCGCGCAGGTCACGACGAAGCGGGTCTTTAAGCGCTGCAGTCACATCGAGCGAAAGCGCCTCTGCCTCTGCCAGCGCCGCCTCGGGATAGCTGTCGGTATAGCCATAGCGTGCCATAACGTATTGGACGCCCAGATCGGGCGCATCGTCACCGCCGATGCGGCGCTCAAGAGTCACCGTTCCCGACTCCAAGCGCGTCGGGTAGGTCAATATGCGCGCGACGACGACATCGCCAGGGCGCACGCCCAGGCGCTCCGCCGAAGTGTCCTCGGGCAAAATAAAGAAGTCAGCCTTCAGGCGCGAATCGAGCGGCTCGATCACGCCAAGCGGGCCGGCCATCTGATACGTACCCACCACGCTGATGGCGGCACGTTCGACGACGCCTTCAATCACGGCGCGACGTTCACCATGCGGGCTGTTCTTAATGCTCACGGCAACGGTATCGCCATCCATGATCTCGCGCTTGCCGCGGCCCATGACCTTGTAGTCGCCGTTCTCGGTTATGACATAGGCACTGTGCTCATGGAGCTGCACGCGGCCAGTCAGGCTCGGACGACGCTCGCTGCGCACCGGCCCACGCTTATTGCGAGCTCCACGCTTATGCTTGTTATTGCGCCCCATGGCGCCTCCTTACTATCGATAGCCGTTTACACCCCAAGAGTCTACCCAAATGATCCCTAGGGGACGGCAGGATTGCGGATCACTCGAATCGACCGACCCCCTAAGTGATCCGTTTTCCTCCGTCCCCAAGGGATCAAAAAACGGGCCGTCCCAAAAGGAACGACCCGTTGGAAGGAACGAATTCCAAGCATGCCTACACGCGCAGGTAGCGGCGCATGGCGATGGCAGAACCAAAGAGACCGATAATGACGCCGACAAGAATCAGCGCGGCGTAGGTCACCAGGTAGTACTGCATCGGCAGCGCAAACGACATCCAGCCGACACTCTCCTGCAGGCGAGGAACCATCAGATTGCGCAGCAGCTCCAAAACACCGATGGAAAGCAGCGAGCCCAGAATGGCCTGCAGCACACCCTCGGTAATGAACGGTCCGCGGATGAAGCCGTTGCTGGCGCCCACCAGGCGCATAATCGCAATCTCGCGACGACGCGCCGTAATGGACAGGCGAATCGTGTTGTTGATAAAGATGAACGCGATAAAGGTCAGCAGACCGACGAGCACCACGGCGGCGATACGGATGTAGTTGGTCACCTGGAACAGGCGGCTCACTTCCTCCTGGCCATACAGCACGCTCGCGTTGACGTCGCCGTCGTCCGCGATCTTTTGGAAGTCGGCGTTCTTCTTGAGCTTCTTGGCCGTGCTCTCGACCTGAGACGGATCGTCCATCTCGATCGCAAACGAGGCGGGCAGCGGGTTCTGGCCGTCGAGCGCGTTCATGGTGGCGTCGGCGTTGCCCGACATCTTGCTCGTGTACTCGGCCAGCGCGTCGTCCTTGTCCTTATAGGTCACGGACTTGACGTTGCTCCACGTCTTGAGCTCGGCCTCAAAGGCCTGGACGTCTGCCTGATCGGCGTCATCGCTAATAAAGGCGTTGATGACAACCTGATCCTCGACGGTGCCGATCACGGAGTTCAGCATCGCGGAACCCATAATGAACAGGCCGATGATAAACAGCGAAAGGAAAATCGTGATGACGGCGCCGAGCGAGGTGGTCCAGTTACGGAAGAAGTGGCTGATAGCCTCTTTGAGCGAATAGCCCACGTTAGTTGGTGCCATAGTTGCCGTAACCTCCCCTCTCCTGGTCGCGGATTACGTGGCCGCCCTCGAGGGCGATCACGCGACGGTGCATGCTGTCGACCATCTCGCGGTCGTGCGTGGCGACGATCACGGTGGTGCCGGTACGGTTAATGCGCTCGAGCAGCTTCATAATGCCCAGCGAAATCGCCGGGTCGAGGTTGCCCGTGGGCTCGTCGCAGATAAGCAGCGGCGGACGGTTGACCATAGCGCGGGCAACGGCGACACGCTGCTGCTCGCCACCGGACAGCTGATCGGGCAGAGAGTCCATCTGATCGGCCAGGCCGACCAGGCGAAGCACCTCGGGCACCTGGCTGCGAATGACGCCCTTGGGCTTGCCGATGCACTGCAGGGCAAACGCCACGTTTTCGTAGGCGGTCTTCTGCGGCAGGAGCTTAAAGTCCTGGAACACGGCACCGATCTGGCGACGCAAGAACGGAACCTTGCGGTTCTTGATCTTCATGAGGTCCTGGCCGGCGACCAAAATGCGGCCGCTCGTCGGCTTGACGTCGCGGTTGAGCGTCGACAGCAGCGTGGTCTTACCCGAGCCGGAGTGACCGACCAAGAAGACGAACTCGCCAGGATAGATCTCGATGTTGATGTCGTCGAGCGCGGGCTTGTTGGGCTGTGCCGGGTAGATCTTGGTGACGTGCTCCATGAGGATGACGGGCTCGACACCGGCCTGCTTGGCCATCTTCTTGCGGCTGGCCTGCGGATCGATGGGCGCAAACACCGACGTAAAGTCGGGGTTGTTGAGCGCATTGTCGAGGCTTGCGACCTCGGCGGCCTGATCGCTCTCGACTACGGGAGCCGCGGGCTGCGTAGGATCGGGAATACCGGCAAAAAGGCCGGACTGCGCAGGCTGTGGCGCCGGAGTCGCAGGAGCCATGGGATCGGGAATACCGGCCATGACGGGTTGCGACGCAACAACGTCCGCCTGGGGCTGATCCACGCGAGCGGTCACCTTCTGCACGGGCTCAAAACCCGCGGCCTCGGAAAGCTCGACATCATTGGTGGGATTGTAGGCAAAGGGATCTGATGCCGGCTGTGCCTGATCTGCCGGCTGTGCGGGGATCGGGCTAAACAGCTGATCCTCTGAATCCGGGGTGGCGAAACGAGTGCCCACGGCGCCTGGCTGCGTCTTGGGGGCGTCATCGCCCGCACCGGAGGTACGGAAGTGGTTACCCACTGGTGCTCCTTATCGTCGTGCGTTTAAACTACATGAGCGCTTTGTATTTTAGCAGCATTAGCTTTGCTGCACATAAGAAGCATGGCGTGGTTAGGGATCCCGTCGGCCGGACACAGGGTTACTCTCCAAATCGTCCTCGGACATGTCGGAGCTCCCGCTGCGCACTACGTGCGGCGGGAGCTCCTCCGTCCTGCGGAAAGATTTGGAGAGTAACCCCGTGCCCGGCCTGCGGTAACTAAGGGGTCGCTGCGTTTTACTTGGGTGCAGCAAATGCATACTTGGGAGGGTCTGAATTGCACTTTGCTGATATTAGCCCTTTTCCCGGTAGAGACTTTTGCTTGACGCGTTTTTGATTTGATTGTTGCGCAACTCGGATTTGGATTGTCGATTTACAGTGGCCTCGATAGGAACGCCTATGGTTGTGGGGAGCCAGTATGAATTGTCCTTATTGTGGAGCTGAGTTGCGCGATGGCGTGAGGTACTGCACGGCGTGCGGGGCTGCCGTCAATGGCATCTCTGCCGATTCTGAGCTTCGAGTAAAGCCTCGGAACCACGTTGCGGTCATCCTTGTCTGCATGCTGGTAATTGGCATTGTCGGTGGTAGCTGTATGGGTCTTCATCTGCAGCAGGTGTTGTCGCACTTTGCATCTGCCCATTCGGAGCACGCCATCGTGCTGAATGTCGCGGTTGCGGGCTGGGACACCGATAACGGAGCATCGCGCGTTCCGATACACATTACGGGCAAGACCATCGACGGAATAACGGTCGACAGGATTGAGTTCGTCGCCTCCGATGGCTCTGGCATCAATCTCACGCAAGGTGTATACACGCTCGAGGCAGCAGGTTCCCCTATCGCTGCGGACGGCACCATCTATCAAATTCCATGCACGAGTGCCACACTCGTCCTCGATGACGCCTTTGCCATGGGTGAAACGATCGATCTGGCCGAACTTGCAGAACAGGATTCGATTCTCACCTTCTGCCCCATTGATGCCGCCGATGTAACCAATGACGAAATCTATGATGCCGCCCTACTCGCCATGACATATAAAGGCAACGACGCCCCCGATGTTGCCGCACTGTGCCAAGCGGCAATCGGTCGACGTGGCGGCGCCAACACAAGCGGGAACGCCTTCGAAAGTTGCGGTGAAATACGGATTAATTGAGCCTTTAGGCTGGCAAACAGTCCTTATTTCACCGCAACTGAAACAGGGGCGCTCTCCAAGAGAGCGCCCCTGCCGGGTTTCCATAGTACTGGCGAAGCAGTTTTATAGTTCTGGCGAAGCAGTCCTTGAGATCCGCCTTGCCTTATGCCAAGAACTCCTTGGTGGTCGCCACGATGTTGGCGGCGTCCAGGCCGTACTTGTGCAGGAGCTCGGCACCCGGGCCGGACTCGCCGAACGTGTCGTTGACGCCAATCTTCTTGAGCGGCGTCGGGCACTGCTCGCACAGGACGTCGGCAACGGCGCTGCCCAGGCCACCGATCACGGAGTGCTCCTCGACGGTCACGACGTGACCGGTCTTGGTAGCGCTCTTAACGACCAGGTCGGCGTCGATGGGCTTGATGGTGTGCATGTTGATGACCTCGGCGTCGATGCCCTCGGCAGCGAGCTGCTCGGCGGCCTCGAGGGCCTCGCCGACCATCAGACCGCAGGCGATGATGGTAACGTCGGTGCCCTCGCGCATGACGATGCCCTTGCCTACCTCGAACTTGTAGGTCTCGGGGTCGTTGATGACCGGCGAGGCCAGGCGGGCAAAGCGCATGTACACGGGACCGTCGCACTCGTAGGCGGCGCGCGTCACGGCGCGGGCCTCGACGTCATCGGCGGGAACGATGACGGTCATGCCGGGAATGACGCGCATCAGGGCGATATCCTCGCAGCACTGGTGCGTGGCGCCGTCCTCGCCCACCGAGATACCGGCGTGCGTGGCGCCGATCTTGACGTTGAGATGCGGGTAGCCGATGGAGTTGCGGACCTGCTCAAAGGCGCGACCGGCGGCGAACATGGCAAAGGTGCTCGCAAAGGCAACGCGACCGGTGGTTGCGATACCGGCGGCAACACCCATCAGGTTGCTCTCGGCAATGCCCACATCGAAGAAGCGGTCGGGGCAGGCGGCCTTGAACTTGCCGGTCTGCGTGGCGGCGGCCAGGTCGGCGTCGAGGACCACAAAGTCATCGTGCTCGTTGGCGAGCTCGACGAGGGCCTCGCCGTAGCTTACGCGCGTGGCGATTTTTTTGACGTCTGCCATCCTAGAGCTCCTCTCCGGCGGCCGTGAGCTCTGCCATGGCCTGCTCAAACTGTTCATCGTTGGGGGCCTTGCCGTGCCAACCAACCTGGTTCTCCATAAAGGACACGCCCTTGCCCTTCAGGGTCTCGGCGATAATGGCGGTCGGCTGCCCCTTGGTGGCGCGAGCCTCGGCAAAGGCGGCGCGGATCTGGTCGAAGTCGTTGCCGTCGGCGAGCTCCACCACGTGGAACTTGAACGCGCGGAACTTGTCGGCGAGCGGCATGGGGTCGTTGACCTCCTCGACGGGGCCGTCGATCTGCAGGCCGTTGTGGTCGACGATCACGCAGAGGTTATCGAGCTGCTGGTTGCCGGCAAACATGGCGGCCTCCCAGACCTGGCCCTCCTCGCTCTCGCCATCGCCCAGCAGGGCGTACGTGCGGTAAGTATCGCCCCAGTGCTTGGCGGCAACGGCCATACCCACGGCGGCGGAGATACCCTGGCCGAGCGAGCCGGTGGACATGTCGACGCCCGGGGTGTCGTTCATGTTGGGATGACCCTGCAGGTGGCTGCCGATATGGCGCAGCGTCTCGAGATCCTCCTTGGGGAAGAACCCACGCTCGGCGAGCACGGCGTACAGGCCCGGAGCGCAATGGCCCTTGGAGAGCACAAAACGGTCGCGATCGGCCTTGCAGGGATCGGCCGGGTCGACGTTCATTTCCTCAAAGTACAGATAGGTCATGATGTCGGCAGCGCCGAGCGAACCGCCCGGATGGCCGGACTTGGCAGCGTGCACGCCGGTGACGATGCCCTTCCTTACCTCGTTGGCAACCTTTTTGAGCTCTTCGTCGCTCATTGTGCCTTCCTTTCATCCTCATTAGACAAAATGCGCACGGCACCGAAGGTAATCCCAACACAGCCGCAATGCACGTACGTCATTCATTATGCTGGAAACTGATGGCTTTACCAGAGTTTTTATCATTATTTGAACAATTTAGCAGGCAGAACCGCTGATGAAACGGTTTATCAATGTGAACGTCTTTTGGATGGAACGCAGTCGACCCTACGCGCTAATGTCCTTGAATCCCTCGCCGAAGGCTTCCGTAACGTCAGCGACCGTCACAATGGCGTGAGGATCGCGCTCGCGCACGATCGTCTTGAGGGTATTGAGCTCTCGACGGCTCACGATGACCATAATCACCGGCTTCTCGGCACCCGAATACATGCCAGTCGCCTTAAACTTGGTACAACCACGACCCAGGCCATACATGATATCGGCAGCGATATCAGGGAACTTATCCGAGATGATGAGTACCATACGGCGTTTGTTGCCGCCATCGACCACGGCATCGATCACATAGCCGCTAATGACCATCGAAAGGCCTGCATATAGTGCGTTTTCGATTGAAAAGACCGGAGCCGACAGCGCACACACGGCAACGTCGATCGCCATGACGGTCGAGCCCACCGGCAGCGAGGTGTTACGCGAAATGATTTGGCCAATCGTGTCCGAGCCGCCGGTGTTGGCGCCGGCACGCAACACCATGCCGTAACCGATGCCCGTAATAATGCCACCCCACATGGCGGGAAGCATCAGGTCCGCATCCGCCAGAGGTGCTACAAACGGGGCGAACAGATCGGTAAAGAAGCCCAGCAGCACAAAGCCCGTCGCGGTCTGCACCACGTAGAACATGCCGCCCTCGCGCATAACGACCAGCAGCAGCAAGGCGTTCATCACGATGGTCTGGATACCGACGGGAAGCGACACGCCTCGCGCCGCGCCGACCGCCTGGATAATGGTGGCAAGGCCCGTAACGCCACCGGCGGCAAGACCATTGGGAATCAAAAACAGGTCGGTCGCGATGGCGGCCAAGGCACACCCCAACATGATCTGGGGCAGGTC
Organism: uncultured Collinsella sp.; assembly: GCA_900540895.1. Taxonomy (GTDB): domain Bacteria; phylum Actinomycetota; class Coriobacteriia; order Coriobacteriales; family Coriobacteriaceae; genus Collinsella. The sequence continues at coordinate 105,872 of UQHV01000001.1, read as the reverse complement.
GTGAAAGAAGTTCATCGAAAGAATGCGCTTGATGTCCAGACGATATGCCATGCTGCCTCCCTCAAAAAAGCGCACCCAAACGGATGCGCTTTGAACTTCTTGCTGTATTCGATTCTACCGATTCGCCGAACAAAAACCACCCCTGCGCAGGGTTTGTTCTGGATACAAACCCGTCCAACCGTTAGGCTTGGCATCGGCTTGAAGCCGCCCGATGTTTTAGACCTCCGAGCCTTCTGCATCGGCGTTGCCGGTCGCCCAGCGATGGTAGCCAATAACAAACGGGTCCAGGTCGCCATCGTCAAGAACTGCCTCGACATTGCTGGTCTCCACGCCCGTGCGTAGGTCCTTAACCATCTGATACGGGTAGAGCACGTAGCTGCGAATCTGGTTGCCAAAGCCGATCGTGGTCTTGGGTCCACGAATCTCATCCAGGGCCTCGGCGCGCTTCTCGAGCTCAATCTCGTACAGGCGAGCCTTGAGGATCTGCATGCACGCGGCCTTGTTCTGGATCTGGCTGCGCTCGTTTTGGCAGGTGACCACAATGCCGCTGGGGAAATGCGTCACGCGCACGGCGGAGTCGGTGGTGTTGACGCCCTGACCGCCCGGGCCGCTCGCGTGGTACACGTCCACGCGGATGTCATCAGGACTGATCTCGATGTCGATATCATCGGGTAGCACGGGGATGACCTCGACGCCGGCAAACGTGGTCTGGCGGCGCTTCTTGTCGTCGGTGGGGCTAATGCGAACCAAGCGGTGGACGCCGGCCTCGGCGCGCAGCATGCCAAATGCGTCCTTGCCCTCGACGGTAAAGGTCGCGCGGTCGATGCCGATGACCTCGGCCGCGGGACAGTCGTTGATGGTGACCTTCCAGCCGCGACGCTGGCAGTACTTCATGTACATCTTAAAGAGCATGAAGGTCCAGTCCTGGGCCTCCAGACCACCCTGTCCGGGCTTGATGGTCACGATGGCATCGCCGTGATCGAACTCACCGGTAAACCAGCTCGAAAGCTCAAGCTCATCGATGGCACGGGCCAGGCGCTCAGCCGTGGCTGCAGCCTCCTCGCGAAGGGCGGCGGCGTCGGGGTCATCCCCCATCTCCTCGGCAAGCTCCAGCGCGGCGCGGGCATCGGAAAGCTCGCCGCGCGCGGTGTCCACGGCAGCGATATCTTCCTTGGTGCGCGCGATCTCCTCCATGGTGGCACGGGCGGCGTCGGCGTCATCCCAAAAGCCAGGGGCAACACTTTTGGCCTCGAGCTCGAACACGCGGGTACGCTTCTCGTCCAGGTGGAGATACGACTCGACCTCACCGAGCCGGTCCGCGAACGCGTCCAGCTCGGCGGGCGTTACCTCTAAAGCCTCAGCCATTAACGATTCCTGCCGTGGCAGTACTTAAACTTCTTGCCGCTACCGCAGGGGCACGGGTCGTTGCGGCCCACGTTGACGTACGGATCGTCGCTCTCGGACTTGCGATAGGTGGTCACCTTGCCACCGTTGTTGACGGCAGCCGGACCACCCTGGACAGCCGTGCGGGCCTGCACCTGCGCCTGCTTGCGCAGCACCGAGTCGCCGTTGTCACCATCGACCTCGGCAGGACCGGAGAAGCGCGCACCCTCGAGCGCGGGCTCCTCCTTGTGCTCCACGGCACGCGGGGCAGCCTTGATCTCGATGCGCAGAACCGTGCGCAGGTAATCCTCATACATGGTATCGACGAGTATCTGGAACGCGCCGTAGGCCTCGGTCTTGTACTCAACCAGCGGGTCGCGCTGGCCAAAGCCGCGCAGGCCGATGCCGGTCTTGAGGTAGTCCATCTCCTGCAGGTAGTTCATCCAGCGGGTATCGATGACGCGCAGCATGACCTGGGTGTTGAGCTCGCGCATCAGGTCCTCGCCCAAGCGCTCGGCCTTCATGTTGTAGCACTTCTCTACGTAAGCCAGGACATCGGCAGCCAGGGCCTCATAATCCTCGTCGGGGAACTTCGGCGTATCGATGTGGCCGGTGAGCTCCACAACCCACTTGCGCAGGCCCTCCAGGTCGCGCTCGCCATCGTGACTGTCCTTGGTGCAGAACTCCTGCACGCAGCGGTACACGGTGTCGTGCATGACCTCGGTGATGTGGTCGGTCAGGTCCTTGCCGTCCAGAATCTTATTGCGCTCGGCGTAGATGACCTGGCGCTGCTTGTTCATGACGTCGTCGTACTCAAGGACGCTCTTACGCATGGAGAAGTTGATGCTCTCGACCTTGTGCTGGGCGCTCTCGACGGCCTTGGAGATGATCTTGTGCTGGATGGGCATGTCGTCGCCCATGTCGGCCGTGACCATCATCTTGGAGACGCGGTCCATCTTGTCGCCGCCGAACAGGCGCATGAGGTCGTCCTCGAGCGACAGGTAGAACTGGGTCTCGCCTGGATCGCCCTGACGGCCGGAACGGCCGCGCAGCTGGTTGTCGATACGGCGGGACTCATGGCGCTCGGTGCCGATGACGGTCAGGCCGCCGGCGGCAAGCACGCGCTCGCGCTCGGCCTTGCAAGTCTCCTTGGCCTCGGCGTTAAACTGCTCGAGCTGCTCGGGCGTCACGTCCTCCATGGTCAGGCCCTCGTACTCCAGGCGCTCGCGCACCAGCTCGTCGGGGTTGCCGCCCAGCAGGATGTCGGTACCACGACCGGCCATGTTGGTGGCGATGGTCACGGCGCCGTAGCGTCCGGCCTGGGCAACGATGTGGGCCTCGCGCTCATGGTGCTTGGCGTTGAGGACCTCGTGAGCGATGCCGCGCTTGGTAAGGGCGGCGGACAGCTTCTCGGAGCTCTCGATGGAGACGGTGCCCACCAGGACCGGCTGGCCCTTGGCGTGACGCTGCTCGACATCGTCGGCGACGGCGTTGTACTTGGCCTGAATGGTGCGGTACACCAGGTCCTCGTGGTCCACGCGCTGCACGGGCTTGTTGGAGGGGATGACCTCGACGGGCAGCTTGTAGATCTCGCGGAACTCGGCATCCTCGGTAAGTGCCGTACCGGTCATGCCGGAGAGCTTGTCATACAGACGGAAGTAGTTCTGCAGGGTGATGGTGGCCAGCGTCTGATTCTCCTCGCGCACGAGCACGCCCTCTTTGGCCTCGATGGCCTGGTGCAGGCCCTCGGAGTAACGGCGGCCTTCCATAATGCGGCCGGTGAACTCGTCGACGATCTTGACCTCGCCGTTGGTGACCACGTACTGCTTGTCGCGGTGGAACATGTACTGGGCCTTCAGCGCCTGCTGCAGGTGGTTGACAAGCTGACCGGAGAGATCGGCATAGATGTCATCGATACCCAGGCGGCGCTCGATCTTCTTAAGGCCGCGCTCGGTGGCGGCAATGGTGTGCTTGGCCTCGTCCATGACATAGTCGCCCGTGGGCTCGACGTCCTCGGTGGCGGTGAGCATGTCGTGCGACACGTCCTCGCCGCGCTCAAGGCCACGCACGGCACGCGCGAAGTCCTTGTAGGTACTGGCGGACTTGGTGCCAGCGCCCGAGATGATCAGCGGGGTGCGGGCCTCATCGATCAGGATGGAGTCAACCTCGTCGACGATGGCGTAGTTGTGACCGCGCTGCACGCGCTGCTCGGGACGGGTAACCATGTTGTCGCGCAGGTAATCAAAGCCGAACTCGGAGTTGGTGCCGTAGGTGACGTCGGCCTGGTAGGCCGGGCGCTTGAGCTCGAGCGGCATGTTGTTCTGGAGCAGACCGACGGTCATGCCCAGGTACTTATAGATGCGGCCCATCCACTCGGAGTCGCGCTTGGCAAGGTAATCGTTGACAGTAACGACGTGCACGCCCTTGCCGGCAATAGCGTTGAGATAGCCGGCCAACGTGGAGACGAGGGTCTTACCTTCGCCGGTCTTCATCTCGGCGATGTGGCCCTCGTGCAGTGCCATGGCGCCAATGAGCTGCACGTCAAAGTGGCGCATACCCATGGTGCGCTTGGAAGCCTCACGCACGGTAGCAAAGGCCTCGGGAAGCATGTCGTCGAGCGACTCGCCGTTGGCGTAACGCTCGCGGAACTTATCGGTCTGGGCGCGGAGCTCCTCCTCGGTCATCTTCTCAAACTGGGGCTCAAGACCGTTGATCTGGTCGACGATCTTGTAGTAGCGCTTAAGGTCCTTATCGGATCCAAAGGACAGCAGCTTTGACATGAATCCCATGTGGTTTTCCTTTTTGGCCATCGCCCACGCCGTGCAGCTGCGGGCGAGTTAAACACAGATGATTGTACTTTAGCCAAACAAGGCGCGGCCTATACGGTCGAGCTCGACCGCCACGTAATAACTACGACCAACCTGCCACAATGGGACAGGTTAATTTTGGCAGGTTTATCTGGGCAAACGCTGCCTCTCTGCCATGTGGTGCCATGGGGACAGGTTAGTTTGCACTAATTTAAAAAGAAAAAGGGCTGCGCACCCAAATGGATGCACGGCCCTTATGCCATGAATGCGAGTGTGTCCTCGGCGAGCTATTTACTCAGCAGCCTCGGTGGTCTCGGCCTCGGCAGCGGCCTCCTCGACGGGAGCCTCTGCGGGAGCCTCGGCGGCCTGCTTGGCAGCCTCCTCGGCAAACTTAGCGGCACGCTTAGCCTTCTCGGCAGCCTTAGCCTCAGCGGCGGCCTTGCGAGCGGCCTCGGCCTCAGCAGCCTTGGCGGCCTTGGCAGCCTTGGCCTCCTCGGCCTTCTTGAGCTGGGCGGCAGCGGCGCCACCGAACTTGTCGGCGAAGCGCTGGACGCGTCCACCGGTGTCGACGAACTTCTGCTGGCCGGTGTAGAACGGGTGGCACTCGTTGCAAAGCTCGACCTTCATCTCGGACACGGTAGCGTGCGTCTTGAAGGTGTTGCCGCAGGAGCACGTCACCGTGCACTCGACATACTGGGGATGGATACCCTGCTTCATGGTAGGACTCCTTATTGGTCAGGCGCTGGTTACCGATCAGCGCATAAGGCGTCTTGGTTTCCGACCAAGACAACAAACTCGGCTATGGTACCACGGCGCCGCGCGTCCCACAAAAGGTTCACGGTCTTTTCGGCACAACACGGGCTGGCCCTTAAGGATCTGACGCGCATCGGAAGACCGACGCTGCCTCCGCGGCATCGTTCACGCGCCACGCCCGCAGCAGCAGGCGAGATGCCTCGATATCCCTCATTGGCAACCTCCGTCTCAGGATCTCAAGAGCGATTGCACGTCTCATCGGCAATTGTAGGGGCGAGCCCAGGCACCCGCCCCCGAGAGCGGCCGCCTACATATCTTCTCAGATGTCCGCATGAGTAATTCAACTCATAAGGACCGGCTATCCCTAACCTGCGACACAATCCCAAGCGCACAGAACAGAATCATCAGCCCAATCATCGCATAAGAGGCAGCCGAACCTTCAAGCACTATTCCACAAAGAACAATCTCCGCGCTGCCAATGAGCACTGTTATCAGGCGCTCTGCCCTTTTACTCCCGCCGCTCGCATAAAAAGGCGGCAAAGCGCACAAGATCACATATAGCCCGGGAAGGGAATACGGGATCGATAGTCCAAGCCCCCCATCAACCGCAGTGTTTTGCGTAAGAATCAACTGAACCCACACGGCAGTTATCACTGAACAGGCTGTCGATAAAAGAAGGCCAGAAATATAGCACGCAAGAAAGTCCCGTCGCATTCGAACAGAGAAATCCGCGAACTCTCTTCGCCGCGTGGAAACAATAAGGTACACAGAAATTGCAATAGAACCAATCAGGGAAAACAGCGGAACAGCCAGCAATTCAAACTTATTTCCCCAACGATCAACCACACCCCCACTCCAATGAGCCGGAATTGTATCGGGGAGGGCCGACCAAGCCGCCCATAGAATCAGAAATGGAAGAATAGAGAGGATGAAGGATGATAACACTGCAGTATTTTTTGAGACTCTCATCGATTCCGCATCTCCTTGTGCGCCCGCATTCCACTCCGTCTTAAAACGACTGTAAATAATAACTTGAATGCAAATTTGTTTTAATTTTTACGTGCTCAAGCCCGGAAACCCGATATGACCAAACCCGCAATTACGACGTTAACAAACACATGCGCGGGCTCTGCCAGCTCGCCATCAGGCAGATCGAGGGTTTCCGCCCCAAGGCCACCGAGGTGCTGGAAGAGACCGAGGCCGAGGCCCTGGCCTACTTGGACTTCCCCTACGAGCACCACGTCGGGTTGCGCACCGACAACGTGCAGGAGCGCACCGACCGCGAGCTCAAGCGCCGCAGCCGCGTGGTGCAAAACGCATCTCCACCGTTCCTTCAACTGGGAAAATGCCGTCCCCGAAGCCTGAGAGGGGCCTCGGGGGCGTTCGGCTGACTGCGGAAACGGCCTATCCGCTCAATACGTTCGGCTGAGATCGGAAATCAACTAAACTGAATCAGGTTCAGTTGACATTGTTAAATCATGACCACCCGCATAGCGGGTGGTCATGTTTCACGAACTGGATGTTTGTGACCGTAAGGGGAAGAGGGGGCTGGCAAGGCCAGTCCCCTCTTCTCTCGTGACGCTCGATTTGCATTTACGGCACGACGAAAGCCGGGCCGCTGGTTACCTTGTCAAATTCGAGCACCGACGTTCCGGTGTTCAAATAAAGGCTTCCTTGGTTTCCGTCTGCGGAGGCGTAAGCCAGGTGGACAAATCCGTAATCATCTCCTGATTGGTCGGCCAACATGAAGATGTTCGGATCGCCGGTTGTCTCAAATGAACCGTCGGTCACATTTCCATTGCTGTCGACGATTTGCCACCTGTTTTCGTCTTCCCCAAGGAAGGAGAGCTGGGTTAAGCCGGTCTCGTGGTCTCGGTACACTCCGTCTAGGCGGAACCCTTCGGAAATGCCATGTTTCAAGGTGTTCGCATCTTTTATGGATATGGCAGAGACTGCGATTGCGACTATCGCGACCAATAACGCCAGCGCAATGGGTATTTTGGCGGAGCCGGTCTTCATGTCATTCACCTCCTTCGTATGTATCGAGGTATTCCTGCTTGAGCGTTTGCGAAGACGACTCGGTCTTTTCCACGAGTGTGCCGGCCTCGATGAAGTAGAACGAATTGGTGAGGTCTGCCAGGTCGTCGAGTAGATGACTTGACTACCCGCCCTCTCCGTAGAGCCGCCGATACGCGCTTAGCGCACCCTCGGCGCGTCCGGCAGGCTTTGCGAAATGGGATCCAGGAGACTTCGGCGCAGCATCATCTTGCGGAATGCTTCTAATGAGCCTCCCATCCTTCAAAAACAGAATCTCATCGCACAGCCTATCGACCGAATCCAAGATGTGGGATGACATGATGATGCACGTACCAGAATCGGCCAGCTTCCTGAGAATCTCGGAATGCAAGTCCACCCTGCTGGGGTCGAGCGCGTTCATGGGCTCATCTAATAGAAGGTACCGCGCGCCCGTCGCATACGCAATCGCCAGGGTAAGCTGCTGCTTCATGCCCTGGCTCAGAGTGCGGATCCTCATCTTCGCGAACTCGCCTATCTGCGTTTGTTCCACTATCTCTTCGATATCGCGAGCATGCGGCCACATATCGCAAACCATCTTGAGGTGATCTTCCGCACGCAATCCGGGATACAGCAGCGTCCCCTCACCAGGTGCATAGAAGATCATAGAACGGACCTCTCTCGCACCCGTACCCTGCACCTCATCCAGAACGATGCTCCCGTCCACGCGAGGACCCGGCAAACCTGCCATCGCACGCAGCAACGTCGTCTTTCCATGCCCGTTCGGAGCGACGAGACCGTAGACCGTACCCGGGGCAAACTCAGCGTTCACCGAATCTACGAGCACCTTCTTTCCATAAGAGATCGTCAGCGTTTGAAGGTCAATCATCGAGATCATCCCCTTTCGATCTTTGGAACACTCAGGCGCACCATCAACGGAGATACGGCGCCCAAGACCACCAGCAGAGCGCCCGATGCGCCGACGACCTCTCCAAAAGGCATCGCGTTCGTCCCTCGCCCAAGGAACCCAATCGTCCCCACCTGGGAAGCGGAATCAAACGAGGCGAATGGAGCCAGCAGCGCGACGCCCATGCCCGCGTTTTCAACATGAGCGCTCAACGAACCCAACACCAGGAGAACCGCGCAAACCACTCCGGCGACAACGGGGTTGCGGCTAATCGCTGCTGTCAACGCAGCGACGACGGAAATCACGCCGTATGCCATGACCAGCAACGGAATACTGCACAACACCGCCTCCCCCACCATGGACGTTGTCGAAGCTCCCGCCCGAATGAGAGCGACGGGATACTCCGAACCACCCGCACCGTTCTTAATCAAGGACACAACCGCAGCGGGAACCATCGACACCAAAAGCAGCGCCAAGCCAAGCAGGAGAGACAGCGCAACAGCCGTCAGAAAACGCACATGCGCTGTTGCGGGGACTTGGAAAACCAGAAGGGAACGGCACCGCAGGTGGGTGCACGCAAGCGATGTGACAACCACGGGCAACAGCCAAAACAAGGAAGGAAGCGCTGCCTGGAGATAGGAAAGGAGGATTAATGGGGGCATCTTCGTACTTAACTCGTAAACCTTGGGGGCCGGCAAGCTCGCGATCGACTCGAGCAGAAGGGCGCGCGCCTCCGCACGAGAAGGAGTCTCCGGCTCGATTCCGATCGATTGCAGGAGGGTCGCATCTGCCGCGCCCAGCTCGCCTCGAGCGCGCTCGTACGTCGCAAGGCTTCGAAACCCCTCCGCAGGCGTGGGCGCGTACACGAAACCCGAAAGAGCATCTCGCATGCCTTCCAGGGCCGCTTTGCCCTCGACGTCCATATTCGCAGCGTCCTGCTCTAGATACCGATCTATTGAACGGAGCTCCCCATCCCTATACCGAACAGCGGAAACGTCACCAGCGTCAGGAAACACCTCGACCAGAGCCGGGGCCAGCATCGCCGTCGACATTGCAATCGCGCATACGGCGAGGGCAGGAGAATGCAGGAGCAGCTTCCCCATCGTTCTTACGTATGCAACGGCGGAGGCACAAGCGCTCGAACGGGCTGTCGTTCTCGATGCGGTGAAGGAACCTCTCTCAAGACAAATCGGGGACATCGGGCGCGCGCAGCCGCTCTTTCCAGCAACGCAAAGCAGGCTAATTGCCAGCACCTCGATCCCGATTGCGCATACGAGGGTAATCGCGCCACGCTCGAAGCAAAGTCCAGGCAGATTCACTATCTGCGTTGTCGGGTACGGGCTATAGGCGCCGACGGTCAACTCAGTGTTCGCATACGTAAGGGGATTCAACAGGGCGAACTCACGTAAAGCGATGGATCTTCCGTAATACCCGGGAACCATCGTCGCCCCCATCAGGGCACATACGAACACGTTTCCAAGCGTAGGGTTATTGGCAATCTTCACGGCAAGGTGAACGACGAGCGAGATGAACGCCGCCACCAAGAATTGCAAGATGGCCGTCTGTGCGAACACCAGCCAAGCCGGTTTGATAACCGGAGTCGCATATTGAACGTAGCCTATCGGATAGAACAGCGAGCCCGGGCCATTCTTCACAAGTGCGGCGATTATCCCTGGAAGATTGACGGCGAAGACGGCAAGCATCGCAAAAACACTCGCCCATACGCTCGATGCAACAAGCCTGCCCAGCTCACCCATCGGTGCCTGGATGATGAGTTTTTCACGTTTGTTAAGACGCGCGGCAAGGAACGAGACGGCAACGGCCGTTGCGGCCCATAGCAAGTACTCCTTCGATCCGTCATAAAAGGAGTACGCTCCATCCGATACCTGCAGAAACGGAAGCAGAGTAGAGAGCGGCGCCAAGACAAGACGCCCCGCGGCAAGAGGGTACAGAAGCGCGGGCATGCTTGATGAAGAGGTATAGACACCCTCCTCCCCCGCATTCACAAGCGCATCCGCATAGGATGCTGACAATTCCTGCTCAACACGGGTTATTCCCGACTCGAGGTATTCGACCCGTCCGTCGATGCCAGCCGCGCTCCTGAAGACGGGCAAAGCACAAAGAACCATCAGCGCAACAACGGCAACACAGAGCGACCTGGAGGAGATGAGCGACCTAAAGATTGCCTTCGAGATTTTGAGCATATTCATCGCCAACCTTAACCTCATCCAGTCGGAACAGAGGGGCCGAACAAAATGCTCGGCCCTTATTACTTGCCGGCAAAGTCAATTTAACATAAACTGTTAAAAAGTAACCTGAGTTTTTTAAATTCTTCGGAGGTTATTATGAGTTCCGACAATCGCACTCCCCGGCTTCATTCCTTCCGCATCGCATGTGCGATAGCCTCTGCGACCCTTTGCGCCACCGCCATCGCACAAGTGGCGTTCTCCTTAAAGCCAGCAATCGAAGTGCTCGACAACCCTGTAATTGCAGACTCCCCCGCGTATCCAGCCCTTGCGATCTCGACATTGGTCCCTGCCGTCATCGGTATCGCTACGACCATCCTCAGCGCCGTTCTCGTGTGGACGATCAAGAGCGGAGACCCCTTCAAGAAAGGGTCTGCGACATGCTTGAAGGTGCTCGGCATTCTCTTCGTTGTTCAAGCTGCCACCAGCCTCTACGCCGGCTCACTCAAAACCTCCGTTTCGATGTTTGGCGGCGAGGGGGCCGTCGGCGCCCAAGAGATCGCTTCATCATTCGATTGGACCTCTCTGGTTCTCGGCATCGTCCTGTTCATGCTTTCCCAGCTCTTCTTGTACGCCCGAGAGCTGTACCTCGACTCCGACGAGATTGCGTAAGGAAACGCCATGCCCGTAATTGTTCGCCTCGACAAGATCATGGCCGAGCGAAAGATTTCCTCGAACGAACTTGCCGAAAGGATTGGAACCACGCCCGTGAACCTGTCCCGTATTAAAAAAGGGCATATTCGCGGCATTCGCTTCAACACACTCGAGCAGCTATGCCTCGCCCTTCGTTGCCAACCCGGAGACCTTCTCGAAGTCATGAGCGAAGAGGATGCCCGAAAGGAGTTCGGACTCGATTGGTCCGCCGAGGATTAGAGGGCGGTCGTACTCGCCCTGCACACGGGGATGCGAATCGGCGAGGTCTGCGGCCTTCGGTGGTGCGATGTGGATTTCGAGACGGGCCTGATCTCGATCAGACACTCGGTGGCGTACGCGAAGGGAATGGGTTCGTTCATCAAGGACACCAAGACCCATGACGCCAGGGGTATCCCCATCGACCCGGTCGGCCTACTCCCCTTCCTGAAGGAGACCCACGAGATCGACTGCGGAAAGCTGCGCTTGCGCGGCCTTACCGGGGCGGTCGAGATCGGGGACTGCTACATCCTGTCGGAGCCGGGCGCGACCTTCGCGACGACAAGCTATATCCGCAGGGCGTTCAAGACGTTCTCGGAGACCAACGGCCTCATGGGCACCAACGACGAGCTGATCACGTTCCACGGCCTTCGCCACACGTTCGCAACGCAGTGGATCCGCCAAGGCGGCGATATCAAGGCGCTCCAATCGATCCTCGGCCACAAGGACGCCATGGCGACGCTCAACGTCTACGCCGACATCGAGCCCATCTCCAAAATCCATAACATGCTGCGCGCCACGCCGTGCCTTTGGCGCGGGCACCTCGGGCCGAGGGTCGATCCGGGTCCCATGTTCCAACAGAGGATCCAGGAGTCCATCGAGACGCTCCAGGCGTTCGGCTACGGCATCACCGAGCCGGACGACCGAAATATCGTCATACGCGACGTGAAGACGATCAGTCGGCTCTACCCCACCGAGTACGCCGCGGTGCTGGGCCCATCCCAACTGAGGTCACGGTGGTCCGATAGGGGCGCCGCCCGCGGCATGCGCCGCGGAGCGGTATCCCCTACCGAATAGTGGGGGGATGCCCCCCGTTTTCAGTTTGGAATCAGCGGTCGGAGGCGTTCGGCTGACTGCGGGAACGGCCTATCCGCTCGATGTGTTCGGCTGAGTTCGGAAATCAACCCAACACGAGCTGGACGCGCGCCAGACGGCTCTTCCCCATGCGGCCTGCCCCCTCACGCTCATGTTGCAGACATGTAACGCCGCAGCGAGCGACCCCTTTTTTTGCGCCAGACAGGTACAATGATGAATACTGTACCGTAGCGGAGCGTCCGCGCGCGCCGCCAACACGCGAAAGGGTTTCCCATGGCCGAGATCTCGTCCTCCCGCATCGTCATCACCGTCCTTGGCAAGAACCGCCCCGGCATCGTCGCCGGCGTCACCCGTGTCCTGGGCGAGGCCAATGTCGACATCCGCGACATTACGCAGTCCATTATCGAGGACATCTTCACCATGACCATGCTGGCCGACACCGCCGAGTCCAAGCTCGACTTCGCCGAGCTGCAGAAGGCGCTGGCCGAGGCCGGCGAGCTTTCGGGCGTCAACGTGTCCATCCAGCGCGAGGACGTCTTTAACTTTATGTACCGCCTGTAGCGAACAAGCCGCTCGGGGCAGGCGGGCGCTTCTGCGTCCAAGCACACCGTCCCGACGAGGCATGGAGAGGAGCGCGCATGGCCTACGACGCCAAGAAAATCTATTACCGCTTCGATGACCATCTGAGCCGCCTGGTCCTGGACTACGAGGCCAGCCGCCAGATTGCGCCTGAAAGCGAAAACTTGTATTACGGCTTGCCCACCGACCCTTATGACGAGGGCCTGTTTGTCGAGCACAATGTTAAGCGCGGTCTTCGCAATGCCGACGGATCGGGCGTGGTCGCGGGCCTCACCCGCATCTCGGATGTGCACGGCTACAACAAGGTCGACGGCCAGGTCGTGCCCGACAAGGGCCGACTCACGCTGCGCGGCTACAACATTGAGGACCTCGTCAACAATGCCCAGGCAGAGGACCGCTATGGCTACGAAGAGGTCGCCTACCTGCTCATTACGGGCTCGCTGCCCAACAAGGATGAGCTCGATGGCTTTTGCGAGCGCCTGGGCGCGTTTAGGCATCTGAGCGATGAGTACGTCAAGGAATTCCCGATGACCACGGTGTCGGCGAGCATCATGAACGTGCTTCAGCGCGCCGTGCTGCTGCTCTATGCCTTCGACGCCGAGCCCGACGCGATCACCCCCGAGCACGAGATCGATGTTGCCATCTCCATGCTCGCCCGTCTGCCCCGTATTGCCGCCTTCGCGCACATGGCTTCGGTCGCCAAGCGTCGCGGCTCCGAGGTGCATGTGCCGCACCCCACGCCCGGCCTGTCCACGGCCGAGACCATCCTGCAGGTGCTGCGCGGCGGCATGGCGTTTACCCGCGACGAGGCGATGCTGCTCGACGTGATGCTTATGCTCCATGCCGAGCACGGCGGCGGCAACAACTCCACGTTCGCCTGCCGTGTACTGTCCTCCTCGGCCACCGACCCGTATTCGGCCTACGCCGCGGCCATCGGCTCGCTCAAGGGCCCGCGCCACGGCGGCGCCAACGCCAAGGTCGTGTCGATGCACGAGGACATTCGCGCACACGTTTCCAACTGGGAAGACGACGATGAGGTCGCTTCCTATCTGGGCAAGATCTTGGACAAGCAGGCCTTCGACGGCACGGGGCTCATCTACGGTATGGGACATGCCGTCTACACGCTCAGCGATCCGCGCGCCGAGGTCTGCCGCCACTACGCGCGCACGTTGGCCGCCAAGAAGGACCTGGGCGAAGAGTTCGCGCTCATCGAGCGCATTGAGCGCCTGGCCCCGCAAGTGATGCGCGATCACGGCATGACCAAGCCCATCTGCGCCAACATCGACCTGTACACGGGCTTTATCTACAAGATGCTCGGCGTGCCCGAGACGCTCTTTACGCCGCTGTTCGCCGTCGCCCGCATGGCCGGCTGGTCTGCGCACCGCATGGAAGAGCTCTTCTGCGCGCACCGCATCATCCGTCCCGCGTATCGCCCGGTTATCGAGCCGCTGGAGTACAAGCCGCTCGCCGATCGTTAGAACACAGACCGTTATAGAACCCAAGCGTGGCCAGGGCATCACCGCCCTCGGCCACGCTTTTTATGCCAGTAGAAAGGATTGCAGCGAATGATTGTGTTTTCCGATATGGATGGAACGCTGCTGACGAGTGATAAGCAGATGAGCGACGCCACCTGGGCAATGCTCGACGATCTCGCTCGACGTGGGATTGAGTTTGTGCCCTGCACGGGGCGTCCTCTGTCGGGCATCTTTGAGCCCATCCTCGCCCACCCCGCCGTACACTACGCGGTCTGCGCCAACGGTGCCAGCGTCTGGCAGCTCGACGATGATACACCCACCGATGCCTCGCGCGCCACGTGCATTCTGAGCCGTCCGCTCGACCGTGACATTGCCCACCGCATCCACAGCATTGCCGCCGGCCATGACGTCACCTTCGACATTTTCGCCGACGGCCAGTGCTTTCTCCCCCGCTCGCTCTACGAGCGCCTGGATGAGTTCTGCGGCGGCGATCCGCATATTGCCGGATCTCTCAGGCGTACGCGCACGCCCATCGACGTAGACGTCGATAGCAAGATCGACGATGTAGAGACGCTCGAACGCATTGCCATGTACTGGCACGACCCCGCCGACCGCGACGCCATCGCGGCGGCGCTCAGCACGCTCAACGGCATCGAAGTCACGCGTTCGTACGCCATGAATATCGAGGTCATGGGCGAGGGCGCCACCAAGGGAACGGCTCTGACGTGGTTGTGCGAGCGTCTGGGCGAGTCCCTTGCCGATGCCTGGGCCTTTGGCGACAACATCAACGACATCCCCATGCTGCAGGCAGCGGGCCACGGCATGGCCATGGTCAATGGCGAGCCAGAGGACCGCGAGGCCGCCGGTGCCATCACCGAGTTTGACAACGACCACGACGGCGTAGCCCGCGCCATCATGGCCGCCCTCGCCTAGCAGCAACAACCCGGCAGGGTAGCTAATTTGGGACGGGGCTATTTTAGCTACCCGCCTGTGGGGTAGCTAAAATAGCCCCGTCCCAAATTAGCTACCCCGCAAAACCGCAAGGAGTGTCCCCAACTGCCGGATTAGGCGAGGCTCTCCAGCACGTGGCGAAGTTCTTGCTGGACGGCGTGATCGCGGTTGCACCCCACGACGCGGTCGGCAACCGCCTTGAGTGCAGGACGCGCGTTTTGCATGGCGCAGCCCGTGCCCACAAAGCGAATGATTTCATAGTCGTTCATCGAGTCACCAAACGCCATGACCTCTTCGCGCTCAACGCCATAATGCTCCATGAGCTGTTCGATACCCGAAGCCTTGGACACACCCGGCTGCATGGCGTCGATCCACGCGTTGCCCGAAGGCGCGAAGGAGAACAGGCCGCCAAGCTCGCGCTGTAGCACGTAGGCATTGTCCATCACGTTGCCATCATCGCAGATAATCGAGGCCTTGATGATGTTCACATGTGGGTCGGGCAAGCCCCAAATGCGCTCGGCATTGGGCAGGTCCTTGTCGATCTCGCGGACAAACTTGCCCTCGTCGTCGAGCAAGAAGGACTTGGTGCGATCGAAAAGCGCCAGATGCATGTTGGGGAACATTTCGACCGTGCGCGCGAGTTTGCGGATGGCGAGATGCGAATAGACCTCGCGGTCGACCTCAACACCGTCCGCATAGACCTGCGCGCCGTTCGCCGCGACAAAGTCCATCTTGTCGACCACGGGCGCAAAGAACTCGCACAGACGGTCATAGCGACGCCCCGACGACGCGGCAAAATGCACGCCACGCTCACGCAGGGCCACGATAAGCTCGTAGGTCTCGGGCGGCACTTGGCTATTCTCATCGAGCAGCGTGCCATCCATATCGGATGCGATTAATTTGATCATAGAAAAGCTCCTTTCGGGCTTGATGGAATCAGACATAAATCCAACTCAACCGTACCCAAAAGGAGCTCGTGCAGACCGCTCAGACAAAACCATTACAAGGGCTTGGCGGACGCTTCACATGCCCCCCCCTCGACACCACGCACAGGCACGGCACCAAGAAACATGCCGAAGAGTGTCCCCAACGACTAGTCGTTTAAGAACACCCAATGACTAGTCGGCGTAGGTGAATGTGGTGACGTCGAACATGCCCTCGGGACGGATGCGGAGCGTCGGGATTACCGGCAGGGGCAGGAAGATGATGCCCATGATGGGGTCGAGCGGCGACTCAATACCCATGGCGCGCGCCTTGACCATAAAGTCGTCGTGCTGCGCGGCAACGTCCTCGGCCGTGCCTTCGCTCATAAGGCCACCGAGCGCCAGCGGAATGCGCGCCACGACCTCTCCGTTGCGCACCAGCACGTGACCACCTTGGCCCACGGCCTCAACGGCGGCCATCATATCGGCGGCGTTGTCGCCCACCACGCACACGTTGTGCGAGTCGTGGCCGATCGTGGAGGCAATGGCGCCACCCGTGATGGTAAAGCCGCGCACCCAGCCGCGACCGATGTGCTTGCCGACAAGACCCAGGCCAGCGGGGCCGTCGCCGTCGGCGCCCTCGGCTTGCAGCGACACGCCGCGGCCGTGGCGCTCGATCAGCATAATGCGACGCAAGTTCTCGTCAGTCTCGGGACGAACCATGCCCGTGATGGCCTTGCCCGGCACCACGTCAATCACGGCCTCGCCCGACTTAAAGGCATAGTCGAACACGTCGAGCGATAGCTTCGGCAGCTTAACGGAGGCGCGCAGCTCATCGGCAAGGGCCGCAACCTCGGCCATCTCGGGTGCAATCTCGCCCACAAAGGTGCCGTCCTGCGCCACCAAAGCACCGGCGGCATATACGCGATGCGGAGCCGTGGCAAACGTCAGGTCATTGAGCACCAGCAGGTCGGCACGCTTGCCCGGGGCAATCGCACCGCGGAGCTCGTGCGGGTCGCGGCAGCCGTGATCCAGGCCAAACGCCTCGGCCGTGGAGAGGGACGCCATAGAGATAGCGACCACGGGGTCGATACCGGCCTCAATCGCCACGCGGCAGGCATTGTCGATCATGCCGGTCGCAAGCGCATCGGAAGGGGCGCGGTCGTCAGTCGCAAAGCAGCAGCGGCGGGCGCGCGCGGGATTCTCCAGCAGCATCGGCGACAGGTTGGCCAGATCATGGCTGCACGTACCTTCGCGCAGCATCACGTACATGCCGCGAGACAGCTTGTCGAGCGCCTCCTCGGGAATCGTCGACTCGTGGTCGGCGATAATGCCTGCCGCAGCATAGGCGTTGAGGTCCTTGCCGGCAACGAGCGGGGCATGACCGTCGACCTGTTTGGACGGCGTCTGGTTGGCAGCGTCGATACGAGCACAGGTCTCGGGATCGGCCATAAAGACGCCCGGCAGGTTCATCATCTCGCCCAGACCAAAGACATCGCCCGGATGCTCGGCAAAAAACGCCTGCATATCGGCAGCCGAAATAACGGCACCGGCCTGCTCGTCGGGCAGCGCGGGCACGCACGAAGGCATCATGTACTTGATGGAGATGGGTGCGCGGCGGCCGTCCTCGATCATAAAGCGCAAGCCGTCGAGACCGGCAACATTGGCAATCTCGTGGCTGTCGGCAATGGCGGTGGTAGTACCGCGCGTCGCGGCCATGCGAGCATACTCGGCGGGACGGATGTTCGAAGACTCGATATGCAGATGCCCGTCAATAAAACCGGGAGCGAGATAGCGACCCTGGCAGTCGATAACCTCGGCAGCCTCGTAGGTGCCAGCGACATCGTCGCGACCATCGTAGAGCACGCCGACGATCACACCGTCCTTGACGGCAACGCTGCCGGGCGCCACACGCTGGCCATACACGTCGACGATCTGCGCATTGGTAAACAGCGTGTCGACGGGCACGCGGCCCTCGGCGGCCTCGATCACAGACCTCATGACCTCAACGGACATACATACTCCTTTAACCGTAGAAAAAAGCTGCGGAGCGGACGAGCCTTCACCGCAGCAAGCCAATAGCCATTGTATGCCCAAACGATGGGTCAACAATACGCCTCTCCGCTTAACGGCACACGCCACTTGGTGCAATGAGGAGAGGTTGCTTTGCACCAATGACAAGGAGTGTCCCAAAGTGCCGGCACAAAAGGAACGTCCCAAAGTGCCAACAACGGAAGCGCCGATGTTTTGGCAACGACAGCGAGCGGGCCGCATTTGAGACAAGGTGACGTGAAACGAAAGGGCGCTGACCTTCTGGTCGCGCCCTTGAAGTTGAACGTCAGATTGTCCAAATGCGGCCCGCGCAGCGTCGGCCGGTCCGCCGTTCGTTAGAACGGCGGAACTAAATCAACTTAAAGCCCTTGCGCTTGCCCACAGAAAGGGTGTCGCCCAGCTTGAGGGCGCCGGGATCGATGTTATAGCTCTTGGGAGCCACGGCCTTGCCGTTGATCTTGACGCCGCCGCCGTCGATATCGCGACGAGCCTGGCCGGCGCTCGCCGAAAGACCCAGGTCCTTGAGCAGGCCAGCGAGGTAGATCTGGCCCTCGTCGTTGACGGTCAGCTCAACGTGCTTCTCGGGGAAGTCGGCGAGCTGGCCCTCCTTGAACACGCGGTCGAACTCGGCCTGAGCCTCGTCGCCGGCACCGGCGCCGTGGTAGGTGTCACACAGGTCACGGCCCAGAGCGCGCTTGAGCTCGTAGGGGTCGGCAGAACCATCGGCCAGGGCGGCGTCGATCTTGTCGACCTCTGCCGGGGTGAGCGAGCTCGCCAGGCGGTAGTACTTGCCAATCATCTCGTCGGGGATGGACATGGTCTTGCCGAACATATCCTTGGGAGCGTCGGTCAGGCCGATGTAGTTGCCATAGGACTTGGACATCTTGCGCACGCCGTCGGTGCCCTCGAGCAGCGGCATGGTGAGCGCGATCTGCGGCTCCATGCCCATTTTCTCCATGAGCTCACGGCCGGCGAGCAGGTTGAAGAGCTGATCGGTGCCGCCCATCTCCACGTCGGCCTTGATCTGCACGGAGTCGAAAGCCTGCATCACGGGATACAGGAACTCATGCAGGGCGATCGGCGTCTGAGACTGGTAGCGCTTGGTAAAGTCATCGCGCTCAAGAATGCGGGCGACGGTGAACTTGGAGCACACCTGCAGCAGACCGGCCAGATCCATCGACAAGATCCAGTCACCGTTGTGCACGATGGTGGTCTTCTCGGGATCCAGGATCTTCATGGCCTGGCTCACATAGGTCTCGGCATTGGCCTCGATCTGCTCCTGCGAAAGCTGCGGACGCGTGGAGTTCTTGCCCGAGGGGTCGCCGATCAGCGCGGTACCGTTGCCGATGATGAGGGTGACGTTGTGGCCCAGGTCCTGGAACTGACGCATCTTGCGCAGCGGCACGGCGTGGCCCAGGTGCAGGTCGGGGCTGGTGGGGTCGACGCCGAGCTTGATGTTGAGGGGCTCGCCCTTCTCAAGCTTCTTGCGAAGGTCGGCCTCGGGAACGATCTGCGCGGCGCCCGAGGTGATGATACGCATTTGCTCGTCAACAGACAGCATTGGGTATCCTCCTTTTGCTATAGCACCCTCGCCGAAAACGGCGGTGCTGGAAGTCCATAAACTCTCTTATGATAACAAACTGACGCGACGCGGCACCTACGACAGGAAAATCCTCGTCCTGCCGCATGCGTCAATGGCAACTGGCAGACGTGTACCGTCACGCTCGACCAGATAGCGTGCCTGCCGACGACGCAAGCAGTCACGACAATGGACCTGCCCCGTCGCATCGGTGGCGCAGACGCCCTCGGCGGTCAGCAGGCAGTGCTCGCACACCATGAGCTCGGGGCAATCGGCATCGACGGGGCCCAAAACATCAGGTTCGGCCGTCAGTTCGGCAATACGTTTCGCATCATTGCCGAGCAACTCGGCCGGCAAGTACACCCGCCCCGCACCGAGTCCGCGCAGCCAGGTAAGCGTGGCCCGATTCGCGCAGAACACCGGCGCCGCCACGTCAAACGTCACGCCCAGCTCGCGAGCGATCACCACCTGTCCCAGGTTGCGGCAGACGACGCGCCCGGCACGCTGCATCAGTGAGCGGGTCCAGTCAGCGTCACTCGCGCGGCACACCTCGTCAAGCACCACAACGGCGTCGGACAAATCGAGTTCTCCGCACGGGTCGGCATCCATCAGCTGCCAAGCAAAAACCATGCGAGTGGGAACCGCGCACTCCACCAACTCCGTCGATGCACCGCCATCCACCGCAACGCCCTCAAAGGGCAGCACTTCAACGGCACGCGCAACGGGCGCAATCGCATCCGCCTCGGCCCGCATGCGCTCCAACACCGCCGCCGTCTGATCCAACACGCCGGCGCTGCGAATCAGGTACACCTCGCAGCCCGCGTCCACCTTACGCTTGCAATGCACGACGACGCGCTTCCCCGCTGCGGCATCCACCGGGCAGGGCACTTGCGGCCAGCGCTTGGGCACATCGGGACGCGCGTCGACACCCGGATAGAACCGAATCTCGAGCGTGTCACCCGCCGCCACGGCGGCGTCGAGCTCAACGGTCACCTCTTCGTGGCCCACAGCGACCAAGCGCCCCACGCGCACGCCCTGGTTAATTGCGCGCTCAAAGCTCATCAGCTCGGCACCCGAACGCCCTCGCAGGTACGCATCGGTAAACCCACGGTTAAACGACCTTCCCAGCTCGCGTTCAAGCTCTTCCACGACATCGGGGTCCCACGCGCCGTCGCGCAGCATATCGAGTGCCCGGCGCCACACCCGCACCACGTTGAATACGTAATCGGGGTTCTTCATGCGCCCCTCGATCTTGAGCGACGCCACGCCGGCATCTACAAGCTCGGGCAGATGCGCAATACCCAGATAGTCACGCGGGCACAGCAGGCGATCTCCCTCGACGGCGACAACGCTCTGCCCCGCCTCGTCCACCAGGTCGTACGCCAGACGGCACGGCTGCGTGCAGTCGCCGCGCATCGCCGAGCGTCCACGCCGCAGGGCCGAGAACTCGCACGCCCCAGAATAGCCGATGCAAATCGCACCGTGGCAGAATACCTCGATGGGCACGCCCGTGGCACATAGCGCCGTAATCTCGTCGACCGTCAGCTCGCGCGCCGTCGTCACACGCTCGACCCCCAGCTCATCGGCGGCAAGCCGCACGGCGCCTTCGCTATGAACGCCCGCCTGCGTGGACAGGTGAATCTCGACCCCGGGAATCGCCGCGCTCAGCGCGCAGGCCAACCCGGCATCGGCCACAATCAGAGCATCGGCGCCCAGCTCCAGTGCATGAGCTCCCAGCGCCACCGCATCGGACAGCTCATCGTCAAACACGAACACGTTGAGCGTCACGTACACGCGCACGCCATGGGCATGCGCCGCGGCGCAGCCGCGCGCAAACTCGTCATCCGTAAAGCCATGCGCGCTCACGCGGGCGTTAAAGCCGCCCAACCCCGCGTAGATGGCATCGGCACCCGCGGCGATGGCCGCAAGCATCTGGTCGAGCCCGCCCGCCGGCGCCAGCAGCTCGGGCAGCGCCGCACCGGCAGCATCCAATCCAGTCTCGTATTGTCCGCTCGGCCCCATCGCCCGAATCGCCATCGGCAAACTCCTTACCAAGGTATGCATTCACTCTGAAAAATGCCGTCTTCCAGCATACACGAGGCCTCGCGCGCCCCGTTTGGTTTATCGTGTAATAACTTATGTCCATCCTGCCCCGACGGCACATCCACCGTCCGGCACGACATACCTGGAGGTCAATATATGGGTCCTCGCCAACGACAGGGACGCAGCCGTTCAAAGACGCATGCTCTGCCCATAATCCTGCTCTCGTTTTTGGGCTTTCTGCTGATTGCGGGCGTGGCATTTGGCATCGGCATGGTCGGCAACGTCAACCGCTGGCTGTCCGATCTGCCCGACTACACCGACGCCAACGCGTATCTGGTGAGCGAGCCCACCGAGATCGTCGACTGCAACGGCAACAAGATCGCGAGCTTCTACACGCAAAACCGCAAGTCCATCACCAAGGACGAGGTCTCCCCCTACGTGCTGCAGGGCACCGTTGACGTCGAGGACGAGCGCTTCTACGAGCACGGCGGTATCGACCTGTGGGGTATCGCGCGTGCTGCGGTGGCAACCCTCGGCGGCGGGCACGAAGGCGCCTCGACTATCACCCAGCAGCTGGTGCGCAACACCATCCTGCAGGAGGAGCAGTTCGACTCGACCATCGAGCGTAAGGTGCGCGAGGCCTACATCGCCGTCAAGATGGAGGACATGTACTCCAAAGACGAGATCCTCATGATGTACCTCAACACCATCTATTACGGCCACGGCGCCTACGGCATCGAGGCCGCAGCCGAGACCTATCTGTCCAAGAGCGCCGCCGACCTCACCCTCAGCGAGGCCGCACTGCTCATCGGCCTTCCCAACTCGCCCTCGCAGTACGACCCCACGGTCAACCCCGACCTGGCACTGTCCCGTCGCAACAAGGTCCTCGACAACATGTTGCGCCTGGGCCACATTACGCAGGAGGAACACGATGCCGCACAGGCCGAGCCCATCACCCTCAACGTGACCGAGATTTCGGGCAGCGGCGTCGACGTATACTCACAGCCCTACTTTGTCGCCTATGTTAAGCAGCTGCTGGAGCAGGAGTTCTCGACCGACGTGCTCTTTAAGGGCGGCCTGACCGTCAAGACCACCATCGACCCCACGATGCAGCAGGTGGCAGAGAATGCCGTCCGCGAGCAGCTCGACACGCTCTCGCTCGACGGCCTGGACATGGGCATGGTCGTCGTCGACCCCAAGACCGGCTACATCAAGTGCATGGTGGGTGGCTACGACTACAACGCCGACGAGAACCACGTAAACCATGCCACGGCCAAGCGTCCCGTCGGCTCCACCTTTAAGGCCTTTACGCTGGCAACCGCCATCCAAAACGGCATGAACCCCAACGTCACCCTCAACTGCAACTCGCCGCTCAAGGCCAAGGGCACCACGACCGAGGTCCAAAACTACGCCAACCATAGCTATGGCAACATCACGCTTAAGCAGGCAACGGCATACTCCTCCAACACCGGCTACATCCAGGTGGCGGAAGCCGTCGGCAACAGCAAGATCATCTCGCTCGTCAAAAAGCTCGGCATCGATCCCGCCAAGGACAACATCGAGGACGTTCCCGTCATGACCCTCGGCACTGGCTCGATCTCGCCGCTCGAGATGGCCGCCGCCTACGCGACGTTTGCCAACGGCGGCTACTATCGCCAGCCGATCGCCATCACCGAGATTGACTCTCGTACCGGTTCGGTGCTGTACCAGCACACCGACAATCCCTCACAGGTGCTTACCGAGGGCGAGGCCGCCGCGGTCACCGATGTTCTGTCCGGCGTCATGCAGGGCAGCGGTACAGGTGCTGCTGGCGCCCTGAGCGTCAACCAGCCCTATGCCGGCAAAACGGGCACCACCGACAACACCACCAACCTGTGGTTCTGCGGCTATACCCCGCAGCTGGCGTGCGCCCTGTGGACCGGCTATTCCGCGGGCGAGATCCCCATCCAAAAATACGGCACAGACCTGCTGGGCGACAGCACCAACCTGCCTGTCTTTAAGCGGTTTATGAACACCGTTCTGACCGGTACCGAGCGCGAGGAGTTTGCGACCGGAACGGCGCCCACCTACAAGAACAACAGCGTCTGGAAGTTCTACGGCACCAACAACACCAAGAAGTCGGAGAACGACGACAAGGACAAGGACGAAGAGGAAGAGGAAACCACCACAACGACTACCACGACGACCACGACCACCGAGACCACGGGCGGCGACACCACCGGCGGCACCGGTACGACCGGTGGCTCGACGGGTGGCTCCACTGGTGGTTCGACCGGCGGCGATGGCGGCACACCCACGCCTACGCCTACGCCCACTCCCGACCCCTCGCCCACGCCTGACGATACGGTCGGCTAGAAATTCATCCAGCCATAAGCAACAAGGCCCCCGAGCAGCTTATTAAACTGCTCGGGGGCCTTTTTAGTTTAAAGCGACCTGATGGGCGATCTTTATACCGGCAGACAAAAAAGGGGTACCGACCAACGTCGATACCCCTTACAAGCCACTATGTCAGCGCGCACAGTACCGAGCGCACGACCCGCACGCCTACTTACGGGAGTTGCTCAGCTTATTGATCAGCGCTTCAAGACGCTCGCCGTCCTCGGCCGTCTGGGCAATAACCAAAATCGTATCGTTGCCGGCAAGCGAGCCAAGCACATCGGGCAACTCAGCCGCATCAACGGCGGCGGCGATGCCGGAGGCCGTACCGGGTTGAGCTTTAATCATGACGAGGTTATCGGTGCGCAGAACGCCGGTAACGAGTTCGGAGACCATGCGCTGCAGATGCAGGTCCTCTGCCAGAACATAGATACCCTCGGGAAGCTTACGCAGCCCCATATCGGCAATATCGCGAGAGACGGTCGCCTGCGTGCAATCAAAGCCCATGGCGCGGAGCTCATCCACCAGCACACGCTGCGTACGCACGTCTTTGTTGCGCACAATATCTCTGATGGCATCCTGGCGCCCATTGCGTTTTTTAGCCATACAAACCCTCACTCCAAAAGATGGCGGAGACAATCAATCAGTGATTGAATAGTTTAGCGCTATTTGAAGGCTTTTGTGAATAAGAACGCATTTCGAAACAATTCTATGCAAGTTTGTTTCGAAATGAGCGTCCCTAGGCAGTTTTGGCACCCGTCCGGTTGAGAAAAGCTGCCAAATGCGTGCACATCACGCAACGTGTGGGCCTTGCGCTTGCAATTGGCCCAAACAACAAGCCGAGTCCACGATGGTCATCCTTGAGGGCTGCAACCATCTGACGGGTTCGAGGCGCCTCGAGCATATCACGCATACGAGCAGAACGCTCGATTGATGACACCCCATGCGGGCTCAGACACAAATTCTCGATGCAGGCGACCAGGCCGGCAAAGTAGAACTTCTGGCTTGCCATCATCAGTTGGCTGCCATCGCCCGTCTCCGCAAGCGAACCAGTAAGCTCGTCGAGAGCCCGGACATCATCGGAAAGCCTGGCAAACATGGTGGGATCAAAAACATCCGTAAGCTTTGGCGCCACCGTGTGGAAACAAGCGTCACCACACCCGGACACGCGTTGTGCCCGCGAAAGTGCGCATGCCATAAACCCAACGGTACGATATGCCTTGTCATGCGACAGGCACGCATCGAACAACGAGCGGCTGTACATAACACCCGAAGTCTGCGCAATCAAGCCGCTCGGAATGAGCTGAGCCAGCTCACGCGCCATCGAAGACGGGTCCTCGATAGCAAGAGGGGCAGCGTCCAAGACATGCGAATGGCGCTCTCGATGCGCATCGTAGCGATCGAGTGACACCGTGGGGAACACTATGTCGGCCGCGGCGTCACACGCAGCATCAACCATCTTGGAAAGCGACTGCGGCGCAAACCACTCGTCGGCATTCATGGCAATAATCTGAGATCCGCGAGAAGCGGCAAAGCCAGCACGCAGACACGCGCCGCGCGTCGCGTCCTCGACGTCAATCAAATCAATATGGATGTCCCTGTCGGCAGCAACTTGAAGCGAATGGCGCACACCGGGCGCAGTATCGCGACAGACAACGACAATCTGCAAATCGTAGAGGTCTTGGTTCTGGATACTCTCGAGCGCACGCATCGCATAGCTGGGCGAACCTTCTACCACAAGGATCACCGAAAGTCGCGGATGCGAGCCACGTCGAACCAAATTATCCGTCCTCTCGACAGCAATGAATCAAACCGTGGTTCATGGTACACCCCGGCAATAAAAGCAATGAGACACCGGTTGCATTGCACGCCAAGAACAGATGTTGCACACGCGCAGCCCACAGATGACAGGTGTCGACGCACGACACGTCGAGCCCTCCCCTAGTCGAGCACGACAAGCTCGGCGGGATCGTAATCCACGCCCATAAACGTAAGGCCGCAGGCAGGAGCCGTGGGGCCCGCAGCGGTACGGTCGCAAGCATCGATAACCTCGCGCATCCACTCGGGTTCACGGCGATGCATGCCAATCTCGACAAGCGTGCCCACGATCGTACGGACCATCGAATGCAGAAACGCATTGCCCTCGATGGTAAACGTCAGGATGTCCTCGCCAAACGCAACCTCATGGCCAAACTCGGCACGCATCACGCAACGATGCGTGGGCTTGCCAACGGCCGAGGCAACCTTGCAAAAGCTTTTAAAGTCCTGCTCGCCCAAAAGCGCAGGGCAGGCGGCCGCCATCGCATCGACGTCGAGGGGATAGCGATGCCACCACACAGCACCGCGTGACAGCACGGGCCGCGCATCACGATCGGCAATGCGATAGGTGTAAGTGCGAGAGCGCGCATCAAAGCGGGCAGAAAAGCCCTTACGAGCCTTGTAGGCCTCGTTTATGGCGATATCTTTGGGCAGGAGGGCATCCATAGCCCGCAGCCACCTACGGCGCGTTAAAGACAGCTCAGCGTCCGTTACGGGCACGCTGATGTACTGGGCCACCGCGTGCACGCCGGCATCGGTACGCCCCGCACACGTCAGATCGATCGGGCGGCGCAACAGTGTCTCGATAGCACGACGAAGCTCGCCTGCAACCGTCGTCTGTCCCGGCTGCTCGGCAAATCCGCTATAGGACGAGCCGTCATAGGCCACGCGAAACACCAACGTGGCATCGAGCTCGGGAATCGAATTGAAATCAGACGGCGCGGTCATGGGCGCTCCCAACAAACAATCAACGGTATCGCGACAAAAAAAGAGGGGTACGCGAACGTACCCCTCGAATATAGCCTATGCAGACGGAATGTCTACTCAGCGGTCTCCTCAGCAGGAGCCTCCTCGACAGCCTCGACCTTCTTGGGAGCAGCGGCCTTCTTGGGGGCCGGAGCAGCCTTCTTGGCCTTAGGCGTGCAAGGCTCGGTGACGAGCTCCATGATAACGATGGGAGCATTGTCGCCCTTACGGTTACCGAGCTTCATGATGCGGGTGTAACCGCCGTTGCGGTCCTGCCACATGCCCTGAGCAGCCTTGTCGAAGATCTCGGCAACGAGCTGCTTATCGCCGAGCTTGGCGATAGCCAGACGACGAGAGTGCAGGTCGCCCTTCTTGGCCCAGGTGATGATCGGATCGACGACCGAACGCAGCGCCTTAGCGCGGGTCTCGGTGGTCTTGATGCGGTCGTTCTCGAAGAGGGCCTTAGCAAGGCTCTTCTTCATGGCCTTGGTGTGGCTCGCATCGGTGCCGAGCTTCAGGCCCTTCTTAACGTTGTGACGCATGGTCTAGTTTCTCCTCAAATATGCGAAGCATTAAGCCTTCAGGCTCAGGCCCATGGACTCAAGCTTGTCCTTCACTTCCTCGATCGACTTAACACCGAAGTTACGGATGTTGAGCAGATCGTTCTCCGAGAACTCAACGAGCTGACGGACCGAGTGAATGCTGGCGCGCTTAAGGCAGTTGTAGGAACGGACGGAAAGGTCCAGATCCTCGATCTGCTTGTCCAGC
The DNA here is from genome assembly GCA_900540895.1 of uncultured Collinsella sp. Classification (GTDB taxonomy): domain Bacteria; phylum Actinomycetota; class Coriobacteriia; order Coriobacteriales; family Coriobacteriaceae; genus Collinsella. Next base: position 78,508 of record UQHV01000001.1, on the reverse strand, counting down.
TCGGCGTTGTCGTTGGTAACCTCGGGAGCGAAGATCGAAGCCTCCTCCTCGACCTCGGGGGTCTCGGCAAGGTTCATAAAGGCGGCCATATGCTGGTTGATGATATTGGCAGCCTGGACCACGGCGTCGCGCGGGGCGATGGAGCCGTTGGTCTCGATCTCGAGGACAAGGCGGTCGTAGTCGGTGTGCTGGCCGACACGGCAAGCCTCAACGAGCTTGGCGCAACGGGAAACCGGCGAGTACAGCGAGTCGACGTGGATCACACCGATGGGATCGTTGTCGCGCTTGTTGGCCTCGCCAGAAACATAGCCGCGGCCATAGCCGATGCGCATGCTCATGGTGAGATGGCCGCCCTCGGTGAGCGTAGCAATGTGCTGCTCGGGGTTGACCAGCTCAAACTCGGACGGAATAAAGAAGTCCGCACCGGTGACCTCGCAAGGGCCGTCAACCGAGATGGTGGCGGTTGCCTCGTCGGTCGTGCCGAGAGCCCTGAAGACAAGACCCTTGACATTCAGGACGATATCGGTGACATCCTCGACCATGTTAGGGATGGTCATGAACTCGTGCTGCGCACCATCGATCTGAATGGCCTCGACGGCGGCACCCTCGAGCGAGGACAGAAGAACGCGACGAAGGGAGTTACCCAGCGTATCGCCGTAACCACGCTCGAGCGGCTCGACGGAGACACGAGCAGACGTCTCGTTGATCTCTTCGACCTGAACCTGAGGCCTAATGAATTCTGACATGTATTACCTCCAGCCTCAGCAGCCCGGATGGACTACTTAGAGTAGAGCTCGACGATGAGCTGCTCGTTGATATCACCGCTGATCTGCTCACGCGTCGGCAGAGCGAGCACGTTACCAGACAGCTTCTCGATATCGACCTCGAGCCAGCCAGGGACCTCAAAGCGCTCGGAGGAAATCAAGGCCTCCTTGATGGGGAGGAGGTCACGGAACTTCTCGCCGACAGCGACGACGTCGCCGGCCTTGACGCGGTAGGACGGGATGTCCACGCGCTTGCCGTTCACGGTGAAGTGACCGTGACGGACGGACTGACGAGCCTCTTTGCGGGTGCGGGCGAAGCCAAGACGGAAGACGACGTTGTCGAGGCGAGACTCAAGGATGATCATGAGGTTCTCACCGGTGACGCCGTTCATCTTACGGGCCTTGTTGAAGTAGCCGTGGAACTGCTTCTCCAGAACGCCATAGATGAACTTGACCTTCTGCTTCTCACGCAGCTGCATGCCGTACTCAGATTCCTTGCGACGGCGCTTGGGCTGACGGATAGATTCCTTCTTGCTGCTGTAACCGAGCTCAGCGGGATCGATCCCGAGCTGACGGCAGCGCTTAAGAACAGGAGTCCTGTCGATTGCCATATTGATACGATCCTTTCAGTTACACGCGGCGACGCTTCTTGGGGCGGCAGCCGTTGTGCGGGATGGGGGTCTTGTCCTGGATGCTCGAGACCTCGAGGCCAGCAGCCTGGAGGGAGCGGATGGCGGTCTCACGACCGGAGCCGGGGCCCTTGACGAAGACGGAAACCTTCTTCATGCCGTGCTCCATGGCCTGCTTGGCAGCAGCCTCGGCAGCCATCTGGGCAGCGAACGGCGTGGACTTACGGGAGCCCTTGAAGCCCACCTGGCCAGCCGACTTCCAGGAAATGACGTTGCCCTGGGGATCGGTGATCGAAACGATCGTGTTGTTGAACGTAGAACGGATGTGAGCCTGGCCCACGGAAATGTTCTTACGGTCCGCGCGCTTCAGACGGGCAGCGCGAACGTTCTTCTTAGCAGTAGCCATCTATCTAGCGCTCCTTATTTCTTCTTCTTAGCACCGATCTGACGCTTCGGGCCCTTGCGGGTACGAGCGTTAGTGTGGGTGCGCTGGCCGCGGACCGGGAGGCCCTTGCGGTGACGAAGGCCGCGGTTGCAGCCGATGTCCATAAGGCGCTTGACGTTCTGGTTGCGCTCACGGCGGAGGTCGCCCTCAACCATGATCTGGTTCTTGTCGATATAATCGCGGATGGCGTTAACCTCATCCTCGGTGAGGTCCTTAACGCGCGTATCCACGTTAACGTTGCACTCGACGCAAATCTTCGTCGCAGTGGTGCGGCCGATGCCGTAAATGTAGGTCAGACCGATCTCAACGCGCTTCTCACGCGGGAGGTCGACACCATTAATACGGGCCAACGTAGTCTCCTCTCTTAACCCTGACGCTGCTTATGACGGGGGTTCTCGCAAATGACGAGGACCTTGCCATGGCGCCTAATGATTTTGCACTTATCGCACATCTTCTTGACCGAAGGACGTACCTTCATCGTTCTTCCTTTCGGTAGCGCTCAAACTACTTCCCTACTATCTACTCGCCCAGCCGCAGGCGTTTAAAACTATGGCTGGTCTTCACACACAATCCGACCGTAGGTTGAGCTAAGCCTGCAGCCGGAAATGGAGTGCGTGTATGCGTGCCGCTATTTGTAGCGATAGGTGATGCGGCCGCGGGTCAGGTCGTACGGGGAAAGCTCCACGACAACCCTGTCACCGGGGAGAATACGGATGTAATTCATTCGGATCTTGCCAGAAATGTTGCACAGAACCGAATGACCGTTCTCGAGCTCGACCTTAAACATGGCGTTGGGCAACGGTTCCTTTACCGTACCCTCGAGCTCAATTGCGTCTTCCTTCTTCACAAGCAATCATCTTTCTCTAGAAAACGACAGCGATTGAGTATTCTACAACACGTATGCACGCATCGTAATAACTTCGTAATGGCTCCACAACTAAGTGGAACTTGTTACATTTCTCCGCCTTGGAGCGAACACCAAGCACCTTGCGCATCCGTGGTGAGAATCACCGGACCGTCATTGGTGATGGCGACGGTGTTCTCGTAGTGCGCGGCGGGCAGGTGGTCGTTGGTCGTGACGATCCAACCGTCGGAACCCGTGCTCACATGGTTGGAACCCATCGTAACCATCGGCTCGATGGCAATGACCATGCCGGCCTGGAGGCGAACGCCCCTCCCCTTCTTTCCGTAGTTAGGAACATTGGGGTCCTCGTGCATCACGCGGCCAATGCCATGGCCCACATAATCACGAAGCACGCCGTAACCGTGAGACTCGGCGAGGGACTGAACGGCATAACCGACGTCCCCGATATGGTTACCGGGAACAGCCTGCCCGATGGCAGCCTTAAGGCAATCACGCGTGACCTCACACAAAGCCTTGGCTTCGGGCGTGGGGGTGCCGACGAAAAACGTCCAAGCGTTATCGCCGACCCAACCGTCGACAACGGCTCCCGTATCGATGGAGATGATATCGCCATCGCGCAGGATCATGTCGGGGTTGGGAATACCGTGGACCACGGCATCGTTGATCGATGCGCATATGGTCCCCGGGAATCCGCCGTAGCCCTTAAAGGCCGGGGTGCCGCCATGCATGCGGATAATCTGCTCCGCGAGCTGATCGAGCTCAAAAGTCGAAACGCCGGGGCGCACCATGGCTCCAACGTGGCGGAGCGCCATCTTAGATAGCGCTCCTGCCTTCTTCATCTGCTCGATTTGCGTTGCAGACTTAATCTTGATCATAGACCGAGAGCCTCTTTGACATCCCCGTACACGGTCTCGCGAGCCTGGTCACCGTTGACCGACTTGAGCAGACCCTGACCACGATAGTAGTCGACGAGCGGGCTCGTGGACTTCTCGTAGACGTCGAGACGGTTCTTGATGGTCTCGGGCTTGTCGTCGTCGCGCTGATACATCTCGCCGGCGCACTTGGGGCAGGTAGCATCGGCAGCGGTGCCGGTGTAACCGCAGGCTCGGCAGGTGCGACGCGAAGACAGACGATCGATAATGACCTCGGGGGCCACGTCGACCAGAAGGGCGCAGTCGATCTCGCGACCCATGGCGGAGAGCTCGGAATCGAGCGTCACAGCCTGGGCGGTGTTGCGCGGGAAGCCGTCGAGGATGAAGCCCTGCTGGGCATCATCGGCGGCAAGGCGCTCCTTGACAAGGTCGATTACGAGCTGGTCGGGAACGAGCTCGCCAGCGTCCATGTACTTCTTAGCCTGAATACCAAGCTCGGTGCCACCCTTGACGGCAGCACGCAGCAGGTCGCCCGTGGAAATGTGGGCGACGCCAAACTCGGCGACGAGCTCCTGTGCGACGGTGCCCTTACCGGCACCCGGAGCTCCGAGCAATACGAGGTTCATGAGCAATCCTCCTCTAGCCTATTTAAAGAATCCATCGTAATCATACATCTTGATCTGGCCTTCGAGCTTATCGACCGTGTCGAGCACGACGCCGACCATGATGAGGATGGACGTGCCGCCAAATGCCTGGATCAGATGGTTACCCGTGAAGGAGAAAATGATCGAAGGCACGATGGCGATGAGCGCCAAAAAGACAGCGCTGGGAAGCGTGATCTTGTTGAGCGCGTTCTTGATGTAGGCCGCGGTAGCCCTACCCGGACGCACGCCCGGAATAAAGCCGCCCTGCTTCTTAAGGTTATCGGCCGTGTCATCGGGGTTGAACACCATGGAGGTGTAGAAGTACGCGAAGAACACGATGAGGACAACGTTAAGCACCCAGTTGAGCCAACCGGTCGAAAGCGCGGAGGCAACTGCCTGAATCCAGCCGATGCCGGGGAAGAACACGGCAATCTGAGCCGGGAAGTACAGCAGCGCCGAAGCGAAGATGATCGGCACGACACCCGCGGTGTTGACCTTGATGGGCAGGTAGGTGGTCTGGCCACCCATCATGCGACGGCCCACGACGCGCTTAGCGTAGGAGACCGGGATGCGGCGCTGGCCGCGCTCAAGGAAAACAATCAGCGGGATAACCAGCAGGATGATGGCGCAGATGATCACCATGGTGATGATGCCACCGGCATTGCCCTCGGTGCTGGAGAAGATAGCCTGCGGCAGACCGGCCATGATGTTCGCGAAGATGATCAGCGACATGCCATTGCCGATACCGCGCTGGGTGATGAGCTCACCAATCCACATGATCAGCATGGCGCCCGCGGTGAGCGTACCGACGATCATGAGGTCGAAGATGATCTCGGGAGCGCCGGCGCCATTGAAGCTGATGCCGAAGCTCTTAAAGAGGAAGAGGTAACCCACGGAGTTGAGGATTGCCAGAGCCAGGGTGAGGTAACGCGAATACTGCGTAATCTTGGTCTGACCGACCTCGCCCTCGCGGGTAAGCTCATGCAGGGAAGGCACGACGGCCTGGAGCATCTGGAGGATGATCGAGCTGGTGATGTAAGGCATGATGCCCAGCGAAAACACCGACACATAGCTCAACGCGCCGCCAGAGAAAAGATTCAGGAGGGCCATAGCACCTGCGGCGACCGAATTGTTATCGGTCGAGAAAAGGCCCAGCATCCTCTGGAAGGGAATGCCGGGCACAGGAACGTGCGCACCAATGCGGTACACGACGAGCATAGCTATGGTAAAAAGAATCTTTTCGCGCAATTCTTTGATGCGGAAAGCATTCTTAAGACCATTTAGCACGGCAGCTCGACCTTTCCGCCGGCGGCCTCGATCTTGGCCTGCGCAGAAGCGCTGACCTTGTCGACCTTGACCGTGAACTTCTTGGTGAGCTCACCATTGCCGAGCACCTTGACGGGCTCGAACTCGCTCTTGGTGATGCGAGCGGCCTTAAGAGCGGCACCGTCGATCACAGCGCCGTCCTCGAACTTACGCTCGAGACGCTCAACGTTAACGGCGGTGTACTCGATACGACGGGGGTTGCGGAAGCCCGGAAGCTTGGGCAGGCGCATAGCCAGCGGAGTCTGGCCACCCTCGAAGCCGGCACCCTTGGTGCCGCCAGAGCGGGAACCCTGGCCCTTCTGGCCGCGGCCAGAAGTGGTGCCGTGACCCGAAGAATTGCCACGGCCGACGCGCTTGCGGTTCTTGGTGGAACCGGGCGCGGGAGTAAGATCGTGAAGCTGCATTTGCTACTCCTCTACAATCTCGACAAGGTGCTTGACCTTGAAGATCATGCCGCGGACGGACTCGTTGTCAGCAATCTCGCGAACCTCGCGGATCCTGTGGAGACCGAGGGCACGGACAGTACGGACCTGGTCCTGCTTGCAACCGTTGGTGCTGCGGACCTGCTTGATCTTGATGGTGTCAGCCATGCTTAGTTCTCCTTACCGACGAACATCTCGGAGACCGTCAGGCCACGGCGAGCCGCGACGTCCTCAGGGCTGGAGAGCTCCTTGAGGCCCTCGACGGCAGCCTTGATGATGTTGAGGCCGTTGTCGGTACCGAGGGACTTGGACAGGACGTTCTTGATGCCAGCAAGCTCAAAGAGGGGACGCACAGCGCCGCCGGCGATAACGCCGGTACCCTCGACAGCGGGCTTGATGATGATGCGGCCGGCACCAAAGTGGCCGAGAACCTCGTGCGGGATGGTGCCCTGCTCGGTCACCGGCACGTGGAACATGTTCTTCTTGGCATCGAGAGATGCCTTGGAGATGGCCATGGGCACCTCAGCGGACTTGCCCATGCCAACGCCGACGTTGCCCTTGCCGTCGCCAACGACGACGAGAGCGACGAGGCTCATGCGACGACCACCCTTGACGGTCTTCGACACGCGGTTGATGTAAACGACGCGCTCCTCGAACTCGGAGGCCTCGCGCTGCTGCTTCTGATTACGAGCCATGTGCTACATACCTCCTAGAACTCGAGACCGGCGGCACGAGCACCGTCGGCGAGGGCCTTGACGCGGCCATGGTAGATACGGCCACCACGATCGAAGGCGACCTTGGTGATGCCGGCCTCGATGGCGCGCTTGCCAACGAGCTGACCGACCTTCTCCGCAGCCTCCTTGTTCGAGGTGTGGGTGCCCTTGAACTCGGCCTCGAGGGTCGAGGCAGAGACGAGCGTCAGGCTGGAGCCCTTACTGTCGTCGATGATCTGGGCATAGATGTTGGCGTTAGTACGGGTCACGCGAAGACGCGGACGCTCGGCGGTACCCGAGACCTTGCCGCGAACACGACGCTGACGACGCTTGAGGCCTTCCAGCTTCGCCTTATGCTTGTTCATACGTAAACTCCTAAAAAGGTTGATCTTGCCAGCACCTGACGGGGTGCTGGTCTTATGCGAGTGAGTCGGTTACGACTACTTGGCGGCCTTACCCAGCTTGCGGCGGATGTGCTCGCCAACGTAGTGGATACCCTTGCCCTTGTAAGGCTCGGGAGGACGATGGCCGCGGATCTCAGCGGCAATCTGACCGACCTGCTGCTTGTTGATACCCTTGACGTTCACGTGGGTGTTGTCGGGAACCTCGAAGGTGATGCCCTCGGGAGCCTCGACGATCACGGGGTGCGAGAAGCCCAGGGAGAACTCGAGGTTCTTGCCCTTCTGCTGCACGCGGTAACCGACGCCGGCGAGCTCGAGCTTCTTCTCGAAGCCCTCGGAAACGCCAACAACCATGTTGTGGATGAGGGCGCGGGTGAGGCCGTGGCGGGCACGGGTCTCACGCTCGTCGTCGGGACGGGAAACGGTGAGGACGTTGTCCTCGACGTTGATAGCGAGCTTCTCAAAGACATCGAGCTCGAGCTGGCCCTTGGGGCCCTTGACGACAACGTTGTTGCCGTTGACTGCCACTTCGACTCCGGCGGGAATCTGGACAGGCTTATTACCGATACGAGACACGGTGATCTCCTTTCCTTCTACCTACCGAGCGAATTACCAGACGTAAGCGATGATCTCGCCGCCGACGTTGTGCTTGCGAGCATCGCGGTCGGTCATGACGCCATGGCTGGTGGAAATAATGGCGGTACCAAGGCCACCGCGGACGCGGGGCATGTCGGCAACGCCGGTGTACTTACGCAGGCCCGGCTTGGAAATGCGGCGGATGCCGTTGATGACCTTAGCCTTCTTGGGACCATACTTAAGCGTGATGTGCAGAGTCTTCTGGGGAACGGTGTCCTCGACATCGTAGCCCTCGATGTAGCCCTCCTCGTGCAGAACACGAGCGATCTCGACGAGCTTCTTGCTGCTCGGCATGGAGACCGTGGCCTTGTTCACAGAGTTAGCGTTACGGATGCGCGTAAGCATATCTGCGATCGGGTCTGTAAGGTTCATACAGATTCTCCTTCGTTCTTGATGAACACGTGCTCTTGGTTCTTCGCCGCCCTTAACGGCAAAGCCTTTTTAGCGCGTTTTCCCTGTTCCAAACTGATGCTTGAAACGCTGGTAGTGACTTACCAGCTGGCCTTCTTAACGCCGGGAAGCTCGCCCTTGAGTGCAAGCTCGCGGAAGCAGACACGGCACAGGCCGAACTTGCGGTACACAGAGTGCGGACGGCCGCAGCGCTGGCAGCGCGTGTACTCACGAGTAGAGAACTTCTGCTTGCGATTGCACTTGACGATCATCGATGTCTTAGCCACTTATATCCTCCTCACATAGAGTATTGTTCGCCCCAAGCGCCGCCCCCTTGTGGGAACGGCGCTTATAGGGCAGGTGAACCTATTTCTTGAACGGGAAACCGAAGGCGTCCAGAAGGGCCTTGGCCTCCTCATCGGTGTTGGCGGTGGTCACGAAAGTGATGTCCATACCACGCTGGTGATCGACGGAATCGAAGTCGATCTCGGGGAAGATGAGCTGCTCGGTGACGCCCATGGAGAAGTTACCACGGCCGTCGAAGCTCTTGGCGGAAATGCCGCGGAAGTCGCGGATACGGGGGATCGCGACGGAGGTCAGACGATCGAAGAACTCCCACATACGGTCGCCACGCAGGGTAACCTTGCAGCCGATCGGCATACCAGCGCGCAGGCGGAAGGTAGCGATGGACTTACGGGCACGGGTGATCATCGGCTGCTGTCCGGTGATGGCGCGCAGGTCGCGCACGGCACCGTCGATGGCCTTGGAATCGGTAGCGGCCTCGCCGACACCCATGTTCACGACGATCTTCTCAAACTTGGGGATCATCATGACGTTCTCGTACTGGAACTTGTCCTGAAGCTGCTGCTTGACCTCGTTGTTGTACTTGGTCTTCAGACGCGGCACATACTTCTCTTCTGCCATTGTTCACTCCTTCTTGGGGTTTTAAGCACGGGGCGTGGCCACGATGGGTTGTCCTCGTGCCTCCTGGCTGCATCCGCGCCGCTCATGGCATTTTGCGGTTTGGACTCGACGCAGCAGGAGCCGACAAAACAATCGGTACTATACGCGCATCGGGAGCGTATTTCCAGAAAAACCTCGTCTGCCTGCACAACTCCACAACTCCCCCGCACAAATGGGTCCCAAAAAGCTGTTGCGGTGAAATAGGGACTGTTTGGCGGCCTAACAGGCTTAAACAATCCGTATTTCACCGCAACTTATTGGTGGGGATGCGATTAGCGCTTGCGGGGGACGAGTTTGGTGCGGCGCAGGTGGATCATCTCGGCGGCGATGGAGATGGCGATCTCCTCGGGGTCCTCGGCCTCGATGGCAACGCCGATCGGAAGGTGCAGCCCGTCGATCTGGTCCTGCGTAAAGCCTTCCTGCTCCAGGCGGGCGCGCACAAAGGCCGTCTTGCGGCGCGAACCCAGACAGCCCAGGTAGGCAGGCTTGGCACGCATGGCCTGAATCACCACGTCGATATCGGACTTGTGACCCGCCGTGGCGACGACCACCAAGTCGCGCGGACCGATGGGACACAGCTCGCTCAGGTTCTTGTAATCGACCAGGCGACGATCGTAGACACCGGGCACCCATTCGGGCGTCAACGTGCCGGGGCGGTCATCGCAGGCCACGACGGCAAAGCCCGCCGCCGTGAGCACGCGCGCCGTCGCGGCGCCCACGTGTCCGCAGCCAAAGATGTAGGTCAGGCCCTCGGGGCAGAGCGTCTCGACGTGCGCCGCGGGAATCTCGGAGGCGGCGTTAGTGTAGGTGACGTTACTCCCCTCCTCCACCAGTGAAAGCCCGGGGCAGCCCGCAATGGTATGGCGCGATGCCTCGCCATGGTACTCGGCCACATCGCCCTCGAGCGCGCTCGCGATAAACGGTTCAAAGTCGATGACGAAGTCGCCGATGCGCCGATAGACCAAGACGTCGGCAATTTCCTGGAACAACGGTGCCTGGGTCGCATCCAGATGTAGGTAGCACAGGCATATGGCTCCGCCGCAGATCATGCCGGTATCGGAGTTCTCGCCGCCCATGGTGTAGCGGACCAGACGCGATTGCCCCGCGGCCAGCAGCTCTCGCGCCTCGTCCAGCGCAAAGAGCTCGATCCTGCCGCCGCCGATGGTGCCCGCCTGGCTACCGTCGGCAAAGACGGCCATCCAGGCGCCCACGCCGCGCGGCGACGACCCCGCCGTGCCGGCTACGACCACGAGCTCGCACGTCTCGCCAGCACGCAGGGCGACAAGCGCCGCATTCACAACATCGAGCTTTTCCATTGCCGCCTTCTATCCTCTAAAGATATCGGTGAGCATAGCGAGTGCCTCGAGCACGCCGCCGCCGACCGACGTCGCCTTGTCCGAAATGTAGTTGATATAGCTGGCATCGCCACGCGGATCGACATCGGCGCATTTAAAGCCCTCAGTCACCTGCACGCCGTTCGCCAAAAGCCCGCGCAGGCAGCCATCGATCTGCGTGCACATGGGCGTATCGTCCGCGTAGCCAATCACGTCTCCGGCGCTCACGATGTCGCCGATTGCGCGGTCGGACCGAAACACGCCGGCGGCGGGGCTGTGGATAACGCGCTCCTTGCCATAGCCGGCGATCACGCCCGGCACGCCCGTGTTGGGCTGGGGCGAGCCCTGGGTAATGACGCGGCCCAAAAAATGCCCGCGCATGGTCTCGACCACGGCGTCGCAATCGACCGGCGCGGTAAAGCCCGGCCCCACGGCGATGACGGTAGGCGCCATGTCGCGCGTGGTGCCCAGGTTGCGCTTGGCCAAAATCGCGTCGACCACAGCTGCGGGTTTAAGCTCATCGAGCATCTTGGCCTGAGGGTCCACCACGACGGCAACATCCCCCGCTTGGGTAATCTCGAGCGCCTCTGCCGGCGTCTGCGCCAAGCGAGCGCGAATGCCCTCGACCTGGACCTCGCCCAGGCGAATAGCCTCGCAAAAACTGATTGTGCGGCGGATGCACGTGGGAACCGCGATATCGGCCATAACGACCGACACGCCGGCGCGCACCAAGCGAGCGGCGACACCCGTGGCGATATCGCCGGCGCCGCGAACATAAACGAGCATTCCCGGGGCACCTCCCTGTGCTACGGTTTGAGCAGAGCAAAAGCGGCTCGACCGCTACTCTGATGATTATTTATTATCACAGTATTATACGGCGGTGAACAGATGGAAACGGTTAGCGGCAATCTTGCCTCGGCGCTCAGGATCGAGCCGGGCATTACCGCGATTATCGGCAGCGGCGGCAAGTCGACGTTGCTGAAAACGCTGGGTCTTGAGCTCATGCGCGCCGGCGGCAGGGTGCTCCTCTGCACCACCACGCACATGTTTCCCGTCGCCGGCGTGCCATGGGACGGGTCGAGCCGTCGCCTGGACGCCGCGCCTTGGAAGCCGGGGGCCCTGCATGTTCCCGGCTGCACCTGCGAGGCATGCGCGGGCATGAACCGCGGAAGTATCTGCCAGGCGGGTGTTTTGGACCCGGAGACAGGCAAGCTCTCCGCCCCCGCCGAGCCGCTCAACGAGCTGGCACGGCGCTTTGACTATGTGCTGGCCGAGGCAGATGGCAGCAAGCGACTCCCGCTCAAAGCGCATGCCGCCTGGGAGCCGGTAATTCCCGCCGCCACGGCAAACGTTGTCTGGATCGTCGGCGCCTTGGGGCTCGGCAAGCCCATCAACGAAGCCGTCCACCGCCCCGAGCTCTTTTGCGAGCGTTGCGGCTGCGAGCTCACCGACATCGCCACGCCCGAGCGCGTCGCCCAGGTGCTCAATGCCGAGCTGCGAATGCTGAACCTCAGCAATGCCCGCATCATGCTCAACCAAGTCGACACGCTTGCCGACCCAACGATGGCAGATCGCTTCGAGGCAGCCCTCGGCCGCTCCGTCGTCACCAGCAGCCTCAAGTAGCCGTCACTGCCCCAGCAGACCTATAAGTTGCGGTGAAATAGTTCCTGAAACGGCCTATTTGGCAGCTAAACAGGAACTATTCCACCGCAACTGCGGAGGGGAATCCGGCGTCCTTTCTGCTAGCGGGGGACGTAGCGGCCGGGTTGGGCTCCGGTGGGCTCGCCGTCGCGCGCAGCCAGCACGCCGTTCACAAACACAGCCTTGGCGCGGCCGTGTGCCTCAAAGCCCTCGAGCGGCGTGTAGTCCACGGCCTGATGCTGCGTCGCGGCACTGATCGTCCAACGAGCGCTCGGATCCCACACGCACACGTCGGCATCGGCGCCCTCGGCAAGACAGCCCTTGCGCGGATACATGCCAAAGACGCGCGCCGGGTTCTCGCTCATCAAGCGGCACAGATCCTCGGGGCCCAGTTGCCCCTCAAAGCTCGTGGCAATCGCGACGGGACGATGCTCCACACCGGGCCCGCCGTTGGGAATCGCGCGGAAGTCGTCGCGCCCGCGGTCCTTTTGCCCATGCAGGTTAAAGCTGCAGTGGTCGGTCGCAATCGTATCGATCTCGCCGGCCACAAGCGCCTCGCGCAGAGCCGCACGGTCACCCGCATGGCGCAGCGGCGGACTCATCACATACTTGGCGCCCGCAAAGCCGTCCTCGCCCTGCTCCAAGTAGCAAGTATCGTCGAGCATCAGATACTGAGGGCAGGTCTCGACATAGATATTCTTCTGCCCGCGCGCCTTGGCGGCACGGATGGCCTCGAGCCCCAGCTTGGTCGAAAGGTGCACCACGTTGACCGGAGCGTCCCCGGCCAAGTGCGCCAGATACAGCAGGCGGCTCACGGCCTCGGCCTCGCACACGTCCGGACGGCTGAGCGCATGCCCCTCGGGCCCATGAATCCCCTGCTCGTACACGCGCTTCTGCAGTTCATTCACCAACGTGCCGTTCTCGCAATGCACGCACAGGATACCGCCCAGGCGCTTGAGCTCCTCGAGCACCTCGAGTGTCTCGGCATCGTCCAAGCGCAGGTGGTCGTAGGCAAAGTAGGTCTTGAACGACGATACGCCCGCCTCGCGCATGGCCGAAAGATCGGCGCGGTTGCGCTCGTTCCACTCGGCGAGTGCCATATGAAAGGCGTAGTTGGCCGTGCAGGTTCCGTCGGCGCGGCGATGCCACTCGGCAAGGGCATCGGGCATGGTCACGCCGCGATCGGCCGTCGCGTAGTCCACGATGGTCGTCGTACCGCCGCAGGCAGCCGCACGCGTACCGGTCTCAAAGCTATCGGCCGTCCAATCCATGCCAGTCCAGCACTGCATGTGCGTGTGGCCGTCGATAAAGCCGGGAAACACCCAGCAGCCCGCGGCATCCTCGACGGTATCGCCCTCGCCCGGCTCGATTGCCGCGGCAATCCGCACAATCTTGTCGCCCTCCATGGCAAGATCGGCGCGGCGAAGCCCCTGGGGCGTCACGAGCGCGCCGTTTTTGATGATGATCATGTTGCTCCTTATCGATTCATACAGTTGGCCACGCGATCAAAATACGAGCAGGCGGCGATATGCTCCGCTATGCGTCGCTGTCCCTTGGCGGTATCGACATCCCACAGCTCATAGGCGCGCGCTTCGACCAGCACCACGTCGGTACGGTCCTTGAGGATCGAACCGCCGCCGTCCTTGCCCTCAAGACACATAAGTGCATCGAACAGTTCCGCCGGAAAGAGCACCGGGCTCGAAGGCTCACCGTTGCACGCAAGACGCACCGGATGCTTGCGGCCACGCTCGTCAAATGCACGAACCATCGCCTCAAAAGAATCCGCACTCACAAGCGGCTGGTCGCCCGGCAAAAAGAGGCAACCTTTCCAGTTGCGTTCAACTCCCCACGAAAGGCCCGCACGGACGCTTTCGCTGCGCAGCTCGCCCTCGTGCAGCACGCACGGGCAATGCTTGTCCTCGCAAATCCGGGCGACCTCGGGCCAACGCGTCGAAACCACGACGTCAAAGCTCCGGGGAACCGAATCGATGGTCCGGGCAATCAGCGGCTCGCCATAGATATCGGCAAGCATCTTGTTTGAGCCAAACCGCTTGCCCTCGCCCGAAGCCATAATGACGCAACCGAGTTTCATCTCCGCAAACCTCCCCTGGCTGCCTTGGACACCATAGTTGCTATACCCACCATAGCAAGCTCGCACTCCGTCGGAACAGGCACGCACTCGTTTTCCAGCGAACGCCCCTTGGCTCCCCATAGCACAAAGGAGGGCACCCCGCGACGCAGGGCACCCTCCTCAATGGTGCAGATATGCCTACTCAGCGTCGCCGGTAAACGTGGTACCGGTCTTGCCGGCAAGGCCATCGCGCGCCTTCTCGAGCAGCGTGATGAGCGCCGTGCGGCCCGGCTTGCTCTCGGCAAACGTCGAGGCGGCCTGGACCTTGGGCAGCATGGAGCCGCGACCGAACTCGTTGGCCTCGGACAGACGCTTTACGTCAGCCGCGGTCAACGTGTCGAGCCACTGCTCGCGGTCGGTGCCAAAGCCAATGGCAACCTTCTCCACGGCCGTCAGGATAATCAGGGCATCGGCGTCGAGCTGCTCGGCGAGCTTCTCGGCCGCAAAGTCCTTATCGATGACGGCGGCAGCGCCCTTAAGGTGGTTGCCCTGGGCCTTGGTGACGGGAATGCCGCCACCGCCGCAGGAGATCACCACATGGTTGGACTCAACGAGCGACTTGATGGTGTCGAGCTCGACGATGTTCACGGGCTTGGGCGAGGCAACCACGCGACGGAAGCCCTGCTTCTCGTCGTGGATGAACTGGTAGCCGCGGTCGGCCTCCAGCTCCTTGGCCTCGGCCTCGCTCATCCACGGACCAATCGGCTTGACCGGGTCGGCAAAGGCCGGGTCGTCTGCCGCAACCTCGACCTGGGTGAGCACGGTGGCGACACCCTTGTCGATATTGCGGTCGAGCATTTCCTCGCGCAGCGCATTTTGCAGGTCATAGCCAATGTAGCCCTGGCTCATGGCGCCGCAAACGGACAAGGGGCAGGGAACGTACTTCTGAGGATTAGAGCGCGTGAGCTCGGCCATCGCGTTGGCGATCATGCCCACCTGGGGGCCGTTGCCATGCACGACGACGACTTCGTTGCCTTCCTCGATCAGGTCGACAATGGCCTTGGAAGTCGTCTTGACGGCCTCCATCTGCTCGGGAAGGTTGGCGCCGAGGGCGTTTCCGCCCAAGGCGACAACAATACGCTTAGCCATTTCTCAGCCCAGCTTTAGGCCTGGAACCAACGGGCGGTGTTGCGCTCGTCGAGGGCCTTGAGGGCAGTGGCGGGATCGGCAACCTTCTGCAGGAACATCATGGCTGCGATGGCGTACGGCTTGTAGCTGGCCTCCTTGTACATGCCCACGCGGTGCATGTCGAAGACGTCGGCATTGACCTCGCCGTGCTCGCAAGAGACACCGGAGATGTCGGCGGGCAGCGGGTGCATAAAGATGGTGTCCTGGCCGTTGGCAGTCTTCTCCATGAGCTCAGTCGTGGAGCACCAGTCCTGATGGGTGGCGTTCTGGGCGAGCAGCTCCTTCTCGAGCGCAGCGATGCCGGCGTCGTCGCCCTCGGCGTACAGGTTGGTGCGCTTCTCCATGGCGGCAAACGGAGCCCAGCTCTTGGGGATCACGATGTCGGCGCCCTCGAAGGCCTCGGCCATGGTGTTGACCTGCTTAAAGGTGGTGCCGGACTCGGCGGCATAGCTCTTGGCGCGCTCGACGACCTCGGGCATGAGGTCGTAGCCCTCGGGGTGAGCCAGGGTGACGTCCATGCCAAAGCGGGGCAGCAGGCTGATCAGCGACTGCGGGCAGGACAGCGGCTTGCCGTAAGAGGGCGAATAGGCCCAGGTAACGGCAACCTTCTTGCCCTTGAGGTTCTCGAGGCCGCCAAACTCGTTGATGAGGTAGAGCATGTCGGCAGAGGACTGCGTGGGGTGATCGGAGTCGGACTGCAGGGAGATGAGCGTGGGACGGTGATCCAGAACGCCGTCCTCGTAAGCCTGCTGGACAGACTCGGAGACCTCGGCCATGTAGGCGTCGCCCTTACCGATGTACATGTCGTCGCGGATGCCGATGACGTCGGCCATGAAGGAGATCATGGTAGCGGTCTCGCGGACGGTCTCGCCGTGAGCGATCTGGGACTTCTTCTCGTCCAGGTCCTGCAGCTCAAGGCCGAGCAGGTTGGCAGCCTTAGAGAAGGAGAAGCGCGTACGGGTGGAGTTGTCGCGGAACAGCGAGACGGCCAGGCCGGAGTCGAAAATCTTGGACGAAACGTTGTTCTCGCGCAGCTCGCGCAGAGCGTCGGCGACGATGTAGAGCGCCTTGAGCTCATCGGTGGTCTTGTCCCAGGTGTGCAGGAAGTCGCTGCCGTACATACCCTTAAAATCGAGGCCGTTCAGCTGCTCGACGAGCTCGGTAAACTTGGCGTCCATGGAAATGTCCTTTCTAAAGATGAAACGATCGCAGTGAGTAGATGTGCTCCGGCATGTGCGTGTGGCTAGAACATGCAGAGCATCATGACGAGGACCCGCCACCGTTGAGGAAGCATGGGAGATAACGACCGCGGGCCCCAAGTCAACAGGGGGCGCCGGGGGCATAAACTGTCCCCGGCTCAACAAGATCGAGGAATGGGACTAGTCGATCTTGTTGTTGGTCAGACCGGCGCGGAACACGGTGGCATCGCCATCGGCCTGGCTCGGATCGTAGAGGTTCAGGGCAGCCACATACATGGCGGCAGCGGTGACCAGGTCGTCCTTGTAGGTGACCTCGTTGGGAGCGTGAGCCTGAGACTCGGCACCCGGGCCAAAGCCCACGCAGGGGATGCCGTAGCGACCCTGGATGGAGACGCAGTTCGTGGAGAAGGTCCACTTGTCGCACAGAGGGCGACCGGTGCGCTTGTCCATGCTGGGCTCGCAGCCGATGCGCTCGTCACCGAACATGGCCTTGTGAGCGTCGACGAGGGCCTTGACGTGCGGAGCGGTCTCCTTGTTGATCCACGTGGGGAAGTAAGCCTCGGTCTCGTAGACCTCGCCGGTCCAGGACGGACGGTCGTACATGTACATAGAGACCTTCACGTCGTCGCCGTACTTTTTGGCGGCCGGCAGGTTGCGGATCTCGTCCAGGCAGGACTCCCAGGTCTCACCGGCGGTCATGCGACGGTCGATGGAGATGGCGCAGGAGTCAGCGACAGCGCAGCGGCTGGGGCTGGTGTAGAAGATCTGGCTGACGGTGCAGGTGCCGCGGCCCAGGAAGCGAGCGTCCTCGAAGTGCTCGGGGTTGTACTTGGGGTCGAGCATCTTGACGAGGCCCTTGATGTCGGTCGACTCGTCGCAGCCGTTGTTGTTGAGGGCGCGGACGTCGGCGATGATGTCGGCCATCTTGTAGATGGCGTTGTCGCCGCGGTCGGGAGCGGAGCCGTGGCAGGAGGTGCCGTGAACGTCGACGCGGATCTCCATGCGGCCGCGGTGACCGCGATAGATGCCACCGTCGGTGGGCTCGGTGGAAATGACGAACTCGGGCTTAATGCCGTCCTTGTTGTAGATGTACTGCCAGCACATGCCGTCGCAGTCCTCTTCCTGGACGGTACCGACGACCATGATCTTGTAGCCCTCGGGGATGAGGCCCATGTCCTTCATCATCTTGGCAGCGTAGGTAGCAGAAGCCATGCCACCCTCCTGGTCGGAGCCGCCGCGGCCGTAGATGATCTCGTCGGTCTCGTAGCCCTCATAGGGATCGGCGTCCCAGTTCTCGATGTTGCCGATACCGACGGTGTCGATGTGAGAGTCGATGGCGATGATCTTGTCGCCCTCGCCCATAAAGCCCATAACGTTGCCCAGGCCGTCGACCTTGACCTCGTCATAGCCAAGGCTCTCCATCTCGGCCTTGATGCAAGCGACAACCTCACCCTCCTCGCAGGACTCAGAGGGATGGCTGATCATAGCGCGCAGGAAGCGAGTCATATCAGCACGATGGGACTCAGCAGCAGCCTTGATAGCGTCGAAATCGAGTTCTTTAGCCATTGTTCATAACCTTTCAAACGAAGGAATCTACCTGTGAGGTGGCGGAGCGATACCTATTTACTCCGCCCCAACGATTAGCAAGTGGGATATTCGCCTTCCCAGACAATGCGGCGATACTGGTCGGGGTCCGTGTCACCTTCCGTGGAGAAGCAGAGCACGGAGCTCGTCTTGTCCAGGCCGATGAGCTCCTTGAGCTCGGCGTACTCGGGATCGAGCATGAGGGTCTCGACCAGGCCGGTGGTCACCGCGCCGGACTCGCCGGAGATGACGCGCGGGTCGCCCTTCTCGGGAGCGCCCAGGGTGCGCATGCCGCGAGCGGTGACCCAGTCGGGGCAGGACACGAAGGCGGTAGCGTGGTTGCGCAGGATATCCCAGCCCAGGATGTTGGGCTCGCCACAGCACAGGCCGGCCATGATGGAGGGCATGTCGCCGTCCACGATGCGCGGGTCGCCGTCGCCGGCGGCAGCGCCCTTGTACAGGCAGGCGGCCGGAGCGCACTCGACCACGACAAAGGTGGGCGGGTTATCGGGATACAGGTTAGTGAAGTAGCCCACCACGGCGCCGGCGAGCGAGCCTACGCCAGCCTGGACAAAGACATGCGTCGGGCGGTTGATGGCCATCTCGCGCAGCTGCTCGGCAGCCTCGGAAGCCATGGTGCCGTAGCCCTCCATGATCCAAGACGGAATCTTCTCGTAGCCCTCCCAGGCGGTGTCCTGAACGATAACGCCGCGCTCGCAGGCGTCGGCCTCGGCGGCGGCCATGCGCACGCACTCGTCGTAGTTGACCTCTTCGATGGTCACCGTGGCGCCCTCGGCGGCGATGTTGTCGAAGCGGGGCTTGGTGGAACCCTTGGGCATGTGCACGACTGCCTTCTGGCCCAGCTTATTGGCAGCCCATGCCACGCCGCGGCCATGGTTGCCGTCGGTGGCGGTAAAGAAGGTGGCCTGGCCAAAGTCCTTGGCAAGCTGATCGGAAGTCAGGTAATCGAAGGTGCAGTCGGCAACGTCCTTGCCGGTCTCGTCGGCAATGTAGTTGGCCATGGCAAACGAACCGCCCAGGACCTTAAAGGCGTTGAGGCCAAAGCGATAGCTCTCGTCCTTAACGCACAGGTTGGACAGGCCCAGGCGTGCAGCCTGGCCATCCAGGCGGGCAAGCGGAGTGACGGTGTACTGGGGGAACGACTGGTGGAAGGCACGGGCCTTCTTCACGTGGTCGAGGCTCATGATTCCCAAGTGCTTGTCATCGCTCTTGGGCATCGTGTTGCCCGCCCACTGGATCTTATCGGCCATACGGTGAACTCCTTAAGTCCTCTCTTGCCGGCCCCCGCATACGCGTTTCAGCCCATTCCCATTCATGCGACTGAACTTTTATGTGGATGCCAAACAAAAAGTTTGTTAGCACTGTTCTATCACACTTTTTGATTGGCAAACCTAACAAATTGTTTGTTGCCGTAATCGGTACCTTTTCGCCGCCGAACGGTTACATAACGCAGCGACGTTTTCGTTATTTGCGAACAAGTGGGGTTTATGGCAAAGTGAGCCCAAACTAATTTTTAGGAAGGCACCCATGACCCCCGCACAGATAGAGTTTTACAAGCGCCTTGCACACGGCCTGGCGCTCCAGTTTGGCCCCAACTGCGAAGTCGTCGTCCACGACTTGGAGACCGAGGACGTGGACCACTCCATCGTAGTGATCGAAAACGGCCACGTCAGCGGACGCAAACTAGGTGACGGTCCCAGCCATATTGTGTTTGAGTCCATGCACGAGGGCGCCACCGACGTGCGCGACCGCGAGCCATACCTCACCAAAACCACCGACGGCAAGCTGCTCAAGTCCTCGACCATCTTTATCCGCAACGACGAGGGCAAGCCTGTCGGCATTTTGGGCATCAACTTTGACATTACGCTCATGAAGGCTTTTGAGCGCTCGCTCGACGCGCTCACCGGCACGGGCGACAAGGGATACACCGAGCCCGAGCCCATCACCAAAAACATCGGCGACCTGCTCGAAGATCTGCTGCGCGAGTGCGAGCAGTACGTGGGCAAGCCCGCCGCCCTCATGACCAAGGACGAGCGCATTCGCGCTATCGGATACCTCGACCGCCGCGGCGCCTTCCTCATCTCCAAGTCGAGCGAGCGCGCCTGCGAGTTCTTTGGCATCTCCAAGTACAGCTTCTATAGCTACCTCAACGAGGCCAAAGCTGCTGCTGGCGACAAATAGTCAGCGCGCCTGCACCCCTCCCCTTTTGGGCGCGAGTTCTGGAATGCGCGAATCCGAGAGTCGGCCGCAAGGTAAGTTCCATATAATCGATGAATGTGAGCATTTCGAAAGGATGGAACAAGATGGGGTCGAGCAACGCATCACGCAACGGCCGCGGAGGCACCGCTTCTGGCGCCAGGCATGCGAAACGCGCGTTTGACGAGGGCGAAGACGATCTGTTTGCGTTGAGCCTCGACGACGTGATGAGCGACCGCCCTTGGACCGCCGATGAACTCGTGGGCGGCGGGGTTCGCCCGACAAGTGCAAAGCCCGCACCTTCCGCCACGCCCGCGCCGGTATCCGTGCCCGCGAACGACTTTGCCACCCGCCCCATCGTGCAGACGACGCGTAAAGCCGCCCCTGCACCCCGTCCTGCTAGCGATCCGTCCGAGACGGCGGCATTTCTCGCTGCAGCGGCACAGCGCCCCACGGCAGACAGCACGATTCGCTACGCTGCCCCGCAGCAGTCGGCATACACGGCTCCCGAGCCCGAGCTCGAGCCGCCTGTCATGGATCTGGATGATCTTTCCAACCGCCAGTTTGCCTTTGATTCCTGGGCGGCGGCAGATCTGGACGAGACCTCGGGCGGCATGCCGGCGCTCGACATTCCGGTAAACCCCCTGTTTGCGGCCGCCGAGGAACGCAACTCCGCATACGACAGCACCGCAGCATACGCCAACCGCCCGTACGAACAACCTCGCGCCGGCCGCATCGAAACCGAGGATTACGGCCAAACGTCGAGGGGTTATTCTCGCGACCCGTTTGCCGCCACGCCCGCTCCCGATTACAACCAAGCGAGCGTAAAGGCAGCCTCGGCATCGTCGTATACCCACGGCACCGACGATGAGCGTGCTGCCGATTACCACACCGAAGAAGAACCACCGCGCTTTTCGGAGTTTTCGCATGCGGCAAAGGTTGTCTTTATCGCCATCATCATCGCTCTGCTCGGCGTGATTGCGTTTGAGGGATTCCAGCTATTCCGCGGCCCCACCGCGTCCGAATCGGCAACGCAGCAAAAAGAGGACGACAACCAGTACCTGGACATCAACACCCTCAAGGGCGACCCCAACAGCTAGGTTGGAACATAAGCTATGCCGCACCCCTGTTTACGTGCGGTTTTACACTTTTCCGTGATTTCCACGCGCCCATTTCGACACTTTTCCGTAATTTGGGCGGCTCGAATTTGACACTTTTCCGTACTTTCATACGGCTGATTTCGACACTTTTCCGGATGTTTGCCGAATAATTGCCGCGTAATCAAGCGCCGTCTGCACATCATTTCGCAGGCGGCGCTTGATTTCTGTCCGCGCGCGCTGATAGACTCCATCGTGCCCGCAAGGAGTGGGCGCGTTTTATCCAGAGTCGGGGTAGAGAGTTGGCTCCACGATCCCGACGCCAACCGGCCAAGAGGCACGGTGGCCCTGCCAACATCGATGAAAGGAGTCCGTATGGACAATTTCTCTGTGCGCAGCGAGCGCAACTTCCACAACCTGGTCGCCAAACCAAAGCGAATGCATCTTCTTGATAAGCCGAACGGCTATGCCTCGGCTTTGGTCAAGAGCAGCCTCTCCCACCAGATGCGCTTTACGATGCAGAAACTCGAGGAAGAGCTCTGCGCCGCCGGCGACCCGCACGTTTTGCAGATCAAGCTGCTCGGAGATGACTCGCGCGAGCCGTCGAGTTGGAAGCTGTTTGCAGACGGCACGTGCATCGCAAGCGGCTCGGGTGACTTTGCCCGCGAGTGCCTCTGCAAGGGTGCCGAGGTGTTCCTGAATCTGTGTCGCGATGCCGTCGGCGCCGCCGAGCTGCACCAGTGGAGCCAGGGGGAATATGAGCTGCTGAGTGCCGCGCGCGGGATTGCGGGGGCGTAGGCAGACAGACCAGACAGCTCGCCATACTGGTTGACGCTTCGATTCAAACAGCAGGGCGAAGTCGCGCTTACAGTCCCGCCATGCCAAACCGAATGGCGTTCTCAAAAGGCCTACCTCCCCTCCGCCTTCAGCTTCAACAGAAGGTCGCCCAGCTCGGGGCACTTACTGGTAAGGCGCGTCTGGGCTCGCTCGCCCATCCCCCACCGCTGGCGGATCTCCTGGGCGTGCGGACTCACGTGATAGTCCCCGTCCATCATCTGCTTGAGCAGCTTGGCGGTCACGCGCGCATCGGCTAGGGCACTGTGAGCGTGGCCCGTCGACTCGTCGAACTCGATGCCAAACCACGTCGCCGCGTCACTCAAAGAGACGCGCCCGTGGCTGCCAACGTCCATGATCGAGGTGTAAAACGCCTGCAGGTCGGCCCAGTCCGTAGGAAATGCGGAAAGGTCGATGTGCTTTGCCTGGCACTCGGTCAAAAGCTGTCGACGATCCGCCCCACTCCAGCAAACCACCTGGGCGGAGTAGCGACCGATCCAGTCGCTGAGCCTTTTGATCACCATGCAGAGCGGATCGGCC
This sequence comes from uncultured Collinsella sp., assembly GCA_900540895.1. Classification (GTDB taxonomy): domain Bacteria; phylum Actinomycetota; class Coriobacteriia; order Coriobacteriales; family Coriobacteriaceae; genus Collinsella. Next base: position 55,733 of record UQHV01000001.1, on the reverse strand, counting down.
ATCGCGGTGTCCACAGCCGATATCCCTGTGAGCTCGCGGACGGGATACGCAACGCCTTCGGTAAATTCCGTCTGCACAAACTGCGAGAACTCGCCCATAACGTTGCCGTGGTAATCGAGCTTGACGGCGCCGACCTCGATAATCTCATTGCGCAGTCCACGGCGCTGGCGCTGCTTTGGCACCGGCGCAAACTCAAAGTCCAGCACAATCTGGCGCGCAAAGTTCGTCGTATCGATGGCCGAGATACACGGCATCTTTTCAGCTGACACGGTTAGGGCCTTTCTCCGTTGCCTGCCGCTTGCTACATAGGCGGCTACATTGCCGTAAGGATAGGCGCCCGTGCGGACACAAAAGCGGGACGCAATGCCACGCGCGCCAGGCACACGCCATACGGTCGATCCCAAGGGCGCCGCCCACTCTATTCAAATGGATGAAAAAGATTGAGGCCCGGTGACTTGAATCAGAGGTCATCCCGGGCCCATCAGAGCTCGTAGAGCTCTTGGTTGCTTTGGTCTCGCTCTTCACGGCGCTTATCGAACTTTCCGAGGCACTCAAGCAGCATTCGAAGCATAACAAGTCGCTGCCATTAAGGCACTGACCTCTTGACCAAGCAACGGCGCTGCCCAGCTCTTCACCACTTGGGCTGCCGTCGACTTTATTCTATCCGCGAGCATCTGGTTTACCAAATGGATTTTCGGTAAAGGAAGCACGGCACGCCCGCAAAACCACTACGCCCCAAGTGCCGCCATGGGGATCACCGCCACGCCGTCGTCGCGTGTGCAGGCGATGCCCCCCTTGCCCACCACAACCGCCAAAAACGCCGGCGCGGTATTCTAAGACGCACTTTCCACTTGAAGCCCATCCGGAAAGCACGTCCCATTCCGAGGCTCGATTCCGGGACGCAGCTTCCGCTTGAAGGCCGATCCGGAAAGTGCGTCCCAGTCTGAGCGCTCATTCCGGGATGCAATTTCCGTTTGAGGCCCGATCCGGAAACGACGTCCCACTCTGGGGCCGAAATCTAGGACACGCTTTCCGCCGGCATTCCGCTGGCAGCTAACACGACAACAGAGGGCCCCGTTCCAGCCATTCGAGGACAGGCTTTACCCCCGAGCAGCGTTATCCCGCTCACACATCTCGGCAAACGAGATCAGCTTGACGTCTCCCCTACTCTCTGCAGCATCCCAACATCCCTGAGTACAGCCGCTTTTGGAGAATAGTGCATAGCTTTTTCGTTGCCGTCTAAAGAGCTCGCTCCGGTGCACGAGCTTTTGCAGCACGTCTTCGCCCACCGGTTCATTGCGCCATTTGCATTCCGCAAACAGTGCAGTGCCCTCGCCATCGTCAACAATCAAGTCGATTTCTTCCTGCGTATGCGTGCGATTATCCGTCCCCCACCAACGCCCGACGCTCGCCGGAACCACATCGAGCTGGCCCGCTCGCGCGAGTTCGTACACGTATTGCCTGCATATAAGCTCAAAGACCGTACCCATGTAATCCGATACGTGCGGCTCAATGCGCTCATACGCCATCTCGGCCATATCGTTTTGAATCAGCCCGATGTTCTGCGGAACAAACTTGTACCAGAACCTAAACATCTGATCGCTCAGCAGATACACGGCTCGCTTATTGCTCGTCTCGTTTAGGGGCAGCTCGCGCTCGACAATCCCAAGCGACGCCAGCTTATCCACATAGCTCTTTACGTTGCTCGCAGGGATTCCCGTAGAGCTCGCAATCTCCGAGATCTTCGAGCGCCCCTGGGCAATTGCTTGCACGATCGCATCATATTGCTCGGGATTGCGGCACTCCTGCAATAGCAGGTTACTCGGCTCCTCAAAGAGATAGCCCGTAGGAGTAAGAAAAAGACGTTTGATGTTGTCCTTGAGCGGTGCGGCAGGATCGACTTTCTCGATATATGCAGGAATGCCACCCGTCATGCCATAGCAAACTGCAGCGTCTTCGCGACCCATGCTCTGCCACAGGCCGAGGGTCGTCATAAAATCGAGCGGCATGATCTTAAACTGGGCCGTACGCCTACCGTATAGCGGACTCTCGTAGCCCAACACCTGCTCTTCCATAAACGAAAGCGACGACCCGCACAGGATAAGCATAAGCTTGGTCTCTTTGTACAAGTGATCGATCTTGTCTTGCAGCAACGAGCTGATCTCGGGATTCGATTGGGCGAGATAAGGATACTCGTCGATCACGACAATCAAACGTTCCGTACGAGCCATGGTAGCCAATGCATCGAACGCCTCGTCAAAACTACGAAACGACACGCCAGCAACACCAACGGAGCCCGCAAGTATCGCCTGGCTAAAGCCATGCAGGTTTGCCTCTGCATTGGTGCGACGAGCTTGAAAGTAAATAGCCTTCTTGCCTTGGATAAACTCTGTGATAAGACGCGTTTTGCCCACGCGACGGCGGCCGTAAATCACAGGCATCTCAAAGGAGCCCGTGCCATACAGTCGATTGAGCTCGGACATTTCCGCCGTTCTTCCGATAAACATAGGGCCATCCTTCCTTTACGTTATAGCTAGCTATATTATACCTTCCTATAATATAGCTAGCTATAACGTAATTCGACAAGCGGCGCACGCAAAAGGGTCGGTACACCACCGCACGTGGACCGTTCCGGAAAATGTATCCCGTTCTGGAGCCAAAAACTGGGCCGTAGTTTCCGCCAAACATGCCATCCGGAAAGCGTGTCCCGTTCTGAGCGCCAAATCCGGGACGCAGTTTCCACTCCAAACAAAGGGCCCCGGCTCGCGATGGAGCCGGGGCCAAAGGCGCAGCGTATGTAGTTGATGTTGAGCGCGAACAGCTCATCAGCAATGGCCGTCCGCGCCCTACCCTACCCGCGGTTGCGGACGCGGCTGTAGGGCGTATCCACCATGGGCAGATTTGGACGCAGCTTGCCGTCAAACGCGCGGTAGGCGTTCTGTACGGCGGGCGCCGTGGGGATCGTTGCGATCTCGCCGATGCCCTTGCCGCCGTATGCCACGGGCAGCAGCTCGTCCTTCTCCACGTAGATGGCGTGGATATCCGGAATCTCGGGCGCACGGAACAGCCCGAGCGTGCCGTACCTTGCCTGGGGCACGCAGTCCTTGAGCGGCCAGTCCTCGGTAAGCGCATAGCCCATACCCATGAGCACGCCGCCTTCGATCTGACCCTGGATGGAGATGGGATTGACCACCTTGCCGGAATCGTGCGCAGCATAGACCTCGCTCACGCGGCCGTCATCATCCAGAATGACCACATGCGTGGCAAAGCCGTAGCAGATGTGGCTCTTGGGGTTGGGAACGTCGGCGCCCAGCTTGTCGGTCGGCTCCAGGTACACGTAGCCAAACTCGCAGCCCTCGAGCGCCTTGATGGCGGCAGCGGGATCTTGAGGATGCATACCCTGGCCGGCGACGAGTTCCTGTGTGTGCAGCTGATAGGCGCGACCGTCGTCGTACTCGATCTTGACGCCGTCGCCATGCGCGCTCACGGGAGCATCGGGCGCAGGCTTGCCAGCCTCGATGCCAACCATAGCATCGCGCAGCAGGAAGGCGGCACCGCGCACGGCCTCGCCGGTCACGACCGTCTGACGCGAGCCAGACGTGGTGCCGGAGTCGGGGGCGTTCTCGGTAGAGCACTCGCCGTTGGCGATGCAGCGAAGCGGCAAGCCACATGCCTCGGCAACGTCCTGCAAAAAGACGGTATTGCAACCCTGGCCGATGTCGGACGTGGCGGCATAGACCGTAGCCACGCCGTTCTCGACGCGAATCTTGCAGCGGCCGGCATCGGGCAGACCCACGCCCACGCCGGCGTTCTTCATGGCGCAGGCGATACCGGCGTGTCCGGGATGCGCGTAGTAGGCATCCTTGACCTCGAGCAGCGTCTCTTTAAGCGCCGTGGAGCAATCGGCAATCTGGCCGTTGGGCAGAACCTCGCCCGGCTCGATGGCGTTACGGTAGCGGATCTCCCACGGATCCAGGCCGACCTTCTCGGCCAGCAGGTCGATCAGGCTCTCGAGCGCAAACTCGGACTGGCAAACGCCAAAGCCTCGGTACGCACCGGCGGGCGGGTTGTTGGTGTAGTAGCCAAAACCGCGAATGTCGGTGTTCTGGTACTTGTAGGGGCCGACGGCATGCGTGCAGGCGCGCTCGAGCACCGGACCGCATAGCGATGCGTAGGCTCCGGTATCAAAGTTGATCTCGCAGTCCAGGCCGGTAAAGTTGCCCTCGGCATCGCAGCCCAGCGTAAAGGTGCCGTCCATGGCGTGACGCTTGGGATGGAACGCGAGCGACTCGGCACGTGTGAGCTTGCACTTCACAGGACGCTGGAACTTATATGCGGCGAGCGCGGCCAGGTGCTGGATGGACACGTCTTCCTTACCGCCAAAGCCGCCGCCCACGAGCATGGTCTCGACGACCACGCGCTCGGGCTCGTTGTCCCAGCCAAACATGTGGGCGCACTCTTTGCGCGTGTCGTAGGCACCCTGGTCGGTCGACTGCACCTTGACGCCGTTCTTATACGGGAAGGCGACGGCGCACTCGGGCTCCAGGAAGGCATGCTCGGTAAAGGGCGTAGTAAAGCGCTGCGTCACGGTGAACGCGCTCTCCGCCAGCGCCTTGGCGGCGTCGCCACGCGTCACGTGACGGCTCTGGCATACGTTGTCCTTGAGCTCCACCGTGTTGCCAAAGGCAAAGAAGCTGTCGTGCAGGCGCGGAGCGTCGGCAGCCCTGGCCTCGGCGATGTTGCGCACGGGTTCCAGAGGCTCGTAATCAACCTTGACGAGCTTCTTGGCCTTCTCGAGCGTCGCCTCGTCCTCGGCAACCACCAGCACGATGGCATCGCCCACGCAGCGGGTGATATCGCCCTGGGCGATCATGACGTCCCAGTCCTGGATAAGGTGGCCGACCTGGTTGACCGGCACGTCCTCGGCGCGCAGGATGCCCACCACACCGGGCAGGGCCTCGGCCTTGGAGGTGTCGATGGAGAGCACGCGGGCGCGCGGATACTTGGAGCGCACGGCGCTGGCGTAGGTCAGGCCCGGCTGATCGAGCTCGTCGATGTCGTCGGGGTATTTGCCCTCGCCGAGCACCTTCTTGCGCACGTCGATACGGAAGGCGCGCTTGCCCACGCCGTAGTCGTCGCCGCGCTCCAGGTCCTCATCAATCTGCTTTTCGCCGCGGAGCACCGCTGCGGCCAGCGAGATGCCCTCGATAATCTTTTTGTAGCCGGTGCAACGGCAGACGTTGCCGCGGATGGCGTACTTGATCTGCTCCTCGGTAGGCTCGGGATCTTCTGCGATCAGCGCTGCACCCGCCATGACCATGCCGGGGATGCAAAAGCCGCACTGCACGGCGCCCACGGCGCCAAAGGCGTACACAAAGGCCTCGCGCACGTCCTCGGGCAGGCCCTCGACGGTCACGATGTTGCGGCCGGCGGCAAGCGCGGTGGTCAGCACGCACGCCTTGACAGCCGCACCGTCCACATGGATGGTGCAGGTGCCGCAGGCGCCCTCGGAGCAGCCATCCTTGGCGGAATGGATGTGTAGGTCATCACGCAGATAGCGCAGCAACGGTTTGTTTTGGGTCGTCGTGCGCTCGACGCCGTTAACGGTAAAAGTGAATTCCTGTGCCATGGTGATTCCCTTCTACACGCCGGCGGCGATGCCGGTGCGGTCGTGGATGGCGCCATGCGGGCAGACGACGGCGCACATGCCGCACGACAGGCAGTCCGCACCGTCGATGTGGGCGCAGTTGTCCTCGATGCGGATAGCACCGGCAGGGCACTTTTTGGCGCACATGCCGCAACCGATGCAGCTGGTGTCGCAGATCTTGCGGGCGATGGCACCCTTATCGGTGTTGTTGCAGCGCACCAGAATGTTCTGGTAGCCGGGGACGAAGGCAATCACGCGCTGCGGGCACGCCATGCCGCACAGGCCACAACCCGTGCACTTAGAACGATCCACGCGGGCGATGCCATCGACCAGAGCAATGGCGCCGTGAGGGCAGGCAGTGACGCAGGCGCCACAGCCAATGCAGCCTTCGCTGCAGCGGGCGTCGCCGCCTGCGGAGGCACAACCGCTTCCGCAGGCAACGTAGGCCACGTTATGTTGAATAGTTTTGGCCATAAGAGACTCGCCTATTTCTTAAGAAGGTACGGATAGCTGTCGCGCACGGCCTTGATGGTCAGGCGGACAGCCTCGGGAAGACCGGTGTTGACGGCATCGACCGAGACGGTTCGGACCGTGCCGGCGACGCGGACCTTAAAGTGGTCCTCGTCCACGGCCAGGAAGCCCTCGTTCTCGGAGTTCTCCATGTCCTGCTCGCTCCAGAACAGGGTGAGCTTGTCCTTGTAGGGACGACCCTCCTGGTAGGGGCAGAACACGGCGCAGTTGCCGCACTCGTTGCACATGCCGTCGACGTGGATGACCTGATGCTTGGCCAGGCCCGGCACCTTAATTGCCACGTTGGCGCGGTTGGGGCACACGTCGCAGCAGACCTCGCACACCGAACCGCAGCCCAGGCAGCGAGTCTTGGTGCAGTTGCGCTTGTCGCGGCAGAGCGTACCCTTGCGCTCGTAGCAGGTGTCCTCGCGACCGGCCTGCTCGTTGCAGTCGGCGTACTTGTTAAAGTCCACGCCGGCGATGGCGCGGGCGACTTCGGCGGCGTCGGCAATAGCCTCGACCACGGTGGCCGGACCGCGACGGCAATCGCCTGCAGCCCAGACGCCCTCGACGCCGGTGGAGGTGGCGGCAAGGCGGCCGCGACGGTCGTGCTCGACGCCCGCAGCATCGTACAGGCTGGCATCGATGCCCTCGCCCACGGCGCAGATCACCGTGGTGGCGGGAAGCTCGACGGTCTCGCCCGTGGCGACGGGGCTGCGACGGCCGCTTGCATCCGGCTCGCCAAGCTCCATAACGTCGCAGGTCAGCACGGCGCCGTTGAGTGCCTTGGGCGCCAGCAGCTCGCAGAACTCAACGCCGTCGGCAAGAGCAAGATCGAGCTCTTCCTCGTCGGCGGGCATCTGCTTCTTGGTGCGGCGATACACCAGGCGCACGTTCTTCACACCAGCCAGGCGCTTGGCCACGCGGGCAGCATCCATGGCGGTGTTGCCGGCGCCAATAACCACGACGTCCTCGCCCAGCTCGAGCTTCTCGCCCTTCTTGGCGGTCTCGAGGAACTCCAGCACGTCGAGCTCGGCACCCTCGCCCAAGCCCGCAGAGCCGGGCATCCAGGCACCGGTGGCCACGACCACGTCGGTAAAGCCCTGGGCCTTGAGCTCTTCAATGGAATCCACGCGAGCGTTGAGCTGAACCTTGGCACCAAAGGCCAGGCAAAGCTCGGCGTCGTGCGAGATATCGTCGCTGTCGATACGGAACTCGGGGATCACGTGACGGACCACGCCGCCGAGCGAATCGCGGGCCTCAAAGATGGTGACGGGCACGCCGGCACGCGTCAGGAAAAACGCCGTCGCCAGACCGGCCGGGCCGCCACCGATAACGGCAACGTTGTGCTCACCGTCGTTAGCAATGGCCTGGGCGCGCAGCTTGGGCAGCACGGCGGTCATGGCCTCGCGGGCGGCCTTGAGCTTGCTGGCGCGAATCTGGGCGCCCTCGGGCTCGTAGAATGCACGCTCGCAGGCACGACCGCAGGGATGCGGGCAGATGGTGCCGGTAATGAACGGCAGGGCGTTGCGCTCGATGATGATGTTGAGCGCGTCCTCGTAGCGGCCCTCGTCCACAGCCGCCAAGTAGGCGGGAATATCCTGCTGAATGGGGCAGCTCGTACGGCACGGCGTGGTAAAGCAGTCGGAAAGCGGGCTCTTGCCGGCGACCTTGCGGTCGGGCAGCGGACGCAGCGGCTTTTTGTAGAGCGGGTTGGTAAGCGAATCGGTCTGGATCGCGGTCACGGCCTCGAGCGAGACGCCCGCGAACGGCTTGCCATCCAGGTCGGTAAACTCGCCAGCCATCTGGCTAAAGCGCTCGTAGCCACCGGGCTTGAGCACGTCGGTCGCCAGGGTAACGGGCCAAATGCCGGCATCGTACAGGGCGCGGATGTTGTAGACCGTGGCACCACCGGAGTAGCTGATGCGCAGCTTGCCATCGAACTGCTCGGTAATGCGATGGGCGGCCTCAATGGTCAGCGAGAACAGCGAACGGCCCGACATGTACATCTCGGTGGAGGGCAGCTCGTTTCTCGTCACGTCGACGGGGAAGGTGTTGGTGAGCTTGACGCCAAACTCCAGCCCGCGCTCGGCACACAGGGCAATCAGGCGCTCGAACATAGGCACGGCATCGACCCACTGCAGGTCCTCGCGGAAGTGCGTATCGTCGAAGACGATGTAATCAAAGCCCAGCTCGTTCAGACGCTGGCGGGCAAACTCATAGCCCAGCAGCGTGGGGTTGCACTTGATGTAGGTGTTGAGGCCCTTCTCGGTGATCAGATAGGTCGCGATGCGCTCGATCTCCGCCGGCGGGCAGCCGTGCAGGGTAGACTCGGTGATGGAGTTGGACACGCGCGCCGGGATGGACTCGACAAATGCGGCATCGACATGCTCAAACTTGTCCAGGTTGGCGAGCGCCCATGTGCGGCACTCGTTCCAGACGTCGGAGCCGCTGGCGTCCTTCATACCCTCGATGTAGGCGTCGACCTTGGGGCTCTTGATGCCCTCCAGGTCATAACCCACGGACATGTTGAAGACAAAACCGTCCGGGCTTCCCAGGCCGTACTCGCGAGCGATGAGGTGGCAGGCGAACCATGCCTTCACGTACTCGGCAAAGGCCTGCGGAACCTCGAGCTCGGTCGACCACTCGCAGTTGTAGCACTCATCCTGCGCCACGATGCAGGGTTTGTTCACACACTTGGAGAGCTCCTCGCCATCCATAACCTGAACGGTCTTGAGCTCAAAGAAGCGGGAACCGGCCACGTAGGATGCCACGATGTTCTGGGCAAGCTGCGTGTTGGGGCCGGCGGCCGGGCCAAACGGAGTCTCAATGCGCTCGTCAAAAATGGGAAGCGCGCCCTCCTGGTTGGTCGTGACCATCTTGCGCACGCCAAAGACGGCGCCCTGGGTCTTATTCTCCTCGATGATCCAGTTCATCAGCTGCGAAAACGGGATCGGCCTCATGATGTCGCTCATAGTGAGCTCCTCTCTGTAACGCCCGGCGAGACCGCGCGGCGGGCGCAAATACGGTGTAGCGCTAGCACAGCGCCGGCGACCCCGCGGAGGTCGCCTATACGCGCGTCGGATGCGGCGAAACATCCGACGCGCGTGAATCTACTTGTAATTAGTAGGCGCGATCGTTGAGCGTGCTCCAGAGCTTCTTGGACTCGGCCATGGTCCACGCGTTGATCTTGTCCTCATCAATGCCAACGAACTCGCGATCCTTGTACAGGACGCGGCCGTTGATGATGGTGGTGCGGCAGTTTTTGCCCATCATGCCAAAGAGCATGTGGCCGTCGATGTTCTCCTCGCTCAGCGGCGTAAAGGGCTTGTAGTCCATGACGATGACGTCGGCGGCAGCGCCGGCCTCGAGCACACCGAGCTTGCGATCGAAGTACTTGCTGGCCATCTTGGCGTTGTTCTCGAACAGCATCGTCATTGCCTCGCACCAGCCCACGTTGGGCATAGCGGCGTTGTGACGCTGAATGATCAGGAAGACCTTGAGGCTCTCGAGCATATCGTGGGTGTAGGCATCGGTGCCCATGCACACGGGGATGCCGCGGCGGAAGAACTCGAGCACGGGGGCGCAGCCTACGGCGTTGCCCATATTGGATTCTGGGTTGTTGACGAGCCAGGTGCCGGACTCCTTGACGATATCCATCTCGGCAGGCGTCACGTGGATGCAGTGGCCGAGCATGGTGTCGGGACCCAGCAGGTTGTGCTGCAGCAGGCGCTCGACGGGGCTGATACCACCGCGGTTGAGGCGGGAATCCCACACGTCGTTCATGCCCTCGCACACATGGATGTGGAAGCCGGTCAGGCCGTTGTTGGCCTCGGCCATCTTATCCATGGTCTCGTCCGAAAGTGTAAAGGTGGCATGTCCGCCAAACATGGCAGCGATCATGTGGTTGTCGTTGTCGCGACGCTCCTTGGCGGCCCACTGGGCAAATTCGGCGTTCTCGGCAATGGCCTGGTCGCATTTTTCCTGGCCGCGGCGATCGGAGACCTCGTAGCACAGGCACGAACGCATGCCCAGCTCCTGAGCTGCATCCTTAATGGTAAAGAGGCTTCCCGGGATCTCGCAGAAGCTCGCGTGGTGGTCGAAGATCGTGGTGACACCATCGCGAATGGAGTCCAGAATCGTGGCATAGGCGCTTGCCTTGGTGCCGTCGAGTGTCAGATTGTCGTCGATCTTCCACCACTGCTGCTCAAGATTCTCCAGGAAGTTGGTGGGGTTGCAGCCCTTAATGGCAAGGCCGCGGGCCAGACCCGAGTAGATGTGGGTGTGGCAGTTGATGAGTCCGGGCATGATGAGGTTGCCCTGGGCATCGACGTACTCGGCATCCGGGTACTTGGCCTTGAGCTCGCACTCGGGACCTACTTCGACGATCGTATCTCCGTCAATGGCGACCGCACCGTTTGGAATGAACGGGGCCTGAGCATTGCGGGTAAAGACGGAACCGTTAGCGACCAGAAGCATAAATGCTCCCTTCAACATCAGGGGCGGGGTTTGACACCTCTGACATGGCGGAGTGCGAAGCGCCGGCCTACACCGGAAACGGGCCCTCTCCCGTCAACGCTTCACCAAAGGGACAAACCCTTTGAAGTGCGGCTTGGCACCGCATGACGTCGGCGGACGAGGCGATGCGCCCGCCGACGAATAGCACCGAATTGGTTACTTCTTGCTCTCGGGCAAGACCAGATCCACGGCAGCGTCCTTGGCAGCATCGATGTGCTGAGCCACGACCGGCGTCTGCGGAAGGATCAGGTTAAGGACAATGGCCATGATGGCGGTGGGAGTTACGGCATTGGAGCCGATGACGGTGGGCACCCAGGTGGGCATACCCTCACCGGCAAGGCAACCGCTGGCCATCCAGATACCCAGGCCAAAGACGACGGAGGTACCGACGATGGTGGTGGTGCGCTGCGTGAGGCCCTCGCGGGTGAACATGCGCACGCCGTTCATGGTGATGGTGCCAAAGACGCCGACGGTCGCGCCGCCGATGACGGGCTGCGGGATAGCGGAAAGGACGGCAGAGAGCTGCGGGAACAGGCCGGCGATGGCAAAGACGGCCGCGATGATCACAAAGACCCACTTGTTGACGACCTTGTTGGAGCAGATGATGCCCACGTTCTGGCCAAGGGCGCTGGTGGGAAGACCGCCCAGCAGGCCGCCGACCATAGAGGTGAGGCCCTGGGACACGATAGCGCCGGAGAGCTCGCGCTCGGTGGGCATACGGTCGATGGAGCCCAGGCAGGCGGCGGAGACGTCGCCGATAACCTGGATGGCAACCATGGGGAACACGACGGCAAGGGTAATGCAGACCTCGGGATCAAACTCGAGCGCATAGGGCATGAGCTTGGGAAGGGCGAAGACCTGGGCGGTGGCGACGCTGGAGAAGTCGATCATGCCAAAGGGGATGGAGACGATCATGCCGACGATCATGCCAAAGAACACGGATCCCAGCTTGAGCGTGCCCTTGCCAAAGTTGGCGAGCGCAAAGACCACGGCAAAGGTGATAAGAGCAACGCACCAGGCCTGCGGGGTGCCCCACAGCGGCGTGCCCATGCCACCGGCCATGTACTTGACGGCCGTGGGATAGAGAGAGACGCCAATGGAGAAGATGACCGTACCGGTCACGACGGGCGGGAACAGCCACTTGATCTTGCTGTAAGCCAGACCAAAGAGGACCGCGACGGCGCCGCCGACGATCTCGCCGCCCAGCAGCGCACCAAAGCTAAAGCCCGAGGCACCCATGGCCTGCAGGGCCGGCAGGAACGCGAACGAAACGCCCATGACGATGGGCAGACCGCCGCCGATGCGACGGAAGGGAGCGAAGGCCTGAAGGGCCGTATCGATTGCCGAAAGAATGAGCGCGACCTGGATGATGTCGGTGCTCTGCTGGCTATTAAAGCCGTAGACGCCGGCCATGATGACCGCCGGGGTAATGATGCCGGCAAACGATGCCAGTACGTGCTGAAGGGCACACGGGATCATTTCCTTAACGGGAGGCATGCCTTCGCGAGTGAACAGGGCTTCAGTGCCGTTCGTAACCGTCTCCTGGGTCATTTGACCACCAATCCTCGAAATAGTTGTTTTCGCATCTAACGCTCTATTGTGACGCAGTGCGGGGTTGAGGTTGTGCCTTCGTTGCATATCGTATTAAAGATGATTCTCATTCTCAATAATAATTTTTTGTTATCAGACTATTCTTAAGCTGAGATAACGAATTTCCGCAGGTCAGGAAAGTGTCCGGTCAAAATAGCATCTAACTTTTCTTTTGGTCAACCGTTTACCGCCAAATTCCTACCGTTCGTCTGTATTACGCAATGTACCTGCGAATATACGAGATGACGAACAGCGTGTTACCATGAGAAAAAATTGTTATGAACATTTTCGATTTCACCCCAAGGAGTTGCCCGTGAACGAGACCGTACGTCGCTTTTTGCCGATGGTCGATTTCCTGGAGCAGATACTCGGCAAAAACAGCGAAATCGTGCTGCACGATTTCTCGGATCCCGACCACGCCATCGTCGATATTCGCAACGGCATCGTGAGCGGCCGCAAGGTCGGCGGTCCCGCCACCGATCTGGCACTCAAGATCATGCACGACGCCAAGTATCGCGACCTGCCGTTTATTACGGGCTATGAGGGGCGCGGCGCCGGTGGCAAGACGTTGGAGTCCGCGACGTTCTTTATCCGCGAGAATGACGAGATCGTCGGTATGCTCTGCGTCAACACCGACCTCTCGACTGTGCGCTCCATCAACGCCATGGCGCAGCAGCTCATGTCGTGCTTCGACGCTGTGCCAAGGCAGGCGGAGCCTGCGTCTATCGAAGTCGAAAGTCTTTCGGAGTCTACACAGGAGCTCATCGACCGCAGCATTGCCGAGTTGCTGAGCGCGCGCGGGCTGGATGTAGCGTCACTTGGTCAGAGCGACCGCGTGGACGTCATTCGCCACCTCAACGGCAACGGGGTGTTCATGCTCAAGGGCGCCGTTGCCTGCGCTGCCGCCGCGCTGGGCATCTCGGAGCCCAGCGTCTACCGCTACCTGCAAAAAGTCCGCAAGGAGGGCTAACGAGCAAAATGGAGCGCGGCTCCACAAGCGATCCGTCACTTGACAAAAGACCCTGCAGCTCGCACGCGCTGCAGGGTCTTTTTGCATGTCATGTTTAGTTGTGGCCAACGCCTTAGAGAGCGGCGACGACCTCGATCTCGACCAGACCGCCGGCCGGAAGGGCGGCAACCTGGAAAGCGCTGCGCGCGGGGAACGGAGCCTCGAACCTGGAGGCGTAAATCTCGTTCACGGCAGCGAAGTCGGCAATGTCGGCCAGGTAGACCGTGGTCTTGACGACATCGGCAAAGGTGGCGCCGGCAGCGGTCAGCAGGGCCTCGACGTTGGCGAGGGACTGCTTGGCCTGGGCCTCGACGCCCTCGGGCATCTTGCCGGTCGCGGGATCGATGCCCAGCTGGCCGGACAGGAACACCATGTTGTCGGCCTGGATACCGGGGGAATACGGGCCGATGGCTGCGGGTGCGTTATCGGAAGACACGACGGTCTTGCTCATGTTTTTCTCCTTACGATCAATTGAGAGAGCGTGAGCGCGGTGTTCACACCGGGAGGCACAGTTCGGTCTGAACACCGCGCTTGATTGGGATAGTACTCAAGGTTTCTGTTTGATGCAAGAATATTATCAGCTTGCGAGAATATTTTATCGCCCAACGGTTTCCCCGAACCGCTGAACGGTTCTCATGTGGAGCAGCCAGTCCAAGCTGCTGAAGACTTTGTCCTGCTTAGGCTGCGGGCATCGTCCATCGCAGCGACGCCACTATACTTTTGAATATCTGAGCATTTTGAAAGGCAGGATATGACCGCAACCGCCAGCCGAACCACTAACCGCAGGCCCGAGCTTTTGGCCCCCGCCGGAGGCCCGGAGCCCTTTGCCGCCGCGCTCGCCGCCGGGGCAGACGCCATCTACTGCGGCATGGGCAGCTTCAACGCCCGCCGCAAGGCAACCAACTTTACCGACGAGGCCTTTGAGCAAGCCTGCCGCGCCGCGCATCTAGCCGGGTCGCGCGTCTACGTCACGGTCAACATCGTCATCAAGCAGTCCGAGATGGGCGATGCGCTGCAACTCATCCATCGCTGCTCCACGCTGGGCGCCGATGCCTTCATTATCCAGGACTGGGGTCTGTTCTTTGAGGTCAAGCGCACCATGCCCGGCATCGAGACACATATCTCGACCCAGGCGAACATCCACGACGACCGCGGAACCCTTTGGTGCCGTGAGCAGGGCGCCGACCGCGTGACTCTCTCGCGCGAGCTCTCCATCGACGAAATCGCCGCCATTCACGACGCCGCGCCCGATGTGGACCTTGAGGTCTTCAGCCATGGCGCCATCTGCTTTTGCTACTCGGGCCTATGCCTGCTCTCGAGTTTTGCCATGGCGGGCCGCTCGGCCAACCGCGGCATGTGCGCTCAGCCCTGTCGCCTGCCTTACGAGTTGATCAACGAGAACGGCCGCTCGCTCTCCCCCGCCGGTCGCGGGCGCGCGCTGTGCCCGCGCGACACCAACACGTCGCAGCTTGTTCGCCGTCTGTATGACGCCGGCGCCGCATCGCTCAAGCTCGAGGGCCGCATGAAGGCGCCCGATTACGTGTACTCCATCGTTGATGTGTATCGTCATCAGATCGACGACATGCTGGCCGGGGTCGCCGTAGATAAGGACGAGGACGCCGCTCGCCAGCGCCAACTCAAGCGCTGCTTTAACCGCGACTTTACGCACGCCTATCAGGACGGCACCTCGGGCGACGAGATGATGAGTTACGAGCGCTCCAACAACCGCGGCCAGATTGTGGGCACGGTGCTGGGCAGCCGTCTGGCCAACCGCGACGTGCGCGGGCTCAAACCCGACGACCGTCGTCGCCGCGCCGCCATCGCCCGCATTGAGTTGTTTGAGCCCGTGGGCAAGGGCGACCTGCTGGAGCTTCGTCACGACAATGAGTTTGACCAGTTCCTGACCACCATCGCTGCCGAGGATGCCGCTGCCGGCGACATCATCGAGTGCCGCGTGCCCCGCAGCATGCCCGAGGGCTGCCGCGTCCGCGTGATTCGCAGTCAGCGCGCCATCGACGCCGCCGGCGCCGCGCTCAAGCGCGATGTGCTGCGCCGCCGAGCTGTTGACGTGTCCGTCGTGGCGCGCCTGGGCGAGCCGTTTACCGTTACGCTCACCTGCTGCGACGACCCTTCGCTTACGGCCACGGCCACGGGCTTTACCGTCGAGGCTGCCAAGACCCGCGCCGTCGAGGCATCCGATCTGGTTGAGCACGTCGGGCGCATGGGCTCCTCTCCCTTTGAGGCCGCAAGCTTTGACGTTTCGCTCGACGCCGGCTGCGGTATGGGCTTTTCCGCCGTGCACAAGGTGCGCGCCGCCGCTTGTAAGGCGCTGGAAGAGGCCATTCTGGCACCGTACGAGGAGCGCGCGAAAACGCTCGAGCTGCCGGCGATTGTAACCAGTGATTCCCGCCCCGCGCCCGAGCACTACCGCGATGAGCCGCAGATCTGCGCCGCCGTCACCTCGCTCGAGGCCGCCGAGGCAGCTCGCGCCGAGGGCGCCACGCGCATCTACATGACCACCGATGCGCTCGATGCGGCCGAGCTCTCCCCCGCCGATGCGTTTGAGCAGGGCATCGTACCCGTACTCGACGAGGTCTGCCGCGCCGTCGACCACGAGCGCGTCGATCCCTGGATCAATGCCGGAGCTACCGTCGCCGTCGGTAATATCTCCGAGCTCGCCGTAGCCGCGCAGGCCGGCGCCACGGCCGAAATTCGCTCTTGCCTGCCGGTGCACAACACGCCCTGCATGGAGGCGCTTGCCGAGCGCGGAGCCGGTGCGTTTTGGCTCTCGCCCGAAATCACGCTCGACGAGATTGTCTCGCTCGGTGCCGCCGCGCCCGCGGCTTTGGGCATCACCGTCTTTGGCCGCCCGCGCGTCATGACAAGCGAGCATTGCATTCTGCAGGTTGCCAACGGCTGCATCCACGATTGTGTCAACTGCCGTCTGCGTGCCCGCAAGCTCTCGCTCAAGAATATCGACGGAAAGGTCATGCCCGTCCGCACCGACATCCACGGCCGCTCTCGCCTGTACGATGCCTACCCCATCGACCTCACGCCGCAGGTTCCTCAGCTGCTCGATGCCGGCGTGCGTCGTCTCATGGTGGACGGAACGCTGCTCGAGGCGGATGAGGTGGGTCGTGCCGTCGCCCGCGTCCGTCGCGCCGTCGAGGCCGCGCAAGCCGGCCGCAAGCCGGCCGCCCGCCTACGCGGTGCCACCTCGGGCTGCATGTTTGTGGGAATTAGCTAACCGAAAGGCTTACACGTGAACGAAGAACCTCAAGTCCTCTACTGCGATGCCTGGCTCATGGCCATCGACAAACCCGCCGGCATGATCGTACACGGTGACGGCACCGGCGAGCGCACGCTCACCGACTACGCCAGCGACCTGCTGCTGGCGATGGGCGACGGCTTTGCCGCGACCGACATGCAGCCGCTCAACCGCCTGGACCGCGACACCACCGGCGTGGTGCTGTTTTCGCTCGACAAGCAGACGCAGCCCGCCTTTGACCAGATGGTCATCGACCACGCTTTCGAAAAGCACTACCTGGCGCTCGCCGAGGGCAAGATCGACTGGAACGAGAAGCTCATCGACAAGCCCATCGCCCGCGACCGTCACGACAGCCGCAAGATGCGCGTCGGCGCCAGTGGCAAGCCGTCTCAAACGCGCGTGAAGGTGCTCAAGCGTCTTAAGAGCCGTCGTGGCCTGCCCACGCGCTCGTATATCGATGTCGAGCTGCTCACCGGCCGCAAACACCAGATCCGCGTGCACCTGGCGAGCGAGCGTCATCCCCTGGTGGGCGACGAGCTCTACGGCACGCCGCGTCCCTGCGGCCTGATGCTCCATGCCCACAGCGTGTCCTTTACGCATCCCGTAACCGGCGAGCACATCCACATCGAAGCCCCCTGCCCCTGGGAGCCCTAAACCACCACAATGGGGACAGGCACCTTTGTGGTGGTTTTGCCGCAATGGCTCGGCCGCGGCCCCAAAACGTCTCGATCTGTAACAGTTAGAACCCATTTTCCGGTCTATCCGTTACAGATCGAGACATTCGAATCCCCCTCAATGGAAAATCTCAATCTGTAACAATAACTCGTCAAAATCGGTCCCAGATGTTACAGATCGAGACAAAGGGACGGCAAGGTTCGGAAGTATCTCAATCTGTAACACCTAGCCCACTTTTAACGGTCTAGTTGTTACAGATTTAGACAAAACGGCAGACAACAAAAGCGGCATCGCCCATCGAGGGTGTTGCCGCTTTTCTATTGAGGAACCTAAATGGTTTTGACCTTGCCCTGTCGCTAGACCGTGATGACGTTGTCCATCGACTGGTACTTGGCTGGCACCTCGCCCGCGGTAATAATCGTTGCGTCGCGGAAGTCCGCGAACTTGACGGGCGCCACCATGCCGAATTTGCTGGCGTCTGAGATTACGAAGCGTTTGGCGGTATGGCGCATCGAGATACGCTTGACTTGCGCTTCCTCGATATCCGGTGTGGTGAGACCTTGCTCGGCGGCGATGCCATTGGAACCCCAAAAGCCGCAGTTGAAGTTATAGCGGTCCAGGGTTGCCAAGGCGTCGGGACCGACGAGCGCCTCGGTCTCGGGCTTGAGCTCGCCGCCCAGCACCACGGTGCGCATGCCGCGCAGAGCGAGATGCTGAGCATGGAGCACGGAGTCGGTCACATAGGTGACGCCCTCAAGGCGCGGAAGATGCTCGATGAGCCTAAGCGTCGTCGAACCTGAATCGATGTACACAAAGCTCTCGGGCTCCACAAGCGCCGCCGCACGGGCGCAGATGCGCTCCTTGTCATCGTTATGGAGATCACTGCGCTCGTTGATCGTCAGGTCGCGCGTCACGTGCGCACGCTCCAGACTCGTCGCGCCTCCGTGCACCTTGGCGATACGGTGTGCACGGTCGAGCGCCTGCAGGTCGCGCCGAATGGTAGACGCCGTCACGCCCAGGGCTTCAGCAAGCTCCGGCACGGTAACCGAGCCGGCCTGCTGCACCATCGTCACGATCGCGTTGAGCCTATCTTCCGCAAGCATCGCTTACTCCTCCTCGGGGTACACGACTCCCCAGTCGGCGCGGAGCTTGGTCATCAGCTCCATAACATCAGAAGCATAGCCCAGAAGCTCGCGCTTCGAATCATCGCCGGCAACCGCCTTCTCCAGGTCGGCCATCTCGTAGCACAGAGCGTATGCCTCGGTGCCAGCGTGGACCTCCTCACGGTGACCGTCCGCAGTCCACACGATGGTCGCATGGTCGGCACGCGGATACTCGTTGACCTCGATATAGCACTTATCGAAGCTGATGACCGAGCGCTTGGGCTGCTTGGAGTGGAGCGTAAGGCTCACAACGCCCAGCTGCTGCTCAGCATTACGGCAGACAATGCCACCCGCGATGTCAACGCCAGTCTCGCAGGTATTGCCCAGAGACACGACCTCGGCTGGCTGCCTGGCCATAAACAGGCGCATGACGGACAGGGCGTATACGCCAATATCGAGCATGGCACCGCCAGCGAGGTTGCGATTATAGAAACGGTTGGTCAGGTCGCCGTACTCCTTGTAGCTACCAAAGTTGAGCTGAGCGAGGTTCATGCGGCCAAACTCGCCCGCATCCATTCGACGGCGCAGCTCTTGATACAGCGGCATGTGGAGCACCGTGGTGGCGTCCATAAGGACCACGTTGTGCTCGTCGGCGATGGCACGGGCCTCGTCGAGCTCGGCAGAGTTGAGGGTAATGGCCTTTTCGCAGAGCACGTGCTTGCCAGCTGCCAGAGCGGCTCGCAGGTAGGTGATATGCGTGTTGTGCGGCGTGGTGATATAGACGGCGTCGATATCCGGATCGGCGTAGAGGTCCTCGACCGTCTCATAGACCTTCTCGATGCCATACTGCTCGGCAAAAGCTTGAGCCTTGGATAGCGTACGGTTTGCGACGCCCGCAAGCTTGCGGCCGGCAAGAGCTAGAGACTGGGCCATCTGGTTGGCGATAACGCCGCACCCGATCACAGCCCAACAAAGCTCGGGAGCCGTAAAGATATCATCGGGGAATGGCTTACCCTGGACCGAAGCGAACGCTGCCTTTGCGGCTGCCGCGGCGTCGAGTGGAGCCTGCTTGGAATCTGCCATTATGTGTCTCCTGTGTCATAGAACGTCTTGCATTTCTGACAGCTCTATATTCGCACAAACACGCGCGTCTGTGCGCGTTTTTGCGTATCTCACCGTTAAACGGTCATTATTGCCCCGTAAACGGTGCATATATACGCATAGGTGCGTAATTAAACGCAATCTAACGCGCATAAACGCGCACACAAGCAATTTATACAGCACGACCCGCTCATTTATGCTTACCCAGTTAGGGTACTCATTTAAGTCTGTCCCCAATGAGTATCCCCAATGAGTAGGGATAGAAAAAGGCCCGGGTGCCGTGGCATCCGGGCCTTTGCTAGCAACTTGATGTTGCGGGCAGCTTAGAACTTGTGGCCGCACTTCTTGCAGACGCGCAGCTTGTTCTTGCCGTCCTTCTCGTGACCGACGCGGGTAACCTTACCGCACTCGGGGCAAACGAGATTGACGTTGGAGGCGTCGATGGGAGCCTCCTGCGAAACGATGCCGCCCTGTTGGTTGGCAGCGTTGGGCTTGACGGCCTTCTTGACGACCGAAACGCCCTCGACAACGACCTTGTTCTCGGCGGGGAGAGCACGCAGGACAACGCCCTGCTTGCCGCGATCCTTACCAGAGAGAACCTGGACCTTATCGCCCTTCTTGATATACATATATCTCCCCTAACTACAGGGTCTCGGGAGCGAGCGAGACGATCTTCATGTACTTCTTGTCACGAAGCTCGCGAGCGACGGGCCCGAAGATACGGGTGCCGACGGGCGAACCATCGTTGTTGATGACAACGCAGGCGTTCTCATCAAAGCGAATGTAGGAGCCATCCTTGCGGCGGATCTCCTTAACGGTGCGAACGACGACGCAACGGACAACGTCCTTCTTCTTGACGTTGGCGCCAGGGGTAGCCTCCTGGACAGCACCGATGAACACATCGCCGATGCCTGCATAACGACGCTTGGAACCGCCAAGCACCTTGATGCAGCGAATCTTGCGAGCGCCGGAGTTGTCGGCGACGTTCAGCATGGTTTGCATCTGAATCATGGTAGATGTTCCTCCGAACTAAGAACCGAAGAGAGGTGCGCAGCCTTTATACGGCCCGTGGTATGCAAGCCAGGCATACGCACATCTTCGGAAACGTACAAGTCGTAAGAGCGACTGCTTATTTAGCGCGCTCGACGACCTCGATGAGGCGCCAACGCTTCATCTTGGACATAGGACGGGTCTCCATAACGCGGACGGTATCGCCCACGCCAGCCGTGCACTCCTCGTCGTGAGCGTGCAGCTTCTTGGAGCTGGTCATCATCTTGCCGTACTTGGGGTGACGCTTGCGCTCGGTGATGGTGACAACGATGGTCTTGGCACCGGAGACGGAGGTAACGACACCCGTACGGACCTTACGCGAGTTACGCGAATCAGTCATGTTCTCTCCTTAGGTCCTACTCGGCGACAGCGGACTTCTCCGCTGCGATCTCGCGGGCGCGCTGCTCCGTGAGGACGCGAGCGATGTCCTTCTTCACGGTGTTGACGCGAGCGGTGTTGTCCAGCTGGCTGGTGGCCATCTGGAAACGAAGGTTAAAGAGCTCGGCGCGCATTTCCTTCAGCTTCTCAACGAGCTGAGCGTCCGAGAGCTCACGAATCTCTGCGGGCTTCATTAGTTCTCCTCCTTGGCGGCAGCGGCGTCCTCAGCAGCCCACTTGGCCTCGAGAGCGGCCTCCTCAGCCATCTCCTTCTCGATGCGCTGCTCAGCGTTCTTAGCAGCAACAATCTTGGTCTTGATGGGAAGCTTGTGCTGTGCAAGACGCAGAGCCTCGCGAGCGACCTCCTCGGGCACGCCCTTGACCTCGAACATGATGCGGCCGGGCTTGACGACGGCCACCCACTCCTCGGGGTTACCCTTACCAGAACCCATGCGAGTCTCGGCAGGCTTCTTGGTGATGGGCTTATCGGGGAAGATCGTGATGTAGACACGACCGCCACGCTTCATGTAGCGGGTCATGGCAATACGAGCGGCCTCGATCTGACGGTTGGTGATCCAATGGGCCTCGAGAGCCTGGATACCAAACTCGCCGAAATGCAGCTCGGTATTACCCTTGGCCTGGCCCTTCATGGAGCCACGCTGCACCTTGCGGTGAAGAATACGCTTAGGGGCAAGCACTACTGACCCCTCCTCTCGGAGTTACGACGACGAGGACGGGAAGAGCCCTCGAGTGCAGGGTTGGGAACAGGCTGGCCCGGGAGCTTCTCGCCCAGGTAGATCCAGACCTTCACGCCGCAGGCACCCATGGTGGTGCTGGCGACAGCCGTGCCGTAGTCGATCTTGGCACGGAGGGTGTGCAGAGGCACGCGACCCTCGCGGTACCACTCACGACGGCCCATCTCGGCACCGCCGAGACGACCGGAGCACTGGATACGGATGCCCTTGGCGCCGGCCTTGCGGGCGGACTGGACAGCCTTGCGCATAGCGCGACGGAAGGCAACGCGGCCCTCGAGCTGCTCAGCGATGGACTGAGCAACGAGGTTGGCGTCGAGCTCGGGGCGCTTGATCTCGACAACGTCGACGGAGAGCTGGCCCTTGGAGACGCCAGCGACCTTCTCGAGCTCGGTGCGGAGGGTATCGATCTCGGCACCCTTCTTACCGATGACAACGCCGGGGCGAGCGGTGAGGATGATGACCTTCACCTTGTCGCCAGCGCGCTCGATCTCGACGCGGGAGACAGCTGCGCGGGAAAGACGCTTCTCGAGGTACTTGCGGATCTCGAGATCGTTACCGAGGGTCTTAGCGTAATCCTTCTCTGCGAACCAGCGGGAGCGCCAGTTCTCGGTGATGCCAAGACGGAAGCCGGTGGGGTAGACTTTCTGACCCATACAGCTTTACGCCTCCTTTCGAGGAGCAACGACGACGGTGATGTGGGAAGTACGCTTCAGAATGCGAGAAGCGGAACCCTTGGCGCGGGGACGGATGCGCTTAAGCGTCGGACCCTCGTCAACATAGGCAGCGGCGACAACCAGGTTGTCGGCACGCAGACCGTTGTTGTTCTCGGCGTTCGCAACGGCGGAACGGAGAACCTTCTCGACATCCACGGCGACGGCGCGGTCGCAGAAGTGGAGGATGTCGAAGGCCTGAGCGACAGGCTTGCGGCGGATCAGATCGACCACCAGGCGGGCCTTGCTGGGGGAAACACGCACGTACTTAGCGACGGCGCGAACCTCGGTGGCCTCAGTTTCAATAGACTTAGTTGCCATTTACGGTTAACCCCCTATTTGGCCTTGTGGCCACGGAACGTACGAGTCGGCGCGAACTCGCCGAGCTTGTGACCAACCATGGACTCGGTAACATACACGGGCACATGCTTACGGCCGTCGTGGACGGCGATGGTGTGACCAACCATCTCGGGGAAGATGGTGGACGCGCGGGACCAGGTCTTCACGACGTCCTTCTTGCCAGCCTCGTTCATCGCGGTGATACGCGAGAGAAGGCGAGTCTCCACGAACGGGCCCTTTTTGAGACTTCTGCTCATAAGTGCTTTCTCCTAAAACTCGGTATCCGAAATTACTTCTTACGGCGACGAATGATGTGCTGGTTCGAGACCTTCTTCTTCTTGCGCGTACGAAGGCCCTTCGTCGGCTTACCCCAGGGGGTAACAGAGGGACGACCAGAGGTGTGGTTCTTGCCCTCGCCACCGCCGTGCGGGTGGTCGACAGGGTTCATGACGGTACCGCGGACGGTCGGGCGCACGTTCATGTGACGCTTACGGCCGGCCTTGCCGATGACGATGTTGGAGTGATCGGCGTTGCCGACCTCACCGACGGTGGCGCGGCAGGTAACGAGGATGCGGCGCATCTCGGAGGAAGGCATACGGACGATAGCGTACTTGCCCTCCTTACCCATCAGCTGGCAGGAGTTACCGGCGGAACGGGCGATAGCAGCGCCCTTGCCCGGCTGGAACTCGACGGCGTGGATGAGCGTACCGACGGGGATGTCGGCGAGGGGCAGAGCGTTGCCCGGCTTGATGTCGGCGTCAGAACCGGACATGACGGTCTGACCGACCTCGAGGCCCTTGGGGGCCAGGATGTAGCGCTTCTCACCGTCAGCGTAGTGCAGCAGAGCGATGCGAGCGGAACGGTTCGGATCGTACTCGATCGTGGCAACCTTGGCGGGCACGCCGTCCTTGTTGCGCTTGAAGTCGATCACGCGGTAACGACGCTTCACGCCGCCGCCCTGGTGGCGGGTGGTGATGCGGCCGTTGTTGTTACGACCGGCCTTCTTGGGCAGGGGCTCGAGAAGAGACTTCTCGGGCTTGGTGCAGGTGATCTCGGAGAAGTCGGAGATCGTCTGCCAACGCCTACCAGCGGAGGTCGGCTTAAGGTGCTTTACAGCCATTACAATCCCTTTCAATAGGAATCCGTTAGCCATCGCAGACAGGGATTCGAGGTTCTGCCTCGGGTGCGATGACACCGGACGTATACACGGCTCCGGGCGTGTCCATTTTATACGCCCAAAACCTTGAGCTCTCGCCTCCCCTAGTTGGGAGGCATGAGCTCACTCAACAGCAGCGAGTCTTAGGCCTGGTTGCCAAAGACCTCGATGGTGTCGCCCTCGGCCAGCGTGACGATGGCCTTCTTCCAAGAACGGGTCTTGCCGGCGACATAGCGCACGCGCTTGGTCTTGGGCTTGACCGTCAGGGTGTTCACGCGAACGACCTTGACGCCGAAGATCTCCTCGACAGCGTCCTTGATCTGATACTTGTTAGCATCCTTGGCGACCTCGAACGTGTACTTGTTCTGCTCCATGCCGGAGAAGGAACGCTCGGACACGATCGGACGGATGATGATCTCGTGGGCGGTCATTTAAGCAAGCACCTCCCCGAAGTGAGCGGCGATGTCGGCGGGCATCAGCACGGCGTTGTTGTTGACGAGATCGTAGGTGTTGGCCTCGTCGGCAGTGATGATGAACGTCTTGGGAATGTTGCGGAACGACAGGTAGGCGTTGACGTCCTCATCGCGAACGATGATGGTCAGACGCTTGCCCTCAAGGCCGAGAGCCTTGAGCATGGCAACGGCAGCCTTGGTGGAAGGCTTCTCGAAGCCGTAGTCGTCGACGAGCACGAGCTCGCCATCGGCCAGCTTGGCGGACAGCGCGGAGCGCATAGCCAGCTTGACCTCCTTGTTGTTCATACGCTTAGCGTAGGAACGGGGCTTGGGGGCGAAGACAACGCCACCGTGACGCCACTGGGCAGCACGGATGGAACCCTGGCGGGCACGGCCGGTGCCCTTCTGACGCCAAGGCTTCTTGCCGCCACCGGAAACCTCAGAGCGGCCCTTAGCGGACTGGGTGCCCTGACGCCAAGAGGCCATCTGGCACTTGACGATGTGGTGCATAACGTGGATGTTCGGCTCGATGCCGTACACCTCAGCGGCGAGCTCGGCCTCGGCGACCTTCTTGCCCTCGCTGTTCTTTACTTCAAACTTTGCCATTTAAGTGTTCTCCTTGGTATGACGCTGGGCTAAATGGGCTGGGCCCTTAGGCCATACGGATGGCGACGAGACCATTCTTGGCACCCGGGACAGCGCCCTTGACCAAGATGAGGTTCTGCTCGGCATCGATGCGGACAACGGAAAGGTTCTTGACGGTAACGCGCTCGTTACCCATGTGACCGGCCATCTTGACGCCCTTGAGGACGCGCGCAGGATAGGCGCACTGACCGATAGAACCGGGGTGACGCTGGAAGTGAGAACCATGCGTCATAGGACCGCGGCGCTGACCCCAGCGCTTGATGCGACCCTGGAAGCCCTTACCCTTGGAGGTACCGATGACGTCGACCTTCTCGACATCAGCGAAATCAGCGACGGTGACGACCTCGCCGACCTTGTGCTCCTCGCCGTTCTCGACGCGGACCTCACGAAGGAAACGGACAGGCTCGACGCCAGCCTTAGCGAAGTGACCAGCCATGGGCTTGTTCACGTTCTTGGCCTTGATGTCGCCGAAACCGATCTGGACGGCGTCATAGCCGTCGGTTGCCTGAGTTTTAACCTGCGAGACAGCGCAGGGGCCAGCCTGGATGACCGTGACGGGAACGACGTTGTCGTCCTCGTCCCAAACCTGGGTCATGCCAATCTTGCGGCCGAGAATCATGCTGATCAAGATATGATCCCAACTCTCGCGTGGTCTTGGGACAATGCGTACACCACCGAGCGTACGCCCCTAGAGGACCACTACTTACACGACGTGCTCCCCAGCCTTGTATTTCGCCCGGACTACCTGACAACCCTATTAAGCAGGCATTTTGTCCAGCCAGAATACTCCCCTGGTTTCACACAGCTGTTTAGTATACACGGCTGCGGGCGTATCCATCGAGATTCATATTTCACTCACATTGTTTACGCAGGTAAAGTGCGTGGCACGTTCCCAGTGTGCGGCGGAGGGTGAACTTACATTGATGAGGCTCGCCTTCTGCTTGTGGCTTTGCCTCATCGAAATCGAAAATCATGATGGCGCAGTTGGGGAGTTTTGCTGGGAGCTCGAAGCCCTCTGGGGCTGCAGCCTTGATGAATTGGCGGCTGCCGCTGCCGTGGCTTACTGCTAGGAGGGTTTCGATATCCTCGGCGCCCATGATATTGGTGAGGGTGTCTACCATGCGCTCCTGCAGGGCATGGCTTCCTTCTCCGCCAAATGGAATCAGGTCCTCGCCGGGGTCCCAGACGTCGGTGGGCAGGGCGTCGTGGGGGCCTTCTTCGAAGGTGCCGTAGCTGCGCTCGATGATGCCTTCGCAGGGCTCGACTGCTGCATCCGGACCGAGGAGTTCGCATGCGACGAGACTTGCCGTGTCCATGGCTCGGCCTAAGGGTGATGAGACTACTTTGTCGGGGACGACGCCATGGACCTTGAGCCATGCGGCGGCTGTCTGTGCCTGTTGACGACCCAAATTGGTGAGCGGTGAATCGCAGCGACCCTGGACGAGCTTTTTGACGTTGAATTCCGTCTGGCCGTGGCGGAGCAGATACAGCTTCTTCATAGTCTCCCCTTCTGTATAACTTGCTTTGCCGGCACAGCCCTACTCGTGGGTATGGCCTACGTAGTCTTCGTCGATCGTAATCTTGGCAATCGACTTGGGATATTCCGATTCGACCCGTTGTGCCAGCTCGTGCTTTACATCTTCGGCACTCATCTGCAGATCCGAGGGACGCACGCAGTCAAAGATCACGTTAGTGTGCGTAGGACCCGGCACACAGCGCAGATCGTGAATCGAGAGGCGGCTATCGATCTGTTGGGCCATGGCGTTAATGCGTAAACGCATGCTCGCCACCTTGGGGTCGTCGGTCACGATGGGGTCGTAATGGAGCGTGACAATCATGCCGTCTTCGTTCCTAAACGCCTGCTCGATGTTATCGAGCGTGTCGTGACTTTCCATCGGGCTGGCCTCGGCCGCCATCTCGGCGTGAGCGCTTGCGAACTTCCTGCCCGGGCCATAGTCGTGGACCATCAAATCGTGAACGCCCAAGACGCCGGGGTAGCTCATGATCTTGCTGCGGATATGCTCGACGAGCTTAGGATCGGGCGTCTGGCCCAAAAGCGGGCTAACCGTATCCTGGATAAGTTCAAAACCGCTCCAGCCAATATAGGCGCCAACGGCAAGGCCGACCCATGCGTCAAGATTGATGTGCGTCACCTGCGAAACAATCGCGCACGCCAGCACGGCGCCCGTGGCAAGGACATCGTTCTTGGAATCTTGCGCAGTCGCATGCAGCGTCTCGGACTCAATGCGATCGCCGAGCTTTTGGTTGAGGGCCGCCATCCAGAGCTTTACGACCATCGAAAGCACGAGAACTGCCACCAGGGCAAGCGAGAACTCGACAGGTTCGGGGTGGATGATGCGCTCAACCGAGGACTTCACCAGCTCAACGCCGATCAGCAGCACGAGCGCCGCCACGACCAGACCCGAGAGATACTCGTAGCGGCCATGTCCGTAAGGATGCTCGGGATCCGCCGGCTTGCTCGCCAGCTTAAAGCCCAGCACGCTCACGATATTCGAGCTGGCATCGGACAGGTTGTTCATGGCATCCGCCACAATCGAAACCGATCCCGACAGCACACCAATTGCGCCCTTCGCAGCACAAAGCGCAACATTAGCGAGAATACACACCATGCCCGTCAACGTGCCCACGCGCGCACGGTCGCCCTGCGCGCGCTTAACAATCCACTCGACCATCTACATCCGCCCCCACGGTACTGCCTATATATCTATTGCTCAAACGGATTGTAGTGTAGCCACTTTGTCCTTCAGATACAAAAAGGCCGCAACCCACACGGGCCACGGCCTTGGAATATGACAAAGGAATCGTCCTTTTGTCACACAGGTTTATGCGCTTGCTTCAGCAGCGCTCGCCACTGTTTCGGGCGAATCGGCTTCGTCTTCTGCCACCTGCCCCTTCGTCGGTACCACGCCAAAGCAGTAGCTCAGCGCCGCAGACACCGCAAATGCCACACCGCCGGCAGCGCAGCACCACAGCAGGTTCGAGATGCCGCCCGTGGCAAAGCCAATGACCATGAGGACATTCGTCATGCCGATGGTATAGGCCGTAACGTGGCCCACGGCCGCAACAAGGCCTCCGACGGCGCCGCCAATGGCCATGCACGTCAGGCACCTGCCATATTTAAAGCCGCAACCGTACAGCGCCGGCTCGCTTACGCCGCCAAGAACACCCGAGATTGAATAGCCCAGCATGAGCGCCTTCTCGTCCTTATCCGCAACGCGAAGCGACGCGCCAAAGGGCATGCCCCAAACGGCGAACGTTGCCATCGTCGCGGCGATCAGGATGCACGAATCCGTTCCCACACTCATAAACTGCGCATAGGCGAGCGATAGGACAACGTTGCTGACGCCGGCGATCTTTAGGAACTCCCAGCCCGCGGCAAGCCCCATGAGCGTGAGCAGCGACACGATGCCACCGGAATTGCCAAGCATAAACATAAGCTGGCCCAACAGCATGCCCAGATAGCTGCCCGCCGGCGCCGTAATACACAGCGAAACCGGAACCATGACAAGCATGGTCGCAAACGGGACGAACGAAAACGCCACGGCCTTAGGGATAACGCGCTTAAAGAAACACTCCACTCGCCATAGCACGGGCACCGAGATGAGAACCGGAATAACAGTCGTCGTGTAATCGTTGACCGGCGCAGGAAGCAGACCATACACGGAAGTCATCGATGCCCCCGTCGTCGATGCGGCATCGACAAGCTTAAGCAGATCGGGCGCAATCAATACGCCGCCCAGCATCATGCCCAGCTGCTCCGAGCAACCGAGCTGGCGGGCGGCCGCCCAACCAAGATAAATGGGCAAAAAGTAGTAGCCGGCGTTATAGAGCCAACTGTAGAACAGGCGATAGATTTCGGAATCGGCAGACCACAGGCCCAGCATGCCTTCGCCCATAATGACGGCGACGGTGCGGAACAACGCCGCGCAGACAATAAAGGGCAGCGCCGACATCATGCTTTTGGACAGATAGTCCACCACGGCCATGGCGTTTGATGAAACCGTCGTTGTAAACGAGGTTCTAGAAACTTGTGACATGGAACGCCTTTCCCAATGTGACATGCGGGCCGTCCCTTTGTCACATCGTGCGGTACTGACCGATTGCGCGGTACTTTTCGTAGCGGAGGTTTGTGAGGGTCGCGTCGTCGAGCCGCCCAAGCGTATCGAAGGCATCAAATGCCGAGGACATGACGGCACCGGCGATCTCCTCATGCGACAGGCCCTTATCGTCAACAATGCCGTCGATGATACCGAGCGCCAGCAGATCGGGGGCCGTGAGCTTAAGCGCCTTGGCGGCCTCATTCGCGCGCTCGGTATCCTTCCACAGGATCGACGCACAGGCCTCGGGGCTCACGACCGAATAGGCCGAGCTCGAGAGCATCAGGATGCGGTCGGCCACGGACAGCGCCAGCGCGCCACCAGAGCCGCCCTCGCCTGTCACCACCGAGACAATCGGCGTCTTAAGGCCGCTCATCTCCATGAGGTTCTGGGCAATCGCCTCACCCTGGCCGCGTTCCTCGGCACCGATACCGCAAAACGCGCCCGAAGTATCGACCAGGCACAGAACCGGTCGACCAAACTTTTCGGCCTGGCGCATAAGGCGACGCGCTTTGCGGTAGCCCTCGGGATGTGCCATACCAAAGTTGCGACGCATGCGCTCTTTGGTCGTGGTGCCGCGCTCGATGGCGATGACCGTTACGGGGCGTCCGTCTTTCCAGCCAATGCCAGCCACCACAGCAGCGTCGTCGCCAAAGTAGCGGTCGCCGTGCAGCTCCACAAATCCATCCAGGCCCAGCGAGATCATCTCGCCTGCCGTGGCGCGATCTGCCGAGCGGGTCTGCTTGACAATCTCGAGCGCGGTTTTTGGTGCGGCCGAGCGCTTGAACAAGTGTCCCAGCTTTTTGCCGCGGCGACCCATATGCACGATCTCATGCGGTGCCCCCAGGCCGGGCGCGTGCCCTTCGTGCAGCGCCAGCAGCTCGCCTACCGTGAGCGCAATCTCGCCACGCGGAACAACGGCATCGCAAAAGCCGTGCTCCAGCAAAAACTCGGAGCGCTGGAATCCCTTGGGCAGGCGCTTGTGCATGTTCTGCTCGATCACGCGCGGGCCGGCAAATGCCGTCAGGGCATCGGGCTCGGCCAGGATAATGTCGCCCTCCATGGCAAAACTCGCGGTTACGCCTCCGGTCGTGGGGTCGGTGAGCACCGTGATATACAGGCCGCCCGCCTCGCTGTGGCGCCTAACCGCCGCAGAAATCTTGGCCATCTGCATAAGCGATGTCACGCCCTCTTGCATGCGCGCACCGCCCGAAACGGTAAAGCCGACAACTGGCAATCCAAGCTCGGTCGCTCGCTCAAATGTGCGACAGATCTTCTCGCCCACCACGGAACCCATCGAGCCCATCATAAAGTTGGCGTCCATAAAGAAGAGCGCCGTATCGCAACCGCAGATTTTGCCTCTACCGCACACAACGGCATCGCGCTCGCCCGAACGCTCGCTCACGCTCTTGAGCTTGTCGGCATAACCGGGAAACGAGAGGAAGTCCTCCGACGCCAGATTGGCATCCCATTCCTCAAACGTGCCCTCGTCAACCGTCATGCGCATGCGCGCGCGACCGCTCACGCGAAAGTGTTTTCCGCAACGAGGGCAGACCTCGAGGTTGTCGTGCAGACGCGCCTCATCGATCACGCGGCGGCACTCCGGGCACTTGATAAACACATGGCGCGCGGGAAACTCGGCGCACGACTCGGTCATCGGTCCCTCGAGGACGTTGACCGTCTTCGCTTTTCTATTCATCAGCATAGAGATGCCCCATCAGATCGGTGTGATACATGCCCGACAAGAACTCGTCGTTTGCCAGCACGTCGAGCTGAAGCTCGCTGTTTTCGCTCACGCCCTCAATCACGAGCTCGCCCAGGGCCGATCGCATCTTGCGAATGGCGCCGTCACGCGTGGGCGCACACACGATGAGCTTGCCAAGCATGGAGTCGTAGTACGGCGGAACTTTCGCACCGGTAAACATGGCGGAATCCCAGCGCACGCGCGGACCACCCGGCACACGCAACGCGGTGACCGTTCCGCATGACGGCAGAAAGTCCGGCGTTTCGGCATTGATGCGGCACTCCATGGCGTGGTTGCGGACCGGCATGTCCTCCTGCTCAAAGGGCAGAGGCTGGCCGGCTGCCACGCGCAGCTGCCACTTGACCAAGTCGGTATCGGTCACAAACTCCGTAACCGGATGCTCCACCTGCAAGCGCGTGTTCATTTCCATAAAGTAGAAATTGCCGTCGTCCGAATACAGGAACTCGATGGTACCGGCTCCTTCGTAGCCGACGGCACGAGCCAGGTCACGCGCTGCCTTGTGCATGCGAGCACGAATGTCGTCGTGTCCGTCGAGGCACGGCGCGGGGCTCTCCTCGATTAGCTTTTGGTTGCGCCGCTGCACCGAGCACTCGCGCTCGCCGAGCGAAAACACATGGCCCTGCTTATCGGCCATAATCTGCACCTCAACGTGGTGCGCCGGCGCGACGAACTTCTCCATGTAGCACTCGCCGTCGCCAAAAACGGCCTCGCCCTCGGCACGCGCCTCGATGAACGCCTTTGCCGCATCTTCCACGCGATCGACCTTGCGAATGCCGCGACCGCCGCCACCTGCACGCGCCTTAATGAGCACGGGGCAGCCAATGCGCTCGGCCTCGGCCGTTGCCTCCTCGGGGCTTTTGAGCAAATTGCAGCCCGGCACGATGGGCACGCCCGCCGCGGCAGCCGTTCGACGCGCGGCGTCCTTATCGCCCATGCTGTCGATCACCTCGGCCGAAGGACCGACAAACGCCAGGCCATACTTGTCGCAGTCGCGCACGAAGCTCGCCTTCTCGGAGAAAAAGCCATAGCCGGGATGAATTGCCTTAGCTCCCGACTTTACGGCACAGGTGAGCACGGCATCGTCGTTGAGGTAGCTCTCGGCAAGACGCGGGCCACCGATGCAATACGCCTCGTCGGCAAGCTGCACGTGCAGCGCGTCCGCATCGGCCGTGGAATAGACGGCGACGGTCTTGATGCCCATATCGCGGCACGCGCGGATAACACGGACCGCGACTTCGCCACGGTTGGCAATGAGCACTTTGTCGAACATGAAGCCTTCCTTAACTTTCGTGCATGAGTGCAAAGGACATATCGGCGCGGCAGCAAACCTCACCGTTGACGCTCGCAGTACCCGTCGCAAAGCGGAACGGCCCGCGCGCACGCGTGATGGTGCACACCAGATCAACCGTGTCGCCCGGGCGCACCGGACGCTTAAAGCGCACCTTATCGAGGCTCGTATAGAACGGCGTCGCGCCGCGCGCCTCCTCATCGCCCATCAGCAGCACGCAGCAGTTCTGGGCGAGCATCTCGCACTGAATCACGCCGGGGACGACCGGGTTTCCCGGAAAATGCCCCTGCAAAAAGTACTCGTCGCCCGTGATCGTGATCTTGCCGTGGGCCTCGTCGCCCACCAGCTCGGCCTCGTCGAGCAAAAGCATCGGCTCGCGATGCGGTAACAGCTTCTTGAGCTCTTCTTTGTTCATGGATATCACCTATCCGATCCTCATGAGGCAGCTGCCGAACTCCACGAGGTCGCCGTCGGCCACGCAGATCTCGAGCACCTCGCCATCCGCCTCTGCCGTCACCTCGTTGAGAACCTTCATGGCCTCGATGATGCAAAGGGTCTCGCCAGCCTTGACCTTGGAGCCCACGTGCACAAACGGTTCGTCGCCCGGCGCCGGGGCAGCATAGAAAACGCCGACCATGGGAGCGGTCACCTCGGTGCCCTTGGGCTCCGGTGCGGCGGCAGGTGTCTGCGCGGCGGGCTCCGGTGCGGCAGGCGCGACTGTGGGAGCTGCAACTGGAGCGGCCATAGCGCTCGGCATGGGCATGGGCACGGCAACCGGCTGTGCGGCGCTCGCGCGCTCGAGTTCGACCGCGGTGCCATCGGGCTCCTCAACGCGCACGCGCGTGAGGCCGCGGTCCTCCATAACATCGGCTATCTCGGCAAGTCTTTTGGAATCCATGCTCTAGCTCCTCGTATATCTACGCAGCGCGATGGCGGCGTTGTGCCCGCCAAAGCCCAGGTTGGTCGAAAGCGCCCAGGTAAGGTCGGCGCGAACCGCGCGATTGGGCGTGTAATCAAGATCGCAGGCGGGATCGGGTGTGTGGTAGTTAATGGTCGGCGGCACCACGCCCTGCTCGAGCGCCATGGCACAGGCCATGACCTCGATGGCGCCCGTGGCACCGATCATGTGGCCGGTCATCGACTTGGTCGACGAGACGTGTGCGGCGCGTGCCGCGTCCTCGCCGAGCGCACGCTTTATGCCCGCCGTCTCGGACGAATCGTTGAGCTTGGTCGAGGTGCCGTGAGCGTTGATGTAAAGGCCCTCGGAAGGCTTAACGTCGCCCTCGACCACCGCCAGCGATATCGCACGGGCAATGCCGGCAGCCTCGGGATCGGGGCTCGTGATGTGATAGGCATCATCGGTGTTGCCGTAGCCCACGACCTCGGCATAAATGTGCGCACCGCGCGCCTGCGCATGCTCCATGCCCTCGAGAACCAGCACGCAGGCGCCCTCGCCCATCACAAAGCCGTCGCGGTCTGCATCGAACGGGCGGCAAGCCGTCGACGGGTCAGGATTAGTGGTGAGAGCACGGCAGGATGTAAAGCCCGCAACGGCATCGGGGATGATTGCGGCCTCGGCGCCGCCGGCCAGGATTGCATCGGCATAGCCGTGCTTGATGGCGCGGAACGCCTCGCCCACGGCATGGGCCGAGGTCGCGCAGGCGGTCACCACGGGCAGGGTCGGGCCCTTTGCCTTGTGGCGGATTGCGATATTGCCCGAAGCCATATTGGGGATCATCATCGCGATCATATAGGGCGATGCGCGGCGGGGCCCCCGATCGGCGATCGTGTGGACGTTGTCGACGAGTGTCTGCATGCCGCCCACGCCCGAACCCACGTAGACGCCCAGGCGCTCGCGATCGATGGCGCCCTCGACATCAAAGCCCGCATCGTGCATGGCCTCGTCCGACGCTGCCAGGGCAAACTGAACGCAGGGGTCCAGGTGCTTGGCGTCACGCTTGCCAAAGTACTCGTTGCCGTCAAAACCCTTGACCTCGGCCGCCACCTTAACGGCAAACGCATCGGTATCGAAGTGCGTGATCGGACCGATGCCGCACGTGCCGGCGCACATGGCCGTCCAGGTAGCAAGCGCCGTGTTACCGAGCGGCGATACGGCACCGATACCGGTGATTGCAACTCTCTGTTCCATCATGGTCTCCTCATTCAAGCCGTTGTTCGGCCCTAGTTTCTACATCGCCATTCCGCCGTCGACGCGCACGACCTCGCCCGTAATGTAGGCAGCCGCATCACTCGCCAAAAAGCGCACCACGCCGGCCACTTCCTCGGGGCGCGCCATGCGCTTTAGGGGAATCTGCTCCTCGGTTGCCGCGCGAACCTTCTCCGAAAGCTTTGCCGTCATATCGGTCTCGACAAACCCGGGGGCGACCGCGTTCACTCGTACGCCGCGGGACGCAAGCTCGCGCGCCACCGCCTTGGTCAGGCCGATGACGCCCGCCTTGGAGGCGGCGTAGTTGGCCTGACCGGCATTGCCCATCAGGCCCACGACCGAGCTCATGTTGACGACGCAACCGCCGCGCTGGCGCATAAAGGTCTTGGTGAGCGCGCGCGTCGTATTGAACGTGCCCTTGAGATTGACATCGAGCACGCGGTCGAAGGCATCGTCACCCATACGCATGAGCAGGCCGTCGCGCGTGATGCCGGCGTTGTTGACGAGCGCCCAAATGGAGCCAAAGTCGTTGAGGACCGCTTCCACGCATGCGTTGACAGCAGCGGGGTCGGCCACGTCACATTGATATGCGCGCGCCGTGGCGCCAGCCGCCTCGCAGGCCTCGCACGTCTCGTGCGCCGCATCGACGCTGCCGGCATAGACGACGGCGATATCGTAGCCATCCTCCGCCAGGCCCACGGCACAAGCGCGACCGATGCCGCGCGAGCCGCCCGTGACCAGTGCCACGCGGCGCGATCCGTCGAACTCGAGCGCATCGTTGTTCAAATTGCCCATGTCATTCCTTTCGGGTTACAGCCCTGTGGGCTATACGAGCTCGTCGGCAATAGCTGCGACCTGTTCGGCCGTTTCGCACGAATACACACGAACGTCGCTCAACGTACGCTTGACCAGGCCCGACAGCGTTTTGCCGGGGCCGACCTCAATAAACGTGTCGATGCCTTGATCCTGCAGAGCATGCAGCGTGTCGACCCAGTGCACGGCATGACTCACCTGGTTGGCCAAGACATCCGATGCCGCCTGCGGGTCGGCCGGATAGGGCGCCGCCGTCATGTTTGCCATAACAGGAATGAGCAACGGGGACGGCGCGTGACCGGCCTCGATATATGCAGCAAGGCCACAGGTCGCCTCGGCCATATAGGGGCTATGGAATGCACCCGACACCGCGACCTTCATGGCACGACCGCCAGCCTCTTTTACCAGGACGTCGAGGGTCTGCAACGCATCGGGCGCTCCGGCCACAACCGTCTGCTGTGGGCTGTTGTAGTTGACTGGCCAGCAGTCCTCGCCGGCCTGTTTTGCCAGGCCCTCGACTTGCGCCGCATCGAGCTTGATGACGGCGCGCATGCCGCCCGGATGGCGCTCGGCAGCCGCGGCCATCAGCGCCGCGCGCTCGCACACGAGCTCAAAGCCCGCTCGCGTATCGAACGCCCCCGCAAAGGTGAGCGCGGCGACCTCGCCCAGCGAGAATCCCGCACAGGCGGCAGGTACCACGCCGCGCTCACGCAGGGCGGCAGCCGCTGCCAGGTCGTGCACGAACACGCAAGGCTGCGTGTTCTCGGTCTGCGAGAGCTCCTCCTTGGAGGCGCTCCGGCACTGCTCGCTCGTCCCCGGGCGCACCTCATCGGCAATGGCGAACACCTCGGCAGCCGCCGGCGATGTCTCGATCAAGTCGACGCCCATCGCGGGGTGCTGGGCACCCTGGCCGGCAAACAAAAACGCTACGCCACCCATGCGCACGCACCCTTCAGGACGTGCTCGGCGCCATCGACCAGGTCGTCAACGATTTCGCGTGCGCTCTGGCGCTCGTTGACCATGCCGGCAATCTGTCCACACAAAAACGAACCCTCTTCGTAGTTGCCGTCCTTGGCGGCCTTACGCAGCGCACCGGTTCCCATAGCACCGAGCTCCTCGGCACTCGCGCCGGAACCCTCGCTCTTGGCATAGGCGTTGGTGAAGGGGCTCTTGAGGGCGCGAACCGGATGTCCCGTCGAGCGACCGGTCGCACGCGTCGACGTGTCGCCCGCCTTGAGCACCAGCTCTTTGTACTGTTCGGATACGGTGCACTCATCGGCGACGAGAAAACGCGTGCCCACCTGGACGCCGGCAGCGCCGAGCATAAAGGCGGCCGCCACGCCGCGGCCGTCGGCGATACCGCCGGCAGCCACGACGGGAATATCGACTGCATCGACAACCTGCGGCACCAGTGCCATCGTCGAGGTCTCGCCAATATGGCCGCCTGATTCGGTGCCCTCGGCAACCACGGCAGTGGCTCCGCGACGCGCCACGAGACGCGCCAGCGCCACCGAAGCCACGACGGGAATAACCTTGATGCCCGCATCGCCCCAGGCCTTCATGTACTCGGTGGGATTGCCGGCACCGGTCACCACAACGGGCACCTGCTCATCAATCACCACTTGTGCGACCTCGTCGACAAACGGGCTCATGAGCATAACGTTGACGCCAAAGGGCTTATCCGTCTTGACGCGCAGCTCGTGAATCTGATCGCGCAGCCAGTTTGCGTCGGCATTCATGGCCGCGATAATGCCTAAGCCGCCTGCCTCGGACACGGCAGATGCCAACGAGGCGTCGGCAATCCAGGCCATGCCACCCTGGAACACGGGCTTTTCGATTCCGAGCAGATCGCAGAGAGGAGACTTGAGCATCACTACTTCTCCAATGCCGCCTCGACCGTATCGACGAACTCGCCGACCGTCTTGGGGTTCTCCTCGGTATCGAGCTCAATGCCAAACTCGTCCTCGACGGCAACGAGGATCTCGACGGTACCCAGGCTGTCGAGGCCAATCTCCTCGAGCGTGGACTCGGGCTTCATCTCGACATCGTCAAGGCCGGCGGTCTCGCGGATAACGTCGCAAACGCGCTCGAAGGTCTTCTGATCTGCCATGGTAGTTCTCCTTTGTTTGTGCCCTAGGGGCGTTTTTATTTCCTATGTGCGACTACTTCCAACGAAGCAGATAGCCACCTATATCCAGGCCGGCGCCAAATCCAACGAGGGCGATGGTGTCGTCCTCATTCAGTGCGTCGGTACGTGCCAGCCGGTCAAGCGCAAAGGGAATGCAGGCGCTCGAAATGTTGCCGGTCTCGCGTAGCGTTCGAACCACGCGCTCGTCTGGCACGCCGAGACGCTTGACCGCCTGACTCAGGATTCGTTCGTTAGCCTGATGGAATACAAAATGATCGATGTCTTCGACCGAAATGCCCGCATCGCTCGCAAGCTTATGGACCGTGTCGCAGATGGCGTTGACGCCGAACTTGAACACGCGGCGACCATTCATGGACAGCACGCTCGCGCTATCTGCGGAGTCCTTAAACGGCGAGGTGCCGACCAGACCGGGAACGCGCAACGTCTCGACGTCGGGCGCCGTCGAAAGCTCGACGGCAAGGGGGTTGTCTCCCCCAGCCCCTATCACTGCAGCGCCCGCGCCGTCGCCAAAGAGCACGCACGTGGCGCGGTCTGACCAGTCAAGGGCGCGCGTCATCTGCTCGGAGGCAACGACAAGCACATGCTTGGCTCGTCCTCGAGCGATATAGCCCTCGGCGACATCGAGCGCAAATACGAAGCCGGCACAAGCCGCCGAAACGTCGAAGGCTGGACATGTGGCACCCAGGCGCTCAGCAACGGCGCACGCTTCGGCAGGAACGAGATGATCGCCCGTCGTCGTCGAGCAGACGATAAGATCCAGCTGGCTCGCATCGAGTCCGGACGCTTGGAGCGCTTGCTCGCTCGCTGCCACGGCAAGGTCGTCGAGTGACTCGGCGGTGCACACATGGCGGCTCTTGATCCCCGTACGGGTAAAAATCCACTCATCCGAGGTGTCCAGGAACTCGGACAGCTCGTCATTGGAAACACTGCGCTTAGGAAGCGCCGAGCCTGTTCCAAGAATCGTGAAACCCATCACTAACCTCCTTTGAGTTGTTGACGTGTTTACATCGACCAAGAGAGGATAGCGCATTTCAGTCGTTGTTGACGTGTTAACATTAAATTGTCCAAATGCGACAAAGGCTTCACATTGTGTCTACTTCTCGACACCATTGCGTTATTCACTTATTCATTAAGGAGGTAGCAGCCGTTATGGATGCCAAATTAACGATAGTCGACGTAACCGGATCGACCAACGATGACCTGCTCGAAGCAGGAAAACAGGGAGCGCCGCACGGCACAGGACTTGCCGCCCGGGCTCAAACAGCAGGACGCGGCCGGCGCGGGCACAAGTGGAACTCAACCGTCGGCAACTTATTGCTTTCGATTGTCCTGCGCCCATGCGTTAATCCTGCAAAGTTCTCTGGTCTTGCCGCCGTCAGCGGCCTAGCGGTGCTTGAAGCACTCGAAAAGCAGGGTCTTGCAAACGAGATTCGCCTTAAATGGCCCAACGACCTTGTCGCGCGAGGACGCAAGCTCGGCGGCATTCTGGTCGAGGCCGCACGCGATAACGAAGGCAAGCCCTTCGCCGTCTGCGGCATTGGCGTCAACGTAAACTACACGCCCCAAGAGGTACCCGATGGCGGTCTGGCGGCAATTGGCCTCTCGGACCTTAACGAGAGCGTTCCCACCGTCAACATGCTCCTCGATGAGGTCTATCATGCAGTTATAGACGCTGTAGATGCGTGGGCAGAGCGTCTTAACGCCATGGAAGAAGACGGCGGACCGCTCGCGCCCGTCCACGGCGAATATGTCACTCACCTCAATTGGATTGGGGAGCACGTTATCGCCCGTTCCCCTGCCGGCGACGAGCTGGCACGCGGCATCTTTAAAACCGTCGATGGCTTTGGTCGCGCGTGTATCGAAACGGAAGGCGGTTTGCGATCCTTCCATTTTGAGGAGGCATCGCTGCGTCCCGCGAGCGAATAGGGCGCCACAGCCAGCCGCTCGGCAGCCTTATCCGGCGGTCCAATCCCATCATGCAAAACAAAAGAGCCCCGCTACCGTAATGGCAGCGGGGCTCTGTAAGCTATGAGCGGTATCGCTTAGAGCTTGATGTCGATGTCGACGCCAGCGGGGAGGTCGAGACGCATGAGCGAATCAACGGTGCCCGAGGTGGGGTCGAGGATGTCGATGAGGCGCTTGTGGGTGCGCATCTCGAACTGCTCACGGGAGTCCTTGTTCACGTGCGGCGAGCGGATAACCGTGTACAGGTTGCGCTCGGTGGGCAGGGGGACAGGACCGGAAACGCGAGCGCCGGTCTTCTGAGCGGTCTCGACGATGAGCTTCGCGGACTGATCGACGACCTCGTGATCATAGCCCTTGAGGCGAATGCGGATCTTCTGGGTAGCCAACTTAAACCTCCAAAGAGTGCGAGAGACGTTCTCGCGGATTACGTAACAGGGAGCTCGAACTTAGGCGTTCTTGCTCATGACCTCGTCCACGATGGACTTGGGCGCGGGCTCATAAGAGTCGAACTGCATCGTGTAGGATGCACGGCCCTGGGTCTGGGAGCGAAGGTCGGTAGCGTAACCGAACATCTCGCCCAGCGGCACCTTGGCACGGATGAGCTTGCTGTTCTTGCGATCCTCCATGCCCTCGATCTTGCCGCGGCGACCGGAGAGGTTGCCCATAACGTCGCCCATGTACTGCTCGGGAGTCTCGACCTCGACAGCCATGATCGGCTCGAGCAGCTGCGGGTCGGACTTCTTGAGGGCGTCCTTGATAGCCATGGAACCGGCGATCTTGAAGGCGGCCTCGGAGGAGTCGACCTCGTGGTAAGAGCCGTCGAACAGGGTGACCTTGACGTCGAGGACCGGGAAGCCGGCGATAACACCGGTGTTCAGGGCCTCCTGGATGCCCTTGTCGATGGACGGGATGTACTCCTTGGGCACGACGCCGCCGACGATAGCGTTGACGAACTCGTAGCCGAAGCCCTCCTCCATCTTCTCGAGCTTGATGACGGCGTGGCCGTACTGACCGCGACCGCCGGACTGACGGACGAACTTGCCCTCAGCCTTCTCGACGTCGTGACCAGCGGTCTCGCGGTAGGCAACCTGGGGCTTACCAACGTTAGCGTCAACCTTGAACTCGCGGAGCAGACGGTCGACGATGATCTCGAGGTGCAGCTCGCCCATGCCGGCGATGATGGTCTGGCCGGTCTCGTGGTTGGTGGACACCTGGAAGGTCGGGTCCTCCTCGGCGAGCTTGGTCAGAGCCAGGGACATCTTGTCCTGCTCGGCCTTAGTCTTGGGCTCGATGGCAACGTCGATAACGGGCTTAGCGAACTCGATCTTCTCGAGGACGATCTCCTTGCCCTCGGCGCACAGGGTGTCACCGGTGGTGGAGTTCTTGAAACCGACGCAAGCGACGATGTCGCCGGCGGCAGCGTCGTCACGGTCGATACGCTCGGCAGCGTTCATCTCGAGGATGCGGCCGAGGCGCTCGCGCTGACCGTTGGAAGCGTTGACAACGTAGGAGCCGGACTCGGCGCGGCCGGAGTAAACGCGGACGTAGGTGAGCTTACCGACGAACGGGTCAGTCATGATCTTGAAGACCAGGCCGGAGAAGGGCTCGTCGAAGGAAGGATGACGCTCGATCTCCTCGCCGGTGTCCGGATCGGTACCGGTAACGGCCTCGACGTCGAGCGGGCTGGGCAGGTAGTCGACGACAGCGTCGAGCAGCTCCTGGACGCCCTTGTTCTTGTAGGCGGAGCCCACGAAGACGAGGTTGAGCTCGTTGGCCAGAACGCCCTTGCGCAGAGCAGCCTTGAGCTCCTCGACGGTGAAGTCCTCCTCCATGAGGATCTTCTCCATGAGCTCGTCGTCAAAGCTGGCAGCAGCGTCGAGGAGCTCCTCGCGCTTGGTGGCAGCGATGTCGGCGAACTCAGCCGGGATCTCGTCCATCGGCTCGGGGTAGGTCATGCCCTTGTCGTCGGCCTTGAAGTCCCATGCGGTCATGGTGACGAGGTCGATGACGCCCCAGAAGTTGTCCTCGGCGCCCATCGGGACCTGAGCGGCCACAGCGTTGGCGTCGAGACGATCCTTCATGGTCTCGATAGCGTTGAAGAAGTCAGCGCCCACGCGGTCATACTTGTTGATGAAGGCGATACGGGGGACGTTGAAGGTAGAAGCCTGACGCCAAACGGTCTCAGACTGGGGCTGAACGCCGGCAACGGCGTCGAAGACGGCGACAGCGCCATCGAGGACGCGCAGGCAGCGCTCGACCTCGGCGGTGAAGTCAACGTGGCCCGGGGTGTCGATGATCTGGATGCGGTAGTCCTTACCGTCCTTGTTCCAGAAGCACGTGGTAGCAGCGGAGGTAATGGTTACGCCGCGCTCCTGCTCCTGAACCATCCAGTCCATGGTGGCAGCGCCCTCATGGACCTCACCGATCTTGTGGGTCTTACCGGTGTAGTAAAGAATACGCTCGGTCGTGGTGGTCTTACCGGCATCGATGTGGGCCATGATGCCGATGTTACGGGTATCGGAAAGCTTGTACTTAGGCTTAGCCATGTTAGTTCCTTACCTTAACTTACCAACGATAGTGAGAGAACGCGCGGTTGGCCTCGGCCATCTTGAAGACGTCCTCACGCTTCTTGACGGAAGCGCCAAGACCGTTGGAGGCGTCGAGGATCTCGTTAGCGAGACGCTCGGCCATGGTCTTCTCCTTGCGAGCGCGGGAGAAGTTGACGATCCAGCGGATACCCAGAGCGGTGGAACGACGGGAGTTGACCTCCATCGGGACCTGATAGGTAGCGCCACCGACACGCTTGGGCTTGACCTCGAGCGTGGGCTTGACGTTGTCCATAGCCTTCTTGAAGGTAGCGAGAGCGTCGCCACCCTCGGACTTCTCGGCAACGATCTCGAAAGCGGTGTAAACGATGCGCTCAGCGGTGGCCTTCTTGCCGTCAAGAAGGACCTTGTTGATGAGCTGAGTCACCAGGCGGTTGTTGTAAACGGCGTCAGGCTGAACCTCACGACGATTAGCTGCTGCACGACGCGGCATGTGAAATCTCCTTAAGTGTCTACCGTGCGGCGCTTAGGCGGCACACGGCGAAAGTATCAAAACGTTATCTGGCTTATTTAGCCTTAGGGCGCTTAGCACCGTACTTGGAACGGGCCTGCATACGGTTCTGGACCGGAGCAGCGTCGTAGGCGCCACGGATGACGTGATAACGGACACCAGGGAGGTCACGGACACGACCGCCGCGGACGAGCACGATAGAGTGCTCCTGCAGGTTGTGGCCCTCACCCGGGATGTAAGCAGTAACTTCGATGCCGTTGACGAGGCGAACACGGGCAACCTTACGAAGAGCCGAGTTCGGCTTCTTGGGGCTCGTGGTGAAGACGCGGGTGCACACGCCGCGCTTCTGGGAGTTGTGCTGCAGAGCAGCGTTCTTGGACTTCTTGGGCACGGAACGACGGCCCTGGCGAACCAGCTGGTTAATAGTAGGCAAAGCGTACTCCTTCTCGAATGATTCCAGCTTTCTGTAAAGTGCAACGGCTTGAATCGAGGGGTCAGCATCCCCCTACGAAACACGCAGTTCGATAGGATACGTGGCGTTAGCTGTGCCGTCAACAGACCACGCCGCCGGGCGTATCCTAAAATGAGCATATTTCCGCAAAGCCTACACAAATGGAATCCCCTCCTGTGCGCGGTGGTGGATCCCCGGCCCGGGCGGCCTATCAAGATTTTGCCGCATACTTCCGAAATTCAGACGAATACCGCTCGCTTTAACCGCCCATTTACCGCAAAAGAGGCCGCTTCCCCTAGTAGGAAGCGGCCCCAAATCTTACGAATAGATGATGGTAAAGGGTACTTCTGTTTCGGTCTCTCCTGTTGACGTGCACCTCGTGCCCTCAAGCGTTACTGAGACCACTTGGTCGACATCAATCAACTTCGTTGGCACCCAGATGTTCTCTCCGCTATTGCGCCCATAAGAAAAATATAAGTTGAACACCCCTGCGTCGTCATCTTCGATAATCTGCTCCGATCCATCCTTGTAGCTGACGGTCAGCTTATTATCAACTGCTTCATAGCCCAAATCATCGATGTGCGTCTGGATGGAAAACGGGCTAATCTCAAGAGGCGAGTCACCGGAGCGGAGTTCCTTTGTATCGACGTACGCTCCAATATTGAACTCGGGTGTCGACGCCTCAAACCGCCTCGCACTCTCACCTTCACCCTCGGTCCAGTGGATATTCCAGGTGACAGCATGTTGCAAATCTCGCTCGCGATCCATAGCGGCAAAGTACATCGTGCCATTAATGACAGTATCGCTTGATGTGTCCTTATCAATTGTGCTGCGCGTGTCAGGCCATTCCTCGCCGAACTTCATATCGGGCGTGCCGATGCCCTGCTCTTCTTCACCATAGAGAACAAGTTCGCCAATCTCTGCTGCTGGCTTGTAGTAGTTAACTCCATTTGGATTGGACAACGTAAACGTCACGGCTCCGCAGCCGTTTTGGTCGATTGCCATCTCATGGATATCAAGCGTATAGCCGTTGCCCTCGACGGACAGATTAACCTCCTGGACTGCGCCTTCCAGGCTTTGGGGCGCGATGCCATCGCCAAACTCTCTGGTGTAGGTATATTTAGTTCCCGATGAGCCGCCGTTGGTCCAGGTAATGGAATCCCCGTTGCCGTGGTTTCCCCAGGCAGAGGCAAAATAGCTGGAATTGACGACGGCGTAGGCGACCCCTCCGGTCGCCAGCACTCCGGCAAGGCATCCGATCACGGCAACATACAGAGGCTTCGCGTGACCCTTTCGGCGAGGCGGCTCACCAGCAGCGGCATATAGAACACGGTCAGCAAGATCGCTATCGGCTTGGACGGACTCGAAGGCCTGCTTGATTTGATTGGATTTCACGGTCGCCCTCCTCTAGGATGAACTTGAGCTTCGATCTGCCGCGAGCCAAACGCGTTCGAACAGTCGCGGCTGGTACGTGCAGCAACTCGGCAATCTCTGAAGTCGAAAAG
Source organism: uncultured Collinsella sp. (assembly GCA_900540895.1). Classification (GTDB taxonomy): domain Bacteria; phylum Actinomycetota; class Coriobacteriia; order Coriobacteriales; family Coriobacteriaceae; genus Collinsella. The sequence goes on along the minus strand of UQHV01000001.1, from coordinate 11,550 downwards.
CCCAGATAGTAATAGAGCACGATGGGGATACGGAATCGTTCCGGAAGCCGCATGACATCTGACAGGACGGCCTTGGTCTCATCCTGCGCTGTCGAAAGCGACTCGGCCAGGTTCTCAATATCCTCCACACGCCTCCATGGCTTTCGAAAGAGCGATTTACATTCATTGATCGTGACCCGGATAAGCCAGCGGCGAAGATGCTCCCAACTCTCAAAGTGTCCATCGCTTTTAAGCAACTTAAGAAAGACATCTTGGGCAATATCGTCGGCATCGGCACGATCACGCAGGTACGTCAATGCGATCCGAAACACGACATCCCGGTGATCTTCGACCGCCTGTCTAAATGCTTGTTCTTCCATAATCACCTCCCGGTGATGCTCATGATTCTTGATGAGGCCCTCACCATAGATACGCTCTTGCCGAACGAAATGTTTCAAATTCAAGCAGGAAAAAACCTACCAAAATAAACCCGTCCCTTTTTGGCAGGTCCCCAAGGGATCAACGGAACGCAACAGGTTGAGCATACGCAAGCGAGCGGCCCCCAGAGCGTACAAGGTGGCATGAAAAAGGCAGGGCATTGACCTTTTGGTCATGCCCTGCCTTTTGAATGACAGATTGTAGCTCTGGGGGCCGCGCAACGACGGAGGTCGCCGCCGTTCGTTAGAACGGCGGAACTAATTATTCCTCGTCGTTGTCCTTGGCCTCTTCGGCGTCGTCGGTGTCCACGAGCTGGTTGAGCAGCTCGTCGAGGGAAGCCATGTCCTCGTTGATCGCACCGTTGGCGGGAGCCTTCTTGTCGTCGATCGGGGCGCCCAGGAGCTCCTCGTCGGCGTCGGCGTGATGCGTCGGCGCAGCGGAGGTGCCCAGCAGGATGTCGTCCGGACCGTCGGGGCTAAAGACCATCTGCAGCAGCTGCGAGAGGTCTTCCTCGTCGGCAACGTCGTCGTTGTTCTCGAGGATGTAGAGCAGGTCGTGGGCCTCCAGGCCGTCACGGAGCTCCTCGATCGCCTTGGCACCGATACCATCAATGCGCAGCAGATCCTCCTCGGACTTGCCGACCAGGTCGCCGACCGTCTCGATGCCGACCTCGCTGAACTTGTTGGTCCAGCGCTGCGACACGCCCAGGTCATCGAACAGGTACAGGCGAGCCTTCTCGGCGGAGATGGTGTGGCCGTTGCGGGTGAACGAACCGTCAGCACCACCGAACTCGTCGTAGCCGGCCCAGTCGAGCTGCTGCGGGAGCTGCTCGTCCAGGTCCTTGAGCTCCACAGGAGCCCACTCGGGCAGCGACTTGGCGTTGGGCGAAGCCGGGCCGTCGATGTCCACGTAGCCGTCGGCCGTGCGATACGTCAGCTTGGCGTTGGCGTACGGCTTGAGGCCGGTACCAGCCGGGATCTTCTTACCGACGATGACGTTGGACTTAAGGTCGAGCAGGTGGTCGACCTTGCCCTCAATGGCAGCCTCGGTAAGGACGCCGGCGGTACGGATGAACGAAGCGCTCGACAGCCAGGAGTCGATGTTGGACGCGACCTTGAGCGTACCCAGGATGACGGGCTCGGCCACAGGAGCCTGACCACCCAGACGGGCAACGCGCTCGACCTCGTCGGCGAACTCGTAGCGGTCGACGTACTGACCAAGCAGGTACTTGGAGTCGCCGGGGTTGGTGATCTGAACGCGACGCAGCATCTGACGTGCGAGCACCTCGATGTGCTTGTCGTTCAGGTCGACGCCCTGGCTGGTGTAGACGTCCTTGACGCTCTCGACGAAGGTGTGCATCGTCGACTCGATGTCGGTCAGCTTGCGCAGGTTGCGGAAGTTGACGAAGCCCTTGGTGATCTGATCGCCGGCGCGAACCTCGCAGCCGTCCTCGATCTCGGGCATGAAGCGCACCGAAGCGGGGACGCGACGCTCGTCGAGGACACGGGTGTGATCCTCGGAGTCGGTGAGCGTCAGCACGTACTCGGACTTCTCGGGCTTAATCGAGAGGTGGCCGGAGTACGGAGCCAGCTCGGCCTCGCGACCCAGGATCTTCTCGTTGACGTTGCCGACGATATCGAACATACGGCTGACCGTAGGCAGACCCTGCGTAATATCGTCGACGCCAGCGACGCCGCCGGAGTGAATGGTACGCATCGTAAGCTGCGTACCGGGCTCGCCGATGGACTGGGCGGCAATAATGCCGACCGCGGTACCGATGGCGACCGGACGACGGGTGGAAAGATCCCAGCCGTAGCACTTCTGGCACACGCCGTACTTGGAACGGCAGGTGAGCAGCGCGCGAAGCTTGACCTTCTTAAGGCCGGCATCGACCATCTTCTGGATGTCGGCGACCTTCTCGATGTAGCCGTCCTGCTCAAAGAGCACGGTGCCATCGGGAGCCACGACGTCCTCAATGAAGCAACGGCCGACGAGGTCGGTGTTGAGGTCGGTGGTGCCGGGGATGATGAGGTTGTAGGTGACGCCCTCGTGCGTACCGCAGTCCTCCTCGCGGACGATGACGTCCTGGGCCACGTCGACCAGACGACGGGTCAGGTAACCAGAGTCCGAGGTGTGGGATGCGGTATCGACCAGGCCCTTACGGGCGCCGTAGGTCGAAATGAAGTACTCGAGCGGCAGCAGGCCCTCGCGGAAGTTCGCCTTAATGGGAAGGTCGATCGTCTCGCCGGACATGTCTGCCATCAGGCCGCGCATGCCGCCGAGCTGACGCAGCTGGGTCTTAGAACCACGGGCGCCGGAGTCGGCCATCATGTAGAGCGGGTTCTCCTCGTCGAACAAGTCGAGCATGAGCGCTGCGACCTTGTCGGTACAAGCGGTCCACTCGTTAACGACTTCGATGTGGCGCTCCGTCTCGTTGATGAAGCCCTCCTCGAAGTACTCGTTGATCTGGTCGACGTTGGCCTGGGCGCGGTCGAGCAGCTCCTGCTTCTCGGCAGGGATGAGAGCATCCCACACCGAGATGGTAAGGCCGGCGCGGGTAGCGTAGTGGAAGCCGGAGTACTTGATGGCGTCGAGGATCGGGCCAACCTTGGCCTCGGGGTAACGATCGCAGCAGTCGGCAACCAGCTTGGCCACATCGCCCTTGACCATCTTGTAGTTCATGAACTCGTAGTCTTCGGGCAGGCACTGGCGGTTGAAGATGATGCGGCCGATAGAGGTCTCGAAGCGCGCGGTCTTGTTGCCGGTGACGTCGTAGTCGACGAACTCGTTCTTACCGTTCTTGACGCGGAAGATACGGGTGCCGTCCTCATTGATGACATTGGCGTTCTCGGCAGACACGCGGACCTGGATCTTGGCCTGCATGTCGACCTCGGAGCGGCAGTCATAGGCGTGCAGCGCGTCGTCGAAGCTCGAGAACACGTGGTTCTCGCCCGGCAGACCCTCGCGAACCTGGGTGAGGTAGTACACACCGATGATCATGTCCTGCGAGGGGATGTTAACCGGCTTGCCGGATGCCGGCGAGCGCAGGTTGTTCGCAGAGAGCATGAGCACGCGAGCCTCGGCCTGAGCCTGGCTGGACAGCGGCACGTGGACAGACATCTGGTCGCCGTCGAAGTCGGCGTTGAAGGGCGAGCAGACCAGCGGGTGCAGGTGGATAGCCTTGCCCTCGACCAGCACCGGCTCAAAGGCCTGGATGGACAGACGGTGCAGGGTCGGTGCACGGTTGAGCAGCACGACGCGGCCGTCGATGACCTCTTCGAGGATATCCCACACAAAGGTGGCACCGCGGTCGATAGCGCGCTTGGCGCCCTTGATGTTCTCGACCTTGCCGAGCTCGACCAGGCGCTTCATGACGAAGGGCTTGAAGAGCTCCAGTGCCATGGTCTTGGGCAGACCACACTGGTGCAACAGCAGCTTGGGGTCGGTAACGATTACCGAACGGCCGGAGTAGTCGACACGCTTGCCCAGCAGGTTCTGACGGAAACGACCCTGCTTGCCCTTGAGGGCCTCGGCGAGCGACTTGAGCGGGCGACCGCCACGGCCAGAGACCGGGCGACCACGACGGCCGTTGTCGAACAGGGCGTCCACGGACTCCTGGAGCATGCGCTTCTCGTTGTTCACGATGATCGCAGGGGCGTCCAGGTCGAGCAGGCGCTTGAGTCGGTTGTTACGGTTGATAACGCGACGGTACAGGTCGTTGAGGTCGGACGCGGCGAAGCGGCCGCCGTCGAGCTGGACCATCGGGCGCAGATCGGGCGGAATGACCGGGATGACGTCCAGGATCATGTTCGCGGGGCTGTTGCCGCCCTTCAGGAAGGCGTCAACGACCTCGAGGCGCTTGACGGCCTTCTCGCGCTTCTGCTTCTGGGAGTCCTCGTCGGCGATGATGGCCTTGAGCTTCTCGGCCTCGGAGGGGAGGTCGATGGCAGCGAGCAGGTCGCGGACGGCCTCGGCACCCATGCCACCCTTGAAGTACATGGAGTAGTAGCGGGTCATCTCGCGGAACAGCGGCTCATCGGAAATGAGGTCGCGCTCGCTGAGCTTCATGAAGGCGTTGAAGGCGTCCGTGCGGAGCTGCTTCTCGTCCTTGCACTCTTCCTCGATGTCGACGATGCCAGAGGCGATCTCCTCGGGGGTCAACGGCTCCTCGTCGGAGAACTCGTCGAAGTTCTCGGGGTTGCCCTGCTCCTTGAGGGACTCGATCTGGCGGGCGCACTCGGCATCGATCTCTTCCAGATCGGCGGCGAGCTCCTCGCGCAGGTCGTCAGCGTCGGCCTCGCGAGCCTCGTAGTCGACCTCGGTGATGATGTAGCTGGCAAAGTACAGAACCTTCTCGAGGTCCTTGGACTTGATGTCGAGCATACGGCTCATCGGGAAGCTCGTGGGGCTCTTGAAGTACCAGATGTGGGACACGGGAGCGGCGAGCTCGATGTGGCCCATGCGGTCGCGACGCACCTTGGCCGAGGTGACCTCGACGCCGCAGCGCTCGCAGACGATGCCCTTAAAGCGGATGCCCTTGTACTTGCCGCAGGAGCACTCCCAGTCCTTGGCGGGACCGAAGATCTTCTCGCAGAACAGGCCGTCCTTCTCGGGCTTGAGGGTACGGTAATTGATGGTCTCCGGCTTCTTGACCTCACCGTGCGACCAGGAACGGATCTGGTCGGCGGAGGCAAGGGAGATCTTTACCGAGTCAAAATCAGTAGCTTCGAAATCTGCCACAGTCAACTACTCCTTATCAGTGGTCGTGGCGGCGACAGCCTCGGGTGCCTCGGCGGTCTCGGCATCCTGGGCCTCGACGTCGGCGTCAACGCCGGCGAGCGCAGCCAGGTCATCGAGGGCAGAGGTCTCCTCGGCGGTCACAGGGGCGGAGGCGTCCTCGTCGGCATCGTGCATGGGCTCGATGTCCAGCGCGAGGGAACGAATCTCCTTGACGAGAACCTTGAAGGACTCGGGGATACCCGGGACAGGAACGTTCTCGCCCTTGACGATGGACTCGTAGGTCTTGACGCGGCCCACGGTATCGTCGGACTTGACGGTCAGGATCTCCTGCAGGACGTTGGAAGCACCGTATGCGTACAGTGCCCAAACTTCCATCTCGCCGAAGCGCTGGCCGCCGAACTGGGCCTTGCCGCCCAGAGGCTGCTGGGTAACCAGGCTGTAGGGGCCAGTCGAACGGGCGTGGATCTTGTCGTCGACCATGTGGCCGAGCTTGAGGATGTAGGACGTACCCACGGTAATGGGCTCACGGAACTCCTCGCCGGTGCGGCCGTCGAACAGACGGGTCTTGCCGCGCTCGTCAAGCTGGGTGACGAACTCGGGGCGCATGTGATCGCCAAAGGCAGCGGTGGCCTTGTTGAGCATGTTCTTGTTAGCACGACGGATGACCTCGGCGATCTCGTCCTCCTTGGCGCCGTCGAAGACGGGCGTCGCGGTGAAGAACGGACCGGGGACGTACTTGTCGGAGTCGGCCTGCTCAGTATCCCAACCGCACGCAGCAGCCCAGCCAAGGTGGCACTCGAGCAGCTGGCCGACGTTCATACGCGAAGGAACGCCCAGCGGGTTGAGGATAACGTCGATCGGGGTACCGTCAGCCATGTAGGGCATGTCCTCGACCGGCAGAACGTTACAGATAACACCCTTGTTGCCGTGGCGGCCGGCGATCTTATCGCCCTGCTGGATCTTACGACGCTGGGCGACGTAGACGCGCACCTGCTCGTTGACGCCGGGGGCCAGGTCGTCGCCGTTCTCGCGGCTAAAGCGGACGACGTCGATGACGCGGCCGTAAGCACCGTGAGGCATCTTAAGGGAGGTGTCGCGGACATCGTGGGCCTTGGCACCGAAGATGGCGCGCAGCAGGCGCTCCTCGGCGGTCAGAGCGCTCTCGCCCTTGGGGGTAACCTTGCCGACCAGGATGTCGCCAGGGCCGACCTCGGCGCCGATGCGGATGATGCCGTCCTCGTCGAGGTTGGCAAGCATGTCCTCGGAGAGGTTCGGGATCTCGCGGGTGATCTCCTCGGGGCCGAGCTTGGTGTCGCGGGCGTCGATCTCGTGACGGGTGATGTTGATGGTCGTCAGCAGGTCCTCGGCCACCAGGCGCTCGGACACGACGATACCGTCCTCGTAGTTAAAGCCTTCCCACGGCATGTAGGCCACGGTGAGGTTCTGGCCCAGTGCGAGCTCGCCGTGATCGGTCGAAGGACCGTCGGCCAGAGGCTCGCCCTGCTCAACGGTGTCACCGACGCGAACGAGCGGACGGTGGTTGATGCAGGTGGACTGGTTGGAGCGCTGGTACTTGGCCAGGTGATACTCGTCCATACCGCCGGCATGCTTGACGATGATCTTGGCGGCGTCGGCAAAGATGACCTCGCCGGCGTTCTTGGCCAGGGTGACCTCGCCGGAGTCCAGAGCGGCGCGACGCTCCATGCCGGTACCGACATAGGGAGCGGCGGGGTGAACCAGCGGCACGGCCTGACGCTGCATGTTAGCGCCCATCAGCGTACGCTTGGCGTCGTCGTGCTCGAGGAACGGGATCAGCGTGGCTGCGACGGAGAGCATCTGACGCGGGGAGACGTCCATGTAGTCGACGTCCTCGACGGGCACGTCGGCGGGAGCGCCGAAGGAGCCGTCGAAGTCGCGGGTACGGGCGATCACGGTGTGCGGACGGACGATCTTGCCCTCGGCATCGGTCGTGATGAACTCGTTGGTCTTGGGATCGAGCGGCGTGTTGGCCGGCGCGATGACGTGCTTCTCTTCCTCGTCGGCGGTCATCCAGTCGATCTGGTCGGTGGCAACGCCGTTCTCGACGCGACGGAACGGGGCCTCGATGAAGCCGTACTCGTTGACGCGGGCGTAGAGGGCGAGCGAGCCGATCAGGCCGATGTTGGGGCCTTCGGGGGTTTCGATCGGGCACATACGGCTGTAGTGCGAGTTGTGGACGTCGCGGACGGCCGTCGGCACGTTGGTGCGGCGGCTGGAGCCGGACTTGTGGCCGGCAAGACCGCCAGGGCCGAGTGCGGACAGACGGCGCTTGTGGGTCAGACCGGTCAGGGGGTTCGCCTGGTCCATGAACTGCGAGAGCTGCGAGGAACCGAAGAACTCCTTGATGGAGGCCACGATCGGGCGGATGTTGATGAGCGACTGCGGGGTGATCTCGTCGATGTCCTGGGAGCTCATGCGCTCACGGACGACGCGCTCCATACGGCTCATGCCGATACGGAACTGATTGGCGACGAGCTCGCCGACGGTGCGGATACGGCGGTTGCCAAAGTGGTCGATGTCGTCGACCTTGAAGCCCTGCTCGCCGGCAGCGAGGGACAGGAGGTAGCGCAGCGTCGCGACGATATCCTCGTCGGTGAGCACCGTGACCTCTTCCTCGGTGGTGAGGTTGAGCTTCTTGTTGACCTTGTAACGACCGACGCGGGCCAGATCGTAGCGCTGCGGGTTAAAGAGCAGGCCCTCGAGCAGGCTGCGGGAAGCGTCCACGGTGGGAGGCTCACCCGGGCGCAGACGACGGTAGATCTCGATGAGGGCGTCCTCGCGAGTGAGGGCGGTGTCGCGCTCCAGGGTACGCTTGATCACATCGGAGTTGCCGAGCAGCTCGATGATGTCGTCGTTGGTGACGGCGATGCCAAGGGCGCGCAGGAACATCGTGGCGCTCTGCTTGCGCTTACGGTCGATGGAGACCATGAGCTGGTCACGCTTGTCGACCTCAAACTCAAGCCAGGCACCGCGGGACGGGATGATCTGGGCCTTGTAGATCTGCTTGCCCGAATCCATCTCGGAGCTGTAGTACACGCCCGGGGAGCGGACGAGCTGCGAGACGACGATGCGCTCGGTACCGTTGATGATGAAGGTGCCCTGATCGGTCATCATGGGGAAGTCGCCCATAAAGACGAGCTGCTCCTTGATCTCGCCGGTCTCCTTGTTGGTGAGACGAACGTCGGTCAGAAGCGGGGCCTGATAGGTCATGTCCTTCTCGCGGCACTCCTCGACGGTGTGCGCGGGGTCGCCGAACTGATGCTCGCCGAAGGTAACCTCGAGAACATGGTTCTGGCTCTGGATGGGGCTGGATTCCTTGAACGCCTCACGAAGGCCCTCGTCCTTAAAACGCTCAAAGGATTCCCTTTGAACAGAGATAAGGTTGGGGAGCTCCATGGCCTCCGGGATTTTCCCGAAGCTGACGCGCTTGCGCTCAGTGGCAGTGTATGCGTAGGTCACCAGGTTTTTCCTCCTTCACGGAAATGCTCGGTGGGTTGGCGAGGCATAGCTTCGCCAGTTATCGCAACCTAATAGTTTATCAGGTACCGACCGTTGGGCAAGAAAAGCCTTGACGCGATTGAGTTTTTGGAGTAGCAAAATTTTTTGACAGAAAACACGCAGGTAGATAGTGGTATACCGAACATCTGTTCATATCATTTCTGTGAACAGAGAGCCAACAATCGCAGCTCTTATAAAAAACGGGCGCGAACCGAGGTCCGCACCCGTAAATGTCGATGCCCGAAGGCTTACTTGCGCATCAAGCCGCCGCGCTCGTCGATGGCGTCCCAGAAGGCGCTTGCAAAGCGAGGATCGCTTGCAGCCATGAGAGCGTTGGTGGCCATCCAGCCAGAGGGAGTGCCGGTGTCGTAGCCCGACAGCGGGTCGATGACGACCGCGTACATGGCCTCGCGATCGAGCGAACGGGCCATTGCGTCGGTGAGCTGGATCTCGCCGCCCTTGCCGGCCTGCTGATCTGCCAGCAGGTCCATGACCAGCGGGCTCAGCAGATAGCGGCCGACGATGTACAGGTTGGACGGAGCAGCCTCGGGAGCGGGCTTCTCGACCAGACCGCCGATGCGCCAGACAGCGCCCGGCTCGGCATCGGCAACGCCCTCGGCGCCCTCGAGCGAACCGACGCGCTCGCCGGCGATAACGCCGTAGCGGCTGACTTCCTCGGGCGAGCAAGCAGCGACGGCGATAACCGAAGCGCCACCGTGCTCCTTGGAAACGGCGAGCATCTTGTCGCAGATGTCGCGGTTGGGCACAACGTAGTCGCCCAGAAGAACCAGGAAGTTCTCCCCTGCCACGGCGTCGGCAGCAGAGCGGATAGCATGGCCGAGGCCCTTGGGCTCGTACTGATAACGGAAGTCGACAGGCATACCGCCAGCGTGGGCTACGGCATCGGCGTAGGCGTCCTTACCGCGCTCGCGCAGCAGGTTCTCGAGCGAACGATCGGGCTGGAAGTAGCTCAGCAGCTCGGGCTTACCGGGAGAGGTAACGATGATGGCGTCGTCGACCTCCTCAGGGTCGAGCGCTTCCTCAACGACATACTGGATGACCGGCTTGTCGAGCACCGGCAGCATCTCTTTGGGCGTGCACTTAGTGCCAGGCAGAAAACGCGTGCCAAGACCGGCGGCGGGGATGATTGCCTTCATGTTATTCAAGGATCCTTTCGCAGGCGCAGAATGCGCCCTATGCGTGCGGCACGGCGGCCGCAGACCAAATTGCGATACCGAAGTATCTTACCGCCGGAGACATACGTCGCCGTAAGGCAAACGCAATTCTTCAGCAGGTCAACGCAAATTATTGCTCGAATGGTGCAATTTAATTGCCCAACGGCAAGACACCCGATACGACGCAAATCACAGAACATGGCAGTTTGAGCAACCGATACCGAGGGACCTAAAAACAAAAAAGACGGGGCTCGCAATGCGAACCCCGTCTGCAAAGAAATCTGGCGAGAAAGCCTGATTACTTGAGGGTGACAGCAGCGCCAGCAGCCTCGAGCTTCTCCTTGGCAGCCTCGGCGTCCTCCTTCTTGGCACCCTCGAGAACAGCCTTGGGAGCGCCCTCGACGACCTCCTTGGCCTCCTTCAGGCCAAGGTTGGTGAGCTCACGGACGGCCTTGATGACCTGGATCTTGTTGTCGCCGAAGCCCTCGAGCACGACGTCAAACTCGGTCTTCTCCTCGGCCTCAGCAGCGCCAGCAGCGGGAGCGGCGACAACAGCGGCAGGAGCAGCGGCGGAAACGCCGAAGGTGTCCTCGATAGCCTTGACGAGCTCGGAAGCCTCGAGAAGGGTCATTTCCTTAAGAGCATCGATGATCTCATCGGTGGTAAGCTTAGCCATTTCTAAGTCCTTTCGGTTTCCGTGTCTGTGCACGGAGATCAGTTAAAACACGGCGCGAATGCGCCAGGGGTGCGGCGTTGCCGCCGCGGGTGAAAACAGCAACTAGGCTGCCTTCTGCTCGGAGACCTGCTGGATCGAACGAGCGAGACCAGAGGAAACGCCGTTGACGCAGACAGCGATGTCGCGAGCGAAACCGGAGATGAGACCGGCGATCTGGCCGAGAAGCTGATCCTTGGTGGGCAGCTCGGCGATAGCCTTAACATCATCAGCGGAAACGGCCTTGCCGTCGGAGATACCGCCCTTGATCTCAAGGACGCCCTTGGACTTAGCGGAGAAGTCCTTAAGGGCCTTAGCGGCCTCGACCGGCTCGGACTCGTAGAACACATAAGCGACGGGGCCGGCGAGGATCTCGTCGAGCTCGGGCTGCTCCTGGTTCTTGAGAGCGATCTTGACCAGGTTGTTCTTGTAGACCTTCATCTCGGCGCCGCACTCGCGAAGCTGATGACGCAGCTCCTGAGCCTGCTTAACCGTCAGACCGTTGTAGTTGACGACGAACAGACCGGCGTTCTCGGCGATACGGGACTCAATCTCTGCAACCTTGTCGATTTTGTACTGCTGGGGCATGAATTACACCTCCTCGAATTCTTTCCGGGCACGGTCCGCCACAAGGACGTGACGGGGGCATGTCCAAAAAGAAAGCCCCCGCGCTGCATGAGCGACGGGGGCGAGAAGACATATCTACTCGACCACCTCGGCTGGCGGGATATCCCATTAAGCTCGCGGGCGATGCCCGTTTGCACCGGCTGTCTCTGGCAGCGGATTCGTGCGTGAACCGAAAGTATTATGGCGGGGACCCCGGCGTCGGTCAACGGAAAACCGGGCTGCACACAATTCCACCATCCGGCACGCGCCGCCGAAGGCCAGGCGCAAGGTTTTCGCTCGGTCAAGTCCTGGCTCGCACGAAGAGCACATTAAGTGCTCTTCGGCTCGTGCGGAATCTACGAA